>NZ_LGDW01000072.1 GCF_001280005.1 Streptomyces sp. NRRL WC-3618 | reverse complement strand
GCGGCGGATCGACATCAGACCGGGCATCTCGTGCTCGGCAAGCGTGATCTCCTTGCGGCCGAACGCGGCCAGCGAGAGATCGGCGACCTTGAAGTCCTGTCGGTTGTCGACAGTCGTCATTAGGGGCTGCTCCTCAGTGTTGGGATGAGAGGTGGGTACGGCTGGTCTGCGCGGCGGCGGACACAGGGGTGCCCGAAGAGGGCACAGGCGTGCCCCGGTACGCGCAGCGCAGTCCGTCGGAGGCCCTCTCTCCCTCGGCCGGTCCGCGGTGGGACCGCCCGACCGCCATCAGCAGCGACGTCTGGCTCCGTCCCAAGCTACACCTGTCGGCCCGACCGTCCCCAGTCCGCCTGCGAACACATCAGGACACTTCGAGGCCGAGCGGAGGTGAACTCAGTGGACGGCGGGCTGGGCCGGGCCGCCCGGGGTTGCCTCGCGGTCGGGGCCCTTGGCCGCGTCCTTCTCGCTGTAGATGTCCGGTTCGAGGTAGATGACGCGGGCGATCGGGACGGCGGCGCGGATACGGGACTCGGCGGCGTTGATGGCGGTGGCCACCTCGGCGGCGGTGTCGTCGTGCTGGACGGCGATCTTGGCGGCGACCAGGAGTTCCTCGGGGCCGAGGTGGAGCGTGCGCATGTGGATGATGCCGGTGACGGTGTTGCCGTCGACGATCGCCTTCTCGATCTTCACGACCTCTTCGGCGCCGGCGGCTTCGCCCAGCAGCAGGGACTTGGTCTCGACGGCCAGTACCAGGGCGATCAGAATCAGCAGAATGCCGATACAGAGGGTGCCGATGCCGTCCCAGACGCCGTCGCCGGTGGCCAGGGCGAGGCCGACGCCGCCGAGCGCCAGGATCAGGCCGACGAGCGCGCCGAGGTCCTCCAGCAGGACGACGGGCAGTTCGGGGGCCTTGGCGTGGCGGACGAAGTCCTTCCAGGACTCGTTGCCGCGCAGGGGGTTGGACTCCTTGATGGCCGTACGGAAGGAGAAGCCCTCGGCGATGATCGCGAAGACGAGGACGCCCACCGGCCAGTACCAGTGCTCGATCTCGTGCGGGTGCTTGATCTTCTCGTAGCCCTCGTAGATCGCGAACATGCCGCCGACCGAGAAGAGCACGATGGAGACGAGGAAGGCGTAGATGTACCGCTCGCGGCCGTAGCCGAAGGGGTGTTGCGGGGTGGCCTCGCGCTGGGCCTTCTTGCCGCCGAGGAGGAGCAGGCCCTGGTTTCCGGAGTCGGCGAGCGAGTGCACGGACTCCGCGAGCATCGACGACGAACCGCTGAAGAGGAACGCCACGAACTTCGCTGCCGCGATCGCGAGGTTGGCCCCGAGTGCCGCCACGATCGCCTTGGTGCCGCCTGACGCGCTCATGTGTTCGCGTTGTCCCTTCGTACGTTCGCTGTCCCGGGCTTTGCCCGCCCTTTGCCGGTGGGTCATTGTCGCAGCCACCTCCGACAACGACCCGCCAGGCTGCCACACGGCCCCCGGCAACCAGTGCCCGGGATGGGCCCGGACAGTCTCCGGGCCATCGTGTCTGCGGGCGATGTCAGACGACGACCGTCGCCCGGAAGACCGTGCCGGGGCCGGAGACTTCGGCCTTTTCGTTCGCCGGTACGAAGACCGACTGGCCGGGGGCGAGTTCGATGTCTCCGGCGCGGACCGAGCCTGCCGTGCAGAGCAGGATCTGCGGGGTAGGGAGGGTGAGGTCGCGGGCGGGCGCGGTCTGCGCGAGGACGTACCGGGACAGGCGGAACTCGTCGATGGGGGTGTCGTAGACCTCCTCGCCGTCGGCGGCGGCCTCCGGGCGCAGTACGCCGGGGTCGCTCGCCTCGAAGCGGACGACGCGTAGGAGTTCGGGGACGTCGACGTGCTTGGGGGTCAGGCCGCAGCGCAGGACGTTGTCGGAGTTGGCCATGATCTCGACGCCGAGGCCGTTGAGGTAGGCGTGCGGGATCCCCGCGCCGAGGAACAGGGCCTCACCGGGCTGGAGTCGGACGTGGTTCAGGAGCATCGCGGCGATGACGCCCGGGTCGCCGGGATAGTGGTGGGCGATGTCCGCATAGGGGGCGTAGTCGCCGCCGAGGCGGGCGCAGGCGGTCGCGGCCTCGGTGACCGTGCGGGCCATGTCCTCGCGGTCCGCGCTGAGTACGGCCGTCAGGACCTCGCGCAGCGCCGCCTCCTCGGGGTGGGCGCGCAGCAGGTCGACGTACGGCTTGAGGGAGTCGACGTCCAGGCCCGCGAGGAGATCGGCGGCCTTCGAAGGCTCGCGGAAACCGCACAGACCGTCGAACTCGGTGAGGGCGCAGATCAGTTCGGGCTTGTGGTTGGCGTCCTTGTAGTTGCGGTGTCCGGCGTCCACCGGGATCCCGCGGTTCTCCTCGTCGTCGTAACCCTCCTTCGCCTGGGCGAGGTTGGGGTGCACCTGGAGGGAGAGGGGGCCGCCGGCCGCGAGGATCTTGAGGAGGAAGGGCAGGCGGGGGCCGAATTTGGCGACGGCCGCCGCGCCGAGTTCACCCTGCGGGTCCGCGTCGATGACCTCGACGAGCGTGCCGCGTCCGGTGCGCGAGGGGGCGCCCGGGTGGGCGCCCATCCACATCTCCGCCTGCGGTTCACCGGTCGGCTCGGTACCAAGGAGCGCCGGGATGGCGGTGGCGGATCCCCAGGCGTAGGGGCGGATGGTGTTGTCGAGGCGGTCCATACCGGTCTTTCTGCGTGCAGATTGAGGGATCAGGGGGCAGGCGGTCGGGGGGAAGGGGTTCGGTGTTCGGGGTCCGGGTTCTGTCTCGGCGGTTCTTCGTCAAGACCCGGCTGTGAGCGCCAGGTAGACCGCTGCGAAGTCCGTGGTGGCGATCAGTTCCGCCAGGGACTCCAGTTCGGCGCCGTCCTCCGGTTCGAGCTCGCTGACCGCCGTGTCGTGACCGAGGGCGAGTTCGCGGGCGGCGGGGGCGGCGCTGAGGCCGCCCGTCGGACGGTCGCGGAGCAGGACCACGCGTGCGTGCAGGGCGGGAGCCTCGTTGACCCGGTCGCGGAAGAAGTCGTCGGGGTCGGCTCCCGCGGCGAGCCGGCTCGCGAGGAGGGCGCCGTGCGCGGCCAGTGCCTCGGGGAGTTCGGCGGCCAGCGCGGGGCGGCCGGCGAGTTCGGCGAGGGCGGCGGCGAATCGGCGGCCCGCCGGTCCGGCCGACGTGCCCTCCGTCCAGATCACCGGGAGGGTGTCCACGAGTTCCACGGCGAGGGTCTTGGCCGGATTGCTGTACGTCGCGATGGCCGGGCCGCATCGTTCGGCGATGCGGTCGAGACGGTCGGCGACCTTCTCCAGCGCGTCCGGCGGGGCTGTGAGCAGGCCGGTGCGGTGCAGGAGGGCGAGCAGCGGGGTGAGCAGTGCCCACAGGACGCCGGGGGCGGACGCGGCGAGCGGCAGGTCCGTCTCCTCCTGTTCGTACGGGGCTGTCGCCATCGGTACGAACAGGCCGTGGGCCGCGCCCTGCACCGTCTCGGTGAGCGGGGTGGCCGCGGGCGCGACGGCGACGACCGTGCAGCCGCGGCGGTAGGCCTGCTCGGCGAGCAGGGACAGGCCCGGTTCGGTGCCGTCGGGGGTGGCGATCAGGAGCAGGTCCACGGAGCCGGCCCAGCCCGGCAGCTCCCAGCGCAGGGCGCCTGCCGCGGGGGCGACGCCGGTGGGGGCCAGGCGGGTGACGGGGGTGGTCGCGCCGGCGAGGGTACCGAGGAGGTCGGCGACGCAGGTCGCGGCGGCGCCGGGGCCCGCGATCAGGACAGCGCGGGGGCGGCCGTCCGGTTTCAGGTCGTTGATGCCTGCCTCGGCCGCGTGCCGGGCGGCTGTGCGGACGCGGGCGCCTGCTTCAGCCGCGCCGCGGAGGAGGTTGCGGTGGTCTGCGTCCGCCAACGCCTCGGGGGCGTCGAGCAGCGACTCGTCGAGCATGGGTGGCACCTCCGATCGCCTGGGCGGGACTACGCGGGGTGGCGGGCCTCGTCGACGAGCAGTACGGGGATTCCGTCCCGGACGGGGTACGCCAGGCCGCAGTCCTGGCCTGTGCAGATCAGCTCGGTTTCCTGCTCCTTGAGGGGAGCGTGGCAGGCCGGGCAGGCGAGGATCTCCAGGAGGCCGGCTTCGAGCGGCATGAGGTGTCCCTTCGGGGGTGGGCTGATGTGGCCTGGTCAGGGTACCGCCGTGGGGGGCGGGGTGGCGGGCGTGGTGGGGTGGGTGAACGCCGGGTTGTTTCGCCCCCGCCGCCCTTACCGGTCCCATCCCGGGGGCTGCGCCCCCAGCCCCCCCTGCCGGCCCTGAACGGGCCTTGTCCTCAAACGCCGGACGGGCTGAGAGGCTGGGGCCTGGGCTTGATAGATGCGGCGCACGCGTGGGTGGGCGGCCCACACGACCTGGGCTGAACGAGCCTCGTCCTCAAACGCCCGACGGGCTGGAGGTGCCTGGGCCTGGGCAGTAGAAACAGCGGGGGCGGTGGGCGGGAAAGAAGGCCCGGAAAGGGGGTCAGTCTCGGATGATGTTCAGGACTTCGTCCCGTACCTTGCGCATCGTCTTCTCGTCCCTTGCCTCCGCGTTCAGGCGTAGCAGGGGCTCCGTGTTGGAGGGGCGGACGTTGAACCACCAGTCCGTCGACTTGACCGTCAGGCCGTCCAGGTCGTCTAGTTCGATGCCGTTGCGCGCCTCGTAGGCCGTCCTGATCGCGGTCAGGCGGCCTGTCTGGTCGTCCACCGTGGAGTTGATCTCGCCGGAGCCCACGTACCGGTCGTACTGGGCGACGAGAGCCGACAGGGTGCCGTTCTGGCCGCCGAGCGCGGCGAGGACGTGCAGGGCGGCCAGCATGCCGGTGTCCGCGTTCCAGAAGTCCTTGAAGTAGTAGTGCGCGGAGTGTTCGCCGCCGAAGATCGCACCCGTGCGCGCCATCTCCGCCTTGATGAAGGAGTGGCCCACGCGTGTGCGTACGGGTGTGCCGCCCTGTTCACGGACGACCTCCGGGACCGACCAGGACGTGATCAGGTTGTGGATGACCGTCCCGGAGCCGCCGTTGCGGGCCAATTCGCGGGAGGCCACCAGAGCCGTGATCACCGACGGCGAGACCGGGTCGCCCTGTTCGTCGACCACGAAGCAGCGGTCCGCGTCACCGTCGAAGGCGATGCCGAGGTCGGCGTTCTCCTCGCGGACCCGCTTCTGGAGGTCCACGATGTTGGCCGGATCGAGCGGGTTGGCCTCGTGGTTCGGGAACGTGCCGTCCAGCTCGAAGTACATGGGGACGACGGTGAGGGGCAGACCGGCCAGGACCGTGGGCACGGTGTGGCCGCCCATGCCGTTGCCCGCGTCGACGACAACCTTCAGGGGGCGGATGGAGGTCAGGTCGACGAGCGAGCGGAGGTGTGCCGCGTAGTCCTCCAACGTGTCCCGCCGCGTGATCGTTCCCGGGGTCACGGCCTGCGGCTCCGGTGTGCCCGAGTCCAGCCAGGACTCGACCAGTTCGCGGATCTCGGTCAGGCCCGTGTCCTGACCGACCGGTGCGGCGCCCGCCCGGCACATCTTGATGCCGTTGTACTGGGCCGGGTTGTGCGAGGCGGTGAACATGGCGCCGGGCAGGTCGAACGCGCCCGACGCGTAGTAGAGCTGGTCCGTGGAGCACAGGCCGATCTCGGTCACGTCGACGCCGTATGCCGCCGCCCCGCGCGCGAAGGCGCGTGACAGGCCCGGGGAGGAGGGCCGCATGTCGTGGCCGATCACGATCGCGTCCGCCCCGGTCACCTGGATGAAAGCGGCGCCGAACAGTTCCGCCAGCGGCTCGTCCCACTGGTCCGGAACCACACCACGTACGTCGTACGCCTTCACGAGCTGCGACAGATCTGCAGACACGGCCGTCCCTCCGGAAAGTCCTATCGGTCGCCCCAAAGTACCCGTCCGGACCGACAGCTCCCGTGCGCCCTGGACGTTGTTCTTGTCCTCGTTACCTGGCGACGCGGAAAGCGGTTTCTCAGTTGTCCGGGGACCGCAGCACCCGCAGGTGCCCGCGTCGCGCGACCTCGCGCGGGTCCGCCAAGCGAGCTCCGCCGGTTTCGGCGGTCCGCTCCGGTGGACGGGCCGCTTCGCGGACCGCGTTGGCAAGCGCTTCCAGGTCGTCTCCGCTGGGCCGTGCGGGAGCGGAGCTGTCCAGAAGCCGGACGACCTCCCAGCCACGCGGCGCGGTGAGGCGCTCGGAGTGCTCGGCGCACAGGTCGTAGCAGTGGGGTTCGGCGTAGGTGGCGAGGGGGCCGAGGACCGCGGTCGAGTCGGCGTAGACGTACGTCAGCGTCGCGACGGCGGGACGGCCGCAAGCGGTGCGCGAACAGCGACGTACAGGGCTCACGACGTTGGACGGTACCGCACTCTTGAGCGGGCCGCGACGACTCCCCACCAGGCCACTCTCCCGTGTCGTGGTGTGAAACCGCCCACACGGGGCTTCTGGGACACCTCGCTGACCTGCGGCGACCCCGGGGTCCGGGATACCGAACGCCCCCACTCCAGTCGCCACTTGGCATAAACCACATCAAATGCCGTGAGATCGACGGTCATCGACGATCCGGGATGCATATGAAATCGAGCCCAACCTTGGCTGGAATGGTCATCCTGCGACATGTCGCCGACAGGCCGTCCGGCCCTGGTCGGCGCCCGCGGACGCAGCGTGCCCGGCACCCGCGCGGGGGTCACGGGGACTACGCTTCGCCAGTGATGGACAACCCCGTACCGCCCCGCGCCGCAGGCCCCGGGCCCCGCCGCCGTGATCGCCACGGCCGTGGCATGCGTGGCCCCGTGGCACCCCCGCAGGTTCCGCTCTCCGCGAGCCGCGCCGAGGCGTTCGCGGATCTGGTGCAGGACTCCGTGGAACGGCTGGAGCGGCGATGGCCACAGCTCTCGGACATCGACTTCCTCGTCCTCGAAGTGCCGCGCCTCGAAGGCCCGCCCGAGTCCTGGGCCGACGAAACAGTCCCCCTGGGGGGCACGATTCCCGCCCACGAGGGTCACCCCGCTCGCGTGGTCGTCTATCGCCGCCCGGTCGAGATCCGGACCAAGGGCCGCGACGAACGCGCGGCCCTGGTCCACGAGGTCGTGGTCGAGCAGGTCGCCGAGCTGCTGGGGCTCACCCCGGAGACCGTGGATCCGCGCTACGGCGAGGAATGACGCCCCGGATCTCCTCCCGGGGCGATCACCTCTGCACGTCGGTTCTGTAGTCGGTTGTGTACGTCGGTCACTTCTGCAGGACCGACAGGTCCTGCTCCGCGTCCGGCACCGCCACCGTCCCCCGGTCGTCCGGCAGCGTCTGGACGGTGAACGCCGGGATGCCGTCCGCCGGTGCCAGGAGGGTCCGGGAGGCGTAGACGGCTCCCCCGGAGACCCGCTCGACCGTCAGCGCGTACGTGCCCTTCAGGCCTGCCGGGACGGGGAGTTCGACGTCCTGGGTGGTGCCGCTCTTGATCGTGTACGTCTTCGTGGCCGCCGTACCGCCCTCGCTGCCCGCGGACGCGGTGACCTTGACCTGGGCGGCGCCGTCCGGGGCCGTCAGGGAGAGGATGGTGCCCCTGGCGGTGTTGCCGGCGACCGTCGCGCGCGCGGTGACCGGGGCCGTGGCCGGGATGAACGCGGTCTCCTGCTTGGCGCCCTTGCCGCGTACGACCTCGAGGGCGGCGACGAACGGCACCGCGGTGTCGGTCGGGGTGAGCACCAGGGAGCCGGCCTCGCCGCGCGTGAGGTCACCGAGGTCGACGGCGGCCGTCATGCCCGCCTTGATGTGCAGCGTCTCGTTGCCGGCCGGGGTGATCAGACCGGTCGGGGAGGCGAGGCGCACCTTCAGGTCGGCGTCGCTGTCGCTGGGCGTGAAGGCGATCAGACGTACGGCGGTGGCGTCCTTGGGGATGCCCGGCAGGACCAGGCTGCCCGCCGGTTCGGTGGACGCGGTCAGCCAGTCGCCGCCGGACTTGGCGTCCAGCGCCTGCACGGCCGCGCCGACCCGGCCGCTGCGCACGTTCACGTGCACGGTGAGGTCGGCCTGCGGTCCGCCCGTGAGCGTGGACAGCAGGATCGGCTCGCTGCCGTGCGGCGGGACCGCGATGCCCTCGCCCACCTCGGACTTGAGGCTGCCGTCCTTGCCGTACAGCTCGATGTCGACGACCGCGGCGGAGTCGTCGGGGTTGGTCAGGTGGACGTAGTCCGTGCGGCCGGCCGCGGTGCTGGCGCCCGGGAACCAGAAGTCGGTGTCCGGGACGGCACAGTTGACGCCCAGCAGGCCACGTCCGATGCCCGCGGCGACCTCGGTGGTCTCCTGCACGGTCCAGCCCGGCGCGAACTTCCCCTCGGCGGTGCCGACGAGCGCGGGAGCGTCGGCGCCCGAGGTGTCCCCGTCGACCGGCTTGCCGGGCTCCTTGGGGGTGAGGACGGGCTTGGCCGCCTTCTTGCCCTTGCCGTTGCCCTTGGCTCCGGCGGCCGACTTCGCGGTGGCGGCGGCCAGTTCGGCCCTGCCGTCACTCCCGGTGCCCTTCGTGACGGGCGTGAAGGACGTGTACGTCGTCTCCGCGAGGTCGGAGGCACTGGGAGCGGGGCAGAGCAGGCTCGTGCGCTCCACGGGCAGCTGGGCGGCCGCCTTGGCCGTGCCCGCGTCCGCCGCCTCCGGTGTGTGCAGCGAGGCGAACCCGGTGACGGCGGCGAGCGCGGCCGTGCCGGCGATCAGGGAGATGGTGCTGCGGTTCACTGCTGGCTCCCGTCGGGGTGCTCACCCTGCGGGTGGGGCTGGTGCGGCTGCGCCGGGTCGTACGCGGGGTCGTAACCCTGGGTGAACGTCTGGTCGTACGCCGTGGTCTGCGGCGAACCGCCGTACGCGTACGGGTCGTACTGGCCGCTCTGGTACTGGTCTCCCTGGTACGCCGGGTCGTAGGTGCCCGGCGGGTACTGCTGGGCGTTGTGGTGCTGGTCGGCGCCGTAGCCGTCGTACTGGGTGCCCGCGTAGGCCGCGTTGTTCCATTCGTCGCCGTACGTCTGCTGCTGCGGGACCGCGGCAGGGACGTCCGCCGGAGAAGGGGTGTCCGTCGGGAACTCGGCCTGTTCGTCGGCCTGTTCGGTCTGGTCGGCCTCCGCCTGGGCGCGCAGTCGGCGGGCGCGGCGGCCGTCGCCGTCGGTGGCCTGGGCGGGGATCGCGCGCTCTTCCTCGGGGAGGTCGTCGTCGACATCCCGGCGGCGGCCCGGCAGGGCCATCACGACGAGGACGACGGCGAGCGCGCCCTGCGTCCACAGCCAGGCGGTGTGGCCGATCGGAGTGTCGAAGGTGACGTCCAGCTTCCCTCCGGAGGAGGGAAGTTCGAAGCCCTGGGCCCAGCCGTCGAGAGTGGTGGGGGTGAGGGGTTCGCCGTCCAGCGTGGCCGTCCAGGACTCGTCGACGGCGTCGGCGAGGCGCAGGACACGGCTGCCGGAGCCGGCCGGGATCGTGGTGTGGATGTCGACGGGTCCCGCGGCGACGGGCAGCGGGTCGCCGGAGCCGGACGCCGGGACGACGGCGACGCGCGAGACCTGCCGGTCGACCCGCCACAGCGCGCCGCCGTCCTGCTGGCTGAGCCTGCTCAGGCCCGGCGTGGCGTCCAGGACGCGGCTGACCTGGCGGGGCGCGCCCCGGTGGACGAGGACGTAGCGCACGGCGAAGTCGCCGAGTTCGTCGGCCTGGTCGGCGCCGGAGCCCGCGACGAGGTTGGCGACGACCTTGTCGAGGACCGCGTTCTCGCCGCTCTGCGCGGCGAGTTCGCCGTCGCCGAGGCGGGCGCCGGAGCCGCGGACGAGGGTGTAGCCGACGCGGGCGGTGGAGTCGCCGGCCAGGACCAGGGTGCGGGCCTGGTCGCGGGTACCGCTCTCCTCGGCGACGAACGCGGGCACCTGGACGGGGTCGCGCCGCTCCAGCGGGCCGTCGGCGCCGCGGATCATCCAGCCGGCGGCGAGGAGCAGCGGGCCGGCGGCGGCGGCGAACGCGATCAGTGCGGCGACCGGCTGGCGCCAGCCGAAGCTCTGCTCGGCCACGCGCGAGCGTGCGCCGTCGGCGCCGAGCGCGGCGGCGGCCAGCAGGGCGAGTCCGTAGACGAGGGTGGCGGGTCCGGCCCACGCCGAGCTGTTCGAGAGGACCGCGAAGACGAGCGCCACCAGGGCGACCGTCCAGGCGGTCCAGATGCCGAACTGGCGTTCCGTGCGCAGCAGGGCGGCCAGTGCCGCAAGGACGACGCCGATGAGCATCAGCCCGCTGACCGTGCCGGGGCCGCCCGGGCTGGCGCTGAGGAGGTCGAGGGGGGCGGCGGCGCCGGAGCCGTACTCCAGACCGGCTTCCTGGAAGAAGCCGAACGGGAACAGGGCGAGCGACCAGGGCGCGAGGACCAGGACCGGCACGCAGAACTGGGCCAGGAAGCGCAGCCCGTATGCGGTGATCTCGCCTCGTCGTACGACGAGGAGCGCGAGGCCGAGCAGCAGTGCGATGGGCCACACGATGGGCGTGAAGGCGGTGGTGATCGTCAGCAGCAGCGTGAAGGCCCAGGTGGCGCGCCAGCTGCCGCGTGCTCCCGACGCGTGCGCGAGACCGCTTGCCGCGATGCCCGCGCGGGCCATCAGCGGGAGGAGGACGGCGAGTACGGCGGTGCCGATCCGGCCGCCGGCGAGAGCGCCGGTGGCCGCGGGCAGGAAGGCGTAGACGACGGCCGCCCACGCGCGCAGGAGCCGTGATTCGACGAGCGGGCGGGAGGCGAAGTACGCGGTGAAGCCGGCCAGCGGCACCGAGGCGATCAGCAGGACGGTGACCGCGAGGCCGGTCGAGCCGAACAGGGTGGAGGCGAGCATCGCGACGAGCGCGAGGTAGGGCGGCGCCGATGAGGTGTCGCCCACGCCCACCGGATGCCAGGCGTCCAGATAACGCGCCCAGAGTTCGGCGGAGTCGGCGGGGGCGGGCAGCAGCGCGCCTCCCGCGAGGGCACCGCCGCCGAGCAGCTCACGGCAGGCGACGAGCGAGACGAGCAGGAGGACGAGGAAGAGCACCGGGCCGGGTTTGCGGGCGATGCGCTTGAGGCGGACGAACTGCTCGACCTCCAGGAAGTCGGCGTCGTCACCGCCGGGCCCCGACTCCACGGCGTTGCCGTGCCGGCCCGCGCCGGAGGTGGCCTCGGGGTCGGAGCGGCCGCCGAGGTCGCCGGCGACCTGTTCGATGGTGGCCCGCACGGTCGCGCCGGGTGGCGGGAACAGTGCCCTCAGTTCGCCCTTGTCGATCTGGGGAGCACCTCGCCTGCGGCGCCCGGCGATGATCCGCTCTGGGCGCAGGAGGGTGCCCAGGAGGCCGCGGATCTCGTCGACGGCCTGTCCGGGGGCCTTGCCGACGAGATACGCCACCGTGCGCACGAGTGTGCCGAGGATCACGCGCAGCAGCACCCAGGGCAGCTGTGCCGTACGGCTGTTGACGAGCAGGGTGTAGACGGCACCGGCCTTGTCGACCTTGTGCGGGGACGCGGAGGTACGGCCCACGCAGTCGACGGTGCGACGCTCGCGGGAGGACGCCTCGGCATGCCGTACGACCGCCTCTGGCGCGACGAGGACCCGGTGGCCGGCTGCGGTGGCGCGCCAGCACAGGTCGACGTCGTCACGCATCAGGGGCAGCCTGCTGTCGAAGCCGCCGAGTTCCTCGAAGATGTCGCGCCGTACGAGCATGCCCGCGGTGGACACGGACAGCACCGGGCGGACGTGGTCGTGCTGGCCCTGGTCCTGCTCACGGCGGTCCAGGCCGGTCCAGCGGCGGCCGGAGTTGGCGATGGTCACGCCGACCTCGAGGAGCTGCCTGCGGTCGTACCAGCCGCGCAGTTTGGGGCCGACGACCGCGATGTCGTCGCCGCGGCCCAACTCGTGCTCGTGCTCCACGACCCGCAGCAGCTGGGCCAGCGCGTCCGGGTCGGGGGCGCAGTCGTCGTGCAGCAGCCAGAGCCACTGCACCGGCTCCCCGTGGGGGAGCTCCGGCATGTCGTACGCGTCGTCGCGCCAGCTGCGGGTGACGGGGTCCCAGCCGCTGGGGCGCTTGAGGTACGTCAGCTCCTCCGGGGTGAGGACCGGCGCGGTGCGGTTGGCCTCCTCGACGGCCTGGCCGAAGCCGGTGCGGCGGGCGAGGTGCAGGACGCGGTCGGCGCCGAGGGCGTCGGTGACCAGCTGGGCGGATTCGTCCGCGCTGCCGGTGTCGGCGGCCATGACGTTCTGCACCGGGCGCTCCTGGCCGAGCACCCCGGCGAGCGCGTCGGGCAGCCAGCGGGCGCCGTCGTGGGTGACGAGGACCGCGGTCACCACGTGACGCGGGAACTCGGGCGTGGTGGCAGTGCCGTAGTCGGCTGCCGTGTGGCTGTGCGCGGACATCGAGGTACGGGCCCCGGTTCGGTGGACTGTGGTGGACGCCTGTGCCCTGTGTGAGCGGCGGGGCGTCTCGGACGAGCAGCCACACTAGCGGCTGGGCAGCACGGCGGCCCGCCGCCTGTGGACAACCCCACCCGCGACGGGCCGTTCGTTGTGCCGCGTTGCCGTACGCCTCAGACGGCCGCCTTCTTCAGCCGACGGCGTTCACGCTCGGACAGGCCGCCCCAGATACCGAAGCGCTCGTCGTTCGCGAGGGCGTACTCGAGGCACTCGGAGCGGACCTCGCATGCGAGGCAGACCTTCTTGGCCTCGCGGGTCGAGCCGCCCTTCTCGGGAAAGAAGGACTCGGGGTCTGTCTGGGCGCACAGCGCGCGCTCCTGCCAGCCGGGTTCCTCGTCCGCGTCGTCGACCAGCAGTTGCTGCACCGTCTCGGTCATGTGCGCCCCTCGTCTGTCTTTCACGTCCCCGTGAGGTTGCCGTTGACCGATATCGGCCGAACGACACGAGTGAAATTACAAGTGTGCTGATCCGGGCGAGTCAAGCCGAGATCTGCTATTGGGCTCCTTATTCACTCTGCGGAACCAAGGCCATGCGGAAAGTGTTCAAATCGGCATATACCTTGACAGCCAGAGGAGGCCCCGGGGAGCGACTACCCCCACACAGAGCCTGTACGAGGGAGGACGACCAGAAGTTCGGTCTCGTTCCGAAGTCCGTGAGTCCGTGAGTCTGGTTGTGCGCCATGTCTCCCGGAAGACGCGGGAACAAACCATTCACCTGAGAGACGCACCGGATGAGGTGAAAGATGTCCCACATGGCGGATGTCGAGTTGACAGTGCGGGTGTGAACCGGTGTCCTTGGGGGCATGCTCGCGAACTTGGCACTCACCTCGACCCGCCCCGCGCGGTCCCTCGGTGCTGCCCGTGCTCGCTGTAGCTGTTGTTGCTGTTCCAGCTGTTGAGCCCAACGCGCTCCGGCTGCCTTTGAGTCCACCGCGACTCGGCTGCTGATTCCCCGAAGCCCACATCAGGGCGATGCCTTTCCCCTCCGTGACCCGGGCGGGCGGTACGCGACACCCAGCCAGCCCCCCACACTCCTGCCGAGGACCTCCGCACCCATGAACAGCGACAGCGACCTCCAGATCGCCGGCGACATCCTCGAAGTACCGCACCTCCTCCAGGCTCCGCGCGAGCACCCCGCCACCGTCGCCGACTTCGTCGGCCTGGCCCGCACCATCGCCGCGGACCGCTCCCAGTGGGCGCACCTCGTCGAGTACGACGCGACAACCCGCTGGTACCACCGGCTGCGCACCGGGCCCGGCTACGAGGTCTGGCTGCTGTCCTGGGTCCCCGGACAGGGCAGCGGGCTGCACGACCACGGCGGTTCGTCGGGCGTCCTGACCGTCCTCGATGGGCGGCTGACCGAGCGGACGGAGCGCGGCACGCGCGCGTTGCCGCCCGGAACCCAACGGGTGTTCGCTCCCGGGTACGTCCACGAGGTGGTCAACGAGACCCTCGAACCGGCCGTGAGCCTGCACATCTACTACCCGGGCCTCACCGAGATGCCGATGCACGCGGCGCGCTGCGCGCCGTCGGCGGTCGTCACCGGCTGAGGGCAGGGGCCTGGGCGCCGGTCCCCGCCGAGGGCTCGTCGACCGGTCGACGCGTTGTCATACCCGCCTGCAAGACTTGTCCGCATGCGCATTGTGGTTCTGGCAGGCGGCATCGGTGGTGCCCGGTTCCTGCGCGGTCTTCAGCGGGCCGTGCCGGACGCGGACATCACCGTCATCGGCAACACCGGGGACGACATTCACCTGTTCGGGCTGAAGGTCTGCCCCGATCTCGACACGGTGATGTACACCCTCGGCGGCGGCATCAACGAGGAGCAGGGCTGGGGGCGGACCGACGAGACCTTCCATCTGAAGGAGGAGCTCGCGGCGTACGGCGTCGGGCCGGAGTGGTTCGGTCTCGGCGACCGGGACTTCGCCACGCACATCGTGCGGACGCAGATGCTCGGTGCGGGATTCCCGCTGAGCGCCGTCACTGAGGCGCTGTGCGACCGGTGGAAGCCCGGGGTGCGGCTCATCCCGATGTCCGACGACCGCGTGGAGACCCATGTCGCCGTCGAGGTGGACGGTGAGCGCAAGGCCGTCCACTTCCAGGAGTACTGGGTGCGGCTGCGGGCCTCCGTCCCGGCCGAGGCCATCGTCCCGGTCGGCGCGGACCAGGCCAAGCCCGCGCCGGGAGTCCTCGAGGCGATCGCCGACGCCGACGTGATCCTCTTCCCCCCGTCCAACCCGGTCGTGTCCATCGGCACCATCCTGGCTGTGCCCGGGATCCGCGAGGCGATCGCGGAGGCGGGGGTCCCCGTGGTGGGCCTCTCCCCCATCGTCGGGGATGCGCCCGTGCGCGGGATGGCCGACAAGGTGCTCGCGGCGGTCGGTGTGGAGGCCACGGCAGCGGCGGTCGCCGAGCACTACGGCTCGGGGCTGCTGGACGGCTGGCTCGTCGACACGGTCGACGCGGGCACGGTGGAGCGGGTGGAGACGGCGGGCATCCGCTGCCGTGCGGTGCCGCTGATGATGACGGACGTCGAGGCGTCGGCACAGATGGCGCGCGAGGCGCTCGCGCTGGCCGAGGAGGTGCGGGGCGCTTGAGCGGCGAGCTTTCCAGTGAGGGTGCCATCGAAGGCGGTGGCGGTATCGGTGACGTTGACGGAATCGGTGGTGGTGGCGGGTATCGAGTCTGGGCGGTGGGTGGACTGCCTGAGGTTCGGGCCGGGGACGATCTCGCGAAGCTCATCGCCGCCGCCGAGCCCGGGCTGCTCGACGGGGACGTGCTGCTCGTCACCTCGAAGATCGTGTCCAAGGCCGAGGGCCGCGTCGTCGAGGCGGCGGACCGGGAGGCCGCCATCGACGCCGAGACCGTGCGGGTCGTCGCCCGGCGCGGGGCACTGCGGATCGTGGAGAACCGGCAAGGGCTGGTGATGGCCGCCGCCGGCGTCGACGCCTCCAACACACCTTCCGGAACAGTCCTGTTGCTGCCCGAGGATCCCGACGCGTCCGCGCGGGCGGTCCGGGACGGGCTGAGAGACGCGCTGGGCGTCAACGTCGGCGTCCTCGTGACCGACACCTTCGGGCGACCCTGGCGCGCGGGGCTCACGGACGTGGCGATCGGCGCCGCCGGCGTGCGCGTACTCGACGATCTGCGCGGGGGCACGGACGCGTACGGCAATCCGCTGTCCGCCACCGTCGTGGCGACCGCCGACGAGCTGGCCGCCGCCGGGGACCTGGTCAAGGGCAAGGCTTCGGGGCTGCCCGTCGCCGTCATGCGCGGGCTGGCGCACGTGGTCGTCAAAGACGACAGCGCCGAGGAGACGGGGGCGCGGGCCATGGTGCGCGACGCCCGCGACGACATGTTCCGGCTCGGTACCTCGGAGGCCGTACGGGAGGCGGTGACCCAGCGGCGGACGGTGCGGGCCTTCACGGCCGAGCCCGTCGACCCCGGTGCGGTACGGCGGGCGGTCGCCGCGGCGGTGACCGCGCCCGCGCCGCATCACACGACGCCCTGGCGCTTCGTACTGCTGGAGTCGGAGCGGTCGCGGACCGAGTTGCTCGACGCGATGCGCGACGCCTGGATCGCGGATCTGCGGCGGGACGGGAAGAGCGAGGCGTCCGTCGAGAAACGGGTGCGGCGGGGGGATGTGCTGCGGGCGGCGCCGTATCTCGTGGTGCCCTGTCTGGTGATGGACGGGTCGCACACATACGGGGACGCGCGGCGGGACGGGGCCGAGCGGGAGATGTTCGTGGTCGCGGCCGGGGCCGGGGTGCAGAACTTCCTGGTCGCCCTTGCCGGAGAGCGGCTGGGGTCGGCGTGGGTGTCGTCGACGATGTTCTGCCGGGATGTCGTGCGGGAGGTGCTGGGGCTGCCCGCGGGGTGGGATCCGATGGGGGCGGTCGCGGTCGGGCATCCCGCTCAGGTGCCGCCGGCTCGGGTGGACCGGTATGCGGGGGGGTTCATCGAGGTGCGGTGAGGGG
>NZ_LGDW01000071.1 GCF_001280005.1 Streptomyces sp. NRRL WC-3618 | reverse complement strand
ACGATGTCCGCCAGTCGGTTCCTCTGCCACGCGGATGCGACCGTTGATGCTCGGGGGAGCGCGATGCTGAAATTCGGGTTGCTCGGACCGCTCGTGGTGCACGACGGGACGGCACTGGCGCCGGTCGCGGGGCTCAAGGTACGCGTACTGCTGGCCGCCCTGCTTCTCCAGGCCAACCGGGTGGTGTCCAAGGACGCCCTCAAGGAGGCCATGTGGGACGAGCGGCCCCCGTCCAGCGTCGAGGCGTCCTTCGCGAACCACGCGACCCGGCTGCGCAGAATCCTTTCCGCAACCGGGGACAACCGCCTGCGCACCGTGGCTCCGGGCTACCAACTCCTCGTACAGGACGGTGAACTGGACGTCGACGTGTTCGAGGCGCGGGCGCACGCCGCAGGCCTCGCACACCACGCGGGCGACTGGCCCAGGGTCCGCGAGGAGAGCGCGGCGGCGCTGGCCCTGTGGCGCGGGGAGCCCTTCGCCGACCTGGCTCCGTTCTCCGAGTCCCGGGCCCCGTCCCTGCGCGTCCACCAGCTCGACGAGGTACGCCTCCAGGTCCGCGAGTGGGCCTTCGACGCCGACCTCCACCTCGGGCGCCACCGCGAGATCTGCGCCGAACTCGCCGCCCTGGCCGCCGAGAACCCGCTGCGCGAGGCACTCCACCGCCAGCTCATGGTCGCCCTGCACCGCAGCGGACGCCAGGCCGACGCGTTCGAGGTCTTCCACGCGCTACGCCGGTCGCTGGTCGACGACCTCGGTACGGAACCCGGCGCCGCCGTCCGCCAGACGTACCAGAAACTGCTCGAGGAAAAACAGGCCCCGGACCCGGCCCCACCCGTCCACAGCCCTTCCCCCGAACCGAAGCCGCGCCCACGACAACCGCAAGCACAAGCGAAAGAGCAGGAACAAGAACAACCGCAAGAGCAACCGCGGCCGGAGGGTGCCGCCGCGCCCCCGCCACCGAACCAACTCCCCTCCATCGTCGCGGACTTCACCGGACGTGAGGCCGAAACGGCGACGGTCGAGGCCCTGTTGCGTCGGCCGATGGCGCCCTCGGCCGACGACGGTGACCGTCACCAGCCGGCCACCGCCCTGCGTCCCGTCGTCATCTCGGGCATGGGCGGCATCGGCAAGACCGCCCTCGCCATCCACGTGGCGCGCCTGGTCCGTGACCAGTTCCCCGACGGCACGCTCTACGCGGACCTCCAGGGATTCAGCAGCGGAACGGCTCGCAGCGCCCACGACCTGCTCGCCCGGCTCCTCGCCGACCTCGGGGTGCGCCCCGCCGTACTGCCCGACAACACCGACGACCGCGCCGCCCTCTTCCGGTCCGCGATCGAAGGCCGCCGCATCCTGCTGGTCCTGGACAACGCGCGGGACGCGACCCACATCACCCCGCTCCTGCCGCCCGGCGGCCCCGGCGCGGCCCTGATCACCAGCCGCCACCTGCTGGCCGAGGTGCCCGGTGTCGCCATGGTGCCGCTGCACCCGCTCGACCGCGACGAGCAGCTGACCCTGTTGTCCAAGCTGTGCGGAGCCGACCGCATCACGGACGAGCCCACGGCCCTGGCCGACATACTGACCGCCTGCGGCGGCCTCCCCCTGGCCCTGCGGATCGTCGGCGGCAGGCTCGCCTCCCGGCCGTCGTGGCCGCTGGCCATGCTGGCCGAGCGCCTCACCCCGCACCAGGGCCGTCTCCAGGCCCTGACCATGGGCGCGGTCGCCGTACGGCACACCTTCGACATGAGCTACCTGGCGATGCACGGGAGCGGCAACGCCCAGGAACGCGAGGCGGCCCGCGCCTTCCGGCTGCTGGGGCTGTGGCAGCCCCATGCCGTGACCGCCCGTTCGGCCGCCGCCCTGCTGGGCACGACGGTCCACGAGGCGGCAGCCGCGCTGGAACTGCTGGTCGACGCGAACCTCGTACAGAGCCCCGAGCCCGACGAGTACGCGCTCCACGACCTCCTCGGCGAGTACGCGGCCCAGCGGGCGGCGGAGGAAGTCACCGCGCGGGAACGGGAGACAGCCACCCTGAGGCTGCTCACCTGGTACGCGCGGGCCGTCACCACGGCCTGTGCCCTGACCAGCCACGCGACGCAGTCCCCGCCACCGCTCGACGGCCCCGAGGACCCGGCGCTCCCCGAGTTCGCGGACGAGGCGGCCGCCTTCGAATGGACCAGGCGGGAACTGCCCGCGATCCGCGAGGCCATCACCCGGGCCGGGGCCCTCGGCCGTTCCGACATCGCCTGGCGCCTGGCCGTCGGCCTCTTCGGGTACGCGACCACGCACTGGTGGACCGGCGAGTGGGACGCCTGCCTGCGCCAGGCCATGGACATCGCGGTGGCGCACGACGACACACTCGGGCGGGCCTGGCTCCACCGCAGGACCGCCGTCGCCCATGGAATGGCGCTCCGCAACGAACAGTGCCTGGAGCACCTGCACGCGGCGCTCGACTTCTTCACCGACGCCGGTGACGAACTCGCGCAGGCCTCCATCCTGGGCAACATCTCGGCCCTGTACGTCCAGGTCGGGGACGCCGAGCCGGGGCTCGCCCACGCCGAGCGGTCGCACGAGCTGTACCGGAGCGTCGGCAGCGCCGCCAGCGAGGCGCTGGCCCTGAGCCGGCTCGCGGACGTCCAGGAGCTGCGCGGCGAACACGCCCTGGCTGCTGCGCATTACAAGAAGGTCATCGAGGCGCTGCGTGAGCAACGGCACGGGGTCTTCCTGGCCACCAGCCTGACCAAGCTCGGCGACATCCACCGCCAACTCGGCTGCCGAGAAGCCGCGTTGAAGGCGCAGACGGAGGCGCTGTCCATCCGACGGCAGATGAACGACCCCGCCGGCACGGCCGACTGCCTTGCCTTCACGGCCCGGACGCATCACCACTTCGGCGAGTGGGACGCCGCGCGGAGTTGCTGGGAGCAGTGCCTCGCACTGGGGCTGCGTCACAACATGGCGCAGTACGTCGAGGAGAGCCGCGCGGGGCTGGCCGCGCTGCCGTAGGACGTCCGTGGCGCCGGGCGCCGGCCCCGAGCACGGGAACTCAAACTCGCTCGGGGCCGCCGCCCGGGGTGCGTCAGCTGACCCAGCGGGTGCACTTCAGCTCGATGCCCTCGACGTTCACACACGCGCGCAGCCAAGTACCGTCCGGCCAGTACTGCATGGGCGTGTACGCGTCGCCGCCGTCACGGTGCTCGTATCCGCGCGTCCCGTCCCACGTCCGGCCGCCGTCCGTGGACCGGTCGATCCACACGCCGTACTTGTAGTAGCGCGTGGCCGTTCTCGCCCAGCCGTACCATCTGGCGTCCTTCTTGCCGGAGCGCAGTTCCACGGTGGCGTATCCGTCGACGGTCGCCGTCGCGTCGGTGGTCGGACCGGAGTCCCAGCTGACCGGACCAGGATCCTGACCGTCACAGCTGTATCCGCTGCACCCCAGCCCGGCGGCCGAAGCGGACGTGCCCGTGGTCATCAGCGCGGCGAACGCCATGGCGGCGACCGGCAGAGCCCGGGTGAGTGTCCGACTGCCCTTGTTCTTCATGATCCGTCCCCTGTTGGTCGAGTGCTGAGCGAAGCCCTTGCGGGACTCCGTCGACGACCTCGGGCGCGGTGCCGTGTGCCCTCGGCCGACTCGGCAAGAGTGCCCGCGGCGCCCAACGCGGGGGCAACGCGCTGCCAATGGAGCACAGTTGTCGTCAGCCTCCCCGAGGTGCCCCAGGCAGGTGTTGACGGCATCCGGACGGTTTCGCGTAGCCGGTCACGGGGTGAACGGGACGCCGGCGCGGCAGAGAACGTTGGCGTAGAACGTGTCCTCACCGGTGCGCACGGCGAACTTGGCGTCCCGGACCCGGGCCTTGAACTCGTCGTGGTCGACGGGTTCGGGCTCGAGCCCGAACGAGCGCAGTGCGGCGTGGACGGTGGGATTGATCTCGCGGACCTGGTCGGTCACCCAGCTGTGCTCGACCACGATCTGCGCGAGCACGGTTTCCGTGACGTCCACGAACGAGGGCTGGCCGTACCGGTAACCGAGATCCACGACGGGCATACCGGGCGGCAGGGGAAGCCCGGCGTCGCTGATGACGAAGGTGTCGGTGTGCCGGAGACCGGCGATCAGGCCGGCCAGCTCGTGGTGGATGATGCCGTTGCGTTGCACGGGTTCAGTCCTTTCCGGTGATGCCTGCGATGCCTGTGACGCCGGTGGGATCGGTGGGATCCGTGATGCCGGTGGGAGCGGGTGCAGGTGTGGTGTCGGCCGTATCTGTGGTGCGGGTCGTGCGGGCTGTGCCGGCCATGGCGCGCAGGGTTTCCAGGTCGACGTGGTGCTGCTGGGCACCAGCCACCCGTACCGCCAGGGATCCGGCCGCGATGCCCAGCCGGGCGGCCGCCAGGATCGAGTCCCCGGCGGCCAGTCGGGCGGCGAACACCCCGGTGAACGCGTCGCCGGCGCCGGTGGTGTCCACTACCTCGGCGGGCATCGCAGGGAGCACGGTGGTGGTGCCGTCGGTATCGGTGACGATCACGCCTGCCGCACCCAGGGTGGTGACCACTGCCTTGGCGCCCCGGCCGCGCAGTGCGGCGTGCGCCTCCCGTACGGCGGCCGGTTCTGTCGCCGGCTCCGCGCCTGTCCGCCCGGAGACCACCGCCTGCTCGTGCTCGTTCACGATGAGTACGTCGCAGCGGGAGATCAGCTCGTCCGGCAGCTCGGCGGCCGGGGCGGCGTTGAGCAGGAACCGTCCCCGGCAGGCGGCTGCCGCGCGCTGGACCACGTCCAGCGGGATCTCCAGCTGGGCCAGCACGACCGCCGCCTCCGCACCGGCGCCGCCGGTGGGATCGTCCTCGGACTGCCAAGCGAAGTTGGCGCCGGGGACCACGATGATGGAGTTGTCACCGGCGGCCACGGTGATCCACGCGGTGCCGGTCTCGGCGCCGGGCACCGCGGTCACCCCGCGTACGTCCACCCCTCGCGCGGCCAGGCCCGCCCGCGCCGTGTCCGCCTCGGCGTCGTCGCCGACCCGGGCGATCATCGCGGTGCGCACCCCGCCGGAGGCCGCCGCCACCGCCTGGTTCGCTCCCTTGCCACCCAGGGTGACCTGCGCGGTCCGGCCCAGGATGGTCTGCCCGGGAGACGGGAAGGCGTCGGCGACCACGACGTGGTCGATGTTCACCGAACCGATCACCACGACGAGCGGCGAGCGGTGCTCACTCATGCGCCGAACCTTCGACGGCCCCCGTGATCAGCCCGACCAGCTCATCGCCAGTCGTGTCGGCGACGGTCCGCCGGGCCGCGGTCTGCCCTCGGCGCAGCACGTACGCGGTGTCCGCGACCCGCGCCACCTGGCCCATGTCGTGGCTGATGAGCAGCACGGTCACCGCCGCGTCCCGGAGCCGTCGGATCAGCGCCTCGACGGCCGCCGTCTCCCGTACGCCCAGCGCGGCGGTGGGCTCGTCCATGATCACCAGGGTCTTGCCCCAGTTGGCCGCCCTGGCGATGGCGATGCTCTGCCGCTGGCCGCCGGACATCCGCCGTACCGTGGCCCGGACGTTCGGCACGTTCACATCCAGCCGGGACAGGATCTCCCGGCTGTCCGAGATCATGGACTTCTTGTCCAGCACCCGGAACGGACCGAATCCGCTGGTCAACTCCCGGTTCAGATACAGGTTCTGCCATACCGACAGGTCCTCGATGAGCCCGAGGGTCTGGTACACGGTCTCGATGCCCAACTGCCGGGCGTCGTCCGGTGAGCCGAGGTAGATCGGCTCACCACGGAACCGGATCTGGCCGTCGTCCGGCGGGTGTACGCCGGTCAGGCAGCGCACCAGGGTGGACTTGCCCGCGCCGTTGTCGCCCAGCAGCGCGGTGACCTCGCCGACAGCCAGTGTCAGGTCCACGCCGCGCAGTGCGTGCACGGCGCCGAAGGACTTGCGCAACCCGGTGATCTCGACGAGTGGCGGGTCGGTCGGGGCGGCCGAGCCCGAGGTGGAGCCCGAGGTGGAGGGTTCGCCCGCGGCGCGGGCCGAAGTGTCCGTCATTTTCGCCTCTACTTCTGGAACCGGGAGATGAAGGCCGCCCCGAGCACCACGGCACCTACCGCGACGGGCTGGTAGTACTGCGAGATGCCGACCAGGGTGAAACCGTTGATCAGACTTTGCAGCAGCAACGCTCCTGCTACCGAGCCGAGTACGGAGGCCTTCCCGCCGAACAGGCTGGACCCTCCGAGCACCACCGCGGCGATGGAGCTGAGCAGCAGGTCGGTCTGCAGACTGGGGTCGGAGCCACCGGTACGGGCCACGAACAGCACGGCCGCGATCCCACAGGCGAGCCCGGAGCTGGCGTAGGCGATCAGCCGGATGCGGTTGACGTGGATGCCCGCCCCGCGTGCGGCGTCGATGTTGCCGCCGGTCGAGAGCAGGTAGGTGCCGGTACGGGTGCGGAACAGCACGAAGCCCACCAGCGCGGCCACCAGGAAGCCCAGCACCCAGAACCAGCGGATCGGGCCGATCCCGTCGATCGCCAGACCGCGCAGGAACCCGGAGTTCACCGGGACGGTGTTGCCGCTGGTCAGCAGCAGGGTGAGGCCGCTGACCACGGACAGCGAGCCGAGCGTGACGATGAAGTCGGTCATGTTCAGCCGGGCCACCAGCAGGCCGTTCACCACACCCACCGCCAGCCCTGCCAGCAGTGCCAGCGACACCGAGACGGCCAGCCCCCAGCCATGGGTGTAGGCGTACCCGAGCACCGCCGCCGACCAGGGCAGGTTGGACCCCACCGACAGGTCGATGCCCGCCACCGTGACGACCAACTGCTGCCCCATGGCGAGGACCAGCAGGATCGACGCGGACACCAACAGGTCACTGATGTTGGACGTGGTGAGGAAGTCGGGCGTGGCGATGAAGAAAACGACGAACACCACGCCCAGCCCGATCGGGGCGGCGAACCGTGCCGCCGCCTCGACCGAGAGGTTTGCGCCGAACCGGGCCGGCGCCTGCGCCTCTGCCATGATCAGATCACTTCCCGGTCAGCGGGTTGGCGAAGGGCACGAACGGCTGCGGGAAGGAGCTGATCGCCTTGGCCGCGTTGCTCGAGTCGATCAGCGCGATCGGCGCGACGATCCGGGCGGGCACGGTCTTGTGGGCGACCAGGTTGATGCACGCCTGCACGGCCAACTGGCCCTCGGCGTACGGGTACTGCGAGATCGTGCCGGTGAGCTGGCCCGCCTTGACCGCGTCGAGCGCGGCGGTGATGCCGTCCACCGAGATGATGGACACCTTCCCGGTCAGCCCGGCGTTGCGCACCGCCTGCGCGGCGCCCAGTCCCATGGTGTCGTTGGCGGCGAAGATCCCGGTGATCTTCGGGTGCGCCTTGAGGATGCCCTCGGTGACCGTCAGCGCCTTGGCCTGGTCGTAGTCGGCCGGCTGGGTGGCCACGATGTTCAGCTTGCCCGCCACCTCCTGCGAGAAGCCCTTCTGACGGTTGATGCCGTTCTGCTCTCCGGCGATGCCCTGAAGGATGGCCACCTCGCCCTTGCCACCCATGCGCTTCAGCAGCCCCTGCCCCGCCAGCTGCCCTGCGGACAGGTTGTCCGAGCCGATGAACGACGCGTAGGAGACGCCGGCCTGCTTCGAGGCGTCCGCATCGATCTGGGTGTCCAGGTTGAGGATCGGGATCTTCTTCTGCGCCACCGGGACCAGCGGAGTGATCACGTTGGTGGCGTTCACCGGCACCACACCGAAGCAGTTGTACTTCTGCCCCGCCAGGGTCGAGAGCTTGGCGTTCTCCCCGGTGCTGTCGGTCTCCGACGCGCCGGCCTGGACCTCCACCTTGACGCCCTGCTTCTTGCCCTCGGCGATCGCACCGTCGCGCAGCGCCGCCCAGTAGGGGTTGGTGAAGTCACGGGTGACGATGGCGATACGCGCCTCGTCTTTGCTTCCGCTACCGGTGCTCTGGTCGCCCCGGCCACAGCCGGTCACCAGGACCAGCAGGCTCGTCGCGGCTGCGGCGACGACGGTGGCGGAGCGGACTCTGCGCGTGCTGCGGGTGTTGTACATGGGTGTGCCTTTCATCGCGTCATTGCGGGAGTGCGGGAGTGCGGGAGTGCGGGAGTGCGGGAGTGCGAGAGTGCGTCATTGGGTCTTGGGGTCTTTGGGTCATTGGGTGATCCATCAGGGCAGGCTTGTGCCGGGACAGAGAAGCTTGTGCCGGGACAGGTTGTGCCGGGTCGGCGGGCGGGAGGCGGCAGTCGGGGGACGTGCCGCCCCGGCTCACGAGTGGAAGAAGGCCGCAGACCGGTTGCCGGGCCGACCATTCAGGGGTCGCCCTGGGCACCCTGCGGGTCGGGTTGCCCAGCCGGCGGGTAGCCGTGGACAACCGAGTCGCGGACAGTCATCGCATCGCACCAGGGAAAGCGCCTGGGAAAAGGCCTGTTCAGCGCAGGTGCGGACGCGGACGTACGGGAACCGCGCAGAGGGTTCCGGACCCCGAAGTCCGGTCGAAGTCCGGTCGAAGTCCGGTCGAAGTCGGTCAAGGATGCCCACCACGCGGTTCAGCCGTTATAAGCGGGCGCCGAACTCCGAGTCGAACCCGGTCGGATCGGGACAGCCACAGGAGCCGCGTGCGACAAGCGTGGTGGGATGCGTGATCCGCTCCACCGGCAGCGCCGGATCGGCGATCTTGGCCAGCAGCCACTCGACGGCCGAACGGCCCAGCTCGTCGAAGGGCTGACGCATCGTGGTCAGCGCGGGCACCGTGTACTCGCTGCCATCGATACCGTCGAAAGCGCAGACCGCCACATCGTCGGGAACGCGCAGACCGAGTTCGGCGGCGGCCCGGAGCACGCCGATCGCCTGCTCATCGCTGGCGACGAAAAGGGCGTCCGGGCGCTGCGCGTCCGCGAGCATGCGCCGGCCGGCGCGGTAACCGTCGGCCCGCCCGAACGGCACGTGCGTCACAGGCGCGTCTGCCGGATCCCGTCCGGCGTCGGCCAGAGCCCGGCGCCAGCCCGCGACCCGGTCGACCGTCGGGTGAATGCCTTCGAGCCCGGCGATACAGCCGATCCGCTCTCTTCCATGACCGATCAGGTGGGTGGTGGCCTGATAACCGCCGCCCTCGTTGTCGGTGAGGACATGCGTCGCACCCGGCAGGTCCAGCTCGCGGTCGAGCACGAGTCGGGGCACGGCCTGGTCGGACAACTCGGTGATCCAGCTGTGCGGGCCGTGCGCCGGTACCACGATGAGTCCGTCGACCTGCCGGTCGAGCAGTGTCCGGATGTACGCCGCCTCTCGGGCGTCGTCCCCCATCGCGTTACCCAGCAGCATCGTGTAGCCGGAGGCGAAGCCGACATCCTCGATCACGCGTGCCAGCTCGGCGAAGAACGGGTTGGAGTTGTCGGGCACCACAAGCCCGAAGGTCATGGTCCGCGACGTCTTCAGCGACCGGGCCACCACGTTGGGGCGGTAGCCGAGCTGCTTGATGGCCGCGAGGATCCGCTCACGGGTGTGAGGCGCGACCTTGCGCGGGCCGTCGTTGAGTACGTAACTGACCAGGGCCTCCGATGTGCCTGCCAAGCGAGCTACGTCGCGGCGAGTGACCATCGGCAGTCCTTCAACTCGTGTTGATTCGGGTTCGTGGGAGGAATACTTAGCCCCGGACCAGTCGACGCGCAAGAGTTTGAGACAAAAAGATTTCGGCCAGGTTTCCGCAGGCAGATCCGGCGGACGCCGTTTCGCCCGCCGTCTATGCCACCGTTTAGCCCGTCATGTCCGCCCCTTGGCGACGACGGTACGGCCCCCACCGGACACCAGGTCCGCCTTCCCCGTACCGTCGCCCACCGCTGCCGATGCCGACGCTGGAAAGCCACCGACAGTCAGGCATCCCAGGAATCAGCCGAGCTGAACAGTCCCGGTCGTCCTCAACCGCCCACGACAGGCTTGGAGCCGATGGCCGCGCAGGCCGCCGTCTCCGTCGGGTAGCCGTCCGCCGGGTAGATCACCGGCCCGCCGAGCGACTCGCGCCCCGGGGAGTCGGAGGCAGCGCCACGGTCGGGCTGGGCCTTCGGGTAGTAACAGGCCGCGAAACGGACCGGCCTAGAGGCGCCCGGTTCCACGCCCTGCCACAGGTGGTCCCAGGACGCCGCGCAGGAACGAGCCGCTTGGTGCGGATCGAACTCCTTCCTGACCTTCAACGGCAGGTCGCTCAGGTCGGCCTCGGCCGACAGCGTGCGCGCGCACATGACGTTGCGCCCGTCGCCCCAGGGCCCGAGCGTCGCCACGGCCGCGGTGGTGGCGCCGCCGAGCAGCACGGCCACGGCTCCGCCGACCAGCACCATGCGCCGGCGCCTGCCGGAACCGGCGGGGGCGTGCGGCTCGGCGGTACGTCGCAGGATGTCCCGCAGCACGGCCCGACCGTCGTCGGACGCCGCCCAGCCGTCGAGACGGTCACTGTCGGGACGTACCGCCCGGACTGCGGCGAGGTCGAGGTCGAGGTCGCGCCGCTGCTTGGTGACGGTCCGTTTGATGACGGTGTGCTTCATGCTGACTCCCGCTGGGCGATGTGGAGTTGGGGGCGAGTGCCGGGGCCGGGCTGTGTGCGGTCCGCGTGTGCCAGGGCGGCCGCGAATCGTTTACGTGCCCGATGCAGGCGTACGGCGAAGGTGGCGGCGGTGCAGCCCATGACCACGGACGCCTGTCGGGCCGTCAGGTCGTACCAGGCGCTCAGCAGAAGCACCTCCCGGTCCGGCTCGGACAGTTCCAACAGAGCGGCGGCCACCTCGGAGCGCGTCCCTATGACGTCCCCGATCTCCTGCGTCCGGGGCGGGTCGGCCAGCGCGGACATACGCTCCGTCAGCGCACGGCGCCGCTGGTCGGACCGCACGCGGTTGGCGAGCAGACGCCGGGCCGAGGCGAGCAGCCACGGCAGGGCGTCGTCCGGGACGGCCCCGGACTTGCGCCAGGCCAGCACGAAGGTCTCCGAAAGGATCTCCTGTGCCGTCTCCCGGTCCGTACGGTGCCGCAGATACCCCAGGACCCGGTCGGCGTGAGCCGCGTACAGAACCTCCAGAGCCTGATGCCCGGCGGGCCCGCCGACCGCGGTTCGTCGTCGTTTCACTGCACCTCCATGATTTCGTCCGTCAACCGGGAGATGTACGGCCGAGGCGAATCTCTTACGGCCCCTCGAACTCGGACTCGGTCACGACTGGGGGAGGCGGAACGCGGCACGCGGCGGAGGGCGCGGTGCGCGGCAACGCAGGGCGGCCGCAAGCTCTATCTACAAGCTCTATCTATGCGAAAGCCCAGCCGCTCCACCGCTCGACGCGAACAGCGACCACGGGACCCTGGGGAGGGGAATCCTTGTACTGGCCATACCGGTCGTACTTGCCGCACAGCGACTCCACCGCGCGGTACCGCTCCTCACCGTCCTCCAGGACTTCCCCACGACCATCGGCACGAGCCCACCACAACCGGGACCAGTCCTCGTCATAGTGGTCGACCAGCACGGTCACCGACGGGTTCTCCCGGATGTTGCGCAACCGCCGCAGATCCCAGGTGCTTTTGGGCTTGTGATCGACGGCGAAGTACAGGGTGTCGCCCAGGACGACGAAGGTCACGGGTACCGCGTGGGGCACCCCTTGGGGGTCGGCCGTCGCCAGCCGGGCGACAGGCGACGCGACAAAACGTTCCCGGGCAGCGAGCGGCGAGAGTTTCATACAACTCACCGTAGTCACGCACGCAGACCGCCGTGCTCCTGCCGCCATCCGCCACGAAACCAGGGCGTCGCTGGCAGCGCGCCCGCAACGTCGTCCACACTCGTCGGCATCCGGTACGCGATCCGCCTCGCCGAGGCGTGAGAGGAGACCGACGGTGGCTGAAGACCTGTCCGCGGTGGCGCGCTTCCTGTACGAGGCGGGAACCCTGAAGCAGACCAAGCGCACCGGCTGGTGGATGGCCGGCGTACGCGACCCTGAGTCCGTCGCCGAGCACTCCTGGCGCACCGTCCTCCTCGCGACGATCATCGCGAAACTCGAAGGCGCCGACCCCGCACGGGCCACCTACCTCGCCGTATGGCACGACTCCCAGGAGACCCGGACCGGCGACGTCAACCACCTCGGCAAGAAGTACGCCCCCAGCGCGGACCCACAGGCCGTCACCGCCGACCAGGTCGCCGGCATGCCCGAGATCCTGGCCTCCGCCATTCGGGAACTCGTCGCCGAGTACGAGGAGAAGGAATCCCCCGAAGCGATCTGCGCCCGGGACGCCGACAAGCTGGAATGCATGATCCAGGCCATCGAGTACAAGGCCCAGGGTTACGAGAACGCCCAGCGCTGGATCGACAACAGCCGCCGCCGGCTCACCACGAAAATCGGCCAACGAACTCGCCGACGCGGTACTGGCGACGGGGTCTGGACTGGCTGCGGACAGCCCTCGGAGAGAAGCAGAACTGAGTTCGAGGCTCGGAGTACAGGGCCCGAGTGTCAGTGTTCGAGTCGACGTTCGCACCGTCTCCGTATCGCCCTTGCCCCCACAACCCGGATACCCGAGTCTCAGACCTGGACCACCGGATCGCGGACCTCGCGGGTGCCGCATGACGACAAGAAACCGCATGGCAGACGGCAGGATCTTCCGTGAGGCGTGGATCGCGGGCGTACGCAAGCACTTCCCGGGTGAGCCCAAGTCGGGTTACGTGACGCCGTGGGAGGACACCCCGGAGTGGGAGCGCGAAGCCGCAGCCGCCGTGTGCGAACAGGTGCGCCAGTTCCTGGAGTTGAGCGCCGGCCACGCGGCACGCCTGAGTCGCGAGCAGAAGGGCCGGTTCGTCGCGACCTGCTGGACAGCCCAGATGTACAAGCACTTCGAGAACCCGAAGCCCGGTTACGTGGCCGACTGGCCCGACCTCCCCGAGTGGCAGCAGGAGACCGACGCCGACATCTTCGAGGCGATCGAGCAGACCGTCTGACCCCACAGCAGCCGTCGGCCCCGAAGCTCGGAGTTCAGGACCCGGGTTTCAGGGGTGCCGCCGATGCCCGAACCCCCTGCGTCGCACGCTCGCACCCGCAATCCGGCGAAGCCTGAGCCCCGAGTTCCAGGCGCCGAGATCCGAGCCCCTTTTGTAGGGAATGGGCGGGAAGTTGAACCCACCCTCCCGCCCTCCCCCGGCCCGAGCGCGCGCCTCAACTGGCGCCCATACCAGCGAATGTGACTTTTTGTGATCGGCTTGCGACGCGCCGTGGCGACGGTCTAGCGTTCGCGCCAGACAAGAAACAACCCCGGTCGGATGCTGGAACACCCGCCGGGGTCTCACCTCAAGATCCAAACCATTCGCAGAAAGAAGAATCTCGTGGCTTGTGAGAACCCTAGCGCTGCCCTGCCCTCCCCCGCAGCCCATCCCATGGCCAAACCCGGGTACGGCAAGCGCTCCGCGCCCGACCAGTCACCGCCCCGCAAGGGCGACTTCGGCCACCTTCCCGCCCGTGCCGCCTATCTCGCGAGCCTTCTCGACCGGCTCTGCGAGAACGCGGCCATGGATGCCAAGACCATCGCCAAGTCGCAGCCCCTCTACGGCCAGGCCGCCGTGCGCTCCACGCTCAACGAACTCGGTGTGGCCGGGCATCTGCGCCGGGTACGTCAGAGTGTGCCGCCCGGTGAGGGCGTGAGCGGCACGCGGTGGGTCGTTCACACGTACTGGTCCCGGACCGCACGCGACAACGAATGGTGGGCCACCTTCCTCAAGGGTGACGTGACCGACGTACAGAAGCAGAGGAAGGCTGACGTCCAGGAGGACCCGGACTCCGAAGAAGGCCGCGAAGGCCGCCCGGAAGCCTCCCGCGCCGTATCGCCCGCTCCTCTCAACTCCCCGTGTGCTGAGCGGAGTTCGGGGCCCTCCGTCGCGTACGACACCCTCGCCCAGCTCGGCCTGCGAGAGCCCCGTCTCGTCCTGTCCGCCAACGACTGCGCGGCCCTGGAACAACTCGCCGCCGACTGGCTGGACCGGGGCGCGACGCCCGAGCACCTCGCCCACGCACTCGTCGCCGGACTTCCGGAACCCGTGCACTCGCCCCGGGCCCTCGTGCGCAGGCGGCTGCTCGACAAGATGCCGCCCGAGCGGGCCGTCGTACCGCCCGCCCCGGTGGCTCCTGGCCCCCGGCGCCCCCTGTTGATGGAGTGCACCGACTGCGGGGTGCCGGGGCGGCCGGAAGCGTTGCCCGGTGGACTCTGCCGGGGGTGCCGCAGCCAGGACGGCCGGGGCGGGCCCGGGGCGCCTGGGCAGTCGGTACGCCGGGCCGATCCGACGGTGCGCGCTCTGGCCGCACAGGTGCGTGCCGGGATGCGTGCGCCTCAGCGCGTCTGAGTGGTCGGGGCGTTGACCTTCACCGTGTGCGTCCGCGGAGCCGTCAGCCTTTCAGCCGGGCTTTCCAGATCTCCTCGCTCGGCCATTTCCGGGCCCAGTCGGTGGAGATTTCCGGGTAACCCTGGTGCGGAGACTCGGGTGCCTGAATCTCCATAAGGTCTTCCACGACGAAGCCGCAGTCCCGCAGCAGACGGAGCATCTCACCGTGCGGCAGGACGAACTCCACACGATTCCCCGCGTGCAGCCGAGTCAGGCCGAATTGACCACGGATGAGGGTGGTCGATGCCGGTCCCTCGGACGGTACGCACAGCGCGTACAGCGGTGAGTAGCGCATGAACACCAGCCGTCCGCCGGGAACGAGAAGCCTGGCTGCCTCCGGGATCCACTGGTACGGGTCGCACCACAGCGAGGCTCCGTATTCGCTGATCGCCAGGCCGAACGTGTTGTCCTCGTAGGGCACCTTCTCGGCGTTGCCCAGGACAAGGGGAAAGTCGATGCCGAACTCCGCCTGCATCGCGCGAGCAGTGGCGAGCTGTTTCTCCGAGAGGTCGACCCCGACCGGGTGCGCCCCCGATCTGGCCAGCCAGGCGGAAACGTAGGCGGTACCGCAGCCCAGCTCGATCGCCCGCATCCCGTCGATGCCGTCAGGCAGCACGCGGGCCCGCGACTCGGGGGTGGCCCACAATCCCCAGGACGGTTCCGTCTGCGCCCAGTGATCACGGGCCAGCGGCTCGTGCCACGCGGCCGCCTCCTCATCCCAAAAGCGTCGGTTCTGCTCCAGATGGTCCGCCGGGCCGTCATGGGTCATGGAGGTATTCCACCGACGAAGCCGGCGTTCCCGCAACAGAATTGCCAGCAACTCGGCTGATTCCAGGGGTACATGACCGAAGGGTCCTTCCGTCCGGTACTGGACGGAAGGACCCCTGTCGTCGTAGGCCGGCGTACGTCAGGCCGCCGGTTTCAGCGTCGCCGGTGCCTTCGGTGGCGTGCTCGCCGACGCCTCCCCCTTCGCCAACGGCCACTCCTTGTGCAGCTCCCCCAGCGGGATCCGGTGCTGGAAGATCGGCGTGCCGAAGATGGTCAGCTGGATCTGCAGGGCGCCCGACAGGTCCACTCCCCCGTACAGGGCCCAGGAGCCGGACACCGAGCCCGTGCCGTCGCTCGAGCCCTCCGCGGAGGCTGCGGCCTCCGCGCGCAGGTACGGGGCGAGGTCGGCGCTGACGCCTACGGTGCCGTACAGGCCGATCGACGCCTCGGCGCCCAGGGACGCCTTGACGTCGCCCCTCGCCGTGACCTTGACGCCCACCGGTGTGCCGGTCATCGCGGACTCGCTGACCGGCGTCCAGCCCTTGCTCCAGGAGAAGGTGCCGCCGACGCGGAAGTCGCCCTTGAGGTCCTGCTCGACGTCGACGGTCACCTCGCCGTCGGCGGCGACCTGGAAATAGCAGACCAGGTCGAGGTTGACGACGATCGGGATGGGGCCCGCCTGGATGACGGGGTCGGCGTGGAGTTTCGCGAAGGGGATGCGCAGGGGCTTGCCGTCGGTCGCGGTGGTCGCGGCCGCGCGGCCCTTCAGCGACCACTTCGAGGCCCAGTCACCGGTCAGCCCGAGGAACGCGCCGCCGGGCGCGGAGCCTCGCCCGCCCCCGGAACCGTCGTACGAGAAGGCGACCTCGGGTGCGAGCTGGACGAAGCCCCGCACGGAGGCCGACGCCGAGGCGGGGGCGCCCTCGGCCGTGGCGATGGCGGCGCCCACGTCGATGCGCAGGCTGCCCAGCGGGAGCCTGGCGCCCTCGGGGCCGAAGGTGAGGTCGCCGGTCTTCGCCCAGGAGACCTTCACGCCCTCGACGAGCGGATCGACGTCGATGGCCGCCGGGTCCACCGGGACCTCGCCCTTGGCCTTGCTCTCACCGAGTACGGAGCTGAGTTCGGCGGACTTGGTGACCACCTCGGTACCGCCGCTCGGCGCCTCGCCGACGACCTCGGTCACCTCGGCCAGCAGACCGTCGGGGGCACCCGGAGCGGGCGCGCTGGCGATGACGTCACCGACGCGAACGGGGGCGGCGGGGGCGGCGGTTGTCTCCGACGCGGAGGGCGAGGGAGAGGAAGGGGCGGAGG
>NZ_LGDW01000070.1 GCF_001280005.1 Streptomyces sp. NRRL WC-3618 | reverse complement strand
CGGGGCCGGTGCGGCGGGGGCGGGCGCCGGAGCGGCGACCTCCGCTGCGGCCGGGGCAGGGGCCGCGGCAGGCGCGCCCGTGCCGTCGTCGATGAGGGCCAGCTCGGCGCCGACCTCAACGGTCTCGTCCTCGGCGACCTTGATGGACGCGAGGATGCCGGCGACGGGCGAGGGGATCTCGGTGTCGACCTTGTCGGTCGACACCTCCAGCAGCGGCTCGTCGGCCTCGACGCGCTCGCCCTCGGCCTTCAGCCACCGGGTGACAGTGCCCTCGGTGACGCTCTCACCGAGCGCCGGAAGGGTTACGGAAACCGCCATGGTTTCGGTTGCTCCTTAACGAATTGCGGAAGTCTGTGTCGTCGTCCGTCGACCGAGGGTCAGTCGTGGGCGTGCAGCGGCTTGCCGGCCAGGGCCAGGTGGGCCTCGCCGAGCGCCTCGCTCTGCGTCGGGTGGGCGTGGATGAGCTGCGCGACCTCGGACGGCAGCGCCTCCCAGTTGTAGATCAGCTGGGCTTCGCCGACCTGCTCGCCCATGCGGTCGCCGACCATGTGGACGCCGACCACGGCACCGTCCTTGACCTGGACGAGCTTGATCTCGCCCGCGGTCTTGAGGATCTTGCTCTTGCCGTTGCCCGCGAGGCTGTACTTCAGAGCGACGACCTTGTCCGCGCCGTAGATCTCCTTGGCCTTGGCCTCGGTGATACCCACGGAGGCGACCTCGGGGTGGCAGTACGTCACCCGGGGCACGCCGTCGTAGTCGATCGGCACGGCCTTCAGACCGGCCAGACGCTCCGCGACCAGGATGCCCTCGGCGAAGCCGACGTGCGCGAGCTGGAGCGTCGGGACCAGGTCACCGACGGCGGAGATGGTCGGCACGTTCGTCCGCATGTACTCGTCGACCAGGACATAGCCGCGGTCCATCGCGACGCCCTGCTCCTCATAGCCGAGACCGGCCGAGACCGGGCCGCGGCCGACGGCGACGAGCAGCACCTCGGCCTCGAACTCCTTGCCGTCGGCGAGGGTGACCTTGACACCGTTCGCGGTGTACTCGGCCTTCGAGAAGAAGGTGCCCAGGTTGAACTTGATGCCGCGCTTGCGGAACGCGCGCTCAAGAAGCTTGGAGGAGTTCTCGTCCTCGAGGGGAGCCAGGTGCTTCAGGCCCTCGATGATCGTGACGTCCGTACCGAAGGACTTCCACGCGGACGCGAACTCGACGCCGATGACACCGCCGCCGAGGACGATCGCCGACTGCGGGACCCGGTCCAGGACGAGGGCGTGGTCCGAGGAGATGATCCGGTTGCCGTCGATCTCCAGGCCCGGCAGCGACTTCGGCACGGAGCCGGTCGCCAGCAGGACGTGGCGGCCCTGGATGCGCTGCCCGTTCACATCGACGGAGGTGGGGGAGGAAAGGCGCCCCTCACCCTCGATGTAGGTGACCTTGCGAGAGGCGACGAGGCCCTGGAGTCCCTTGTACAGGCCCGAGATGACCTCGTCCTTGTACTTGTGGACGCCCTGGACGTCGATGCCCTCGAAGGTGGCCTTCACACCGAACTGCTCGCTCTCGCGGGCCTGGTCGGCGATCTCGCCCGCGTGCAGCAGGGCCTTGGTGGGAATGCATCCCCGGTGCAGGCAGGTGCCGCCGACCTTGTCCTTCTCGATCAGGGCGACGTCAAGCCCCAGCTGTGCCCCGCGCAGCGCCGCGGCGTAACCGCCACTGCCACCGCCGAGGATCACTAGGTCGAAAACGGTGCTGGCGTCGTTCGCCACGTCACGTCCTCCATGCATTGCGCCGTACGCCGGTCGTCAGTGACCGGGCGGCGGCTGGTGTCCGGCCGCTCTTTCTTCGGCCCTGTGGTGGGGGCCCTGTCCTGCCGAGCCCATCTTCGCACTTGTCGGACGCGGAAGAGACGCCGGGCTGGTGTGAGAGACACCCCACACGTGGAGAAGGACGGCGAGGACACCCGCCCAAGGGGCGCGGGGAACTGCGCGACAAGCCACACACGGCCCGCACCCGCCAGAGCACACCAGGTATCGAGCTATGAGGCGCAACGGGACCCCGGACTACCCGCCCACGGGGTCCCGCCACTCAAAGCCCCTTAAAACACCCTCAGCCGAGATCGCCGGCGGCGGTCAACTCAGCCAACCGCACCAACGTCCGCACCGCGGTCCCGGTCCCACCCTTGGGGGTGTACCCGAAGGGACCGCCCTCGTTGAACGCGGGCCCGGCGATGTCCAGGTGCGCCCAGGTGATCCCCTCACCCACGAACTCCCGCAGGAACAGCCCCGCGACCAGCCCGCCCCCGGCCCGCTCACCCATGTTGGCGATGTCGGCCGTGGGCGACTCCATCCCCTTCTGCAGGTGGTCCGGCAGCGGCATCGGCCACGCCGCCTCCCCGACCTCCTCCGCCGCCTCGTGCACCGCGGAGCGGAACGCGTCGTCGTTCGCCATGATCCCGTACGTCCGGCTGCCCAGCGCCAGCACCATCGCGCCGGTCAGCGTCGCCACGTCGACGATCGCGTCCGGCTCCTCCGCCGACGCGGCCCACAGGGCGTCCGCGAGGACGAGACGCCCCTCGGCGTCGGTGTTGAGGACCTCGACGGTCTTGCCGCTGTACATGCGCAGCACGTCACCGGGACGGGTGGCGGAGCCGGACGGCATGTTCTCGGCGAGCGCCAGCCAGCCGGTGACGTTGACCTCGAGGCCGAGCCGCGCGGCGGCGACGACCGCGGCGAAGACCGCCGCCGCGCCGCTCATGTCGCACTTCATCGTCTCGTTGTGCCCGGCGGGCTTGAGCGAGATGCCGCCCGAGTCGTAGGTGATGCCCTTGCCGACGTAGGCGAGGTGCTTGGTGGCCGCCTCGTGCGTGTACGTCAGCTTCACCAGCCGGGGACCGGCGGCGGAGCCGACGCCGACGCCGAGGATGCCGCCGTAGCCGCCCTCCTCCAGTGCCTCCACGTCGAGCACCTCGACCTGGATGCCGTGCTCCTCGGCCGCGGCCTGCGCGACGGCGGCGAAGGCCTCCGGGTTGAGGTCGTTCGGCGGGGTGTTGATCAGGTCGCGGGCGCGGTTGAGCTCCTCGGACACGGCGGTGGCACGGGCGACGGCCGCCTTGAACGCGGCGTCGCGCGGCTTGCCGCCGAGCAGGGCGACCTCGCCGAGCGGCGCCTTGCCGTTCTTCGCGTTCTTGCCGATCTCCTTGTACGCGTCGAACGTGTACGCCCCGAGCAGTGCGCCCTCGGCGATCGCACCGGCGTCGGCGGCGTCCTCGATCGGCAGGGCGAAGGCGGCCTTCTTGGCGCCGGCGAGGGTACGGGCGGCGACACCGGCGGCCCGGCGCAGCGACTCGGCGCCGAAGGCCTCGTCCTTCTTGGGCAGCGCGCCCAGGCCCACGGCGACGACGACGGGTGCCTTGAAGCCGGCCGGGGCGGGCAGCTTGGTCACCTCGCCCTCGGCACCGGAGGCGCCGAGGGTCGCCAGGACGTCGGCGAGCTTGCCGTCGTACGCCTGGTCCACGGCTTCGGCGCCCGGTGCGACGACCGGTCCCTTGCCGCCCTTGGCGACACCGACGACGATCGCGTCGGCCCGCAGGCCGGGCACCGCGGCGGTGCTGAGAGTGAGAGCAGTCACGGTGGTGAATTCTCGCTTCCGATTGAAAGGTTTCTGTGGCCGAGTGCAATGGGTCGACCAGGCCCGACAAGTGACCCTAAATCCGGCCCCAGGGGCTGTCGGAGCCAGGGTGGGCACCCTCGGCACGAGCCTACGCTCGGCGGCCGGTTTCGCTCATTCCTGCGGACGTTCACCTGTCAGTGGCGTCCTGGTCATTTCCCACCCTTCACTTCCGGTGACCTGAGTCACACTCGTGCAGTTGTAGTCAGTGGGTTGGTCACCGCTTATGCATGATTTCCACGGATCCCGCTCGGAATTGACCGCCGAGGGGGGACTGGTGGGGGAGGGGCGAACATGGCGCAGATAGCGCCCAGATGGACATTTTCCCGGGACGCGGCCGTTGTCGCGACGGCCGCCGGACTGCTGGCCCTGGGGCTCGGAGTACCCGGCGCGGCGGCGGCCGCGGAGCCGCGCATCGACCTGAGAGTGCTCGTCGTGGACAACGGCGACAGCCCGGTCGACGCGATCACGGCCCAACTGGCGGACACGGGCATCCCCTATACGACCGTCGATCTGAACGACGCGAAACGCCCGACGGTCAACGCCGCGTTCCTGAGCGACAAGGTCAACGGGAAGCCCCGAGCCAAGTACCAGGGCGTGGTGCTGCCCAACGAGGCACCGTTGGGGGCGGGTTCGGCCGAGCAGTCGGCCCTGGAGGCGTACGAGAAGACGTACGGCATCCCGCAGGTCGACGCCTACACCTGGGCGCACCCGGAGGTCGGCCTCGACTACAGCTCCTACTCCGGGACGCTGGACGGACAGGCCGCCGCCATCACCGACGCGGGCCGGGCCGGATACTTCGGCTACCTCGACGGACCGCTCACCTTCGAGGACAACTCGCCCTCCGTGCAGGAGAGTTACGGCTTCGTCGCCGCTCCTCGCACGGGCTTCACCAGCTACGTCGACACCGCGGTGCCCGGCGGGACCGGCCGCGGCAGCCTGATCGGCGAGTACGCGCACGACGGGCGGCGCGAACTCGTCGTGACGTTCGCGTACAACGCGTACCAGCAGCAGTTCCGGGTACTGGCCCGGGGCATCGTGGAGTGGCTGACCCAGGGAGTGCACCTGGGGCAGAGCCGCAACTCCTTCTCCGTCCACGTCGACGACGTCTTCGCGCCCGACAGCCGCTGGGACACCGCACGCAACTGCACCCCCGGCGACTTCACCTGCGTGGGCGGTGACGGCGAGGGCACCACACCGATCCGGATGACGGCGGCCGACGCGGCGTACGCGGCCCAGTGGCAGCAGAGCAGCGGCCTCACCCTCGACATGGTCTACAACGCCGGGTCGGGCGAGGAATGGAAGAGCGAGAACGGCGGCACGGACGCCCTCGCCGACCAGCTCCTCGCCGACAAGGCCAAGTACCGCTGGGTGAACCACACATACACCCACCAGTACCTCGGCTGCGTCCAGGACACCTCCACCGTGCCCTGGAGCTGCGCGAAGAACGCGAACGGCGCCACGCGGTACATGAGCCGCGCCGACATCTCTGCGGAGATCGCGAACAACTACAACTGGGGCGTCACACACGGTCTTTCGACCGACCGCGCGGAACTGGTCACCGGTGAGCACTCGGGCCTGAAGACGCTGCCGCAGCAGCCCGACGACAACCCGAACCTCGCGGGCGCCCTCTCCGACAACGGCGTCCGGTGGACCGCCTCCGACAACTCCCGCGAGCCGCAGCAGCGTTCGGTGGGCGCAAGCACACTGACCGTGCCGCGCTACCCGATGAACGTGTACTACAACACGGGCACGAACGCCGAGATGGCCGACGAGTACAACTGGATCTACGCCTCGGCGGCCGACGGCGGCAGCGGCGTCTGCGAGAACAACCCGACGTCCACCTGCCTGGCCCAGCCGCTGGACACGGCCACCGGCTACCTGTCGTACATCGTCCCGCAGGAGGCGCGCACCGCACTCGGGCACGCAATCTCGGGCGACCCGCGTCCGCACTACGCGCACCAGTCCAACCTGGCCGAGGACCGCACGCTGTACCCGGTGCTGGACAGGGTCCTCGCCGACTACCGGGCACTGTTCGCCGACAACACCCCGCTGGAGAACCCCCGGCAGAGCGCCATCGGCACGGAACTCCAGCGCCGGGCCGCCTGGCAGGCCGCCGTCGCGAAAGGCACCGTCACGGCGTACCGCGTAGGCAACACCGTCACGGTCACCGCACCGAACGGGACCCGCATCCCGGTCACCGCACCGGCGGGCACCACCAAGCAACTCCCGCTCGGCACCACGGCGTTCGGCACCCCGTACGCGGGCCGCCTCTCGGCCTGGACCACACCGGACGCGTTCCAGTCCGCGCTGAAGCTCAACCTGCCGTAGCGCAGCGCCCTGAAGGGCAGCGCCCTGAAGGGGCGTGGGGAACTGCGCGACCGGCCACAGCGAACCCGCAGTCGGCACCGGTCCGCGGTTCCCCCCACAGATTCCGTACAGGGGAGAGCCACGGAGTGCTCCGCACAGGCCGTCACGTCACCATGCTCACCGAAGGCACCTACCCGCACGTCCATGGAGGGGTAAGCACCTGGTGCGACCAGCTGGTCAAGGGCATGCCCGAGGTCGACTTCCACATAGTCTCGCTCACCGGCAGCGGCCGCGAACCCGTGACCTGGGAGCTGCCGCCGAACGTCTACCGCCACACCTCCGTGCCGACCTGGGGACCGCGACCAGGCCGCGCACGAGGGCCGCTGGGCCGCTCCCGCCGCCGGTTCATCGACTCCTACGAACGCTTCCTGCTGTCCTTCCTGGACCCGGCGGCACCCTGCGACTTCGGCGAGGCACTCTACGAACTCGCCGAACTCGCCCGCGACGGACGCCTGTCGGTGGCCCTGCGCACCGAATCGGCGCTGCGCTCGCTGATGTGGATATGGACGATGCCGCATCTCCCGACCGCCCAAGCCCGCCCGACAGTTCACGACGCCCTGACGGCAACCGACCTGCTGGAGCACGCACTTCGGCCGCTGGGAACCCGCATCCCCGAGGACTCCGTCGCCCACGCCGTCAGCAGCGGCCTCGCCACCCTGCCCGCGCTCGCCGCGAACAAACTGGACGGGGTGCCGTTCCTCCTCACCGAGCACGGCATCTATCTGCGCGAGCGCTACCTCGGCTACCGCAGCGCCGAACAGCGCTGGCCCGTCAAGGCGTTCATGCTCGGCTTCTACCGCGAGCTGAACTCCCTCGGCTACCGCGAAGCCGACCTCATCACCCCCTGCAACCAGTACAACCGCCGCTGGGAGGAGCGCGGCGGCGCCGACAGCGACAGGATCCGCACGGTCTACAACGGCGTCGACCCGCACGCCTTCCCGCACGCCGGCCCCGAACCCGAGGTCCCCACCCTCACCTGGTGCGGACGCGTCGACCCCATCAAGGACCTGGAGACGCTGCTGCGCGCCTACGCCATGGTGCGCGCCGAACTCCCCGCAACCAGGCTGCGGTTGTTCGGCCCGGTACCGGCGGGCGGCGAGGCCTACCAGACCCGCCTGGAGAAGCTCGCCGCCGAACTCGGCGTCACCGACGGGCTGACCTTCGAGGGCCGCATCACCGAGGTGTGGCGCGCCTACGCCGCAGGTCACCTCGTCATGCTGTCGTCCATCTCCGAGGGCTTCCCGTTCTCCATCATCGAGGCGATGTCCTGCGGCCGTACGACGGTCTCGACGGACGTCGGCGGAGTCAGCGAGGCCGTCGGCGACACCGGCCTCGTGGTCCCGCCGCGCGAGCCCGAGAAGATGGCCGCCGCCGCACTGACCCTCCTGCGGGACTCCGAACGGCGCCTGGAACTGGGCCGGTCGGCCCGCCAGCGGGTGATCGACCGTTTCACGCTCCGCCGCTCCGTGGACGCCTTCCGGACGATCTACCAGGAACTCGCGGGCCGACCCGAGGTGTACGAGCCCACCCTCGAGACCGTGGACGACTGGACCCTCGAACTACGCGACCCCTGGTACCAGGCCGTCGCCACGGAAGGGGCAGGCTGGTGAGCGGAAGCATCTGGATGCCGCCCGGAGCGGACCCCGGCACTCTCCCCGCCATCCCCCGGCAGCGCACCGCCCCCAGCTGGGCGCAGCCCGACCCGATAGACCAACTCGCGGCCCGGCTGGACGACTTCATAGCCGCCGCCGTACACCCGGACGAGATAGCCGCCCTCCTGGAGTCCGACGGACTGTCCGACGACCAGATACGCGAGCGGTACGGAGTGAAGAACTCCTTCGCCCTCGCCGAGGAACTGTACGACCGGGTCGAGCGCCGCCACCCCGAACCGGACGGCCCGGCCCACGACCCCTGGCGGACAAGCCTGTGGGGCTGTCTCCTGAGAGGTGTCGTCTTCGCCCTCCCCGGCCTCGGATACGTCCTCGGGGCCCCGCTCCTCGCCGGCCCCCGCGACTTCGGCCTCCCGGCCGGCACCGTACCGCTCCTCGCCGGCGCCCTCTGCGGCTGGACCTGGAACCAGGGCCTGTCCCACCGGGCCTACTCCTGGCTCAGCCTGGGCGACCGCCCCGCCGCCCGCCGCTCCCTCCTCCTGGGCGCCCCCGCCGGAGCACTCCTGGGCTCCCTGGTCGCCCTCTGCGCGACCGGCACGGCGGGCCCCGCCGCAGCAGCCTTCGCAGCAGCCCAGTCCTGCTACCTGGCAGCCGCCACAGCCCTCCTGGTCCTGGGCCGCGAACGCTCCCTGCTACTCGCCCTGCTACCCATGGCAGCGGGCGCCCTCCTGGCCATGATCCGGCCGGTGCCGGACGCGGCGAGAGTCATCCTGCTGCTGGGCTCCCTGGCGGCGGTGGTGATCCTAGGGCTACTGGAAGTCGCGCCCGGCAGCCGCCGACGTAAGGGGCGCGGGGCTGTACCTGATGTGCGGCTGCCGCCGCGTGGGCGCGACCAGCCCCCACCGGCCCGCAGCCGACGAACAACCCAAGGCCCCCGCCTGCACACCTCCCTCCCCCACACCCTCTTCGGCCTGGGCACCGGCACCCTGGTCCTCCACGCCGCTCTGGGCGACACCCCCGGCGCAGTCGCCCTCACCCTCAGCATGGGCCCCGCCGAATGGCTCCTGCACCGCCTCCGCAGCGGCGGCCTCGCCGCCCTCCGCTCCAGCAGCACATCGAACGCCTTCTGGCGCCGCACCGCCCGCACCCTCGCCGGTTGCCTCACCGCCTACCTCGCCACCCTCCTCGCCCTCGGCCTCGCCACCGCCGCCGTGTGGCCGCACGCCCCGGGCGTGACCGGCGTCCGGCTGGCCGGCCTGCTGCTCCTGGGCGTGGTCCTGTGGACGGGCCTGCTGCTCCAGTCCTTCGGCGCGATCCTCAGCGCGGCCGTGATCTGCTGCCTCGCAGCCCTGGCCCAGACCCTGGCCCTCGCGACCCACGCGGGCAGCCCGCACTGGGTGGGCGTGACCGTGTACGGCACGGCGGCCTCCGCCCAGGCGGCCCTGGTCAGCGGCCTGATGGGCAGAGCGACCGCCCACCGCTGACCCTCAATCGCACAGCCGCACAGCCGCACAGCCGAGCATTCGAACGGATGAAAGCCCCCACATGAGCACAAGCGGTCTCCTGGTCCCGTACTACGAACACCCGTCCGTCCGCCCCGCCGAATGGGAGGCGATCCTCGCCGCCGCGCCCCGCCTGTACGGGGTGGTCCTGAACCCGGCCAGCGGCCCCGGCGACCGCCCCGACCCGGCGTTCGCCGAGATCGCCGCCCGACTGCGCGCGCGGGACGTACGGGTGCTCGGGTACGCCGACACCGACTACGCCCGGCGGCCGGTCGCCGCCGTCATCCGCGACCTGGTCCGCCACCACGACTGGTACGGCGCGGACGGCGCCTTCCTCGACCAGGTCACCTCGGGACCGCACGGGTTCGACCACTACCGTCGGCTGGCTTCGGCGGCCTGGGGCGCCGGCATCCGTACCCTCGCCCTGAACCACGGCGTCGCGCCGCACCCCTCGTACGCCAGGATCGCCGACGTCCTGGTGACCTTCGAGGGCACCTGGGACACGTACCGCACCGAGCGCCCCCACCCCTGGCGCTCCCCGGGAACACGCCTGTGCCACCTCGTGTACGGGGTCCCGGCGGACGCCGACCCCGAGACGGAGGCCAGGACCCGGGGCGCCGCCCTGCACTGCGCGGTACCCGGCACCGGTGACCATCCGTGGGGCACCCTGCCCCACGCCGTACCGGTGGGCTGAACCGTTCCTGTGGACTGAGCGGGAGTGAGTCCGCTCAGCCGCGCGCCCCGAACGGTCTTGGGCGAGCTGGTCCCCGGCGTACTCGACCCCGGGTGGCGACACGCATCCTGTGCGTGGTCCGGGCCCGGGAGGCCCGTTCCCTGCACGACCTGGCCAGATAGCACGGCCAGTGGCGACGGAGAGGCCCTGAACCATCCTCCGGTGGAACAGGGGCCCCGCACTCCCCCAGAGGGGGTACCCCCAGACGCCGCACCCGGTGTCCCAGGTCGCACAACCACGCTAACCCGAACGGCCCAGGACGACGCAGGCCTGCAAGCGGACGATCACACGATCGAGCTAATCCGGCCTTGTACGCACTCCTTGGCGAGCAGTTCCAACCCCTCAGCCCAGGGAGAGCACCACCAGTGCCGCCGTCGCCGCCGTCTCCGCGACGCCGCCGAAGACATCGCCGGTGACCCCGCCGAAACGGCGCGTGCAGCGTTGCAGGAGGTGTTCGGCGGCGGCGCACGCCCCGATGACCGCGAAGAAGGTGCGGACGATGTCGAACGGCCCGAACAGGGCGCCGAGACCGGCCGCCGCGACCGCGACCAGGGCCGCCACCAGCAGCGCCGAGCCCACGGGCACCGAGCCCGCGACCGCCGCCCCCAGTCCCTCGGGCCGGGCGGCCGGTACGCCGGTGCGGGCGGCCAGGGTGAGGGCGAGCCGGGCCGCGGTCGCCGAGACGAGGGCGGCGAGCGCGCCCCGGGCCCAGGAGTCGCCGTACGTCTGCGCGAGCGCGGCCACCTGGGCCAGCAGCACGAACAGCAGGGCGAGCACCCCGAACGGGCCGATGTCCGACTGCTTCATGACGCGCAGCGCGTCCGCGGCGGGCTTGCCGCTGCCCAGCCCGTCGGCGGTGTCCGCGAGACCGTCGAGATGCAGCCCCCGGGTGAGAACGGCGGGCACGGCGGCAGAGGCGACGGCGGCGAGCAGCGCACCGGCGCCCAGGAACAGCAGCAGCAGACCGGCCCCGGCGGCACACGCCCCCACGACCAGACCGGCCACCGGCGCGCACAGCATGCCGCCGCGCGCCGCGTCCCGGTCCCAGCGGGTCACCCGCACGGGCAGCACGGTCAGCGTGCCGAAGGCGAACCGGAGACCGTCGAAGGAGGTGGAAGAGGGCTGCTCAGGCGTGGACACCGGCGCAGAGTACCTGGCGAGATTCGGGCCGCCCAGGGCAGGTGGGGGGACAAAGATCTCCCGAACTCCCATACCTGGATAAAGTGCGCCCATGGGTCATTGGCTGGAGCGGAACATCATCGAACCGGGCAAGCTGCCGCTGCTCCTGGCGCTGGCCGCCTTCGTCCTGACGTTTCTCCTCACCCGGGTCGTCACCCGCATGATCCGCGCGGGCAAAGGACCGTTCGGCAACGTCAAGGCGGGCGGGATGCACATCCACCACGTGGTCCCCGGGGTCGTGCTGAGTGTCGTGGGCGGTTTCGGGGCCGTGGCCAGCGGACAGCACGGGTTCGGCGCGGGCCTGTGCGCGGTGCTGTTCGGGATGGGCGCCGGCCTGGTCCTGGACGAGTTCGCGCTGATCCTGCACCTCGACGACGTCTACTGGACCGAGGCCGGCCGGCAGAGCGTCGAGGTGGTGGTGCTGACGGCGGCCCTGGTCGGCCTGGTCCTGCTGGGATTCCTGCCGTTCGGGGTGAACGACCTCAGCGACGAGGACGTCCAGAACCGGGGCGGCGCCATGCTCAGCGTCGGCGTCAACTTCCTCTTCTCGCTCGTCGCCCTGAGCAAGGGCAAGGCCCGTATGGCGGTCCTCGGCGTGATCATCCCGTTCGTCGCACTCGTCGGCGCGCTCCGCCTGGCCCGCCCCGCCTCGCCCTGGTCGAAGCGCTTCTACCGCCGCCGCCCGCGCACCCGCTCCCGCTCGGTCCTGCGCGCCTACCGTCACGACCGCCGTTGGGCCGGCCCCCGCCGCCGCGTCCAGGACCTGATCGGGGGCAGACCCGACCCCACGCCGACCGGCACCCCCGCCGTACGCCGTTGACATAGTTCCGAGCCCGCGCACAGGACGACCACGCCGGCGAGGGCGGCCAGATGCTCCTTGCCCGCGAGGTTGTCCTTGAGGACCACCTCCACCACCATCGCGACGATCACCGCACCGGCGGTCACATACGCGCGGTAGCGCCACCCCAGGAACACGGCGAGGCCCACCACGGCCGCCGAGGGGCCGGTGTCCACGACATGCGCGTCCGTGCCGGACAGTCCGAGCAGGGCCGCCGGGCCGACGGCGATGCCCACGCGCGCGTAGAGCGTGCCGGCGAGGGTGGCGACGTAGGAGATCGTGAGAGTGCGCCACCAGCCGAGGCAGATCTCGGCGAGGCCGAAGACGAGCAGGATCTGCGCCAGGGCGCCCCACACCGGCAGGTCGGGGGCGGGCACGCAGAGGGAGAGCGGGGTGCGTAAAAGGGCGACCCACAGAGGGTCCTCGGCACGGACGCCGCCGAGGTTCTGCACCAACCGGTATCCCTGATGACCCGTCTGGTTCTGCGTGAACCGGACGAGCACGGTCAGACACACGAGGCCGAGCGTCATCGGCAGCGCCCGCCACCGCCGCCGGAGCAGTGGTTCACGTACGGCGACGTACAGCCGCTCCCATTCCTCGCGGGCCCAGCCGACCACCGTACTCATCTTCCGGCCCTCATCCCCGCGTGCCCATCCCCGTGCTCATCTCCTCGACTCCAGGTGCTTGCGGTGCAGCCACTTCGGCAGCCCCGGTGCCTCCAGGAAGCCCTCCGCGCGCGCCGCGGCGATACCGATGCGCGGCAGGTCCGCGCTCTTCTCGAAGAGCAGGAACCTGGGTTCCCAGATGGGCCGGTACTTCGCGTTGGCGCGGTACAGCGACTCGATCTGCCACCAGCGGGAGAAGAAGCTGAGCAACGAGCGCCACAGCCTCAGTACCGGCCCCGCGCCGATACGCCCACCGCGTTCGAAGACGGAACGGAACATCGCGAAGTTGAGTGAGACCTGAGTGATCTTGATCTCCTGGGCACGCTGGAGGAGTTCGATCACCATGAACTCCATCAGCCCGTTGTCGGCGTCACGGTCGCGCCGCATGAGGTCGAGCGACAGCCCGCGCGGCCCCCACGGCACGAAGGAGAGCAGCGCCTTCAGCTCTCCCCCCTCTCCGGCTCCTCCCGCGCGGCTGTCCATGCACTCGAGCATCACGCACTGCCCGTCGGCCGGGTCGCCGAGCCGCCCGAGCGCCATGCTGAACCCGCGCTCGGTGGCGCCGTCCCGCCAGTCGTCGGCGCGCTGCAGGAGGTGCGCCATCTCGTCGGCCGGGATGTCCGCGTGGCGGCGGATACGCACGGTGTACCCGGCCCGCTTGACCCGGTTGTAGGCCTGCCGGACGGTCCGCATCGCCCGCCCCTCCAGCGTGAACTCGGCGGTCTCCACCAGGGCCTCGTCGCCGAGTTCCAGGGCGTCGAGGCCGTGCCGCGCGTACACCGTCCCGGCCTCTTCGCTCGCCCCCATCACGGCCGGGATCCAGCCGTGGGCGCGGGCCTCGGCGAGCCACGGGTCGATGGCGCCGGGCCAGGCCTCCGGGTCGCCGATCGGGTCACCGGCGGCCAGGGAGACCCCGCCCACGACGCGGTAGGCGACGGCGGCCTTGCCGGTCGGCGACCAGACGACGCTCTTCTCGCGGCGCAGCGCGAAGTAGCCGAGGGAGTCGCGGTCGCCGTTGCGGTCGAGGAGGGCGCGCAGCCGGGCCTCGTCGTCCTCGGTGAGCGGGTCGACGGCGCGACGGGAGCGGAAGGCGGCGTACAGGACGGCGAGGATCAGCACCGTACTGATGACGTTGATGACGATGTCGACCCAGTTGGGCGTGGAGATCCCGGCGAAGCCGGAGTCGTCGGCGGCGACGGAGATCAGCCGCATCGTGCCGTAGCCCCAGCGCTCCAGAAACGTCGAACGGTGGCTGTCGTGCGCCTCGTTGGCGACGGTGACCAGGAGCGCGGCGAAGAGCGAGGAGACGAGCAGACCGCCGACCGCGACGGCGGCGGCGAGCCGCGGGTTGGACCGGTCGCCCTTGGCGTAGAACTCCCGCCGCCCCACGACGAGTGAGGCGACGAAAGCGGCGGTCAGGATGAGCGAGACCCAGTTCTGCGCGTGCTGCCGGATGTCCGCGAAGAGCATGGCGAACGTGAACAGCAGCAGGAACAGCGAGCTGATCACGATGTTCAGGATCCAGGCGGCCCGTTTGCGCCGCCGCATGGTGACCGCGAGGAACATCGTGAACACCCCGGAGGCGAAGCCGGCGGTCAGCAGGTACGGGGTGAAGAAGTTCTCCTCGTTGTGCCGCCGTACGTCGTTCCCGAAAGAGACCCACACCGCGCTGAGGAGATTGACGAAGGTGACGACCCGCAGGTACCAGACGGCGAACTCGCCGGCGCGCCGCGAGGCTTTGGTACTGGCACGTCGCTGATGGTTCGGCGTGAGCCGGGCATCTCCCATGGGGAGCGATCATAGGGGGCGCATCGCACGGCAGGCCCCCTGTGCCTCGCCGGTCAGAGGGCCTCTGTCCCGCCGGCCGCCGCTGCTCCCGGGGTCTCCTCCTCGGCCACCGGAGCCGCCTCGTCGGCCTCTTTCGCGTTCACCGTTTCCGCCGTCCCGGACACCTCCGGCAGCTCCGCCGCCAGGGCCGCCGCGGCCTGGACCAGCGGCAGGGCCAGCAGCGCGCCGGCGCCCTCACCCACGGTCACCCCATGGTCGAGCAGCGGCTCCAGCGCCATCCGGTCCAGCGCCTTCGCCTGGGCCGGCTCCCCGCTGTTGTGCCCGGCGAGCCACCAGTCCGGCGCCCGGAAGGCGACCCGCTGCGCGACCAGCGCACAGGCGGCCGACACCACGCCGTCCAGGATCACCGGCATCTTGCGCACCGCGCTCTGCAGCAGGAACCCGGTCATCGCGGCGAGGTCCGCGCCGCCCACCGTCGCCAACAACTGCAACTGGTCCCCGAGCACCGGCCGGGCACGGCGCAGCGCGTCCCGGATCGCGGCGCACTTGCGCATCCACGCCAGGTCGTCGATCGGCAGCCCGCCCCGCCCGGTGACGACGGACGCGTCCGTCCCGCACAACGCGGCCACCAGGACCGACGCGGCCGTGGTCCCGCCCACGCTCACATCGCCGAGCACCACCAGATCCGTACCGGAGTCGGCCTCCTCGTCGGCCACGGCGACCCCCGCCAGGAAGGCGGCCTCCGCCTCCTCCACGGTCAGCGCGTCCTCGACGTCGATCCGCCCGCTGCCGCGCCGCGTCCGGTGCCCCGCGACCGAGTCGGGCAGCGCGTCCGGGTCGCAGTCCAGCGCCATGTCGACGACCCGGACGGGCACACCGAGCCGCCGGGCGAGCACGGCGACGGGGCTGGAGCCGTCCAGGACGGCCCGCACGGACCGCTCGGCACTGCCGGCGGGCCGCGCCGACACACCCAGCGACGCGATCCCGTGATCCCCCGCGAACAGCACGACACGCGGCCGCTCGACCGGCCGTACCGGTACGGAGGACTGCGCCGCGGCCAGCCACTCACCCAGGTCGTCCAGGCGCCCGAGCGACCCGGGCGGCACGATCTGGCGCTCCCGGCGCGCCTCCGCGTCGCGGCGGACGCCGCCGTCGGGGCGCTCGATCAGATCGGTGAAGTCGTCGAGATTAAGCGAGCTCATTCGCCGAACAGTACCGGCAGAGATCGAACAGGGTGCCGTCACGTGGGAGCCATGTCATTGCGCCCGTGATCGCGATCCCGTACGTAACGTTTTGGTACGCAATGTCGTAGCACCTCCTCGGCAGGAGCCGCCCATGCCCGCCGCCCCCAAGGCGACCGCCCCACAGGAGACCGGGACCGACGGGTTCCACGAGCCACGCCGGGAGGACTGCCCCTGGTGCGGCTCCAGGAGGCTGCGCACCCGCCTGCGCGCACCGGACCTCCGACAGCGCGGGCGGCGCGGGCCGGGCACGTTCGTCGTCGACGAGTGCCGCGACTGCGCCCACGCCTTCCAGACCCCCCGCCTCACCGCCGAGGGCCTCGCCTTCCACCACCGGGACCTGCCCGAGGCCCCCCACCCGGTCCCACCCCGCCGCCACCGCGCGGCGGCCCGCGCGATGCTCCCCTTCCCGGAGCCGGAGAGCTGGCTCGACGTGGGGACCGGCGTGGGTGCCTTCCCGGCAGCGGCGAAACGCTATTTCCCGTACACGGCCTTCGACGGGGTGGACACCACCCGCCGGGTCCAGAAGGCCCGCGCCTCCGGCCACATCGAGGAGGCCCACCGGGGCAGCCTCACCGACAGGGAGATCGTCAACCGGCTGCGCGCCCGTTACGACGTCGTCAGCATGTTCCACCACCTGGAACACACCCCGGACCCCCGCGAGGAACTCCGCGCCGCCCTGACGGCCCTGCGCCCCGGCGGCCACCTCCTGATCGAGGTCCCGGACCCGCACTGCGCGTTCGGCACGCTCCTCGGCAAGTGGTGGCCCTGGTACGCCCAGCCCCGCCACCTCCATCTGATGCCGCTGGCCAACCTGGTGGCGGAACTGGAGTCCCGGCACTGCACGATCGTCGCGACGGACCGCCGGGCACCCCATATCCCGTACGACCTGACAGGCGCTCTCA
>NZ_LGDW01000069.1 GCF_001280005.1 Streptomyces sp. NRRL WC-3618 | reverse complement strand
CCACCACTCCACCCCGGACAAACAACCCCCCGCCCGCCCCGCCCTACCGTGTACCCATGACCTCCACGCCTCCTGTCACCCACGCCTTCTGGCTCGCCGGCCGTCAGGCCACCGGCGAGACCTCCTTCGATGTCACCTCCCCCTGGGACGGACACCTCGTGGGCAAGGTCGGCGTGCCGACCGAGGCCCAGGTCGAGGAAGCCGTCGCCGCCGCGTACGCCGTCCGGGACGAGTTCGCCGCCACCCCGGCCCACGTCCGCGCCGCCGCTCTCGACCACGTCAGCCGGCGTCTCGTCGAGCGCACGGAGGAGATCGCCCAGCTCATCTCCGCCGAGAACGGCAAGCCGATCAAGTGGGCCCGCGGCGAGGTCGGCCGAGCCGTCTCCGTGTTCCGGTTCGCCGCCGAGGAGGCCCGGCGCTTCAACGGCGGCGAGGCGCAGCGCCTCGACACCGACCTCGGCGGTCAGGGCCGCCTCGCCCTCACCCGGCGCTTCCCCAAGGGCGTCGTCCTCGGCATCGCGCCCTTCAACTTCCCCCTGAACCTCTGCGCCCACAAGATCGCCCCGGCGATCGCGGCGGGCGCCCCCATCATCCTGAAGCCGGCCCCGGCCACCCCCCTCTCCGGCCTCGTCATCGGCGAACTCCTCGCCGAGACCGACCTGCCCGCCGGTTCCTGGAGCGTCCTCCCGGTCGCCAACGACCGCATGCCCGCCCTCGTACAGGACCCGCGGCTGCCCGTGATCTCGTTCACCGGGTCGGAGCAGGTCGGCTACGCGATCATGGACTCCGTGCCGCGCAAGCACTGCACCCTGGAACTGGGCGGCAACGGCGCGGCGGTCGTCCTCGGTGACTACGCCTCCGACGCCGACCTCGACTGGGCGGCGACCCGGATCGCCACGTTCTCCAACTACCAGGGCGGCCAGTCCTGCATCTCCGTGCAGCGGGTGATCGCGGACGCCGCCGTGTACGACCGGCTGCTGCCCCGTATCGTCGCCGCCGTCGAGGCCCAGGTGACCGGCGACCCGGCCGACGGTGCCACCGATGTCGGGCCGCTGGTCAGCGAGGACGCCGCCAAGCGGGTCGAGGCGTGGGTCGAGGAGGCCGTACAAGCGGGGGCCAGCCTCCTGGCCGGCGGCAAGCGGGACGGTGCCTCGTACGCGCCGACCGTCCTCACCGACGTACCCGCCGATGTCACGATCTCCTGCGAGGAGGTCTTCGGACCGGTCCTCACCGTGCGGAAGGTGGACGGCGAGGCCGAGGCCTTCGCAGCCGCCAACGACTCCAAGTACGGCCTCCAGGCAGGCGTGTTCACGCACGACCTCCAGGCCGCCTTCCGGGCCCACCGTGCCCTGGAGGTCGGCGGTGTCGTCATCGGCGACGTGCCGTCGTACCGCGCCGACCAGATGCCGTACGGCGGCGCCAAGCAGTCCGGGGTCGGCCGCGAGGGCGTCAGGTTCGCGATGGACGACTACACGTACGAGCGCGTCCTCGTCCTGACGGGTCTCGCCCTCTAGCTAATGGGAATCGTTTTCACGTAAAGTGGGCGATGACGCGCATGCGCCGTCGCCGAAAGGGTCCGGCACCGATGCCTTCCGGTGCCGGACCCTTTCTCTGTGCCGACCGCTCCGGACCCTCAGCCGGAGAAGCCGACGCGCGCCAGCCTCAGCGGGCCGCGCAGCCTGAGGCGCACGTCATGGACACCGCCGTCGGCGGTGAGCGAGGCTCGGACCGTCGTGTAGTCGTACGGCCCCGCGGTCGGCGTCGGAGTCAGTTCTGCCGCCGCCTCCGCCTCGCCGTCCAGGACGACCTCGACCACTCCCTTGCCCGCGACCTCGACCGTGATCGCGGTGACGCCCGATCCGAAGTCGCAGTCCCGGTAGAGCAGTTCGGCCTCATTGCCGCCCGCCGGCGTCACCGCGTCGCCCGACATCTTCGTGAGGTCGACGATCTCGGCACCGCGCTGCTCGTCGAAGTCGGCTGCCGACAGGCCCAGTTGGCGTACGGGGCGCGGCGTGGCCGGGGTGCCGGTCAGCTGGACCGTCGTACGCGCGCGGATGTCCTCGCTCGACGCGCCCACCAGGAGGCCGTACGCCCCCGGTGCGAGGCGTCGGCCGCCGGTCGCCACGTCCCAGAACTCCAGGCAGCTGAGCGGGAGTTCGAAGGAGACGGTGGCCGATGCCCCGGGGGACAGGGTGACGCGGCGGTGGGCCAGCAGTTCCCTGCGCGGGCGGACGACCTGCGACTCGGGCGCCCTCGTGTACAGCTGCGCCACTTCGTCCGCCGTGACGTCCCCGGTGTTGGTGACGGTGAACGACACCCGAAGTGTCTCGTCGTCCGCCGCCTCGGCCGTCAGGTCGGCGTACGCGAACGACGCGTACGACAGACCGTGGCCGAAGGGGAACAGGGGTGTGCCCTCGAAGTAGAGGTACGTCTGCCGGGAGCCGATGATGTCGTAGTCCAGCAGGTCGGGAAGGTCGGCGTCGTCGGCGTACCAGGTCTGTGGGAGGCGGCCCGCCGGGGAGACGTCGCCTGCCAGGACGCGGGCCAGTGCCGTGCCCGCCGCCTGTCCGCCGTGCGCGGTCCACAGGGCCGCCGGGAGGTCGGTGACGTCGACCGCGTACGGGTACGCCGAGACCAGGACGAGGACTGTTCGGGGGTTCGCCGCGCGGGCCGCGTCCAGCAGGCGCCGCTGGTGGGCGGGGAGGCGCAGGGTCGTGCGGTCCTCGGTCTCGCGGCCGTTGATGTGCGGGTCGTTGCCCGCGACCATTACGACCACGTCCGCCCGGGCGGCCGCACTCTTCACCGATTCCTCACCACGTTCGGCGAGGATCAGTTCGAAGATCTCCGGAGACGTCTCGTTCTCGTCGGCAACCTTCACGCCGTCGGCGGCGACAGAGACGTGGCGACCCGTACCGACATGCCTGAGGAGGTGACGTTCTTCGTGCGACCCGTCGGACCCGTCGGACCCGTGGGGCTCCAGGCGGAACGTCTCCTGGACGACCCAGCCGCCCGGCTGGTCCGCCGACGCCCGTACGTAGCCGTCCTCCGCGACCGACAGGTACCGGCCGTCGGGCGCCCGCAGCGTCAGGAGCCCCTCGCCCCAGTCGACCAGCGCGAACTCGGTGCCCTCGGCGTCCGCGGTGAGCGCGGGCAGGTCGGTGCGGCCGGCGAGGAGGGCCGGATCGAGGGCGCCCTCGGCGCCCCGGACCACGTCGGGCGCGTCCTCGGCGGCCGGTGCGTGCAGGAACGTACCGGCCGACGTGCGCAGCCGTACCCGGTCCGCCCCCTCGGCGAACTCGACGTGCTCGGTGCCGAAGCGCTCGCGCAGGGCCTCCAGCGGTGTCGAGCGGTGGAGGAAGGTGCCGCTGTACCAGTCGGCCTTGCACTCGTCGGCGAGCAGACCGACGACCGCCACCCGGGTGCCGGGGGTCAGCGGGAGCGTGCCGTCGTCGTTCTTCAGCAGGACGATCGCCTGTTCCGCGGCCTCCTGGGCCAGGGCGCGGTGGGCAGGGGTGTCGAAGTCCGAGGTGTCGGCGTACGGGTCGTACTGCGGGTCGAACTCGCCCAGGCGGAAGCGGACCGAGAGCTGGCGGCGGACCGCCGTGTCGATGTCCTCCTCCGTCAGCAGGCCCTGGGACAGGGCGCCCTGGACGCGGGCGATGATCTTCGAGCTGTCCGTGCCGTGGTCGGTGAAGCTGTCCACGCCGGCGATCAGCGAGGCGGCCGTCGCCTCCTCGTGGGTGTCGAAGTAGTGCTCCGAATCGACCAGGTTGGAGGGCGCGGTGGCGTCCGAGCAGACCAGCAGGTCGTCGTCCGTCCAGGCGCGCAAGTGCTCCTTCAGGTACGGCGAGACGTGGTTGGGGCGGCCGTTGACCAGGTTGTACGCGGGCATCACACCCGCCACCGCGCCCGCCTCGACCGTCTCGCGGAAGGCGCGCAGGTCGTATTCGTGCAGGACGCGCGGGCGGACCGAGGAGGACGTGACGTCCCTGCCGGTCTCGTTGTTGTGGGCCAGCCAGTGCTTGAGGACCGGGGCCGTACGCCAGTAGGCGGGGTGGTCGCCGCGCAGGCCGCGGGTGTACGCGGTGGCGATCGCCGAGGTCAGCTTCGGATCCTCCGAGTAGCCCTCCTCGTTGCGGCCCCACAGGGGGTGGCGCAGCAGGTTGACCGTGGGCGCCCAGACGTTGAGGCCGACGCGGTCGTCCCGCGTGCGCAGCGCCCGGACCTCCTTGGACACCGCCTCGCCGACGCGGTGCACGAGCTCCTCGTTCCACGTCGCGCCGAGGCCGACCGCCTGCGGGAACACGGTCGCCGGGCCCATCCAGGCGACCCCGTGCAGCGCCTCCTGACCGGTGCGGAAAGCCGCGACGCCGAGGCGCTCGACGGCGGGCGCGTACTGGTGCAGGAACGCGATCCGTTCGTCGAGGCTGAGACGCGCGAGCAGGTCGTCGATGCGCTTCGCGGTCGGCACCTGCGGATCGCGGAATGGCGGCGAAGGCGGCGTTTGTGCGGTCACGTGGGGATCCCTTTGCGCTGGAGCGGCTCGGCACATTCGAAGCGCTTCGATGCTCATTCGATGTGGGGCGGGTGTCAAGAGACCCAGGTGCAACAACCCCGTTTTCTGCCTGTGATGTCAGGCCGTGTGTGCGGGCGGTTCGGGCCGTTGCAGGGGGCTTCGCACCGTGGAGGAATCTTGGAACCGACCCTTGTGCACCCACAAGTGTTCACTTAACCTCGCAGCAACATCGAAGCGCTTCGACTACGAAAAACGTTGCACGGTCGGAGAAACGCTTCAGCTCAGCCGAATCCACTCAAGACACCGCAGCCGACGGCTCCACCGCCGGGTGTCCTGGTGCGCCATGAAGGGTTGACGCAATGACGCCGAACGCCGCTTCCGCCTCCTCCGCTCCCAGCCGGAGAAGCTTCCTCGCCTCCACCGCGGTGGTCACCGCAGCGGTGGCCGGCGGGATGCCGCTGCTCTCCGCCTGTGGCGGCTCGGACAGCGGATCGCGCGACGGGACCACCTCGGGCAAGGCCGCCGAGAAGCTGCTCCCGACCTACGTCGCCAGCACGGTCGCCCAGCCGGACATTCCGTCGAAGAACGGTTCGGCGGCCGGCTTCACCGGCAAGGTCGAGCTCGCGGCCCTGGCCGCCTCGGTCCCGGACAAGCTCGGCACCGGCGCCCCCTTCAAGATCATGTCCCCGTTCTGGGGCACCCCGCCGAAGGCCGGATGCGCCTACTACAAAGGTCTCGACGCCGCTGCGGGCACCAAGATCACCTGGCAGAACCAGGACGGCAACACCTACGGCCAGAAGCTCGGCGCCGTCCTCGCCTCCAGCTCCATACCCGACATGGTGGTCGTGCCCGGCTGGGAACTCGTCGGCAAGATCGCGAACGCCGTCACCGCGAAGTTCATGGACCTCGGCCCCTACCTGGCGGGCGACAAGGTCAAGAAGTACCCGAACCTGGCCGCGATCCCCTCCGACGCCTGGCGCATGGGCATCTTCGGCGGCGCGCTGCGCGGCATCCCGATGCCCTCCGCCCCCGCGTCCTCCATCGTGCCCTACTACCGCAAGGACATCTTCGACAAGAAGGGCTACGAGGTACCCAAGTCGGCCGCCGAGTTCCTCAGCTGGGCCAAGGAGGCCACCAGCGCCAAGGCCAAGGTGTGGGCCTGCGGCGACATGAGCTGGAGCTCGGGGGGCATCTTCGGTGTCCGCCCGTCCGGGTCGCTCGGCTGGAACATCGGTGACGACGGCAAGCTGACGTACCGCATCGAGGATCCAGCGTATCTGGAGGCCCTGGAGTGGACCCGCAAGCTCTTCGACGCGGGAGTGGTCCACCCCGACGACCGGGCACGCTCGGGCGACCCCAGCCAGCGCTTCACCTCCGGACAGATCCTGGTCTTCAACAGCGACACCTCCGCCTGGTACGTGAAGACCGCCGAACAGGCCCAGTCCAACCCGGAGTTCATCATCGAGGGCATGGACATCTTCGGCGCGGACGGCGGCGACCCGAAGCTGTGGGCGGCCCAGCCCGCCGGCATCTGGTCGCTGATCCGCAAGGGCGCCTCGAAGACGACGGTCGAGAACGCGCTGGCGGCCGCCGACTTCTCGGCCGCGCCCTACGGCACCAAGGAGCGGATGCTCGTCGACTACGGCATCGAGGGCACCCACTACACGGTCAAGGACGGCGTTCCGGTCAAGAACGACCTGGGCAACTCCGAGGTGACCAACACCTGGGGGATGCTGTCCGCGCCGGCCCCGTACTACGCCCACCCCGACTTCCCGGACATCGCCCGCAAGCAGGTCGAGTGGCAGCAGCGGATGGGCGCCTTCATGAAGAAGACGTCCACGTACGGCATGAACATCGTCGAGCCGACCCGCTACGCGAACCTCTCCAGCCAGTTCGAGCAGCTGGAGCTCGACTACGTGCGCGGAAACCGCAAGATGTCGGAGGTGCAGGCGGCCATCTCCACCTGGAAGTCCTCCGGCGGCGACAAGCTGCGCGACTGGTACAAGCAGCTCATCGACCAGAACGGCAGCGGAAACTGATGTCTCTCACGGCTGGGAGCAGGCCCGACGGGACTCGTTCCGTCGCGGCCGTCGAGGAACCGACGGCCGCGGTCGCCGCGGCGACCGCGACGGGACGGGCGGCGCGCAGGACGCGCAGGGCGGCCAGGGAGAGCAAGGTCCCATGGCGGGTCCGGCTGCGCCGCGACCGCACACTCGTCCTGATGACGCTGCCCGTCATCCTCCTGCTCGTCCTCTTCAACTACGTTCCGTTGCTCGGCAACGTCGTCGCCTTCCAGGACTACGACCCGTACGTCTCCAGCAACGGCATCACCGCGATCTTCCACAGTCCCTGGGTGGGCGTGGAGCAGTTCTCGCGGATGATGGACGACCCGTTGTTCTGGAGCGCCGTCAAGAACACGATCCTCCTGTTCGGGCTTCAGCTGGTGTTGTTCTTCCCGATCCCCATCGCCCTCGCGCTGCTCATCAACAGCGTGATCCGGCCCCGGGTGAGGGCCGTGGCGCAGGCGATCATGTACCTGCCGCACTTCTTCTCGTGGGTCCTCGTGGTCACCGTCTTCCAGCAGATCTTCGGCGGCGCGGGCATCATCGCCCAGACCCTGGAGAAGCACGGGTGGACCGGCTTCGACCTGATGACCAACGCGGACCTCTTCAAGTACCTGGTCACCGCGCAGGCCGTCTGGAAGGACGCCGGCTGGGGGATCATCGTCTTCCTCGCCGCGCTGGCCGCCGTCAGCACCGACCTCTATGAGGCCGCCGCCATGGACGGCGCGGGCCGCTGGCGCCGCATGTGGCACGTGACACTGCCCGCGCTGCGCCCGGTGATCGCACTGCTGCTGGTCCTGCGGGTGGGCGACGCGCTGAGCGTCGGATTCGAGCAGTTCCTGCTCCAGCGGGACGCGGTCGGTGTGGGGGCCAGCGAGGTCCTCGACACCTACGTGTGGAACATGGGTATCCAGAACGGCGACTTCAGCTATGCGGCGGCGGTCGGCCTCGTCAAGGGAGCCATCGGAGTGTGTCTCGTCCTGGCCGCGAACAAGTTCGCCCATCTGCTCGGCGAGCAGGGGGTGTACAAGAAGTGAGCCTCAACACGCAGCTCGTCCGCAGCCTCAGGGCTCCCGCCCGCCCCGTGTGGGAGGAGCCGGCGAGCAAGATCGGTCTCACCGCCAAGAGCGGCTTCCTCGCCCTGTGCTGTCTGGGTGTGCTCGGCCCGCTGTGGATCGTGATCGTCACCAGCCTCTCCCCGAAGTCGGTGATCGACCGGGTGGGCGGCCTCGTCGTGATCCCCGAGGGCATCACCTTCATCAACTACACGGAGCTGCTCAGCGGCGGCCAGGTCAGCCGGGCGATCATGATCTCGGTCGGGGTCACGCTGTTCGGCACACTGTTCTCGATGGCGGTGTCGGTGGGCGCGGCCTACGGACTGTCCCGGCCGGGCAGCCTCGGCCACCGGTTCTTCCTGCTGACCATGATGGCGACCATGTTCTTCGGGGCCGGCCTCATCCCGACGTACCTTCTGGTGCAGTCGCTGGGGCTCACCGAGACCTATCTGTCGCTGGTGCTGCCCAGTGCGGTCAGCGTCTTCAACATCCTCGTCCTGCGGGCCTTCTTCATGGGGATCTCGCCCGAGCTCACCGAGTCCGCGCGGATCGACGGGGCGGGGGACGTGCGGATCCTGCTGACCATCATCATGCCGCTGTCCCGGGCGGTGCTGGCCGTCATCTCCCTCTTCTACGCGGTCGGTTACTGGAGTGCCTGGTTCAACGCCTCCATCTACCTGAGCGATCAGGAGATGCTGCCACTGCAGAACGTGCTCATCCAGCTGGTCCAGAAGAACACCTCCGCGCCCACCGGGCTACAACAGGCGGTCCACACCGGCCAGTTGTCGGCACTGGGGCTGCAGATGGCCGTGATGGTCCTCGCGTTGATCCCGGTCGCGGTGGCGTCTCCGTTCGTCCAGCGGCACTTCAAGAAGGGCATGTTGACCGGGGCAGTCAAGGGCTGACGGTCAGGTTTCGCGACCTGGGGTGCCTCGTGCGGTCCGTCGGTGACCGCCCGGGCGCTGTGGCCTGTCGCGCGATTCCGCGCGCCCGCAACGAAGGCGCCTCTTCCTCCCCCTTTCTTCAAGATCGAGGTAAGTCATGTCTTCGTCCCCTCCGAGCAGGCGTGCTGTTCTCGCCGGTACCGTCGCCGCCGCCGCGGTCTCCGCCGTGCCGTTGTCCGCTACGGCGGCCCAGGCGGCCTCCACTCCCGCGACGGCACCCTCCTACCGCTGGCGCACCGCCGTCATCGGCGGCACCGGATTCGTCACCGGAGTCCTCTTCCACCCGTCCGTACGAGGACTCGCCTACGCCCGCACCGACATCGGCGGCGCCTACCGCTGGGACGACCGCGCCGCCCGCTGGACCGCCCTCACCGACCACCTCGGGTGGGACGACTGGAACCTGACCGGGGTGGAGGCGATCGCCGTCGACCCCGTCCACCGCGACCGCGTCTACCTCGCCCTCGGCACCTACGCCCAGCCGTGGGCCGGGAACGGCGCCGTCCTGCGGTCCGAGGACCGGGGGGCGACCTGGGCACGCACCGACCTGACCGTGCAGCTCGGGGGCAACGAGGACGGGCGGGGCACCGGCGAACGGCTGCTCGTCGACCCGCGGGACAGTGACACCCTGTGGCTGGGCACCCGGCACGACGGTCTGCTCCGGTCCACCGACCGAGGCGCCACCTGGGCACCCGCGAGCACCTTCCCGGCCGCCCCGAGCCCGACCGGCCAGGGCGTCACCTTCCTGGTCGCGGCCGGCCGCAGTGTCTACGCCGGGTGGGGCGACGGCGACGGAACCGCCGCCACGGCCAACCTGTACCGCACCTCCGACGGCAGAACCTGGGAAGCCGTGCCCGGCCGGCCCGTCGGCGCCACCTCCGCCAAGGTCCCGATCCGCGCCGCCTACGACAGGCACACCCACGACCTGTACGTGACGTACGGCAACGGGCCAGGCCCCAACGGCCAGTCGGACGGCAGCGTCCACAAGCTGCGCACCACGACCGGCCGTTGGACGGACGTGACCCCCGTCAAGCCCGGCGGTACCGCCTCCGACGGCTCCGCCGACACCTTCGCCTACGGCGGAGTCGCCGTCGACGCCTGCCGGCCCGGCACCCTCGTCGCCTCGACCAACAACCGCTGGGCCGAGACGGACACGGTGTTCCGCTCCACGGACGGCGGCCGTACCTGGAAGTCCCTCAAGGACAGCGCCGTGTTCGACGTGTCCGAGACCCCCTTCCTCAAGTGGGGCAAGGACAAGCCGAAGTTCGGCTGGTGGATCCAGGCACTCGCCCTCGACCCCCACGACTCCCGGCACATCGTGTACGGGACCGGCGCGACCCTCTACGGCACCCGCGACCTCAAGCACTGGGCCCCGCAGATCCGCGGCCTGGAGGAGGCGTCCGTGCGCCAGCTGATCTCCCCCCCGGTCGGGGAAGCGCACCTGCTCAGCGGGCTCGGGGACATCGGCGTGATGTACCACGAGCGGCTCACGGCGTCCCCGTCGCGCGGCATGGCCTCGAACCCGGTGTTCGGGTCGGCGACGGGACTCGCCCAGGCGGCGGCCAAGCCGTCGTACGTCGTCCGCACAGGGGCGGGAGACAGCGGCAACGGGGCCTTCTCGAACGACGGCGGGCGCAGCTGGGCGCCCTTCGCCACCCAGCCCGCCGTCGCCAAGGACGCGTCGGGGCCGATCGCCACCAACACCGACGGCAGCGTGCTGGTGTGGACCTTCGCCCACTGGGACGGCACGAAGTACCCGGTCCACCGCTCCACGGACAACGGCACGACCTGGTCCGAGATCTCCTCCCTCCCCAAGGGCGCCACACCGGTCGCCGACCCGGCCGACCCGAAGCGCTTCTACGCCTACGACACGGACACCGGAACGCTGTACGCCAGCGTCGACAGCGGCCTCTCGTTCACCGCCAGGGCAGGCGGACTCCCTTCCGGTGACAACGAGTTCGGGCTGATCGCGGCGCCCGGACGCGTCGGTGACCTGTGGGTGAGCGGCAAGACGAACGGGCTGTACCGGTCCACCGACGGAGGCGTCACCTTCACCAAGGTCGCCGGCTGCTCGGCGTCGCACACGCTCGGCTTCGGCCGCGCGGCCAAGGGCGCGGCCTACCCGGCCGTCTACCTGGTCGGCGCCACGGGCACCGGCACCGGCAACGCCGTCCACCGCTCCGACGACGAGGCGAAGACCTGGACGCGGATCAATGACGACGCCCATCAGTGGGGCTGGACCGGCAAGGTGATCACCGGCGATCCGCGGATCCACGGCCGCGTCTACCTCGGCACCAACGGGCGGGGCATCCAGTACGGGGAGCCGGTCTGATGCCGGGGCTCGGCGACGCCACCCGGGGGCGCATCCTCTTCGGCGGTGACTACAACCCCGAGCAGTGGCCCGAGGAGACCTGGCACGAGGACGTCCGGCTGATGAAGGACGCCGGCGTCAACTCCGTCACGCTCGGCGTCTTCTCCTGGGCGAAGCTCGAACCCCGGCCAGGGGCAAGGGAGTTCGGCTGGCTGGACCGGCTGATGGACCTGATGCACGGCCATGGCATCGGCGTCGTTCTCGCCACGCCCACCTCCTCGCCGCCGCCCTGGATGGGCCGGCTGCACCCGGAGACGCTGCCCGTGGCCGAGGACGGGCGGACCGAGTGGTGGGGCGGGCGCCAGCACTTCTCGCACTCCAGCGCCGTCTACCGCCGCTACGCCGCCGCCATCACCGAGGACCTGGCCGCCCGCTACGGCGGCCACCCCGCCCTCACCATGTGGCACATCAACAACGAGTACTGCACCTACGACTGGGGCGACGAGTCGGCCGCCGCGTTCCGCCGCTGGCTCCAGAACAGGTACGGCACCCTGGACGCGGTCAACGAGGCATGGGGGACGACGTTCTGGAGCCAGGGGTACGGCGACTGGGACGAGATCCTGCCGCCGCGCCTCGCGCACTACATGCGCAACCCGACCCAGGTGCTCGACTTCAAACGGTTCACCTCGGACGCGCTCCTGGAGTGCTATATCGCGGAACGCGACATCGTCCGCCGCCACACCCCGCACATCCCCGTCACCACCAACTTCATGCCGATATGGGTGGGCCAGGACGCCTGGCGCTGGGCCGAGGAGGAGGACGTCGTCTCCGTCGACATCTACTCCGACTCGGACGACCCGTTCGGAGCCCAACAGGGCGCACTCGTACAGGACATGACGCGTTCGCAGGCACGCGGACCATGGATGCTGATGGAACAGGCGACTGGTTCGGTCAACTGGCGGCGTGTCAACTGCGCCAAGCCGCGCGGCCTCAACCGCCTCTGGTCGCTCCAGGCGGTGGCGCGCGGCGCGGACGCCGTCTGCTACTTCCAGTGGCGGCAGTCCCGGCAGGGCGCCGAGAAGTTCCACTCCGGCATGGTCAGCCACGCCGGCGAGCACGGTCGGACCTTCCAGGAGGTCAAGCGGCTCGGTGCCGAACTCGCCCTCATCGGCGATGATGTGACGGGCAGTCACACGTCCGGCGATATCGCGGTCCTCCATGACTGGCACGCCTGGTGGGGCGGTGCCCAGGAGGGGCGGCTCTCCTCCGCGGTCGAGTATCCGCAGGTCGTGGGGGCCTGGCACCGGGCCCTGTGGGAGGCGAATCTCCCCACGGACTTCGCCCACCCCGAGCACGACCTGTCGGCCTACCGGCTCGTCGTCGTACCGCAGTTGTACCTGCTCACGGATGCGGCGATCGACAACCTCCTCGCCTACGTACGCGGCGGCGGCACCCTCGTCTGCGGTTTCCTGACCGGAGTCGCCGACGAGGACGACCGGGTACGGCCCGGCGGCATGGACACCCGGCTGCGCGGCCTCTTCGGGCTGCGCACCCTGCACGAGTGGTGGCCGCTGGCCCCGGGTGAGAGCGTCGAAGTGGACGGCTTCCGGGGGCACTTGTGGTCCGAGGAGCTCGAGGCCGACGACGCCGACGAGGTCACCCCGTACAAGGGCGGCGAACTCGACGGGTTCCCGGCGGTCCTGCGCAAGGGGCGCGCCTGGTACCTCTCCACGCTCCCCGAGCCCGACGCCCTGCGGGATCTCCTCACCCGGATCGGCGCCGACGCGGGCATCCGACCGGTGCTGGACGCGCTGCCGGCCGGGATCGAGGCGGTCCGGCGCGGTGAGCTGCTCTTCGTGCTCAATCACGGCACGGAACCGGTGACCGTCCAGGTGCCCGGCGTCCACCGCGACCTGCTGACCGGCGCCGTCGTCTCGGACGAGGTCGCGCTGGGCCGGTACGGAGTGGCGGTACTGAAACCATGACCGCACCGCCCGTCCACGGAACCTGGGAACCCCGCCCGGCGGCTCGCTGGGAGGACGGCTACCTGAGCGGCAACGGCCGCCATGGCGCCCTGGTCCTCGGCGACCCGGACGGTGACCGTGTCGTCGTCACGCACCACACCCTCGTCCGCCCGAACGGCAGCGAGCACGCCCGCCCGCCGCGACTGGCGGACCGGGTGCCCGCTCTCCAGGAACGGTTGCTGGCCGGGGACGCCACGGCCGCCGAGAGCTTCACCGACGGACGGGACATGCAGTGGGTGCAGCCCTTCCACCCGGCGTTCCAGGTGCGGCTGCGCGGCGGGTCACCGGTGGGGGAGGCCCGGGACTACCGGCGGTCCGTCGACTTCACCAGCGGGGTCGTCGAGGCGGGGTGCGCCGGGTGGCGCAGCCGGGTCTTCGTGTCCCGCGCGGACGACGTCATCGTCCAGTACGTCACCGGCGACACCGGTCTCACCCTCGACATCGACCTCGACCACCGGCTCCCGAACGCCCCACCCGGGCTGGGCGTAGGCCAGAGCGTGGTGCGCACACCCGAGGGCGCCCTGCTCACCCTCCGCGCCCGGTACCCTGCAAGCAACTCCGCGTACACCGGCGTGACCCTCGTCGTCCCCACGGGCGGCGACACCACCCTCGTCCCGCCCGGCGTCCGTGCCGAGGGCGCGCAGTCCGTGCTGCTGCTGACCCGGGTCGTCCGGCACACCGGCGAACGGGACACGGCGGACGACGCCAGGGCCCTACGGGACCTGCTGGCGGACGCCGACGAGGCCCAGGCCGACGACGAGCCGTGGTCGGGCGAACGGACGTACGACCGCCTCCTCGCCCGGCACACCCACCTCCACCGCACCGCCTACCACCGCGTCACCCTCGACCTTGCCGCCGAGGACACCGAACGCGCGCTTCCCGGCAGCGAGTTGCTCACCCTCGCGAAGAGTCCCGCTCTCCTGGAGCGTCTCTTCGCCGCCGGTCGCTACCACCTGCTCTCCGCCAGCGGAATGCTTCCGCCCCGGCTGGTCGGCCTGTGGACCGGCGACTGGAACACCGCGTGGTCCGGAGCGTTCACCACCAACGCCAACCTCAACCTGCAGACCGCGTCGGCGGTGGCCGGCGCGCTCCCCGAAGTCACCGAAGCCCACGCCTCCCTGATTCACCGTCAGCTACATGACTGGCGGGACAACGCCCGCACGGTCTTCGGCGCCCGGGGCGTGGTCGCGCCCACGCACACCGACGGCGAGTCGGGACTCGCGTACCACTTCTCCCGTGAGTACCCGCTCCACCTCTGGACAGCCGGCGCCGACTGGCTGCTCAAGCCGCTCGTCGACCACGACGACACCGAGGGCGTCCGCGACCCGCGCACCGCTGCCCTCCTCGCCGAAGTCGCCGAGTTCTACGAGGACTTCCTCACCCGCACCGACGCCGACGGGCACCTTGTCGTCGTCCCCTCCTACTCGCCGGAGAACCGTCCCACGGGCGGGAGCTGGGGCGCGGTCAACGCGGCGATGGACCTCTCGGCGGCCCGGCACGCCCTGCGCACCGCCGCCGACCAGCACCCCGACGACCCCGAACGGGCCGACCGCTGGCGGGCGTTGGCCGACCGGCTGCCACCACACCGCGTCAACGCCGACGGAGCGCTCGCCGAATGGGCGTGGCCCGGCCTGATCGACACCTACGACCACCGGCACCTCAGCCATCTCTACGGCGTCTGGCCGCTCGACGAGATCAACCCGTACGACACCCCCGACCTGGCCGCCGCCGCACACCGGGCGCTCCAACTGCGGGGCTGCGAGAACGACTCGGCTCACGGACACCTGCACCACGCGCTGGTCGCGGCCCGCCTCCGCGACGGCGAACGGGTCACCCGCGCCCTCGGCCAGGTGGTCGACGGCGACTTCTTCCACGACTCCCTGATGAGCGCCCACTACCCGGGCCGGAACGTCTACAACGCGGACGCCGCCCACGCCCTGCCGGCGGTGCTCATCGAGGCGCTCGTCCAGTCGACCCCAGACCGGCTGGTCCTCCTGCCCGCGCTCCCGATGACCTGCCCCACGGGCCGCCTTAGGGGCGTACGGACGCGGTTCGGCGCGGAGGTCGACCTCGACTGGAGACCGGGGCACGGCCGAGCCGTCGTACGCCCCACCCGAACCCACCGGATCGACCTCAGAACCCCCACCGGCTCACACACGCTCGACCTCGTCGCCGGAGAGAACCGCACCCTCGACCTGGGACCGCGGTAACCGCACCGAGAAACGGAGACGCTGGGCGCCCTGTCCACGCCGGGCCCGCTGCGGCTGCTCACCGTCGCGATCGTGGTGGGCGGTGGCGGAGCCTGCTGAGGCGGTGTGCGCAGGCGCGGCACGGAGACGGCCGCGCTGTTCAGGCGCGGTCGACCTCGGCCCGCAGCGTGTTGTAGTCGGCGAAGGCGGCGTCGACGTCGGCCTTGGTCAGGCCGTAGCGGGCCAGGTCGTAGCGGTGGGGGCGGCTGCCTCTGAGGTGGGTGGAGACCGTCGGGAGCCGGGCGGCGTCGGCCTCGGTCCAGCGGGCGCCCACCGCGTCGTAGAGCTTCGGCGCGCCCGTGGCCGGATCGGAGCCGAGCCAGGAGTAGGGCACGTCCACCAGCGCCCCGCCGGGGAGGCCGGCCCGGGCCGCGAGTCCGCGCCGTACGGAGCGGCTCAGCAGGTCGAGCCAGGTGGCGCCGAGGGCGGGCAGGTCGATCGTGCGCCGGGACAGAGCCATCCCGCACTCGACCAGGCTGCAGAAGGAGGCGACGGCGGTCGCCGGGTCGCGATGGGTCCACACGAGCGTGGCGTCGGGGAACACCTCGAGCAGGGCGTCGAGATTCCCGGTGTGCATGGGCGACTTGAGGATCCAGCGGCGCCGCGGCCGGCCGTACTGGAGTACCTGGAAGCACTCCTTGAGATGACGGTAGTCGGGGACGAAGTCCCGCTCGAACTGCCGGGCGTGGTACTCCGGCAGCCGGGCCTGCGACAGCGGCACCAGGGCGTGCGGCAGGAGGAACGTGCACTCCTCCGGCCCCTCGGCGGTCATGGGGTGGATCTCGCGGAAGCGCGGGCTGAGCCGGTACGTGGCGTCGAGGGTCCGACGCGCGGACGTGACCGCCCGCTGCCGCTGCCGGGGCGACGGTTCGAGGCCCGGGGCGAGCAACTCCCACAGACGGGGGCAGCGATGCTCGTCGGAGAGGGAGAGCACGCCGTGCGTGAGCGTGGTCGCGGTGCGCGGGAGGCCCACCACGAACACCGGCCGCTCGACGGGCTCGAGGGCGATGGCGGGGTGCTCGGCGATCAGCCGCCGGATCCGGGCCCGGTTGGTGAGATGCCTACGGACGTGTGTCCGAGCGGACTGCCAGCCGACCGGCGACAACTCCTCATCGGCCGCCCACTCGCCGAGCAACGACCGAAACCCCTCAACAAACGCCTCGTCCCCTTCCTCCCACCCCACCTTGCCAACGATCCGGTCAAACACCCGCTCCGGATCACGCCGGGACCCCAACGCGGGCCGCAGCACCAGATTGGCCAGCGTCAGGGACAGGGGATCAGCAGCCACGAGTCGGCATTCCTTTCCACAGGCGAGAACGACACGTCCACCGAACCAGTGTGCAGAACAGGGAAGTTGACGCATCCACCACCCCCCCGGCCGCCCTCAAGGGGCGCGGGGAACTGCGCGACAAGCCACGACGCACCCGCACCCTGTCGACGACGCCCGCCCCTCCAAGGGG
>NZ_LGDW01000068.1 GCF_001280005.1 Streptomyces sp. NRRL WC-3618 | reverse complement strand
CTCCCGTCCGCCCCGCTCAACCGCCCCCGCCCGGCCGCGGGTTCGTCCGGCCCCGGCGCCGGCGCGTCCAGGACGGCCCGCAGCGCGGCCCCCCGGGCCAGTTCCGTCTCCGCGGTGCGCCCGCCGACGCCCGCCGCGGCCACCAGATGCACCCCGAGCCGCTCGCCCTCCCGGGCCACCGCCTCCAACGCCCGCACCACGGACCCCGCCGACGGCCGCCCCGGAGACCCCAGCGGCGGCGACACCAACGCGTCCAGGTCGTCGACGACCACCACGAGCCGGGCCAGTGGCGGTATCTCCGTACGCCGCCGACTCGCCGCCGGCCGCAACCTCATCGTCGAACTGGGCGGCGAATCGAGATCCCCGGCGCCCTCTCCCGCACCCGCGCCCGCGCTCACCGAACCGGGCGTGCCCGAACCGGACTTGGACCGCTGCGGCCCGATCCGGCCGGACAGTTCGCGCCCGGTGTGCCACTCGGCGAAACCGACCCGACCGAGCAACTCGGCCCGCCGTTTCAGTTCGGCGCTCAGCGACTGGGCGAACTCCCGCATCCGGACAGGGTCGTTGGCCGTGAGGTGAGTGGTGACATGCGGAAGGTCGGTACACACCCGCAGCCCCTCCCCGTGCTGCGTGGCCCCGCCACCACTGCCACTGCTTCCACCGGTGCCGTCCCGGCCGTCCATCAGCACGATGCCCAGCCGGTCGGGCCGCTCGGCGGCGGCCAGCGACGCGACGACCGCCCGCAGCAACTCCGTACGCCCGCTGCCGGGCGGCCCCTCGATCAGCAGGTGCGGTCCCTCGGCCGCGAGGTCCACGCCTACGGGGCCGCGCGGACCGGCGCCGAGTACGGCCCAGGCACGGCCGCCGAGCGTCTCGGTGTCGTCGGCGGCGTCCGCCCAGCGGGCCATCAGGGACGCCGGGGTGGCCCGGGCCAGCCCCAACTCGTCGAGCAGCCGCGCCGCTTGTGGCAACGGCGCGGAGACCCGCTGCTGCCGGCCCCCGGTGGCACCGTCGGTGCGCAGCGGAGCCAGCGCCCGCGCGAACCGCTCGGCCCACGCCAGGGACACCGCGTCCACGGCGGCGACAGAGCCCTGTCCGACCAGGCCCGCGCTCCCGGCGGTCGTCCGGCCCGTCGCACCGCCGAAGCCGTCACCGGATTCGCCCGGGTCGTCGAAGTCGAAGCCGAAGTCGGTGTCGGCGGACCGGGACCCCTCCCGGCCGGACCCGGACCCCTCCCGGCCGGGCGCGGGCACCCCCGTCCGGGCCACCCGCATCACATGCAGGGCCGTGGCCACGTCGCCGCTGAGCAGCGCCACCGCCCCGCACTCACGGAACGGCGGTGAGGCCGCGCACGCCGCCTCGTACGTCTCCGTCACCGGAGACGCGGGCGACGCCGCCTCCGTCTCCGCGAGGCACACGACGTGGATCCCGGCCCGGGGTCCCTCCTGCGCCAGCCGCGCGACGGCCTCCCGGACCGCCGCGCCGCCCGGGTCGCCGTCCACGACGACCACGGTGTACGGCCCCACGAAACCGTCCGCCGACTCGGCGGGGTCGTCGTCCCGGGCCCAGGAAGGCCGCCTGGCCGCGCCCTGGGGTGCGCCCCGGTCGCCCGGGTCCGCTTCTCCGTCGCCGGAGGCGAGGCTCTGCGCCATCGCCTCCGTGTCGTGGTCCTCGAGGCGGCGCAGGAGTTCGTCGGTGCGGGCCGTGGCCTGTTCGCGGTCGTAGGCGAGCAGGAGGCGGCAGTCCTGGCCGTGGCCGGGGCGCAGATGGGGGAGCCAGCCGAGCCACGACCACTCGGCGGTGCGCTCCTCGGGGGTACGCGCGCGGTCCGTGCTGATCAGGACGACTTCCAGGGCCTCCGGGGAGTGCAGCGCCGTCAGCTGGGCCACCACCGCGCGGGCCAGCCCCGCGAGCCGCGCGCGCGGCCCCGCCAGCCCCAGCGCCCCGACCTCACGCAGCCCGGCGGTCACCGGTACGGCGGGCAGCAGCCCCGAGCCGTCGGGGGCCGCGCGGTCCGCCGTACCCAGCCGGACCGTGAGCGCTTCCGGATGACCCGGGCCGCGCTCCCAGAGCCGGGGGCCGGGGCCCAGGGCCGTGAGCAGCAGCGTCGCCGGGTCGGGCCAGCGCTCCGGTGCGTGCGACGGGGCGTCCGCGAACTCCGGGGCGGCCTGGTCGGACACCGGCCCCTCGTCGGCGTACACCTCGCCCTCGGTCGTCTCCTGCTCCGCGCGCCCGCCGGTCAGCCGCCGCGCCCACTTGGAGAGGCCGCCGCGCCTGCGCACACCCTGCGGAACATCCGTCCCCCTGAGGGGCGTTCCCTTGCGTCCGGAGCTGGGGGTCGAGGCCTCCGCCTCATCCGCGCCCTCGTCGTGCGGGCGTGCCTGCGGTACCGGGGCTGCCCCGGACACCGGCCGCGGTACGGAGAACCCGGCCCCATGGGTGTCACCGGCCGTACCCGTGGCCTTCCGGCTCTCGATCCGGGGTGCCCGGCCCTGTCCGGGAACGAGCGGCTGCGTGGCCTGCGCCGGGTCGGAGGCTGCCGGGCTGGAGGCTGCCGGGCTGGAGGCATCCGAGGATGCCCAGCCCGCCGAACCGTAGGCGTGATGGGTCTCCCCGGAGGGCGGTTTCGCCGTGCCGCCGTGCCGCCGTCCCACGCGCGCGTGGGACGGCGAGGAGAGCCGGCTTCCGTGGGGGTCCTGGTCGTCGCCCTCGGGGCTTCCCGGCTCCGCCGCCGGGCGTCCCGCGGCCCTCGCGCGTCCTTCGGCGACGCTCACGCGCACGTGGCCCTCGCCGTCGGGGGTCGTGCCCACGCGGGCGCCCGCGTCCCCGGGCGGTGTCAGCCGCAGGGCCGACTCGCCGATGCGCAGCAGCGCGCCCGGCGCGAGACGGACCGGGCGGGTCCCGAGGCGGGTGCCGGACAACGTCGTACCGTTCGTGGAGTTGAGGTCCGCGACCGCTATGCGGCCGTCCTCCGAGACCGTGACCGCGCAGTGCAGCCGGGAGACGTCCGGGTCGTCCAGCGGGACGTCGGCGTCGGCGGAGCGGCCGATGGTGATCTGGCCGCCGTGCAGGAGGTGGACCCCGCCCGCGTCCGGTCCCGCGACCACGTGCAGCTGGGCCGCCACCTCGTCGGCCTCGGGGTGGGGTTCGGGCTCCGCGGGCGTACCGAGGGCGAGCACCGCGCCGTCGATCAGCGGCGGCTCGCCGAGGGTGCAGCGCTGGGCGTCGAGGCGCTGGTCACCCGCGTAGAGCACCACCGCGCCGCCGCTCTCGCGCTCCCGGCCTCGCTCGGGCGGCGCCGAACCCCCGTCGCCCACGACGACCGACGCGAGGGCCGAGGCGACCGAGGCGAGCGCCGTGCCGGCGGGAGCGGTGACCAGCACATCGCGACTCGCGGCACGCGCCCACGGCTCCGAGGGCGGCCCCAGTGGGTCTACGACGGTCAACCGGATCTGCATCGCCGTCAGCGGTCCCTTCTGCGCGGACACCCGGAAAGGAGGACGAAGCCACGCCACGGGTCCCACCACCGCGGACTTCCCCCACCGCACACGAGCACGTAGGCCAGTACTGGAGGCATCCTCGCACCTGCCACTGACAACGCGCCCGCCCCCCACCCATAAGTGATCTTGAATGGTCACCTCTGCCCGCAAAAGTGCCTGACCAGTGGCTGACGGCTGTCCGTTTGGGATCGGTTTGGTAATCGGTTTGAGATCGGTCACGTTCGGGATTCGGCAACCGAGGCGACGGTCGGGACGTCTTTCCCATCGACTTTCCGACGATTTTCCAGCCTCTTCCTTCCAGCCTCTTCGCGTCGAACGCGCGAAGGAACCCGTACGTAGCCCCCTGTGGGTGGCGTCCGTCGCCCAGGGTGTCCGGGGAACGCGGCACTACAGTGGGTCGGAAGACCGTGTACGTGATGTACGTATGTAAGGGAGCCATGACGTGCGGCCGGTAGGGAGCAAGTACCTCCTTGAGGAGCCGCTGGGACGCGGCGCCACAGGCACCGTCTGGCGCGCCCGCCAGAGGGAGACCGCGGGAGCCGAGGCGGCCGTGCCCGGCCAGCCCGGCGAGACCGTGGCGATCAAGGTCCTCAAGGAGGAGCTCGCAAACGACGCGGACATCGTGATGCGCTTCCTGCGCGAGCGGTCCGTGCTGCTGCGGCTGATCCACCCGAACATCGTCCGCGTACGGGACCTGGTGGTCGAGGGCGATCTGCTGGCGCTGGTCATGGACCTGATCGACGGGCCCGACCTGCACCGGTACCTGCGGGAGAACGGTCCCTTCACGCCGGTCGCCGCCGCCCTCCTCACCGCCCAGATCGCCGACGCGCTCGCCGTCAGCCACGCCGACGGTGTCGTGCACCGGGACCTGAAGCCCGCCAACGTCCTGCTCATGCAGGACAACGGCCGGATGCACCCGATGCTCACCGACTTCGGCATCGCCCGCCTAGCCGACTCCCCGGGCCTCACCCGCACCCACGAGTTCGTCGGCACGCCCGCGTACGTCGCCCCGGAGTCCGCCGAAGGCCGTCCGCAGACCTCCGCCGTCGACATCTACGGCGCCGGCATCCTCATGTACGAGCTGGTCACCGGCCGTCCGCCGTTCGGTGGCGGGTCCGCCCTCGAGGTACTGCACCAGCACCTCACCGCCGAGCCGCGCCGCCCCTCGACCGTGCCCGAACCCCTGTGGACGGTCATCGAGCGCTGCCTGCGCAAGAACCCGGACGAACGGCCCAGCGCCGAGAACCTCGCGCGCGGGCTGCGCGTCGTCGCCGAGGGCATCGGCGTCCACTCCAACTCGATGCAGATCGCGGCGGCCGAGGGGGTCGTCCACCTGCTCGCACCGGACCCGGCGCCGACCGCGGTGCCCGGCGCGGGCGACCCGACCCAGGTGCTGCCGCACAGCGCGGGCGCCCCGGGCGCGTACGACCCGAACGCCGCCACCAGCGTTCTGCCGCACACCGGGGTGCCGGGTCCCGTGGGGATGGGTGCCATGGGTGCCCCGGATCCCACGGCCGTCATGCCGCCCGTACCGCAGAACCAGTCCCCGGGCCCCGGCGCGGGCTCCGAGGACCCGCACCCCTGGCAGAACCAGCTGCGTGCCGCCCGGGACCGCAACGAACAGACCCAGGTCCAGTACCTGGACCCGGGCGACGACCCGCTGCGCCGCCGTCCCCAGCGCCAGCCGGGCCGGCCGCCGCAGCAACAGCCCCAGCAGCAGCCGCCGTCTCGTCAGCAGCAGCGGGGGCCGCAGCCGCAGCCCGGATACGGGTATCCGCAGGGGCCGGGGCAGCCGCCTCAGCACCAGCAGTACGCGCCCCAGCACCAGCAGCCGCAGCGGTACGCCCCGCCCGCGCCCGCTCCCGCCCCCCAGCGCCCTCATCAGCCCGAGGCACGGCCGCCGCGCGAGCCGAGGGAACCCCGGCAGCGCAGCGCCAACCCGATGAAGATCCCCGGGCTCGGCTGCCTCAAGGGATGCCTGTTCACGATCGTCATCCTGTTCGTCGCCGCGTGGCTGATCTGGGAACTGAGCCCGCTGCAGGAGTGGGTCGGATCGACGAAGGGGTTCTTCGCGCAGCTCGGTGACTGGATCGACACGGTCAGCGGGTGGGTGGGGAAGCTCAGCGGTGATTCCGGGGGCTCTGGAGGCTCTGGAGGCTCTGGGGGTGCCGGGAACTGACCCGGGGGCCGAGGGCCGGGGGCGCGCGGGTGTGTCCCGGTGGTGCGCGGGTGTGTCCCGGTTGCCCTGGCTCTCCTGGCTGCTCCGGTCGGGCAATCAGGGATATCCGGGGCATTTGAGGATCAAGTGGGCGGTGTTGCGGCTGTGATTCCGGTGCGACTCTGGGGATTTGTCGACACCTGGCGGGTGATTTCCGTCCCGGCGGTGAAGGTTGGGGCTTCGGACGCGTAGTTTTATCGGCTGAGGTCGAGGTCGGTCGGCTGAGGTCTGTCGGCTGGAGGCCCGGGGGCCCGCGGCGCAGCCGTTGGTGTCACGCCCCGGATCGGCGCCGCGTCGGCAACACGCGTCTGTAGGAGCAGTCTTGGCACGGAAGATCGGCAGCCGGTACACCGCCAACCAGATCCTGGGGCGGGGCAGCGCCGGCACGGTGTGGCTGGGCGAGGGTCCCGAGGGGCCGGTCGCCGTCAAGCTGTTGCGTGAGGACCTGGCGTCGGACCAGGAGCTCGTCGGACGCTTCGTGCAGGAGCGGACCGCGCTGCTCGGCCTCGAACATCCGAACATCGTGTCCGTACGGGACCTGGTGGTCGACGGCAACGACCTCGCGCTCGTCATGGACCTGGTGCGAGGTACGGACCTGCGCACCCGGCTCGACCGCGAGCGCAGGCTCGCCCCCGAGGCCGCGGTCGCGATAGTGGCCGACGTCGCGGACGGGCTGGCCGCCGCGCACGCCGCGGGGGTCGTGCACCGCGACGTGAAGCCGGAGAACGTCCTGCTGGACATGCAGGGCCCGCTGGGACCCGGCGGCTCGCACCCCGCCCTCCTGACGGACTTCGGCGTCGCGAAACTGATCGACTCACCGCGCCGGACCCGGGCCACGAAGATCATCGGTACGCCGGACTATCTGGCGCCGGAGATCGTCGAGGGCCTGCCTCCGCGCGCGGCGGTCGACATCTACGCGCTGGCGACCGTCCTGTACGAGCTGCTGGCCGGCTTCACGCCCTTCGGTGGCGGTCACCCGGGCGCGGTCCTGCGCAGGCACGTGACGGAGACGGTGGTACCGCTCCCCGGGATCCCCGAGGAACTGTGGCAGCTGCTCGTGCAGTGTCTGGCGAAGGCGCCGGCGTCGCGGTTGCGGGCATCGGAGCTGGGGGTGCGGCTGCGGGAGCAGTTGCCGTTGCTGGTGGGGATGCCGCCGCTGGACGTGGACGAGCCCGATGCGGAGGACGGCGCGGAGTCCGGGCAGGGCCCCGGGCACGGTCAGGGTCCCGGTGCGCGGGACGAGGCGTACGACGAGGTGGCCGTGCCGACGGGGGAGCGGGTGCGGCGGGGGGCGGTGCCCCTGGTGCGGGGTACGAAGCCGGACTCCAACCGGGACACGCATACGTCGATGCGGGTGCCCGGGCCGGACGAGCTGGCGGGCGGGGCGCTGGGGACGGCGCGTGTGCCGCGGCCTGCGGGTGCGCCGCGGCCGGGGTCGGCGCGGCATCGTGCTTCGGCGCGGCGGCGCAGGGTCGCGTTGGGGGCGGCGGGGGTGGTGCTGGTGGCGGCGGTCGGGGTCGGTGCGTGGCTGGCCACGTCGGGCGACGACGCGGGGGCGCCCCCGCAGGACACGAGAAACTCGGCACCGGCGGCGCCGTGAGGGGATTTTCGCCCCCGCCGCCCTTACCCGTCCCTCCCCCAGAGGGGGGACCCCCACGGGGGCTGCCGCCCGCGGACCCCCGCTGTCGGCCCTGAAGGGGCCTCGTCCTCAAACGCCGGACGGGCTGAGAGGCCTGGGCCCGGGCTTGATGGAAGCGGCAAACGGGCTGGTGGGTGGGAAACACGGTCTCTGTGGCCTCCCAGGCCAAAGAAACGGCGCCGAAAACCTGCCGCTCGGCGGAGCCGTTACGCTGGTGTCGTGGCAGTCGTCGATGTATCCGAAGAGCTCAAGTCCCTCTCCTCGACCATGGAGTCGATCGAGGCCGTCCTGGACCTCGACAAGCTGAGGGCAGATGTCGCCGTGCTCGAGGAGCAGGCGGCAGCGCCGTCCCTGTGGGACGACCCGGAGGAAGCGCAGAAGATCACCAGCAAGCTCTCCCACCTCCAGGCGGAGGTGAGGAAGGCCGAGGCGCTGCGCGGCCGGATCGACGATCTGAGCGTGCTCTTCGAGATGGCCGAGGAGGAGGACGACCCGGACACCCGCGCCGAGGCCGAGACGGAGCTCACCTCCGTCAGGAAGGCCCTCGACGAGATGGAGGTCCGTACTCTCCTCTCCGGCGAGTACGACGCCCGTGAGGCTCTCGTCAACATCCGCGCGGAGGCCGGTGGCGTGGACGCCGCCGACTTCGCCGAGAAGCTGCAGCGGATGTACCTGCGGTGGGCCGAGCAGAAGGGCTACAAGACCGAGGTCTACGAGACGTCGTACGCCGAAGAGGCCGGCATCAAGTCGACCACCTTCGCCGTCCAGGTGCCGTACGCCTACGGGACGCTGTCCGTGGAGCAGGGCACGCATCGCCTCGTACGCATCTCGCCCTTCGACAACCAGGGCCGTCGGCAGACCTCGTTCGCCGGTGTGGAGATCCTGCCGGTCGTCGAGACGACCGATCACATCGAGATCGACGAGTCCGAGCTGCGGGTGGACGTCTACCGTTCGTCCGGCCCCGGCGGTCAGGGCGTCAACACCACCGACTCCGCGGTGCGGCTGACCCACCTCCCCACGGGCATCGTCGTCTCCTGCCAGAACGAGCGGTCGCAGATCCAGAACAAGGCCTCCGCGATGAACGTGCTCCAGGCCAAGCTCCTCGACCGGCGCCGTCAGGAGGAGCAGGCCAAGATGAACGCCCTCAAGGGCGACGGCGGCAACTCCTGGGGCAACCAGATGCGTTCGTACGTCCTGCACCCGTACCAGATGGTCAAGGACCTGCGGACGGAATTCGAAGTGGGCAACCCGGAGTCCGTGTTCAACGGTGAGATCGACGGTTTCCTCGAAGCCGGAATTCGCTGGCGCAAGCAGCAGGAGAAGTAGAACTCCTTATCGACAAAGCAACCGCCGCCCACCGGGCGGCGGTTGCTTCGTGTCTGGGGATGTCTGGATTTTACATCACACTCACAGGGTCCGATGTGCGGCAAGGGTGGAACAAGGGGACATTGCGCGCGCAACGACCTTGACGTGCACTTGGAAAATCGAAAAGGTGAGCTCGGCATGCGTATCTCTGGGGCGCATGTGAACCGGGGGGCTTTGCTTGCCGCCCCGTCGATCACCGCCCCGACGCGGCTCCACCTGACGAACAGCTACTGGGGGTAGCAGCCATATGACCAAGAAGACGCGGATTCGTGTCGCCCGAATAGCCGCCGGCGTGGTGATCGCCGCCGGTGCCTCGCTGACGACCGCGGGCATCGCCTCCGCCGACGAGTGCGACCTGCTCGGTATCTGCGCCGGTACGCCGAGCCCTGACCCGGTTCCGGACCCGGTTCCGGACCCGACCCCTCCCTCGACCGAGCTCCCGAGTGTTCCGGCGACGCCGGAACCCGACCCCTCTCCGGTTATCCCGACGCCTTCGCAGCCGGCCCCCACCACGGCCGCCCCGGAGCCCTCGGAGCCGGAGGAGCCCTCCACCGAGCCGAGTGAGCCCGCCGAGGACGACCCGTCCGACGATCCGACCGGCGACGCCGGCAACGGCAACGGCAACGGTTCTGGAAACGGCAACGGTTCCGGTACGGACACCGACGGTGGCAACAACGCCGACCCCGACGGCGGCTCGAACGCCTCCGTCCAGGAAGAGGGCACCTCGGCCCTCACCGACACGGGCTCGGAGACCGCGGCCCAGGGTTCGGGCCCCGAGCTCGCCGAGACCGGTGCCGCCGAGACGACCTTCCTGATCATCGGTGCGGCCACGATGATCGCCGGCGGTATCGCCTTCCGCGTTCTCCCGCGCCTCGTGGGCGGCCGTGGCGGCGCCGCAGCCTAGTAGCACCCGCCGTACCCAGTAGTACGTAGTACGTACACACAAGGGCCCGGAGCTTCGCCGCTCCGGGCCCTTGGTGTGTCCTGTGATGTCCTGCGAGGGTGACCGGCACTTCGCCTGCCGTCGCGTCCGCGCTCGGACTACGCCGTCTGGTGCGCCACCAGCGCCAGTGCGGCTATCAGCACCGCCAGCAGCGCGATCAGCGCCATCGGGTTGAGTCCGGCGAACGGGCTCTCCTGCTGCAACCGCTCGCGGTTGGCCCGGCAGACGTGACAGCGCCCCTCGCTCACGGGCGCCGCGCAGTTCGCGCACACCAATCGGTCGTACGTCATGCGCCTCGCCCTCCTTGCACCGCTTCCGCTTACACAACGTTTCCGGGACCGCAACCGTTCCCGACTCCACGCTCCACTGTGACAGGTTCCGCGGATTTCGGCGCGGTCCGCCTTATCCTGCCCCGCGCTTCCACGGCTCAGTCGAGGTCGCGCGGCCGCCCGCCGACCGGCATAAAAGGGCACAACCCTTGTGTAAAGCACTCCCCTGCCTGCACTGCGGTGCTCGGTTCGCGTATGGTCACCGTCACCTGCCCCCGATGGTCCGTGGTGTATCCGTGATCCGATTCGACAGCGTCTCCAAGGTCTACCCCAAGCAGAACCACCCCGCTCTCAGGGATGTCACCCTGGAGGTCGAGAAGGGTGAGTTCATCTTCCTCGTCGGGTCCTCCGGCTCCGGAAAGTCCACCTTCCTGCGGCTGATCCTCCGCGAGGAGCGCGCCAGCCACGGCCAGGTGCACGTCCTCGGCAAGGACCTCGCGCGCCTGTCCAACTGGAAGGTGCCGCAGATGCGGCGCCAGCTGGGGACGGTGTTCCAGGACTTCCGGCTGCTGCCGAACAAGACGGTCGCCGAGAACGTCGCCTTCGCCCAGGAAGTCATCGGCAAGTCGAAGGGCGAGATCCGCAAGTCCGTGCCCCAGGTGCTCGACCTCGTCGGCCTCGGCGGCAAGGAGGAGCGGATGCCCGGTGAGCTGTCCGGTGGTGAGCAGCAGCGCGTCGCCATCGCGAGGGCCTTCGTCAACCGGCCCAAACTGCTGATCGCCGACGAGCCGACCGGCAACCTCGACCCTCAGACCTCCGTCGGCATCATGAAGCTGCTCGACCGGATCAACCGGACGGGCACGACCGTGGTGATGGCGACGCACGACCAGAACATCGTGGACCAGATGCGCAAGCGCGTCATCGAGCTGGAGAAGGGCCGTCTCGTCCGCGACCAGGCGCGCGGCGTCTACGGCTACCAGCACTGACAGTCCTCGGAGTTCTCGGAGTTCTCGGAAAGGCTTGAGCACGCCATGCGCGCCCAGTTCGTACTGTCGGAGATCGGTGTCGGTCTCCGTCGCAATCTGACGATGACGTTCGCCGTCGTCGTCTCCGTCGCCCTCTCCCTCGCCCTGTTCGGCGGGTCGCTCCTGATGAGCGACCAGGTCAGCACGATGAAGGGCTACTGGTACGACAAGGTCAACGTCTCGGTGTTCCTCTGCAACAAGAGCGATGCCGAGTCCGACCCGAACTGTGCCAAGGGCGCGGTGACCAGCGAACAGAAGACGCAGATCCTCGCTGATCTGAAGAAGATGAACTCGGTCGTCCAGGCGGTGACGTACGAGTCCGCGGACCAGGCCTACAAGCACTACAAGGAGCAGTTCGGCGACTCCCCGCTGGCCAGTTCGCTCACCCCGGACCAGATGCAGGAGTCGTACCGGATCAAGCTCAAGGACCCGGAGAAGTACCAGGTCATCGCGACCGCCTTCGACGGGCGTGACGGTGTGCAGTCCGTGCAGGACCAGAAAGGCATCCTTGACAACCTCTTCGGGTTGCTCAACGGCATGAACTGGGCCGCCCGGGCGGTGATGGCGCTGATGCTCGTCGTCGCGCTGATGCTGATCGTCAACACCGTGCGTGTGTCCGCGTTCAGCCGTCGGCGTGAGACCGGGATCATGCGGCTCGTCGGTGCCTCCGGGTTCTACATTCAGGCGCCGTTCATCATGGAGGCCGCCGTCGCCGGGCTGATCGGTGGCGGTGTGGCCTGTGCCTTCCTGCTGGTCGCGCGGTACTTCATCATCGATCACGGGCTGGCCCTGTCCGAGAAGCTGAACCTGATCAACTTCATCGGCTGGGACGCCGTACTCACCAAGCTTCCGCTCATCCTCGCGACGAGTCTGCTGATGCCCGCGCTTGCCGCGTTCTTCGCGTTGCGCAAGTACCTGAAGGTGTGACGCATGCCAAGGGGGCCGTTCGGTCAACAGACCGTACGGCCCTTCGCGTTGTCCTAGACTCACCGGCATGTCGGGCCGCGACCTGTTCACACAGCCCCGCCGCGCAGGCCGCGGGGCGGCTCTGACGTTGCTCTTCGCCGGTGTCCTGGTCGCCGGCGCGGCCACCGGCTCGTTCCCCGAGCCCGCCGAGCGCAGGGCCTCCCTCCCGGACACGGCCCGTCCTGCCGCCCCCACCGGGCACCACGAGGACGTCGCCGCAGCTGCCGCCGCGGCCATGGCCGCCGGCAAGTCCCCCATGGAGGCCGCCGAGCGCGCCGTCAGCCGCAGCGGGGACCGCTGGGCGGCGGTGTACTCACCGGGGGAGTACGAGGAGCTGGAGGAGGCCCTCGACGGCCGGTACACGGGCGTCGGGCTGTGGGCGCGGCGTGAGCGGGACGGCCGGATCGAGGTCACCCGGGTGCGGTCCGGGTCGCCCGCGGCCGACGCCGGGATCCGTAGCGGCGACCGGCTGCGGAGCGTGGACGGCAAGAAGGTCGACGGGCAGCCGGTCACCGAGGTCGTCTCCTTACTGCGCGGCGACGGGCAGGACGCGGCCGCCGGTACGACCGTCCGGCTCGGACTGCAACGCGGCACGCGCGCGTGGAGCGAGACCGTACGCCGGGCACAGCTCTCCACGGACTCCGCGACCGTCCGGCAGGTCGCCGAGAGCAAGGTCACCGTCATCCAGGTCTCCGCCTTCACCAAGGGCGTCGGCGACGTGGTGCGCACCGCCGTACGGGCGGCCCGTCCCGGCGCCGGGATCATTCTCGACCTGCGCGGCAACTCAGGCGGCCTGGTCACCGAGGCCGTCACCGCCGCCTCCGCCTTCCTCGACGGCGGCCTCGTCGCCACGTACGACGTCAACGGTGAGCAGCGCGCCCTGCACGCCGAACCGGGCGGCGACACCACCAGACCCCTGGTCGCGCTCGTCGACGGCGGCACGATGAGCGCGGCCGAGCTGCTCACCGGCGCCCTCCAGGACCGTGGCCGGGCGGTCGTCGTGGGCTCGCGGACCTTCGGCAAGGGCTCGGTGCAGATGCCGAGCCGGCTGCCCGACGGCTCCGTCGCGGAACTGACCGTCGGCCACTACCGCACCCCTTCGGGGCGTGGCGTCGACGGGGTGGGCCTCACCCCGGACCTCGACGCCGACCGGGGCGCACTGGAGCAGGCGGAGACCGTGCTGAGCGGCCTGGGCGATCCCTCGTAGCGCCCTCCTGGTCTCCAGGTAATCGACTTTCCTTCCGGCGCCCTCATGGTGCGAAAATGGCGGCACTATGGCTAAGGAAAAAGGGCGCAAGCTGATCGCCCAGAACAAGAAGGCGCGCCACGACTACGCCATCATCGACACCTACGAGGCCGGTCTGGTCCTCACCGGTACCGAGGTGAAGTCGCTGCGCCAGGGGCGGGCCTCACTCGTCGACGGCTTCGTGCAGCTCGACGGGCACGAGGCGTGGCTGCACAACGTGCATGTGCCGGAGTACAGTCAGGGCACCTGGACCAACCACAGCGCCCGGCGCAAGCGGAAGCTGCTGCTGCACCGCGCGGAGATCGAGAAACTGGAGTCGAAGTCGCAGGAGTCGGGTCACGCGATCGTGCCCCTCGCCCTGTACTTCAAGGACGGCCGGGCGAAGATCGAGATCGCGCTGGCGCGAGGCAAGAAGGAGTACGACAAGCGACAGACACTGCGGGAGAAGCAGGACCGTCGCGAGACGGACAAGGCGGTCTCGGCGGTGCGGCGCAGGCAGCAGCACGCGTAGCACCCGCGCGGCGGCGCGACCGGCGGGCGGGAATATTGGTGGCACGCGCGCGCGTTGGTCACGTACGATGGCGATCGCACCTCACCGAGGGTGCATGGTCCTCCTCGGAGGACTCCTCTTCGGAGGGCTTGAAAAAACAACATGGGGATGATCGGTTTCGACAGCGGCTGTCGAAGCAGGTGAAGCGTGTCGAGGAAGCGGCCATGATCTCGTAAACCACAGGCCGAAAAAAATAATCGCCAATTCAAACAGCGATTCTTCCAAGGCGCAGTTCCACCTCGCTGCCTGATTAGGTAGCGAGTGGACTGCTCCTTACTAAAGGGAGTGTCAGCCCGGGAGTGTTCCCGACCCGGATCCTGGCATCAGCTAGGGGACTAAACCTTGATCCCGGTCACGGGGTGAAGAGGGAAATCTAACAGTGACTGGGCCCGTCGGCGACTTGTTCGCGTGATCGCCGGGGCCAAGAAAAGCACAGCGAACTGCACACGGAGAAGCCCTGATTCCGCACCGTTGGACGCGGGTTCGATTCCCGCCATCTCCACAATTCCCATGTTATGCAGTGCCAAGAGCCCCGTCGCTTACGAGCGACGGGGCTCTTGGCGTGCCTGCGCGTCAGCCCTTGTCGGTAGGCGGAGAATCTCGTCCGGACGGGGAGCGGGGAAGGCCGGCCCCTTTGAGTGCGGCACGCGAGGCTGGACTGCTCTACGGGTTTATCCGTTGGTCGCCGGGCCTGACAATCTGCCGGTGATCACGGATGTCAGGACCGTGGCCAAGAACCTCCCGCTGGCCGTACTTTCCGCCCTGGCACACGCCCGCAGCCGCGACGGCGACGTCATACTGGAGGTAATCGGCGCCGTTCTGCAGGAAATGCGGCAAACCGATCCCGACACTGCCGAGTACTTCTTCGACTTCCTGGAACTCACCCTGGGTAAGACACCAGCAGGAAAGAAATGGAAGGACATCATGTCGTTCGTCAGCTACTTCCCCGGCCGGGGGACGGTTCGTGAGACGGCCTATCTCGAAGGAGAGGCCAAAGGCAAAGCCAAGGGGGGAGGCAAGGGGATCCTGCTCGTGCTGGAGGTGCGTGGCATCTCCGTACCGGACGACGTGCGCGAACGCATCACCACCTGCACCGATCTCGACCGGATCGACACCTGGCTGGAGCGTTCCCGGACGGTAGCGTGCGCGGAGGACCTGTTTGCCGGGGATCCGGAGTCCGTGCCGAGCGATCCGGAACAGGGCTGACCGTCGTCGATGCGGTGACGGCAGCGCTCCGGCGAACTGTCTGAGCTGTCCAGGTGATCGCCTCGCCATAAGGTTCTCGGCATGAGCATCATCGGGGTCGGTATCGATGTGGCGGAGATCGACCGGTTCGCGGTGTCCATGGAGCGGACGCCCGGGCTGGTCCAACGGCTGTTTCTGGAGAGCGAGTTGCTGCTGCCCAGTGGTGAGCGGCGCGGTGTTGCCTCGCTGGCTGCCCGGTTCGCCGCCAAGGAGGCGCTCGCCAAGGCGCTGGGCGCCCCGGCCGGGCTCCTCTGGACGGACGCGGAGGTCTGCGTCGAGGACAGCGGGCGGCCCTGGCTGCGGGTGACGGGGACGGTGGCGGCGCGTGCCGCCGAACTCGGGGTGCAGTCGTGGCATGTGTCGCTCAGTCATGACGCGGGCGTGGCATCGGCTGTCGTGGTGGCGGAGGGGTAGGGGTAGGGCGCTCTGTCCAGGGTGCGGCCCGTGTGCGGCGGGCCGGGTGGTGGGTCGTGCGGGAGACTCGGACCATGCGAACTGCGTACAGCGTGGAGACGGTACGGGCGGCCGAGCGTGAGCTGATGGCGCGGTTGCCGGAGGGTGCGCTCATGCAGCGCGCGGCGGCCGGACTGGCCGTCGCCTGCGGTCAGTTGATGGGGCGGGTGTACGGCAGCCGGGTCGTCCTGTTCGTCGGCAGCGGCGACAACGGGGGCGACGCCCTGTACGCCGGTGCCCGGCTCGCCCGGCGCGGAGCGGGCGTCACGGCGGTGCTGCTCGCGCCGGAGCGCACGCACGCCGGGGGGCTCGCGGCGCTGAGGGCAGCGGGCGGGACGGTGGTTTCCGGGGCCGGTTCCGGTGATGGCGAGGGGGCGATTCGTCGCGCCGACCTCGTCGTCGACGGCATCGTCGGGATCGGGGGGCGGGGTGGACTGCGGGACGATGCCCTGCCGTTGGTGGAAGCGGTGCGGGAGGCGGGGGTCGCCGTCGTCGCCGTCGATCTGCCCAGCGGGGTCGACGCCGACAGCGGTGAGGTGCCCGGGGCGGCGATTCGGGCCGACCTGACCGTGACCTTCGGGACCCACAAGCCGGGGCTTCTCATCGACCCGGCGCGGGAGTACGCCGGGACCGTGCGGCTCGTCGACATCGGGCTCGGGGAGGTGCTGCCCGCGGCGCCCGAGCTGGAGGCGTTGCAACACGCGGACGTCGCCCGGCTGTTGCCGGTGCCCGGCGTCGAGAGCGACAAGTACCGGCGGGGCGTCGTCGGGATCGCGGCGGGCTCGGCGCGGTATCCGGGGGCCGCCGTGCTCGCCGTGGCCGGAGCGCTGCGGGGCGGCGCCGGGGCCGTGCGGTACGTGGGGCCGGCGGCCGACGCGGTGATCGCCCGCTTTCCCGAGGCGCTCGTGTCCGACCAGGGGCCGCACAAGGCGGGGCGGGTGCAGGCGTGGGTCGTGGGGCCCGGGGTCGGGGACGACGCCGGCACGGTCGCCGAGGCGCTGGAGGCGGACGTACCCGTGCTGATCGACGCGGACGGGCTGCGGCTGGCGGATCGGGGGGCGGTGCGGGGGCGTACCGCGCCGACGCTGATGACCCCCCATGCCGGGGAGGCCGCCGCGCTGCTCGGGGTGGGCCGGGCGGAGGTCGAGGGGGCGCGGTTGGCGGCGGTGCGGGAGATTGCCGCGCGGTATGGCGCGACGGTTCTTCTCAAGGGGTCGAGCACGTTGGTCGCGGACTCGGTGGGTGGTGGTGGTGCCGTGCGGGTGAACGCGACCGGGACGGGGTGGCTTGCCACCGCGGGTAGTGGGGATGTGCTGTCCGGGCTGAGTGGGTCGTTGCTTGCGGCGGGGCTTTCGGCGTTGGACGCGGGGAGTGTGGGGG
>NZ_LGDW01000067.1 GCF_001280005.1 Streptomyces sp. NRRL WC-3618 | reverse complement strand
CACAATCACCCTCCCGAACACCTCCCGGGCAAACCCCTCCTCATACACACCCCCCGTCAGCAGCACCTGCAGACACATCCCGTCCATCACCGCCACCAACGCCCGCGCCGTCACCGCATCCGTCCGCGCGCGCAGCAACTCCGCAACCCCCTCCGCCCATTCCGCGGCAACAGGCCGCAACGCCGGCCGCCGAAGCGCCGCCAGATACAACTCGCACTCCAGCTCGACCCCCGCCCGGTCCCCCGAGAGCCACTCCCCCAGCAACCCGGCGAGCTCGCCCGCCAGATCGCCTCCCTCGTCCCGCAACCCGCCCCTCGCGGCCACCACCTTCGCGAACCCCTCGTTCGCCTGTCTCAGCGCGGCGACCAGGAGTTCGTCGAGCGTGCGGAAGTGATACGTCGTCGACCCCAGCGGCACATCCGCCTCCGCGGCCACCGACCGATGACTGAGCCCGGCGATCCCCTTCTCCCCCACCACCCGGATCGCCGCGTCGATGATCCGCTGGCGCCGCTCGGGGTCGTACCGCCGACTCATCAGTGCGCGCCGCCCATGTTGAGGACGACGACCCCGCCGATGATGAGCGCGAGCCCTGCGATCTTCGCCACACCCATGCCCTCCCCGAGGAACACCGCACCGATCGTCGCGACAGCCGCAGTGCCGATCCCCGACCAGATCGCGTACGCCGTCCCGACGGACACCGTCTTCAGCGTCTGCGCGAGCAGCACGAACGCGATGGCGTACCCCAGAGCGGTCAGCACGGAAGGCCACAGCCTGCTGAAACCGTCGCTGTACTTCATGGCGGTCGTCGCGCCCACCTCGGAGGCGATGGCTCCGACAAGCAACACATATCCCATGTGTACGAGTGTACGCATGGGATATGTACAGCCGTACACAGCCCCCGCCCAAACCCACCCGCACTGGACACCCCGCCACCAACTCCCCCAGCCGCCGGTCTCATTGAGGAAACAACCCTTCTCACAGCCATGGCCGTCCCCTAGCCTCGCGTCCATTACTGTTTCAACCACTCGTTCACAAGTTCGCCACAGGCGACGCCGGAGGAACAGCGCATGACAGAAGAGAAGCCCCGGCTCATCCCAACTCAACCGTGGGAGAACGGCTGGGCCCCGGACACCTCGCGTGTGCCCGGGACGCGGCGACTCTGGATGGCGGGCACCCTGGCCCTGTCGGTCGTGGCCGCCTGTGTGACCGCGATCATCGTCACGGACCGGCAGGCCGTGGACCCGGTGCCCGCGGCCAACGCCCCCGCGCCGTCGCCCGGTTCGACGTACCCCGGTCTCCTCACCTTCGCCTCACCGACGGCGTCCGGTGCCACGCCCCCGAGCGGAAAGAGTGGCCTGTGGTCGGCCCAGCCGTCCACGCCGGACGATTCCACGTCGCCGTCCCCCGCGACCCACGCCCCGGACGCCAAGGGCTCCGCCACCGCTCCCGCCAAGGGGCACCCCGCCAAGCCCGCCGCCTCCCCGGTCCCGGGCAAGCCTCCGGGCAAGACCCCGAGTAAGCCCTCGACCCCGCCCACCAGGCCGGGCAACTCCTCCCTGAGGTCCGTCGAGGCGGTCAGCTACCCCGACCGCTACTGGCACGTGTCAGGCGACCAGGTGAACCTCGATCAGGTCGCCGGCTCGGAATCCCGCCAGGACTCCACCTTCGACGTGGTCCCGGGGCTGTCCAACGGCTCCTGCTACTCGTTCAAGACGCACGACGGCAGGTTCCTGCGCCACCGTGACTTCGTCCTGCACGCCGACCGCAACGACGGCTCTTCGCTGTTCAAGCAGGACGCCACCTTCTGCGGCGGGTACTCGGGGTACACGGGCGCGGCGGTGCTCCAGTCGGTGAACTACCCCAACTACGCGTTGCGCCACCGGAACTTCCAGCTGCGCCTGGACCCGTACGGCTACAACACGAGCGACCGGGAGGACTTCTTCTTCCGCGTGGTGGCCCCGCTGGCCTGAGACCCGACGCGAAAGCGGCGGCACCCTCTCGGGGTGCCGCCGCTTTCGCATGCGGTGTTCGTACGTCTACGTCAGGCAGCCCTCAGACGTTGAACCCGAGCGCCCGAAGCTGGTCACGCCCGTCGTCCGTGATCTTGTCCGGGCCCCACGGCGGCATCCACACCCAGTTGATCCGCAGTTCGTTGACGATGCCGTCCGTGGCGGACTTGGCCTGGTCCTCGATGACGTCCGTGAGCGGACACGCCGCAGACGTCAGGGTCATGTCGATCGTCGCGATGTTCGCGTCGTCGATGTGAATGCCGTAGATCAGGCCCAGGTTGACGACGTCGATACCCAGTTCGGGGTCGACGACGTCGTACAGCGCCTCGCGGACCTCGTCCTCCGAGGCCGGCTTCATCTCAATGGTCTCGCTCATGCCGTCTTCCTTTCGGCGGCGTCCGAGCCCAGAGCCTGGGCCGTCGCGTCCTTCCACGCCATCCAGCTGAGCAGCGCGCACTTCACCCGGGCCGGGTACTTGGAGACACCGGCGAACGCGACCGCGTCCTCCAGCACCTCCTCCATCGCGTCGTCCGGCTCGATGCGGCCCTTGGACTGCATCAGCTCCAGGAAGGTCTCCTGGATCTTCTGTCCCTCGGACAGTTCCTTGCCGACGAGGAGCTCGTTCAGCACGGAGGCCGAGGCCTGACTGATCGAGCAGCCCTGACCCTCGTACGAGACATCGGTGATCGTCGTGCCGTCGTACTTCACGCGCAGGGTGATCTCGTCGCCGCACGTCGGGTTGACGTGGTGCACCTCGGCGTCGCCATCCCGTAGACCACGCCCGTGCGGGTGCTTGTAGTGGTCCAGGATGACTTCCTGGTACATCGAATCAAGCTTCATGCGATCGCTCGCCAATCTCCTCAGCCGAAGAAGTTCCGTACGTGCTCCAGTCCGTCGACCAGAGCATCGATCTCGGCCGGCGTGGAGTACAGATAGAACGACGCTCGCGTGGTCGCGGGAATTCCGTAGCGCAGGCAGACCGGGCGAGCGCAGTGGTGGCCGACCCGGACCGCGATGCCCTGCTCGTCGAGGACCTGGCCCACGTCGTGCGGGTGGATGTCACCGAGCGTGAAGGAGATCGCCGCGCCCCGGTCCTCGGCCGTGCTCGGGCCGATGAACCGCAGGTCGGGAACCTCGCCGAGCCGCTTCATCGCGTACTCGGTGAGCGCGTGCTCATGGGCGAGGATCTTGTCCATGCCGATCGCGGAGAGATAGTCGATCGCCGCACCGAGGCCGACCGCCTGCGCGATCGGCGGAGTGCCCGCCTCGAACTTGTGCGGGGCGGGAGCGTACGTCGACGAGTGCATCGACACGGTCTCGATCATCTCGCCGCCGCCCAGGAACGGCGGGAGGTCCTCCAGCAGCTCCTGGCGTCCCCACAGCACCCCGATGCCCGTCGGACCGCACATCTTGTGGCCGGTGAAGGCCACGAAGTCGGCCTGCAGGGCCTGTACGTCCAGCGGCATGTGCGGGGCGGCCTGCGAGGCGTCGATCAGGACCAGGGCCCCGACCTCCTGCGCGCGGCGCACGATCTTCTCGACCGGGTTGACCGTGCCCAGGATGTTGGACACCAGCACGAAGGAAACGATCTTCGTCTTCTCGGTGATGACCTCGTCTATGTTCGACAGGTCGAGCCGGCCGTCGTCGGTCAGGCCGAACCACTTCAGCTTCGCGCCCGTGCGCTGCGCGAGCAGCTGCCACGGCACGATGTTGGAGTGGTGCTCCATCTCCGTGATGACGATCTCGGTCTCGTGGTCGACCCGGTAGGGCTCGTCGGCCCAGCCCAGCATGTTGGCCACGAGGTTGAGCGACTCCGAGGCGTTCTTGGTGAAGATCACCTCGTCGCGGCTGGGCGCGTTGATGAACGCGGCGACCTTGTCCCGCGCGCCCTCGTACAGCGCCGTGGCCTCCTCGGCGAGCACATGGATGCCACGGTGCACGTTGGCGTTGTGCTGCTCGTAGTACTCGGAGAGGGTGTCGATCACCTGGCGGGGCGTCTGTGAGGTCGCCGCGTTGTCCAGGTAGACAAGCTTCTTGTCGTCGTGGAGCACCCGATCGAGGATCGGGAAGTCCTTACGGATCGCCTCGTCGAGCAGTTGCGATGTCCCAGTGAGGAGGCCCGGCAGCTGTGTCACGCGACTTCCTCCCCTGAGTTCACTCCGCTCACGGAGCCACCCTTCGTCGTGTAAGCCTCGTAGCCCTCGTTCTCCAGCTTGTCGGCGAGCTCGGCCCCGCCGGACTCGGCGATCCGGCCGTCGGAGAAGACGTGGACGAAGTCGGGCTTGATGTAGCGCAGGATACGCGTGTAGTGCGTGATCAGCAGGGTGCCGACCTCGCCCGACTCACGGACGCGGTTGACGCCCTCGGAGACGATGCGCAGGGCGTCGACGTCCAGACCGGAGTCCGTCTCGTCGAGGATCGCGACCTTCGGCTTGAGCAGCTCCAGCTGAAGGATCTCGTGGCGCTTCTTCTCACCGCCGGAGAAGCCCTCGTTGACGTTGCGCTCGGCGAAGGAGGGGTCCATGTTGAGGCGCTGCATGGCCTCCTTGACCTCCTTCACCCACAGGCGCAGCTTCGGCGCCTCACCGCGGACGGCGGTGGCGGACGTACGAAGGAAGTTGGAGACGGAGACGCCGGGGATCTCGACCGGGTACTGCATCGCCAGGAACAGGCCCGCGCGGGCCCGCTCGTCGACGGACATCTCCAGGACGTCCTCGCCGTCGAGCAGCACGGAGCCGCTGGTGATCGTGTACTTCGGGTGACCCGCGAGCGAGTAGGCGAGAGTCGACTTGCCGGAGCCGTTGGGGCCCATGATGGCGTGCGTCTCGCCCTGCTTCACGGTCAGGTCGACACCCTTGAGGATCTCCTTCGTGGCGTTGTCGGCCTCGACGGTGACGTGCAGGTCTCGGATTTCAAGCGTTGCCATGGATGCCTCAGGACTCCTGGGTGAGGGAGACGAGCACATCGTCCCCTTCGATCTTTACGGGGTATACGGGGACGGGGCGCGTCGCGGGAAGGCCGGACGGCTTGCCGGTGCGGAGGTCGAAGCTGGAGCCGTGCAGCCAGCACTCGATCTGACAGTCCTCCACCTCGCCCTCGGAGAGCGAGACGTTCGCGTGCGAGCAGATGTCGTGGATCGCGAACACCTCACCCTCGGTACGGACGACCGAGACCGGCGTGCCGTCGAGTTCCACCCGCTTCGGGGTGTCCTCGTCCAGCTCGCTCAGCCCGCAGGCGCGTACGAACGTGGGAGCGGCGGTCATCAGACGGACGCCTCCAGCTCCTCGTCGATCTTCGCGAGAAGGCGGTCCTGGATGTCCTCGACGCCGATCTGCTGGACCAGTTCGGCGAAGAAGCCGCGGACGACCAGCCGTCGGGCCTCGTCGGCCGGGATGCCGCGGGCCATCAGATAGAACAGCTGCTCGTCGTCGAACCGGCCGGTGGCACTGGCGTGCCCGGCGCCGACGATCTCGCCGGTCTCGATCTCGAGGTTCGGTACGGAGTCCACGCGGGCGCCGTCGGTGAGAACCAGGTTGCGGTTCATCTCGTAGGTGTCGGTGCCCTCGGCCTTGGCCTCGATGAGCACGTCGCCGATCCAGACGGCGTGGGCGCCCTCGCCCTGGAGCGCGCCCTTGTAGACGACGTTCGACTTGCAGTGCGGGGTGTTGTGGTCGACCAGGAGGCGGTGCTCCTGGTGCTGTCCGGCGTCCGTGAAGTACAGGCCGAACAGCTCGGCCTCGCCACCGGTTCCGGCGTAGGCGACCCGCGGGTGGAGGCGTACGAGGTCGCCGCCGAAGGTGACCACGAAGGACTTGAACGTGGCGTCGCGGCCGATCAGCGCGTTGTGCTGGGCGACGTGCACGGCCTGGTCGTCCCAGTCCTGGACGGAGACGACGGTGAGCTTGGCACCGTCCCCGAGGACGTACTCGAGGTTGGCGGCCAGCACGGCGTCACCGGTGTGGTCGAGGACGACGACGGCTTCGGCGAAGGCGCCCAGCTCGATGACCTGGTGGCCGTAGGCCACACCGCCCTCGCCGTGCACGGCGACGCGGATCGGCTCGGCGAGGACCGTCTCCTTGGGGACGGTGATCACACCGGCCACCTCGAAGGCGGAGTACGCCTGGGCCGCGACGCGGTCCACGGGGATGCCGGCCCGCCCGAGGCGCGCGTCGTCACGGCCGACGGCCTCGACGGTGACGCCCTCGGGTGCCTGGACGTCCACCTTCACACCGGTGCCGGTGGCGACGGCGGTGCCGTCGTGCAGCCCGCGCAGGCGCTCCAGCGGGGTGAACCGCCATTCCTCCTCGCGGCCGTGGGGGACGGGGAAGTCCGCCACGTCGAAGGACGGCGGCGCGCTCATGCGCGTCGCTACGGTCGACTCGGCGGCAGCGGCCACCGCGATCGAGCCGGCGGTGGTGGACCCCACCGGAATATTCTGAACCTCAGCCATGGCTGTCGGTCTGCTCTCTTTCCTGCGTAAGTGGCTTGATGGGACGGCGTCGGCGGCTCTTAGCCGACCGCGCCTTCCATCTGGAGCTCGATCAGCCGGTTGAGTTCCAGCGCGTACTCCATGGGCAGTTCCTTGGCGATCGGCTCGACGAAGCCGCGCACGATCATCGCCATCGCCTCGAACTCGGACAGACCGCGGCTCATCAGGTAGAAGAGCTGGTCGTCGGAGACCTTGGAGACGGTCGCCTCGTGGCCCATGGACACGTCGTCCTCGCGGACATCGACGTAGGGGTAGGTGTCGGAGCGGGAGATGGTGTCCACCAGCAGCGCGTCGCACAGCACGTTGGACTTGGAGCCGTGGGCGCCCTCGCCGATCTCGACGAGACCGCGGTAGGACGTCCGGCCGCCACCGCGCGCCACCGACTTCGACACGATGTTCGAGGAGGTGTTCGGCGCCATGTGGACCATCTTGGAGCCGGCGTCCTGGTGCTGCCCCTCGCCCGCGAAGGCGATCGACAGGGTCTCGCCCTTGGCGTGCTCACCCATCAGGTAGACGGCCGGGTACTTCATCGTCACCTTGGAGCCGATGTTGCCGTCGATCCACTCCATGGTCGCGCCCTCGTACGCCACGGCGCGCTTGGTGACCAGGTTGTAGACGTTGTTCGACCAGTTCTGGATGGTCGTGTAACGGCAGCGGGCGTTCTTCTTGACGATGATCTCGACGACCGCGCTGTGCAGCGAGTCCGACTTGTAGATCGGGGCCGTACAGCCCTCGACGTAGTGCACGTAGGCACCCTCGTCGACGATGATCAGGGTCCGCTCGAACTGGCCCATGTTCTCCGTGTTGATACGGAAGTAGGCCTGGAGCGGGATCTCGACCTGCACGCCCTTCGGCACGTAGATGAAGGAGCCGCCCGACCACACCGCGGAGTTCAGCGACGCGAACTTGTTGTCGCCGACGGGGATGACGGTCCCGAAGTACTCCTTGAAGAGCTCCGGGTGCTGCTTCAGCGCGGTGTCGGTGTCGAGGAAGATGACGCCCTGCTCCTCCAGGTCCTCACGGATCTGGTGGTAGACGACCTCCGACTCGTACTGGGCCGCGACACCGGCGACGAGGCGCTGCTTCTCCGCCTCGGGGATGCCGAGCCTGTCGTACGTGTTCTTGATGTCCTCGGGCAGGTCCTCCCAGGACTCCGCCTGCTTCTCCGTGGAACGCACGAAGTACTTGATGTTGTCGAAGTCGATGCCCGACAGGTCCGAGCCCCAGTTCGGCATGGGCTTCTTGTCGAAGAGGCGCAGACCCTTGAGGCGGAGCTTGGTCATCCACTCCGGCTCGGACTTCTTCGCGGAGATGTCCCGGACGACGTCCTCGTTGATGCCACGCTTGGCGGAGGCACCGGCCACGTCGGAGTCGGCCCAGCCGTATTCGTAGTTGCCCAGACCCTCGAGCTCGGGGTGGGCGGTCTCCTCGATGGGGAGCGTCATGCTGGGTTCCTCCCGGCGGTACTTGCGGTACTTGCGGTACTTGCAGATGCGTGGTGACCGAAATGATCAGGCTTGGAAATCTCGGGGATGAACGTGGTGCACACACCGTCGCCGTGGGCGATGGTCGCGAGCCGCTGGACATGCGTTCCGAGCAGCTGGGAGAAGATCTCGGTCTCCGCCTCGCAGAGCTGCGGGAACTTTTCCGCGACATGGACCACCGGGCAGTGGTGCTGGCAGAGCTGCTCTCCGACCGGTGCGCTGCGCGCCGTAGCAGCGTACCCGTCCGCGCTCAGGGCCTTGGCCAGGGCTTCGGCGCGTCCCTCGGGGCCCGCGGCCTCGACGGCCTGGCGGTAGTTCGCGGCCTGCTCGGCGAACCGGGCACGCGCGAAGGCGAGAATCGCTTCGTCTCCGCCCTCACGCTCGGCGATCCAGCGCAGCGCGTCCATGGCGAGCTTGTCGTACGACTGGTCGAACGCGTCGCGTCCGCAGTCGGTGAGCGCGAAGGCCTTGGCGGGCCGGCCACGGGTACGCGCCCCGTAGACCCGCTGCTCTCGCGGTTGTACGACATCGTCGGCGACGAGCGCGTCAAGGTGACGCCGTACGGCCGCATGAGTGAGGCCCAGGCGTCCGGCGAGCTCGGCGACGGTCGAGGGACCGTGGTCCAGGATGGATCGCGCGATCCGGTTGCGCGTCGAGCGCTCACCGGTCGCGAGCTCCTCCTGGGGGGCGCCCATGGGGGCCTCCAGATCCTCGCCGACGTTTTTCACAACACCATTGTTGCGTAATTCCTCGGAGTGCGGCAAGCCGCGTCCGGCCACTCGGCGGTGCCCTGCATCACTTAGGCTCACCTAACCTGACCTGCGGAAACGATCTTTGATCGATCTGCGGACCGCCCTGAACAGCTCCGGAGCAGGGCCGCACCCCTCCCCGCACCCTCCCGTACCGAGTCCGGATCCGGCCCCCCGCGCACCTGGGCGACTCCTCCCGTACCTAGACTCTCGACCCATGCGAAGCGAGCCCGTGGTCCAGGTCCAGGCCCTGGTGAAGCGCTACGGCACGAAGACCGCGGTGAACGGCCTCGACCTGGTGGCCCTGGCGGGCGTCACCGCCGTACTCGGCCCGAACGGCGCGGGCAAGACGACCACCGTCGAGACCTGCGAGGGATACCGCAGACCCGACTCCGGGACGGTACGGGTGCTGGGCCTCGACCCGGTCCGGGAAGCCACCGCCCTGCGTCCACGCGTCGGCGTGATGCTCCAGTCCGGCGGCGTCTACTCGGGCGCCCGCGCCGACGAGATGCTCCGCCACGTGGCCAGACTGCACGCGCACCCGCTGGACGTGGACGCGCTCATCGAACGCCTCGGCCTCGGCAGCTGCGGCCGCACCACATACCGCCGCCTCTCCGGCGGCCAGCAGCAGCGGCTGGCGCTCGCGATGGCGGTCGTCGGCCGCCCGGAACTGGTCTTCCTCGACGAACCGACCGCCGGCCTCGACCCCCAGGCCCGCCGCGCCACCTGGGATCTCATACGGGATCTGCGCACCGACGGCGTCTCCGTCATCCTCACCACCCATCACATGGACGAGGCCGAGCAGCTCGCCGACGACGTCGCGATCATCGACGCCGGCAAGGTCATCGCCCAGGGCACCCCCGAACAACTGTGCCGCGGCGGCGCCGAGAACACCCTGCGCTTCATGGGCCGGCCGGGGCTGGACGTGGGCTCCCTGCTGAAGGCCCTCCCGGCGGACTGCACGGCCGCCGAGCTGACCCCGGGCGCCTACCGCGTCGGCGGCAAGGTCAACCCGCAGCTCCTCGCGACGGTGACGTCCTGGTGCGCCCAGCACGGGGTGATGCCGGACCGGATCTCGGTGGAACGGCACACCCTGGAAGACGTCTTTCTGGAGCTCACCGGCAAGGAGCTGCGTTCGTGACCACCACCCCGACCGCCCCCGGGACCTACACCCCGCAGCCCGGCGCCGCCCCGCTCCCCCGCATGATCGGGGCCCAGGCGGCCCTCGAGACGAAGATGCTCCTGCGCAACGGCGAGCAGCTGCTGCTGACGGTGGTGATCCCCACCCTCCTTCTGCTGCTGTTCGGCTCGGTGGACATCGTCGACACGGGCGCCGGCAAGCCCGTCGACTTCCTCGCCCCCGGCATCCTCGCCCTAGCGGTCATGTCCACGGCGTTCACCGGCCAGGCCATCGCGACGGGCTTCGAGCGCCGCTACGGCGTCCTGAAGAGGCTCGCCTCCTCCCCGCTGCCCCGCTGGGGCCTGATGACGGCGAAAACGGCGTCGGTACTGGTCACCGAGGTCCTCCAGGTCGCCCTCCTCACGGTGATCGCCCTCGCGCTCGGCTGGTCCCCGCACGGCAACCCCTTCGCCGTACTCCTGCTGCTCCTGATCGGCACGGCCGCCTTCTCGGGCCTCGGCCTGCTGATGGCGGGCACCCTGAAGGCGGAGGCCACCCTGGCCGCCGCGAACCTCGTCTTCCTGCTGCTCCTGGTGGGCGGCGGGGTGATCGTCCCGCTGGACAAGTTCCCCTCCGGCGTCCAGGACGTGCTGGCCCTGCTCCCGATCTCGGCCCTCTCGGACGGGCTGCGGGACGTGCTCCAGCACGGTGCCGGCATGCCGTGGGGCGACCTGGGGATCCTCGCGGTGTGGGCGGTCGTGGGACTGGCGGCGGCCGGCCGGTTCTTCCGCTGGGAGTGACCGAAAAGAGGACTGAGGGGCGGGGCCGAGGGGCCGGGGGACCCCTCGTGAAAGCGTGCACAAGCAGCCGCCTACGATGGGACGCGTGCTCAAGATGACCCCCGCCGAGGCCCTGTCCGCCCTGCGGAACCCGCTCGCCTTCATCGCCGCCCGCTGGACGCCGACCCCCCGGACGGTGCGGCGCGCGGCGCTCGCCGCGCTCGTCATGTCGGTGGTCATCGTGGTCACCGGCGGTGCCGTACGGCTGACCGGATCGGGCCTCGGCTGCCCGACCTGGCCCAAGTGCACCGACGACTCGCTGACGACGACGAGCGCGATGGGCGTGCACGGCGTCATCGAGTTCACCAACCGCATGCTGACGTACGTGCTGTGCGCGGCGGTCGGCTGGGCGATCGTCGCCGCACGCTCGGAGAAGCCGTACCGGCGCAGTCTGACCCGGCTCGGCTGGGCGCAGTTCTGGGTCGTCATGAGCAACGCGGTGCTGGGTGGCGTCGTCGTCCTGGTCGGCCTCAACCCGTACACGGTCGCGGCCCACTTCCTGCTCTCCTCCGCCCTGATCGCGGTCGCCGCGGTGATGTGGCAGCGCACGCAGGAGGGCGACGAGGCGCCCAGCCCGCTGGTCGGCAAGGCCGTGCGGCAGTTGGTGTGGTTCCTGGTGGTCGCCTCGGCGCTGCTGATCGCGGTCGGCACGGTGGTGACCGGGTCGGGCCCGCACGCCGGCGACTCGAGCGAGATCGAGCGCATGCCGCTGAACTGGGAGAACGTCAGCAAGCTGCACGCGGTGCTCGCCTGGATCGTGGTGACACTGACGTTCGCCCTGTGGTTCGTCCTGAAGGCCGTCGACGCTCCCAAGGGCCCGCTGGACCGCACGCGGGACCTGTTCCTGATCCTGCTCGCGCAGGGTGTCATCGGGTACGTCCAGTATTTTACGAACCTCCCCGAGGTCCTGGTCGGCCTGCACATGCTCGGCTCGGCGCTGGTGTGGATCGCGGTCCTGCGTGTCCTGCTCGCCCTGCGCGAGCGCACCGGGACGGACGCCCTGGCCGACGTACCCGGCCCCTCGGCCGAGGCGACGGTAGGCACGCGCGCGTAGACCGACGACGTGACGCACGCGTACGCGTGCGTCACGTGTACGCGGTCACCAGGCCGTCGATCGCGTCGCCCAGATAGCCCCGCGTCAGCTCACCGCGCCGCTCACGCCACCCCTCCGCGACCGGCCGGCGCTCATGCCCGTACCGCCTCCGCGCGACGTCCTCGACGACCTCCACGGGCGCCCCCAGCCCAGGCAGCAGGTCCAGCGCCTCCCGTTTCGAGATCAGGCTGCCGTCCCTCAGGGTCATGGTCGCCCTGACGAAGGTGACCAGCCCGAGGTCGACCCAGACGTCCCGGGTCCAGAGCCGGGCCCTGTCCACGGCGGGCCGCCAGAAGTCGCGCTGGTCGCGTACGACGAAGTCGGCCAGTTGGCGGTCCGGCACCGCCGGAAGCAGCTCCGCGGGCGCCTCCCCGTACAGCACCCGTCCGAAGACGTGCAGCTCGCGCCGGGTCACCGGGGTGACGGTCCGCCGGAACAGCTCACCGTGCGCCCAGGTGAGATGCCGCCGCGCCGGATCGGCCGTCGTCGCGTCGGACAGGTAGGTGCAGTGCAGCTGCGGGACGAGCGGGTCGGTGCGCAGGCGGGCGTGCAGAGTGCCCACCTGCCAGGCGGTGCCCGGCCCGATCGGGCCCTTGAGGACGGCGATCAGGTCGAGGTCGCTGCGGCCCTCCTGGTAGTCGCCGCCGGCCAGCGATCCATGGGCCCAGACGGCGACCGGCGCGAGTGCCCGCAGCTCACCGAGGAAGCGGTCCAGTAAGGCGTCGGTCAGGGCGTCCGCCCGGGTCCCGTGTGTCGTCATGCCTCCAGTTTCCACAGGTCACCCCAGCCCGTACACCCGCCGCGCGTTCCCCGCCGCGATCATTCCCGCCACCCGCTGCGCGTCCCCCAGCGACCACGCCCCCTCGGCGACCCAGCCGCCGAGCACCCGGCCGAGGGCCTCGCGGAAGAGGCGGGCGCCCACCACATGGAGTTCGGGCAGGCCGTGGGCGCCGCTGGAGAAGAGGATCTTGCCGAAGGGGGCGAGTTCGAGGATCTCGGCGAGCACGGCGGCGGCCCGGGCGCCGGTGCGGACGAGGGCCGCGCCCAGGTCGGCGTACACATGCGGGAAGACACCGGCGAGGTGCGCCGCGTGGCGGTGGTACGGGTATCCGTGCAGCAGTACGAGGTCGGTGCCGAGCCCGGCCGTGGCGCGGGCGAAGTCCGTGAGCAGGACCGGGTCGGTGCGGTCGATGCGTAACCCCGGTTCGCCGAGCCCGGCGTGGAGCTGGAGCGGCAGGCCCGAGGCGACCGCGATCCACAGCAGATGACGCAGCAGCACGGGGTCGCTGAGCGTGCCGCCGACCCGGCGTCCGGCCAGCCAGCGGGCCGCCGCGCTCCGCACCTCCCCCGGCCCCGGCGGATCGGGCGCGAGCGCCAGTCCGTGCCGCAGGCCCGCGACGGAGGTGAAGGCCACGGCGTTCGTCGCCGCCCCGTGCACCGACTCGGCGAGGTTGGCGAGAAAGGACTCGACGGTGCCGGAGGTGTCGGCGACCTGTTCGGCGAGGAGTTCGAGCCGGACGATCTCGTGGGCGTCGGCGGCCCCGGCGGAGGCCATCTCGGCGGGCCCGGTGAGGTCGCCGGGCAGTCCGGCGTCGACCAGATATGTCGTGATTCCGCTGCCCCGCAGCAGCCTCCGGCCCGATTCCAGTACGCCGAGTTCACGGCGCCGGGCGAGATAACGGGCGGGGGGAGCGTGCGGTTCCAGGCCGAGCAGCGGGGGGCACCAGCGGCGTACGGCGAATCCGGTCTGGGTGTCGAAGAGGGTGGTCCCGGCGGCGGGCGGCCCCTCGGTACGCGCGAGCTGGGCCTCGAAGGTGCCGAGGCCCAGCTCGGTGCGCAGTACGCCGTGGCAGTACTGGTCCACGAGGGACGGCATTTCGATCATCCGGGCTCCCCGTGTCGGACCGTTGTGTTCTCAAGGTCCTAACGGGTGAACCGGCGATCAGGTGCTGCTCGCGCACACCCCGTGGGAACGACCGGCGCCGACCGGCCACTTCCCGCGCCTCACGGCTTGCCCGGCCCGCCCACCTGAATGCCCGCCATGCGCGTCCACTCGTACGGGCCGGTGGTCACCTTGGCGGCGAACTCGCCGTCGAAGTCCTCGTGGACGGTGATGCCGGCCTTCTCGACGGCCTGCTGGGCGATCGCGTACGTGGGGGCCACCAGGTCACCCCAGCCGCCGTCCGCGCCGACGAGCACGATCCGCGCCCCGCGCTCCCCGATGTACGCCACCTGCCCCTCGGCGCCGCCGTGCTGCTTGGCGAAGCCGTTGATCTGCTTGGCGAGCTTGGCCGCCCTGCGCTCCTGCGTGTCGTCTGCCATGGCCAGGATGCTACCGACGGGTAGATCAAACGGCGACGCCCGGGGTGCGTGGCCTTGACCACGCGCCCCGGGCGACAGGAGCGCCTTCAGGGAGCGGGGAACTGCGCGACCAGCCACAGCGGACCGGCAGCCGACCACAGAAGAGTCACCGAAGGAAGGGATCCACCGCGACAGCCACGAACAGCAGCGACACATAGGTGATCGACCAGTGGAACAGCCGCATCTCCTTCAGCTTCCCGCCGGTCACCTCCGCCTTCGCCCTGTTCTGCAGCCCGTGCGCCTCCCACAGCCACCAGCCGCCCGCCGCCAGCGCGACCGCCGTGTAGAACCAGCCGGTGTAGCCGAGCGGCGTGAGCAGCAGGGAGACGAAGACCATCGCCCAGCTGTACGCCACGATCTGCCGGGCGACCGTCTTGTTGGAGGCGATGACCGGGAGCATCGGGACGCCCACGCGCGCGTAGTCGTCCCGCACCTTCATGGACAGCGGCCAGTAGTGCGGCGGGGTCCAGAAGAAGATGACCAGGAAGAGGATCAGCGGCGCCCAGGAGAGCGAGTTAGTGACGGCGGACCAGCCGATGAGGACCGGCATACAGCCCGCGATGCCGCCCCACACGATGTTCTGCGACGTCCGCCGCTTGAGGATCATCGTGTAAACGACCACGTAGAAGAGGAGCGCGCCCAGCGACAGCCAGGCCGACAGCCAGTTGACCGTGAGGCCGAACAGGAGGGTGGCGACGACGGCGAGGGTGACACCGAAGGCCAGGCACTCGCGCGGGCTGACCATGCCGGTGACCAGCGGACGCTGCGAGGTGCGGTCCATGAGCGCGTCGATGTCACGGTCGATGTACATGTTGAGCGCGTTGGCGCCGCCCGCGGAGAGGTAGCCGCCGAGGCAGGTGAGGAGGACCAGTCCGAGGTCCGGCACCCCCTGCTGCGCGAGGAACATCACCGGAACCGTGGTGATGAGCAGCAGCTCGATGATCCGCGGCTTCGTGAGAGCAACGAACGCCATGACCCGGGCCCCGAACGGCCGTCGGCCCGGGCTCTGGCTCGTCCCGATAATCCCCGCTGGACGGGATTCAACGGCCGTCACGCACACCCCTGACAGAGACATTCCAACAAGCCCCCGGCTGTGAAGTCCCGGCAAAGGCTCGCGCTTACCACGCCACTCTAGACGTTGCCCAGACCCCGCCCTTCGCGGGGGTGGGGTCGTGTTGAGGGGTGCTTTGTGACGAGCGGGACGGGGCTCAATTGAGTACTCGGAGGGCCCGCTTCGTATTGCAGTCCGGCAGCGGTCGGAAGGCGGCGGCCAAGCTGTCCCACAGTCTGGAATGACTCGAATTACTACGCGTTCTTCCGAGGGTAGGCTCGGCAAAGGCCGAGGGTGTCAGCCCCCGGCAGCCGGTGGACACCAAGGACACCGGCATTAGACATGTGGAGAGGAGCCCTGACCCAGGGTGAGCACCAAGCCGACCACCACAGACCTCGAGTGGACCGAGTTGGACCAGCGGGCCGTCGACACCGCCCGCGTCCTGGCCGCCGATGCCGTACAGAAGGTCGGTAACGGCCATCCCGGTACGGCGATGAGCCTGGCCCCCGCCGCGTACACCCTCTTCCAGAAGGTGATGCGGCACGACCCGGCGGACGCCGACTGGGTCGGGCGCGACCGTTTCGTGCTGTCCGCCGGCCACTCGTCCCTGACCCTCTACACCCAGCTCTTCCTGGCCGGTTTCGGTCTGGAGCTGGATGACCTGAAGGCCTTTAGGACGTGGGGTTCCAAGACCCCCGGTCACCCGGAGTACGGGCACACGACGGGCGTCGAGACGACGACCGGTCCGCTCGGCCAGGGTGTCGCCAACGCCGTGGGCATGGCGATGGCCGCCCGCTACGAGCGCGGTCTGTTCGACCCGGAGGCCCCCGTAGGGGAGTCCCCGTTCGACCACTTCATCTTCGCGATCGCCGGTGACGGCTGCCTCCAGGAAGGCATCTCCGCGGAGGCGTCCTCGCTGGCCGGCCACCAGAAGCTCGGCAACCTGGTCCTGCTGTGGGACGACAACCACATCTCGATCGAGGGCGACACCGAGACGGCCGTCTCCGAGGACGTGGCCAAGCGGTACGAGGCGTATGGCTGGCACGTGCAGCGGATCGCCCCGAAGCCGGACGGCGACCTCGACCCGCACGCCATCTACAACGCCGTCCAGGCCGCCAAGGCGGTCACGGACAAGCCGTCGTTCATCGCGATGCGCTCGATCATCGCCTGGCCGGCCCCGAACGCGCAGAACACCGAGGCGGCGCACGGCTCGGCGCTCGGTGACGACGAGGTCGCGGCCACCAAGCGCGTCCTCGGCTTCGACCCGGAGCAGTCCTTCGAGGTCTCGGACGCCGTCCTGAACCACACCCGCGAGGCGCTGGAGCGCGGCCGTCAGGCCAAGGCCGAGTGGGAGAAGTCGTTCCAGGAGTGGCGCGACAACAACCCGGAGCGCGCCGCCGAGTTCGACCGTATCGCCGCGGGTGAACTGCCCACGGGCTGGGAGGAGAAGCTCCCGGTCTTCGAGGCGGGCAAGGGTGTCGCCACGCGTGCCGCGTCTGGCAAGGTCCTGCAGGCGCTCGGCGCGGTCATCCCGGAGCTGTGGGGCGGCTCGGCCGACCTGGCCGGCTCGAACAACACCACCATCGACCCTTACGGCCGCACGATCCACTTCGGTATCCGCGAGCACTCGATGGCCGCCGAGATGAACGGCATCGCCCTGCACGGCAACACCCGTGTCTACGGCGGTACTTTCCTCGTCTTCTCCGACTACATGCGCAACGCGGTGCGGCTGTCCGCGCTGATGCACGTGCCGGTGACGTACGTGTGGACGCACGACTCCATCGGCCTCGGCGAGGACGGCCCGACGCACCAGCCGGTCGAGCACATCGCGTCGCTGCGTGCCATCCCGGGTCTGAACGTCGTCCGCCCGGCGGACGCCAACGAGACGGCCATCGCCTGGCGCGAGATCCTGAAGCGCTGGACGAAGGTCTTCGGCAAGGGCGCCCCGCACGGCCTCGCGCTGACCCGCCAAGGTGTGCCGACGTACGAGGCCAACGAGGATGCGGCGAAGGGCGGTTACGTGCTCTTCGAGGCCGAGGGCGGCACCCCCGAGGTCATCCTCATCGCCACCGGTTCCGAGGTCCACGTGGCCGTCGGCGCCCGTGAGCTGCTCCAGGCGGAGGGTGTGCCGACGCGAGTCGTGTCGATGCCGTCCGTGGAGTGGTTCGAGGAGCAGGACCAGGGGTACCGGGAGAGCGTTCTGCTCCCGTCCGTCAAGGCACGGGTCGCGGTCGAGGCCGGTATCGGTCTCACGTGGCACAAGTACGTCGGGGACGCGGGCCGCATCGTTTCCCTGGAGCACTTCGGTGCTTCGGCCGACGGCAAGGTCCTCTTCGAGGAGTTCGGCTTCACTGCCGAGAACGTGGCCGCCAAGGCTCGGGAATCGATCGCCGCAGCTCAGCGCTGACGCTGACATCACGACACGTAGGAGATGCATTTCCATGACAGACGCACTCAAGCGCCTTTCCGAGGAAGGCGTGGCGATCTGGCTGGACGACCTGTCGCGCCAGCGGATCACCTCGGGCAACCTTGCCGAGCTGATCGACCAGCAGCACGTCGTGGGCGTCACGACCAACCCGTCGATCTTCCAGAAGGCGATCAGCAGCGGTGACGGCTACGAGCCGCAGCTCACCGAGCTCGCCGCCCGCAAGGTCACGGTCGAAGAGGCCATCCGCATGATCACGACGGCGGACGTCCGTGACGCCGCCGACATCCTGCGTCCGGTCTTCGACTCGACGCAGGGCCAGGACGGCCGGGTGTCGATCGAGGTCGACCCCCGTCTCGCCCACAACACCCTGGCGACCGTCGCCGAGGCCAAGCAGCTTGCCTGGCTGGTGGACCGGCCGAACACCCTGATCAAGATCCCGGCCAGCAAGGCGGGTCTCCCGGCGATCACCGAGGTCATCGGCCTCGGGATCAGCGTCAACGTCACGCTGATCTTCTCGCTGGAGCGCTACCGCGCGGTCATGGACGCCTACCTGGCCGGCCTGGAGAAGGCCAAGGAGCGCGGCCTGGACCTGTCGAAGATCCACTCCGTGGCGTCCTTCTTCGTGTCCCGCGTGGACACCGAGATCGACAAGCGGATCGACGCGCTGGGCACCGACGAGGCCAAGGCCGCCCGCGGCAAGGCCGGTCTGGCCAACGCGCGGCTCGCCTACCAGGCGTACGAGGAGGTCTTCGGTTCGGACCGCTGGGCGGCCCTCGACAAGGCGCAGGCCAACAAGCAGCGTCCGCTGTGGGCCTCGACCGGCGTCAAGGACCCCGCGTACAAGGACACCCTGTACGTCGACGACCTGGTCGCGCCGAACACGGTGAACACCATGCCGGAGGCGACCATGTTCGCCGCCGAGGACCACGGGCAGATCACCGGCAACACCATCGCCGGTACGTACGAGCAGGCTCGCGCCGAACTCGACGCGGTCGAGAAGCTCGGCATCTCGTACGACGAAGTGGTCCAGCTCCTCGAGGACGAGGGCGTCGAGAAGTTCGAGACGTCCTGGAACGACCTGCTCAAGTCGACCGAGGCGGAACTGGCGCGCCTCGCCCCTTCGGAGGGCTGAAATCTTGTCAAGCAGCAACCCGCTGCGTGACCCCGCAGACCGACGGCTCCCGCGTATCGCGGGGCCGTCGGGCCTGGTCATCTTCGGGGTCACTGGCGACCTGTCACGCAAAAAGCTGATGCCTGCCGTGTACGACCTCGCCAATCGCGGGTTGCTGCCACCGGGCTTCTCCCTCGTCGGTTTCGCCCGCCGTGAATGGGCGAACGAGGACTTCGCGGCGGAGGTCCACGACGCCGTCAAGGAGCACGCCCGTACGCCGTTTCGTGAGGAGGTCTGGCAGCAGCTCATCCAGGGGATGCGCTTCGTCCAGGGCACCTTCGACGACGACGAGTCCTTCGAGCGGCTGCGCTCGACGATCGATGAGCTGGACAAGGCGCAGGGGACGGGCGGCAACTTCGCCTTCTACCTCTCCGTGCCGCCGTCCGCCTTCCCGGTGGTCATCAAGCAGCTGAAGAAGCACGGTCTGGCCGATCAGGACAACGGTTCCTGGCGGCGCGCGGTCATCGAGAAGCCCTTCGGGCACGACCTCACGTCGGCCGAGGAGCTCAACACGACCGTCGAGGAGGTCTTCGCCCCGGACCAGGTCTTCCGGATCGACCACTACCTCGGCAAGGAGACCGTCCAGAACATCCTGGCGCTCCGCTTCGCCAACCAGATGTTCGAGCCGATCTGGAACCGGTCCTTCGTGGACCACGTGCAGATCACGATGGCCGAGGACATCGGCATCGGCGGCCGGGCCGGCTACTACGACGGCATCGGCGCGGCCCGTGACGTCATCCAGAACCACCTTCTCCAGCTGATGGCCCTCACGGCCATGGAGGAGCCGTCGTCCTTCGACGCGGACGCGCTGGCCGCCGAGAAGACCAAGGTCCTCGGTGCGGTCAAGCTGCCGCAGGACCTGGGCAAGGACACGGTCCGCGGGCAGTACGCGGCGGGCTGGCAGGGTGGCGAGAAGGCCATCGGCTATCTCCAGGAAGACGGCATCGACCCCAATTCGAAGACCGACACCTACGCGGCGATCAAGGTCGAGGTGGACAACCGCCGCTGGGCGGGCGTCCCCTTCTACCTGCGCACCGGCAAGCGTCTGGGCCGCCGGGTGACGGAGATCGCGGTCGTGTTCCAGCGGGCCCCCCACTCCCCCTTCGACCACACGGCGACGGAGGAACTGGGCCAGAACGCGATCGTCATCCGCGTCCAGCCCGACGAGGGCATCACGGTCCGCTTCGGCTCCAAGGTGCCCGGCACCTCGATGGAGATCCGGGACGTGTCCATGGACTTCGCGTACGGCGAGTCGTTCACGGAGTCGAGCCCGGAGGCGTACGAGCGTCTGATCCTGGACGTCCTCCTCGGCGACTCCAACCTCTTCCCGCGCACCGAGGAGGTCGAACTGTCCTGGCGGATCCTCGACCCGATCGAGCAGTACTGGGACAGGCACGGCAAGCCCGCGCAGTACCCCTCGGGCACGTGGGGCCCCGTCGAGGCCGACGAAATGCTCGAACGTGACGGACGGAGCTGGCGGCGCCCATGAAAATAGACCTCACGGACACCACGGCCAGCAAGGTCAACAAGGCGCTGGTGCAGGGCCGCAGGGCCATCGGCACCCCGGCCGTCGGCATGGTGTTGACCCTCGTCATCGTCACCGACGAGGAGAACGCCTACGACGCCCTGAAGGCGGCGAACGACGCCTCGCTCGAGCACCCCTCGCGCACCCTGGTCGTCGTCAAGCGGGTCTCCCGCTCCCCTCGCGACCGTACGACGTCCCGTCTCGACGCCGAGGTCAGGGTGGGCGCGGACGCGGGCTCCGGCGAGACGGTCGTCCTGCGCCTGTACGGCGAGGTCGTCGACCACGCCGACTCGGTGGTCCTGCCGCTGCTGCTGCCCGACGCCCCGGTGGTCGTCTGGTGGCCGGTGAACGCCCCCAACGACCCGGCGAAGGACCCGCTGGGCGCGCTGGCGCAGCGCAGGGTGACGGACACGTACGCGGCCGAGCAGCCGGTACGGGAACTGGCGGCGCGCGCGGACGCGTACACGCCGGGCGACACGGATCTCTCGTGGACGCGTATCACCCCGTGGCGCTCGATGCTGGCCGCCGCCCTGGACCAGGTCACCTGTCAGGTGGACGCGGTCGAGGTGGAGGGCGAGGAGTTCAACCCGAGCTGCGAGCTGCTGGCGATGTGGCTGGCGGACCGGCTGGACGTCCCGGTGAAGCGTTCCCTGTCCTCGGGCCCCGGTCTGACGGCGGTCCGTATGAGGACGAGCACCGGCCCCATCACCCTCGACCGTGCCGACGGCTCCCTGGCGACCCTCTCCATCCAGGGTCAGCCCGACCGCGCGGTGGCGCTCAAGCGCCGTGACACGGCCGAGCTGATGGCCGAGGAGCTGCGGCGCCTGGACCCGGACGACACCTACGCGTCGGCGCTGCGGTACGGGGTGGAGCGGCTGGTCGGTCCGTCGGCACCCGAGACGCCGGCTCCGGCTCCGGCTCCGGCTCCGGCGCCTGCGTCGGCGCTGGCACTGGAACCGGCCAGGAGGGAGACCCCGGCGGAGTCCTCGGACAGGGCGACACCGGCGTTGATGCCACCGGTGAAGAAGGCGGCCACGAAGTGAGTACGGCACCGCAGCTCGTCGTCCACCGCGACAAGGAGCTGATGGCGGAAGCCGCGGCGGCCCGCCTGATCACGAGGATCGTGGACGCGCAGGCCTCGCGGGGATCGGCGTCGGTGGTGCTCACCGGCGGCCGCAACGGCAACGGTCTGCTGGCCGCCCTGGCCTCCGCGCCCGCCCGGGACGCGATCGACTGGGCGCGGCTCGACCTGTGGTGGGGCGACGAACGCTTCCTGCCCGAGGGCGACCCGGACCGCAACGTCACCCAGGCGAAGGCGGCACTGCTGGACGCGGTGCCGCTGGACCCGGCTCGCGTCCACGCCATGCCCGCGTCGGACGGCCCGTACGGCTCCGACGTGGACGCGGCGGCTGAGGCGTACGCGGCGGAGCTGGCCAAGGCTGCGGGCCCTGAGAACCACGGCCCGGTCCCGACCTTCGACGTCCTGATGCTGGGCGTGGGCCCGGACACCCACGTGGCGTCGCTCTTCCCGGAGCTGCCCGCGGTCCGGGAGACGGAACGCACGGTCGTAGGCGTCCACGGCGCCCCGAAGCCCCCGCCGACCCGGGTCACCCTGACCCTCCCGGCGATCCGCGCGGCCCGCGAGGTATGGCTGCTGGCAGCGGGCGAGGACAAGGCCGGGGCGGCGGCCATCGCCCTGTCGGGCGCGGGCGAGATCCAGGCCCCGGCGGCAGGCGCCTACGGCAGACAACGCACCCTGTGGCTACTGGACGCCCCAGCAGCCTCCCAACTCCCGAGAACCCTGTACCCACCGGCATCCGCCTGACCACCCCGGGCACCGACCAGGGCAAGGGCGGGGGCGCAACGTTTACGCCCCCGCCCGTCCGGCGTTTGAGGACGAGGCTCCTCCAGCCCAGGTCGTGTTTCCCACCCACCCATCCGTTTGCCGCTTCTATCAAGCCCAGGCCCGGCCCCCCAGCCCGTCCGGCGTTTGAGGACAAGGCCCCTTCAGGGCCGACAGCGGGGTCTGGGGCGGCAGCCCCAGGGACGGGACGGGTAAGGGTGGCGGGGGCGAAACAAACCCCCTACCTCCCGCGCAACCCCCGATACACGGCAACCAGCGCCGCAGTGGACGCATCCAGCCCCGCCACCTCCACCCCCTCCGTCAACGCCGGCTCAACCCGCGTCGCCAGCACCTTCCCCAACTCAACCCCCCACTGGTCGAACGAGTCGACGTTCCACACCGCCCCCTGCACGAACACCTTGTGCTCGTACAACGCGATCAACTGCCCCAGCACAGACGGAGTCAACTCCCGCGCCAACACAGTTGTCGTCGGATGGTTCCCCCGGAACGTCTTATGGGCGACCAGTTCCTCCGGCACCCCCTCCCCCCGCACCTCCTCCGGCGTCTTCCCGAACGCCAACGCCTGCGTCTGCGCGAAGAAGTTGGCCATCAACAGGTCGTGCTGCCCCTTGAGCCCCTCGCTCAACTCCCCCACCGGCTCGGCGAACCCGATGAAGTCAGCCGGAATCAGCTTCGTCCCCTGGTGGATCAACTGGTAGTACGCGTGCTGCCCGTTCGTCCCGGGCGTGCCCCACACCACCGGCCCCGTCTCCCACTCCACCGGCAGCCCGTCACGCCCGACAGACTTGCCGTTGGACTCCATGTCCAGCTGCTGCAAGTACGCGGTGAACTTGGACAGATAGTGCGAGTAGGGCAGCACAGCATGCGACTGCGCACCGAAGAAGTTCCCGTACCAGATGCCCAACAGGCCCAGCAGCAGCGGCACATTGCCCTCCGCGGGAGCCGTGCGGAAGTGGTCGTCGACCAGCGCGAACCCGTCCAGCATCTCCCGGAACCGCTCCGGCCCGATCGCGATCATCAGCGACAGCCCGATCGCCGAGTCGAACGAGTAGCGCCCGCCGACCCAGTC
>NZ_LGDW01000066.1 GCF_001280005.1 Streptomyces sp. NRRL WC-3618 | reverse complement strand
GGCATGGCAGGGCGGGCCCAGGGGGCGGGCGGTGGTGGGAAGTGGCGGAGCGGCCGGCGGAAGGAGGGCGCTACAGAGCGGCGTGCAGCGCGGTGGCCATGGGCAGGCCGATTCCGAGTCGCGTCTTGAGCTGGGCCGCCGTGATCGGTTCGCCGTGCTCGGTGTGGTGGGACGTGGCGATGGAGCGTGCTTCGGTCAACAGCGGCTCAGGCACCTTGACCGCAGGCGAGGCAGGAGCCGGGGCCACGTGAGGAGCGACCGGGGCCGGGGCCGGAACGGTGAGAGGCACCGCAGAGTTGGATACGTCAGAAGCCGTCTCAGGCTCCGACTCGATCTCGTCCGGCAGGGAAGCCGGTACGGCGGGGCGCGCGACGGTGTGGAAGGCGCGGAGGAGCTGCGGGCCAACGGCACCCCAGCCGAGGAGGAGCAGCGGGGCCACCGCGTCAACGGCAGCGCGGCCGTAGTGTCCGGCGACGATCGGTTCCGCGACGTTGAGGGCCAGGGTCAGCAGTCCGGAGAAGTGCATGAGTCGGTTGGCGGCCGTCATCTGTTCGGCGGGCAGGCCGCGCAGGGAGAGATAGCGCAGGGCGACCAGAAGGCCGACCACGGAGAGGTCCACCATCGGAGCGATGAGCGGTGCGATCGGGCCGGGGACGCCGAGGCGCAGGGCGAGGGACCAGACGTTGCCGAAGGAGAAGACGAACGCCAGCGCGGCAATGACGATCATGACTGCGGTGATCGTGCGCTGAGTGATCCGGTCCTCTGTCATGGGAGTTCACCTCCTCTCCGAGGGTGTTGGGAACGTGAGGGCGTAGGTCAGGCTGTTGCGGCGTCGACCTTTGAGAGGTCCACGTCCGCCAGGCGGAGGCCGAGGAAGGCTTCCAGGAGGGCGCCCGGGTCGGCGGTGAGGTTCGCCGTCTGTTCGGCGATGTGAGCCGCTTCCGCGTCGGGTACGTAGGGCGTACGGATGCGGATGAAGCCGGGTTGCGACTGGTGGTTCATCGATGCGACGCCGACGTAGGTGGGGTCTTGGAGGTTGATCGGGTTGGCGTCCGGCCATTCCCGGATCTCGTCGCCGAGCGCGGCCACGGCGGCTTCGGCGGTCTTCTGGGCGAAGCTCAGGCCCACGGGGCACACGTCGCGGATGAAGGTGGGTATCGCGTCACCGGTGGACTTCTGGGTGGTGAGGATGACGAGCAGTCCCACGGACCGCCCCTTCTTCACCAGGTCTTCCACGAGCCGGGCGTTCTCGGCGGCGAGCGCGGCCAGCTTCTTTGTCTGTTGGTCGCTTCCCTTGTGGTCGCGGAAGTAGGTGTGCGCTTCGTCGACGATCAGTACGACCAGGGGCCAGTTCTCGGAAGGACCGACCTCCCACATGGACTTCACCCCGAGCATCTGGCGCACCGATGCCGACCGGGCGCGGCGCAGTTCAACGAGCTGCCGGAACAGCTTGTTGGCCTCTTCCAGGTCATCGCCCACGAAGGCGAACATGCGCTGGACCCAGTCGGCGTAGTCACCTTCGTACGCAGCCGACACCTTGCCGTCCGCGCAGGCGAACTGCACTGCGGGCGAGGGCGCCCAGTCGGCGAGAAGCCGGTTGATCAGGCTGGTCTTGCCGAAACCGGGAAGGCCGGCCACGGTCACGCCGGGTACCTGCGTGAGGTTCACGGACACGGGTTGCGCGTACTCGTCGAGGCCCAGATCCCACTGTGCTGTTTCCTCTGGTGCCTCACCCGTGGGGTGGTGCTCCGTGGGGAACTTCAGCGGATCAAGTCGCACACCCCGGACGAGGATCTCCCCAGGCTTGTCCTGGGTGACCGCCACCCGGGTGCAGCGCCAGGCGTCCGCGAGGTGCGGGGCCGCCTTCTGGAATTGCGTAAGCCCAACGCCAGGCAGGCACTGGGCCCGCGCGATCACTCCGTACGCGTCGTGCTTCACCTTCAGGGCGGGGATGAGGACACGCGGCTTGATGGGCTTGCCGTTCGTGTTCGCCAGTGACGCCAGGGCGGTCGGGGTCTTGTCCGTGGCCGACAGCTTGAGCATCGGTGCGAGCCGCTTCCAGCCCCACCGCACGCGTATGGCCTGCCGTATGGACTGCCGAGTCATGGCGTCGGCGCGAACGTAGCGGACTACCCACCAGACCGCCCATCCGACGAGCACGGCGAGCACCAGGGCGACGACGAGCGGGACTTGACCGAAGATCCCTTGCGCCGGGGCGTTCGGATCCTTCATCTCTGACTCTCCAACGGGGTGTAGAGGAAGGCCGTTAGGGCCGATTCGAGGGCCGCCCGATCCGCCGACGCGTCGAGGCGGGGGTAGCCGTAGGCGACGAGCAGGGCCGCCACCGAGGTCACGAGTGATTCGGTGAACTGGGCACCCGGCCCGGCGTGAGGCAGCGGGTAGCTGCGCTCAGCGCCGGACCGGAAGGCAGTGCCGCTCACGCCGCCTCAGCGGCCGGGGCCACCAGGTCCAGTCGGCCCGCGCGGTAGGCGATGCCGTCCGAGAGCGAGCCGTTGAAGATGCGCGCCCACGGAGTGGCGAACAGTTCCACCGGCATGACCGGGACACCCGGCCGGAGCCCGTTGGGCAGACCGGTTTCCGGAACGGTGATCTTCAGAGCCTCGGCGCGGTCCTCCTCCATGAAGAAGAGGGTGATCGTGTAGAGCTTCGCGCCGGTCTCACGGTCGGTGGCGAACTGGGTCTTCTCCTGGTCCGCGTACTTCGGCACCGGCAGGGTGCCGACCATGAACGAAGAGGTGGGGAGCAGGCCAACACGGATGCGTGCCATGGGAGTTGGTTCCTCTCGATTGCGCTCCACCGGGGTGGCGGGGCGTGCTCTCCATTGAACATAGCAGACCTAGCAGTGTCAAGTGAATCGGGTGAGCTAGGTGTCAACTGACGTAGGCCACCTATGTCAGTGGGGTGTGCTAGGGGTGCTAAGAGTCGCTACTCTTGGGCCATGAGCCCCGCGCCAGAGAGCAAGCAGGACCGTCGGCCGCCATATCAGCACGCCGCCGACGAGATTCGGCGCGACATCTTGCAAGGGCGGATCAAGCCGGGCGAGCAGATGCCATCCATCCGCGAGCTACAGGAACGCTTCGGCGTAGCCAACATGACCGCGAGGTCCGCGCTCAATGTGTTGCGGGACGAGGGCCTGATCTACACGATCCATGGTCGGGGCAGCTTCGTCGCAGACCACAATGCCGGCGGGGAGTTCTCGGCGGACTACACCGCTCCGGCTTGGTACTTGGCGAACAGGGGCGAGGAGCACGGCCAGGCCGAGCAGGGGGAGGGCGGGCCCGACGACACCGAAGCTGCCGCAGTCGCCGGGACCACCCTTGTCGAAGTACTCACCGCACTACGTGACGAGATCCGTGTTCTCAGCGCTGATCATCAAGAACTGCGGCGCGAGGTAGAGGAACTGAAGGCAGCTCAGCAGCCGAAGCCGTAGTACTGAGCTGGGCCACTTCCTCTCGCAACTCCCTGATTTCCCTACTGAGGCGAACGACCATGGCCCACATCTCCTCGACCAGCGCGACTACTTGATCCGTGTCCCCAACCTGAATGCTGGTCGACCCCATTTCGTTGTCCGGTATGTGCTCGCTCATCGCTCCCCGCCTGCCGACGTGCCGTCGTTCTGTGCGCACTTGCTCGAACCGCCGGGGCTTGCCCACGGCATCCGTGCCTCTCCCATTTCGATCGCCCGCTGCCCAGCGGTGCTGTTCAGAGTTTCTTTACTGGATCAAGGCGGACCGCCTACGGCGGTCCGCGCGCGCTGGCGGCCGGGGGCCGCCGCCGCTCCCTGTCTCCGCCACCGCTGCGCCGGCCCCCGGCCACTCAGCGCGCCGCACCGCCAAAGCAGACAGCCAGGCCAGGAAGCAACTCGCCCAGCCCGAGCACCAGGAGCACGACCAGGACCAGGCCGAGCCCGAGCCCGAGCACGCACGATCCCGCCGTCCGGGTGGACGTCATTTCGAAACCGGGCAACGTGGCTGATGCCGGTCCGGGGTTGCTGGAGACATACGTGACGGGTGCTCGTTCGGCGCACTCGCCGTCTTGGCTCACTTTCGGTGGTGCACGTCAGAACCGTGCTTCCAATGACCGCCTTCAATCGCCGTCCTCTCTAACTCAACAACAGCTGACGGGGGTTGTCGCCGCACCCGAATCCGAGCACGCAGACCGCCCCGGTACCATCGGCACCGGGGTCCTGATCAGGGCTTCCGCGACCGGACCACCCGGAATGCTGTCCAGGCTGAGGGGTGGTCCGGTCTTTTGTTGTCGGCGTCCACGCGCTTGCTGACGCGAGGTGAACAGGGCTTTCGGGATCAGGTCAGGGCTTTGACCACCTCGGAGATGGTGGGCCTATCCCCCGGTGCGTGGCTGAGCATCGCGTCGACCAATTCGCCCAGCTCACCGGGCACTTTCACGGGCCGACGTCGGCCGTTGGCCACTGCCTCGCGCTGCACAGGTCGCGGAGCGTCGTCCGGGTACTCGACCGCCCGCCAGCCCGTGGCGGAGATGAGCAGCGAGGCCCCGAGCGCGTAGACGTCGGCTTCCTGCGTCGGCTCTGTTTCCCCGGTGTCGAGCACGCTGCGTGCGATCTCTGGTGCTTCGTAGTGGACGAGGCAGCCGCGGAACGGGAAGTCGTGTCCCTCGGGTACGTGACCGCCGTGGGCGAGGGCGAGATCGATGAGGTGTGTTCGTTCCGGCCCGATGATGAAGTGGGCGGGCTGTACATCGCCGTGTGCCCAGCCCTTGGCGTGGAGGTCGGCGAGCGCTTCGGCGCATTCCAGTGCTTCACTGGTGTCCGGTGCGATGGGCGAATCCTTCGTACGGCAGCGCTCCCACAGCCGGTACAGGTCCGGCCCCTCGTGCCACGGCTGGAAGTTCCACGTACCGTGCTCCCACTCGCCGTACGCGATCCCCTCGACGCCGAGGCGAAGCAGAACGGCACCCTCGCGCGCGGGCGCGAGCGCGGTCCAGGGCTGGGCAGGCCAGTCGGCCGTAGCCTCGATCGGATAGCCGATCTTCACGGCGTAGTGGCCCCGGTGGCTCTCCACCTCCCAAACCGTGGAGCCTCGACGGTTGATGACCATGCGCTGAGTCGTGGGCATGAGTGCGTCGAGCACCACGATCGGCAGTTCAGGGGTAGGGCCGGGCAACGTCTCATCCCTTCCAGGTTCCAGGCGAGCGCGGCCGACCACGAAATTCAGGCCGGCCGCGTCGCAGTTGTCGTGTGGCTAGGCCCGACCGTACGGTCGGCCGCAGTCCGAATCGCACTGCGCGAGATTCACGCCGTTCACGGTCCACAGGTCGTCGAAGACCATGAACCCGGCCGCCTTCATGGCGCGTGCGGAGGCGGCGACCATCTCAGGGTCGCGGGCGCCTCCACCCGGCTGGGGGTTGTGGTGCAGGAAGCGGCCCGCGTACCGCTCGCACAGCGCGGCGTACTCCTTCGTGTGCAGGATGAGCGCGTGGAGGCCGAAGTCCACGTCATCGGACGGGACCATGGGAACGGTGGCAGTGGCCGCCGTGACCAGGAACGCGACCGCCTGGTCCGCGATCCGCTCCGCACGCTCGGCCGACTGCCCGTTGTGGATGACCACGAAGTGGGCGAGGCTCTCGAACAATTCCTCACCAGCCACCGCGCGGCCGGACCTCTGATCGTTCGCCGTTGCCGTCATGTGCAATCTCCCGGTGTGAGGTGGTGCGTGGCACGTGCGTGCCGCCCTGATCGCCGGGCTGGGTGCGCAGGCGATCGGGAAAGCAGTTCTGGAGGCCGCCCCGAACGGGGACGGGGGAGCCGTGAATGGCACCCGTCCGGGGCGGCCGGTCTGCTGGTTGATATCGAGGCATTGCCGATCACCAGGCCGCACGAACCACTGATGCAGATGATGAAAAATTGCTCCGGTGTCTCGGCCGATGGCGCGCATCACAACCCACCCAGACTGTTGCCGTTTTTGATGGCCAGACGTGCGCTCAGTTCCTCCCGCGCACTGAGCGCCACCACGTTGTCCGATACGGCATCCCACTCCAGGCCGCCACGGACCGGCCGCATCTGCACACGGCCGCCGAACTCGCCCATGACGACACCGATACGGTCCCTGACGCTGTCCTTGGCCAGTTCACCGACACCTGGTCTGGTCTGCTGATTGCTCGCCATGCACACGAGCATCGCGAACCGGGTGCCCCCGCCAAAAGGTCAGGCTGATTACCCAACTTGGGTAACATCGCGGCAAGTAGAGAATCAGCGACGTTGCGTAGCCCTCGCAGGGTGGGAGCTTGCCCGATGCCCGACGCCGACCGGCCGCAGGAACTGCCTGCCAGGCTGCTCACCGATCCCGAGATGATCAACGCGTGCCGGGTACGGGACTTCGGCAGAGTCTTCCGGCTGGTGAAGGTACGGGCGGGCATCTATCCGTCGATGATCGCCAGGCGATGCGAGCTGACGCCCAGCCGAGTCGGTGAAGTGATCGCCGGGCGACGTCAGTTGCTGCACATGGACGTCGTCGAACGCATCGCGGACGGCTTGCGCATCCCAGGGCACATGCTCGGGCTTGCCCGACGCCCCTGGGAGACGCCCCAGGCTCTCGTGGTCACCCAGCGAGAGGCACCGCAAGTGCCGGAGCCAGAGCCGCAGACACCCGCGTCTCTGCCGGGGCCGGATGTAGACAGCATCCTGGCGTTGGCCACACGAACGAGCCTCAGCACCGCCACACTTGCCGCGTTCCGATCGTCCATCGAGGACTACTGGCGACGGGACGACCAGCACGGCGGCGAAGCTCTGAGGCCGGCCATCGTCGGTCAGCTCCGGCATGTTGTGGGACTGTTGAAGGAGAGCCGACCACCGTCGATCCAGAACGGCCTGTACGGAATCGCGGCCGAGTTGGCGCGACTCACCGGCTGGACCTACTTCGACGCCCGCCAGTACAACCAGGCCCGCGCGTACTTCACCGAGGCCCTGCAACTGGCCAGGGAGATCGACGACCGCCAGTTCATGGCCAACGTCCTGGCCTGCATGAGCTTGCAGGCCACGTACCAGGACAAGCCCGGGGACTCCCTGGCGCTCGTGACCGCCGCTCAGGACCAGGCCCGCCCAGCTCTCGGCACGACGCCGCGCGTCATGTCGATGCTGTCCATGCGCGAGGCCTTCGCCCATGCCGCCCTCGGCAACCGGGACTCCACTCACCGAGCGATCGGCGAAGCGCATCGCCACTTCGAGCAGATCCAGGCGAATGACCCCGACCCGTCATGGGTGACCTACTTCGACGAGCTGAAGCTCATAGTCGACACCGGCATTGCTCACGGCCGACTCGGGGAGGCCGCGACTGCGGAACCCTTGATCGCGGATGCTCTGCGGCGGGAGAACAGCACCAACCAACGCGGCCGGGCGTTCCACACGTTCTGGCTGGCCCGTACGCAGCTGGACCAGGGCAAGCTTGCCCAGGCTTGTCACACCGCCACGCAAGCTCTGGAGCCCGCGTCGGCGGTGTCCTCCGAGCGGGTGTCGGGCCATCTCCGGGAGTTCTACGAGCAGTTGGCTCCGCACAGGCGGGAGCCCGTAGCCTTGGCTTTCGAGGCACGGCTACGGGAACTCCTCCCACCGGTCAGCGGATCGCTTCGTCCATGAGCACGTACAAGAGGCCGACGAGGGATCCGCTGCTCACGATCTCGCGGCGGTCGATCATCCCGCGCACCTCACTGAGGGGGATCCACTCGATGCGGTCGGACTCGTTCTTCTCCGTGGGCGGACCGTCGTACGTGGCGCCGTCCGCGCGGAAGACGTGGTGCTGCGAGTCGGTGATCCCGTTGGCCGGCTCGGCGTAGATCAGGGGCTTGATGGGACCGGGGCGCCAGCCCGTTTCCTCCAGGACTTCGCGGGCCGCCGCCTCTTCCGGGGACTCGCCTTCCTCGACCAGGCCCATGGGCAACTCCCAGGCCCAGGAGTCGGTGATGAAGCGGTGCCGCCACATCATCAGCACCTCCTGGCGGTCGTTGACCACGGCGGCCACTGCCAGGTGCCGGAGGCGAACGACGTGGTACTCCCACCTGGCCCCGTCAGGCTGCTGGACGTCGACCAGACACAGGTTCACCCACTTGTTCGTGTAGATCTGTCGCTCACCGTGGGTTTTCCACTCCATACCTGCGGCCCCTCTCGATCGGACTCCAGGATCTCAGACCGATCTGGAGGGTGCGCGCGTTCGGCTCCCTTTGCGTCACCTTGACGAGAGATTCTCGTGTGAACCAGACGGAAGCCCTGCGGCCTGGTCTCACCGTCGCGGCGCGACCAGAGCGAGGAGGGCGCTTGCGATGGTCACCACGAGTGCGACGCCTGCAGTGGCCACGGTCAGAGGTACGGCAACGGCCGGATGCGTGAGAGTCACGTATACAAGCCCGCCGCCGATGACGAGGAGGAGCAAGACGAACGTCAGGGCGAGCAGAGGCGGCACGGTAGCTGAGACGTTCGTCGTTGGCGGTTGGTGATGTTCCGTGTGGGTGTGCGGCTGAGACATGTACGTCCTTCGATCGAATGTGAAGAGCTCCGAGGCCCGGAGCTCTTACAGCTCTACTTGCCGCGTGTTCAGGTGACTGCGGCGCCGACAACAGTGGCGCGACATAACTGACGAGGGCCAGCCGTCCACGACGTTCGCCGGACGGCTCCGGACGGCGCACCTACACGGCACCATGACTTAGACAAGTTCATGAGAGGAGCAACGCGGTCATGGGAAGGGGAGCTCGTCCACAGTGGCGACCACCGCAGGGAACCGAGGAGGAGAATCAGATTGCCCGTCTGCTACGCCGGTGGCTTGATGACCGTGGAGTGACAGTCAGCACGGTGATCAGCCGCTTCACGCCAGAGCACTTCGCCGGCGCGTCACCGCCTGGACGTACCGCTACTTATATGAGGCTCGCTGGAGTGGGCATCACCTGGGACTTTGTCGAAGCTGTCGCAGACGTGATCACCCCGAGTGCAAAGGAGCACCAGCAACTGCTTGCGGCTGCACGTCCTCTGTGGGAGAGGGCCCTTGCGAGCAGCGAACGTGGGGCCTCCGGTCGGAACACGGATGTTGTCGCCACCATGCGTGAAATTCTGGATCTGTCCCAGGAGATGCGAGAAGTTCATCATCGCCTGGCGAACCTCCGGGCAGAAGATCAGAATATGGCGTGGGCACTAGTCGTGACCTGCCAACAGATGCGTACCCACATCGCTGCACTGCGAGCGAATCGAGGACAGGGTGGGCTCCACGAAGGATCTGTATCCCCCTTACGGCTGCAACGTCCAGAACCTCAGGAGACGGCACGGGCGGTAGCTGATGAGCAGACGACGCACTTGCTTGAGGAGTGGACACGACGGCTGGCGCACTTCGCCAAGGTCCTCGGCCGCCCTGAAGGCGGGGAGACGACGCCGGCTGGCAACACCGGCTTGGGCCTCTCCGATGCAATCGAGACGACCCTGCGTGAACTCGACCAAGACTTGTGTCAGACCACGCGTGAACTAGGCCTCCCTGCTGCGGCTTTGGACAGCTTCACTAGCGAGATTGTTGAGCCTGACCCTGACTACACCGGTGGTGGCTTTTTGCGGGCGGTGCGCTTGGATGTAGAACGTCTTACGCCTGAGCGCTTCCTACCGAAAGACCTGACTGACGTTGTCATGGATCCAGGAAGCGAGCGTGTGCTGACTGTTCCCATGATTGGACTACTGCGTCAGGGCATCACCATCGGGCCGGGAATCACCGTTCTGGCCGGTCCTAACGGAGCGGGCAAGAGCGTGGTCCTTGAGTCTCTCTCGCACGCCTTGCAGGGGGAAAGGGCCCGAAGAGCCTTCGACTACCGGCCACTCAGCCGACGGTTGGCCGGCGTCCTGGAGATCACCTTTCATCATCGCCCAAGGCCACAGGACGTGTGGTACGCCTCCTACCCAAGCCTCAAGGAGAGACGCATCCCGCACCTCAGTGCGACGGAATCATTCCGTATTGGCTTGGCAGAGATGAGCCCCAAGCCTGGTGTGCTGTATCTGCTGGATGAGCCGGAGGCTGGACTTCCCCGATCGCTCACCGAGGAACTCGTCTCCTGGATGAATGCTCGTGTGGAAGATGGGTGTCAGTTTGTCATCGCGACACACAGTATGACGCTGGCCTCGCTCGGGCATGTCCAGGTCATCATGCCGGACTGATGGGCGCCCACCGCAACCGCCCTTAGCTTGGGAAGCTTGAGTCTTCTCAGAGCGATTGCTGCCCTGAACTGCGGTGGAGTGGTGGTGAAGCCCTGGTCGCACACGTGACCACTCCCCGCCGTTCCCCATGGTTCCCCGCACGATCTGGCACGGCTCTGGCGCGCACTTGTCCCTAGTCTCGGCTGGGAGGCCATCGGGGTCTGGTGGACTGGTTATCGGCCGTTGAGGCCCCTACTGCGTGTGTTCGTGCTATCTTTGATGGGTCGTCAGTTGAGGTCAGGGGTATGTGGGGCGGGTTCAACTCCCGTAGCATTGATTTTGGCGCTCGTTTTGGTCGCAGTTGGTCTGAATTACGGAATCCAGTTCCTGAAAAGAAACAAGCCGGAGTCCGATGCCAATTACGAACGAAAGGAGTTCATCATGAGTAAATTCAAGATGATATTGATCGCAGGTGTGCAAGTGACCGAAGCGATCGCCACGAACAGTGTTGCCGGCGCACTCCTTACCTGAGCTGACGAACTAATACCCCGCACGCAATCGCATGCGGGGTATTTGCATTTTCTGTCATCTAGAGAGTGCACTCGCGACTCTCGCGCGCGAACTCTCCAGATATCCTTCAGCCGATTCGGGAAAAGGAAAATTTGTCCTTAATTGCTTGAGAGAAGTAGCGGCCATGGCTGGGTGCATCCATGAGAGCGCTGTACACACCTTCTGGCACTGAGAAGTATCTGTAAACGCCAGACTGGAACTCAATTTCTAGCATCATTTCCAACGGATCGTAACCGATGGAAATGATATTGGATGAGACGACCGAAGATCTTTCCATTACTGCCCCTGCCTGGCCAAGGCCTTTGCGTTTTGAACGATCTGCTTAATAACGGTCGGGGGCTCCCCGTCTGCTTCGAAAGCTGCTCTCGCGTAGGTGTAGGAGTTTTTCTCGCTGTATCCCAGTCCGGACTGGATTAGTTCCTCTACTTTCTGCCCCCACTCCGGCCACTCATCCTTTAGCGTCTCCTCTAGGCGGTCTGCAAAGACGGCATAGTCGCTCTCCGCGTGAGTATGAGGCAAATCAGAAACGGCATGTTGCCCAAGGTACATGAAAAGCCGACGATTTTCCGCACGCTCATTCAGCTCTGCATTGCGGATATCACTTTGCTTTCTACCGTTCTGTTCCATCCTAATTCCGACACCGGCGTCAGCATCAAATACAGCGAAGCACGGAATCCCGAGCAGGGTCAGGATGGCGTGGCTTAGATAGATGGCGGTCTTGTGACCGGCTTCAGCAACGTGGATCCCCTCCACAGCCAAAGGTGAGCCATCACGTGTAGCAGATCCTTCAAGAACAGCTGCGTCAGTATGCCCCTCTACCAATACAACGGCAGAGGCAAAGAGTGCTTCGGCCAGCCGATGTAGAATCGCCGCTCCGATCTGCTTTCGCACCATTTCTTCGGATACGAATCCTGACAACTTTTCAATCACGTCCTCGACCTGTACGTGGGCAATGGAGATGACTCTTTTGTTGGCTCCATCCTGAACTCGACTGATTCGCCGAATTTCGTGAAAGTGATGCGGGTCTACGAAGATTGGATTGTGGGTGGCGTAGGCCACTTGAGCCGTTTGGTTCGGATCTTCCGCGATTTTCCTTAGAACTTGAGAGAAAGCGCGTGCCTGGACGGGATGCTGGTAGAGCTCAGGCTCTTCGATAGCCAAGCAAACTGCTTTGGAGCGTGGTCCATCACCGCCACGGTCCGAAAGAAGTTTTAGTGCGGCGATAATCATTGCGCGTTGAAATCCATGTCCCTGGCGCTCGACGCTAGTTTCAACTGGGCCATCGATAATGCTTACCTTGAAGGACGCCTTGACTGGCTTGTAGGGGTTATCGACGGGTGAAACCGACACGTTCCTACCTGCTGCAAAGACCTCTACCGCTTTGGTGAGTTCTTTCGAGATGAGCTCCAGTTGGGGCGCAAAATTTTTGGTTGCAATGCGCGCTCGTTCCATATTCAATCGAGCGTCGAGATCTGCCAGCTCCGCGTCAGCTACCTTTCTGTCTACGGCGCGCTCGATAATTCGCCCAAAGATAGCGGATCGTGTGTCATTTGACTCCTCAAGTGCACGCAAGTCAGCGCTGACCAGGATGAATTCAAATAGGCTCGCTAGTTTCCCTTTACCGGCGAATCCGAAGAAGTTCGTGGCTTGAATGTCGGACTCTACGAGCTGATCGGCATGGTTTCTTTCCCAAATAATCACTGCCTCGTCCACCAGCGCTTCGCTACCTGCCGATGGTAGCTCTAGCTCGGGCCGCTCGTCGCGGAGTGAATTGTAGGAACGGCGCTTGGCGGTGGCGTTTGGTTGGCTGCGAATGACTTCAAAAGGTGGGAAGGTCATCCCCTTTCCCGTGATCTTGTCTTCGCCGTTATCCCATGTGCGCCAAATGACCACACTGTCCACCCCTTCGGGCGCGTAATGACCTAGTTCTTCTCGGTCGTGCGCAGTGAGAGATCCGAACTCGACTTCGACACGAATTCGACTGCCTCGTGCGTCGATACAGAGGTCCTCTGTGCTTAGTGAGGTTCCTTTTTCACCGTTAAAAAACCAGTCGAGAGCGCGCAGGATGGTCGATTTTCCCACTCCATTGGGGCCGATGATGGAAGTTACGTCATCGAATTTCACTTCAGTCAACTGAAGGCAGCGGAAATTCTCAATCCGCGCGCGGATCATCTTCATGCTTCATGATGGAGGCTCTCCGTAGCCCCAGACAACCCGTTTCTCTTCTTTGGTGGCTTTGGCATCTTTAGTCCGACTAGTAACGGGAACCTCAGTTCTAATAGATCAGTGTCCTGACATATAAGGCTGGTAGACCGGCTTCGGGCAGCCTGTTGGCCTGCCCGGTAAAGCGCGATGTTCGGGCCGTGATCTTCGAGACTCCCGCTAAGTGACTGCTCAAAGCCGTGTAGCCGGCCGTCCGGCCGCGACTTACCCCTTCTTTGGCCTCAAGTGGGAGCCTGCGCGTGAGAGCGGAGCGAGCCGCCTTGAGCCCGTAGAGATAGTGGTAACTCAGTAGATACGGGCACTATGTCAATGCTTGACGGATCAAGCTCTCGGTTGCTGTCTGCGGTTGCTGTCGAGGAGCGCATTAGGCCGGTGTTGGCGGAGCTGAGGAGAACGGCTGAGGAACCCTCGCGGCGCCGACACCTCCGTTCAGTGGCAGCTCTGGGGAGTGGAACCGATCCAGTGGACCCGGTCTGGACCACGCCCCCTGAGCAGCACCCACGCCCGGAACGCAGTACCCGCTCCACCCGGGCACGGGTGGGTTGCCCGAGCGGCCTAAGGGAACGGTCTTGAAAACCGTCGTGGCAGCGATGTCACCGTGGGTTCAAATCCCACACCCACCGCGGTGAACGGCCTCTGACCTGGTGTTCAGGTTGGGGGCCGTTCCGTTTGTCTGGCTGCTGGGCCCCTCAGGTGCCCTGGCGCAGCATACGAACTCGTGAGCCGGGATGACGGGTTCGCCGGGTGTCGGGTCGATGGCGCCGATCCTGATGGCTACGGTCGCCACCGCGATCGGGGTGTTGGCTGCCGTCGGGCGCATCAGTCGCCAACGGTGCTGTGGAGGGACCTTCTTCGCCGGCAGTTCGAACGTGGCCAGCTCTACCCAGCGGTCGTAGTTCGTCGGGTAGCAGCGCACCGTGGCACGGCAGCGCCGGCAGCTGCGGGGCTCGATCCACTCCGTGTCGTCCGGGTCGGGGTCCAGCTGTGGTGCTGCCGTGGCTCCCTCGCGCATGGCGAGATCATTGGCCACCTTGTTCCAGCAGCCGTCGCAGAGTTCGGCCGACAGAGGCACGATCCGTCCGCGCTCGCGAACGTCGGGCCCCTTCGCGGAGCACAACAAGCACTCAAGTCGGTCGGCATCGCGGAGAACCCCCATGTCGCGAGTGTGAGTGCCCGGTACATGGTCCTCATAGGGCGCCTTTTGGCCTTGTTTGACAAAGTCGCACCTCAGTAACCCGATAAGTGCGCATGCGTCACCTCACCCCCGCCACCCCGTCATCCGCGCCGCCGAAGCCACAGTCGCCCGCGCCTCCCGCTCCGTCAGGCCCGTCTGGACGGCCGCTTCCACCAAGGGGTCGGTCAGGGCGGAGCCGAGGCCGTTCTCGTGGGCGCGGCAGGCTGCCCAGAAGAGGCGGGTGTTGCGTTGGCCCTCATGGGCCGCGAGGACGAAGTGGATCAGGCCCTGCCCGTGTTCGGCCGGCGCGGGGAGCGCGGAGCGGTGGGTGCGGGGCGGGGGCAGGAGGAGGCGCAGGAGGGGCGGTGGGCACGGCGCCGGGGTCAGGTGGGCCGTGCCGGGGGCCGTGGCGTAGACGCCGTGTTCGGTGCGGGAGCCGGGGCCGACGAGGTAGCCGCCGGCTCCTCTGATGTCGATGCCTGGGGCCAGCCTGCTCGCCGAGTTGGGGACCACGGCGTCCGGGGGGCCCGTTAGCCAGAGGTGGCGGCCGCCGGACGGGGTCAGGACGACGACCGTCTCGGGGATCGTGAAGAGGTGACGCAGGGCCAGTTCACGCAGGGCCGCCGAGGAGTCGGTGCCCGTCTTGGTGTCCAGGTCGATGCCGATGAGGTGGTGCGGGGGCAGGCCGCAGGCGATGCCGTAGCCGGTGGCCCAGGGCGCGGCGGCGAAGAGTTCGCGGATGCGGGACGGGTCGGTCGAGGCGTCGTACACGCCGTGACCCATGCCTCCGCACTCGCCGTGGCACGGGGCGGAGGCCGGGACGGAGGTCGGGTCGTCGCGGTGGGGGGAGCGCAGGGCCGGGAGTTTCGTCCCGGACAGGGGGAGGACGGCCAGGCCGCGTTCGGCGGCTGACAGGGCGTGGGCGAGGGCCAGCGTCGTGGCCTGCCGGTCTGTGGTGGCCATGTTTCTATATTCGTACTCACGTTCGAAAAAGGGAAGGGTGCACGGGTCGTCGACGTCGTTTTGGCGGAATGGCTGGAAATGTGCGGGAACGCTTCGTCCCTTGCGCCCCTTGTGTAACGCCGTGGCGGCCTGGCGGAAATCTCCCCTATCAGCCTGAACTGCGACTTCAGTGATGTGAAGGGGGTTTATCGACTTGTCATCACGCTTCAGGGGGAATGATCGGTTCCGGGGTGGTTCGCCGGGGATTCGGTGGGCAATTCTGATCTTGCGACGCAGTGCACGGCGGCGAAACAACACCGGTGAAACAACATCCAGGCGGTGGCCAACTGCCTTGAATCAGCGGTAGTTCACGCATCACGCGCATCACACGTACTTCGTACGGTCCGGCACGGAGCCGGGGCGTACATGTTCTGGAGGAACAGACATGGCAAGCATCCGTACCGCCCGCGTTCTCGCCGCCGTCTCGGCGCTGCCTCTCGCCGCCGCGCTCTTCAGCGGCGTCGCGGCGGCGGACAGCGGCGCCCTCGCCGGCGGCGGATCGAACGCGGCCGTCGCCGGCATCGTCGGCAGCGGCGTGGGTGGTAACAACAGCGGCAACTCGTCCACCTCGCAGCAACAGGCGGTCGGCTCCGGCGCCTCGAACGAGAACAACACCGCGCAGGTCAACGGCTCCGCGTTCACGGCCATCGACCAGTCCAACGCCGTCGTCAACTTCACCCACCTCTGGTGAGCCGTGGGCCGGCGGGGGTGTGGGTCCCCGGCGGTCCTGAACTCCCTGGTGGGGAGCGCTTCATGGGGTGGTGAAGCGTCGGCGCGGCGGCACGTACTTCGGTACATCGTGTCGCCGCGCAGGCGTTTTCGAACCCTTGACACCCCTCCTGATCTGACGGACAGTCAGAAACCGTGAGCCACCCACTCAGTCGTCCTCCCAGCCGTCCCCCCAGTCCCTCCCCGTACGGCCAACTCGGCCCGCTTCTCGCCGCGTTCGAAGGGCGTCCCGCCGTCGTCGGTGGTGTCGGCAAGGATCCCGTCAACGAGCCGATGATCCGGCACTGGTGCGAGGCGCTGGGCGACACCAGTGCGGCGTACGCCGGGCCGGACGCCGTAGCGCCGCCCGCCATGCTCCAGGTGTGGACCATGGGCGGGCTCTCCGGGCACCAGGGGCGCTCGGCCGCGTACGAGGAACTGCTCGCCCTGCTCGACGACGCGGGCTGCACCTCGGTCGTCGCCACCGACTGCGAGCAGGAGTATCTGCGGCCCCTGCGGCCGGGCGACCGGGTCGCCTTCGACTCGGTCGTCGAGTCCGTCTCCGGGCCCAAGACCACCAAACTCGGCACCGGTTACTTCGTCACGACCCGGACGGACGTACGAGTGGACGGTGAACCGGTCGGCACCCATCGGTTCCGGATCCTCAAGTACGTACCCGCGCGCGCCCCTGAGACCACGCCTACGGGGCAGAAACCCCAGGCCGCCCCCACCCGCCCCCGGCCCGTCGTCAACCGCGACAACGCTGGATTCTGGGACGGTGTTGACCGCCAACAGCTGCTCATCCAGCGCTGTGCGGGCTGCCGCGTCCTCCGTTTCCCCTGGCTGCCGGGGTGCAACGCCTGCGGCAGCGGCGACTGGGACACCGTCGAGGCGTGCGGCGACGGCACCGTCTACTCGTACGTCGTCCTGCATCACCCACCCTTCCCGGCCTTCGACCCGCCCTACGCGGTCGGGCTGATCGAGCTCGCGGAGGGGGTGCGGATCATCAGCAACGTGGTGGGTGTGCCGTACGACAAGGTGCGGATCGGGATGCCGGTCCGGCTGGAATTCGTGCGGTACGAGGAGAGCCGGCCGGCCCTTCCGGTGTTCCGGGGCGACCTTCCCGCCGAGGTGGGCGCATGAGAGCCGGGGACGAACTGCCGCCGCTGGAGATCGAGATCACGCGCACACTGATCGTCGCCGGGGCGATCGCGTCCCGCGACTTCCAGGACGTGCACCACGACGCCGAGTTGGCACGGGCCAAGGGCTCCCCCGACATCTTCATGAACATCCTCACCACGAACGGGCTGGTGGGACGGTACATTACGGACTTCTTCGGCCCCACCGCCGTCCTGCGGGCACTCGCCATCCGTCTCGGCGCCCCCAACTACCCAGGCGACACCATGGTGTTGACCGGCCGCGTCGAGGAAGTCGACGGCGACACGGCCGTAGTGCGCGTCCTCGGCGCCAACGGGATCGGGCGGCACGTTTCCGGGACGGCGACCGTCCGCGTACCCCCCTCGGCCTCGGGAGGCCCTTCGTGAGCCTGCACGCACGCGACGCACTCGGTGGGCGGGCGGCCATCGTCGGTGTCGGGGCCACCGAGTTCTCCAAGGACTCGGGGCGCAGCGAACTGCGGCTCGCCGTGGAGGCGGTGCGCGCCGCGCTCGACGACGCCGGGCTGACGCCCGCCGACGTGGACGGCATGGTCACGTTCACCATGGACACGAGCCCGGAGATCACCGTCGCGCAGGCCGCCGGGATCGGGGAGCTGTCGTTCTTCTCGCGGGTCCACTACGGCGGGGGCGCCGCCTGTGCGACCGTGCAGCAGGCCGCGCTCGCCGTCGCGGCCGGGGTGGCCGAGGTCGTCGTCTGCTACCGGGCGTTCAACGAGCGGTCGGGGCGGAGATTCGGGTCGGGGGTGCAGCGGCGGGAACCATCGGCCGAAGGGGTGGCGCTCGGCTGGTCGCTGCCGTTCGGGCTGCTCACGCCCGCCTCCTGGGTGGCGATGGCGGCGCAGCGGTACCTGTACACATACGGGCTGTCGGCGGAGGCGTTCGGGCAGGTCGCCGTCCGTGGCCGGAAGTACGCGGCGACCAATCCGGCCGCCTGGTTCCACGGCCGGCCCATCACCCTCGCCGACCACGCGGCCTCGCGCTGGATCGCCGAGCCGCTGCGGCTGCTGGACTGCTGCCAGGAGACGGACGGCGGCCAGGCGGTCATCGTCACCTCCGTCGAACGGGCGCGCGAGCTGCGGCACCCGCCCGTCGTCGTCGCGGCGGCGGCCCAGGGCGCCGGCCGCGCCCAGGAACAGATGACGAGCTTCTACCGCGACGACCTCACCGGGCTCCCCGAGATGGGTGTGGTGGCGCGGCAACTGTGGCGGACCGCCGGGGTCGGCCCGTCCGACATCGACGTCGCCATCCTGTACGACCACTTCACGCCGTTCGTGCTGATGCAGCTGGAGGAGTTCGGCTTCTGCGCCCCTGGCGAGGCCGCGGACTTCGTCGCGGCCGAGGGGCTGCCCCTGAACACGCACGGCGGGCAGCTCGGGGAGGCGTACCTGCATGGCATGAACGGCATCGCGGAGGCGGTACGGCAGCTGCGCGGGACCTCCGTCAATCAGGTGCCGGGCGCGGAAAGAGCGCTGGTCACAGCCGGTACGGGGGTGCCGACCTCGGGGCTGGTACTGGAGGCCGCCGGGTGAGCGCGCCCGGTCGGCGGGCCCTCGGACCCCCGGCTGCCGCCGCTACCGGAGGAGCGGCCTCCGTACCACCTCCGTACGACCTCTCAGGGGCGAACCCTCACAGCCCCGGGCCCTGCCTCCACCTTCAGGAGGTGGAGGTGGCCCCCCTCGTACAACCTGAGGGGGACGCGGCTTCGGGACCTGCGGCCGATCCGCTCGCGTAGGGGTCGAACCTAGCGTGGATCCATGACCACACTCGTCTGCACCAGCGCTTCGAACGCGGCTACGCCGGCGACGCAGATCATGCCGTTCGCGTCGTACACCTACCCGTCGTTCTCGTCGTACGTGAAAGCCCGCCGCCCGGTGCTGCTGCGCACCGCCCGGTCGCTCACCGCGAACCCGAGCGACGCGGAGGACCTGCTGCAGACCGCGCTCACCAAGACGTACGTCGCGTGGGAGCGGATCGAGGACCACCGTGCTCTCGACGGCTATGTCCGGCGGGCGCTACTGAACACGCGGACGTCGCAGTGGCGGAAGCGGAAGGTCGACGAGTTCGTCTGCGACGAGCTGCCGGAGCCCGAGGGGACGCCGGCCGGCGATCCGGCGGAGCACCAGGTGCTGCACGACGCGATGTGGCGCGCGATCATGAAACTGCCGACGCGGCAGCGGGCGATGGTGGTGCTGCGGTACTACGAAGACCTGAGCGAGGTCCAGACGGCCGAGGTGCTCGGGGTGTCGGTGGGCACGGTCAAGTCGGCCGTCTCCCGGGCGCTGGGCAAGCTGCGCGAGGACCCTGAACTGGTGCTCGCCCGCTGATGGCTTCCGGAAGGTTCCGCAGCACGACGTGATCTGATCGATCACTCTCTCCTAGTGACGTACCGCTCGGTATGTGCGCAGAATCAGCACAACATTTACCACCGAGTAGGCAATGAAGCCCCGGGAGGACGCCGTGCTGAGCACCATGCAGGACGTACCGCTGCTGATCTCAAGGATCCTGACCCATGGGTCGACGATCCACGGCGACTCGCAGGTCATCACCTGGACCGGCGAGGCCGAACCCCGGCGCCGCTCCTTCGCCGAGATCGGGGCCCGCTCGGCACAGCTCGCCCACGCCCTGCGCGACGACCTCGGAGTCACCGGCGACGACCGCGTGGCCACTCTCATGTGGAACAACCCCGAGCACGTCGAGGCCTACTTCGCGATCCCCTCCATGGGCGCGGTCCTGCACACCCTCAACCTGCGGCTGCCTCCCGAGCAGCTGGCCTGGATCGTCAACCACGCCGCCGACAAGGTGATCATCGCCAACGGCTCGCTGCTGCCGCTGCTGGCCCCGCTGCTCCCGCACCTCAAGACGGTCGAGCACGTCGTGGTCTCCGGCCCCGGTGACCGCTCCGCCCTCGCCGGGTCGCACGCCCGGGTGCACGAGTACGAGGACCTCATCGCCGGGAAGCCGACCGGCTACGACTGGCCCGACCTGGACGAACGTACGGCCGCGTCCATGTGCTACACCTCCGGCACGACGGGCGACCCCAAGGGCGTGGTCTACAGCCACCGTTCCATCTACCTGCACTCCATGCAGGTCAACATGGCCCAGTCCATGGGCCTGACCGACCAGGACACCTCCCTCGTCGTGGTCCCCCAGTTCCACGTGAACGCCTGGGGGCTGCCCCACGCGACCTTCATGACCGGCGTCAACATGCTGATGCCGGACCGGTTCCTCCAGCCGGCCCCACTCGCCGAGATGATCGAGCAGATCCGGCCGACGCACGCCGCCGCCGTCCCCACCATCTGGCAGGGCCTCCTCGGGGAGCTGACCGCACGCCCCCGGGACGTCTCGTCCCTCAACCAGGTCACCATCGGCGGCTCCGCCTGCCCGCCCGCCCTCATGGCGGCCTTCGACAAGCTGGGCATGCGCGTCTGCCACGCCTGGGGCATGACGGAGACCTCCCCGCTCGGCACGATCGCCCGGCCGCCGGCCCGTGTGGTGGGTACGGAGGAGGAGTTCGCGTACCGCCTCACGCAGGGCCGTTTCCCGGCCGGTGTCGAAGCCCGGCTGAGCGGCCCTGGTGGCGAACGGCTTCCCTGGGACGGCTCATCGGCCGGCGAGCTGGAGGTACGCGGCCCGTGGATCGCGGGCTCCTACTACAGCGGCGCCGACGGTGAGCCCATGCGCCCCGCCGACAAGTTCAGCGAGGACGGCTGGCTCAAGACGGGTGACGTCGGCACCCTCAGCCCCGACGGCTTCCTGACGCTCACCGACCGCGCCAAGGACGTCATCAAGTCCGGCGGCGAGTGGATCTCGTCCGTCGACCTCGAAAACGCCCTCATGGCCCACCCCGACGTCATGGAGGCGGCCGTAGTGGCTGTCCCCGACGACAAGTGGGGCGAGCGCCCGCTGGCCACCGTCGTGCTGTCGGAGGGCTCCACCGCGGACTTCGAGTCCCTGCGCGCCTTCCTCGCCGAGGAGGGCAAGATCGCCAAATGGCAGCTCCCGGAACGCTGGACGATCATCGAGTCGGTACCGAAGACAAGCGTCGGCAAGTTCGACAAGAAGGTCCTGCGCAAGCAGTACGCGGAGGGTGAGCTGGACGTCACCAAGCTCTGAGGGAGCCGAGGTCGGCCGTGGGTCGGAGCACTGTTTCACGTGAAACAGGACAATGTTTCACGTGAAACACTGCTCCGCCCCATAGGCGAGATGGGCCCTAGTTTGTGCCGATACGGGCGAGCAGGTCGACAATCCGGTCCTGTACCTCGGTACTGGTGGACCGTTCGGCGAGGAACAGCACCGTCTCCCCCGAAGCGAGCCTCGGCAGGTCGGCCTGGTCGACGGCGGCCGTGTAGACGACCAGCGGGGTGCGGTTCAACTGCCCGTTCGCCCGCAGCCAGTCCACGATCCCGGCCCTGCGGCGCCGTACCTGAAGCAGGTCCATCACCACCAGGTTCGGCCGCAACTGCGAGGCCAGCGTGACCGCGTCGGCGTCACTCGCGGCCCGGGCGACCTGCATCCCGCGCCGCTCCAGCGTCGCCGTGAGCGCGAGCGCGATCTCCGCGTGCTCCTCGATGAGCAGGACCCGAGGCGGATGCTGCTCACTGTCACGCGGGGCGAGCGCCTTCAGGAGTACGGCGGGATCAGCGCCGTACGCCGCCTCCCGCGTCGCCTGCCCGAGTCCAGCCGTGACCAGTACCGGAACTTCGGCGGCCACCGCGGCCTGGCGCAGCGACTGAAGGGCGGTCCGGGTGATCGGCCCGGTCAGCGGATCGACGAACAGCGCCGCCGGGAAGGCCGCGATCTGCGCGTTGACCTCCTCGCGGGAATGCACGATGACGGGCCGGTACCCACGGTCGCTGAGCGCCTGCTGCGTGGTGACGTCGGGCGCCGGCCACACCAGCAGCCGACGCGGGTTGTCCAGCGGCTCCGGCGGCAGCTCGTCGTCCATCGGCCGTGGCTGCGGCTGGTCGGAGACCTCGACGGCCCCGCCGGGACCGTCGAGCGGCTCGGGCCCCTCGGCGGCGTTCTCGTCCGGTGCTCCTATGGCGTACGAGCGCCCGGCACCCTCGGTGAACCCGGGCAGCCGTGGCGTGCCCGGGGCGAGCTGCGTCTGTCCGGCGAGCGAGGGCTGCGCGGGCAACGGCGCCTGGGTGAGCGGTGCTTGTCCGGCGAGGGACGGCTGACCCGGCAGGGGCGCCTGGACGGCCAGGGAGGGCTGCGCCGGGACCGGCGCGGCCTGCGCTGTCGGAGGCGTGGCGGTGGCGGCCTGGCCTGCCTGCGGGTGCGGACGGGCCGTCGTCTCCGGCTGGCCGGGGGCGGGTTCGGGGCGGGTCCCGAGCTTGCGGCGGCGGCCGGAGCCGTTGGTGCCATTGGTGCCGTTCGGAGGCGTGGCGCTCTGCGGCTGGCCAGGCGCCTGGACCTGCGCCGCCTGCCGGGCGAACGGCACCCCCTGCCCGAGCGTCCGCACACTGATCGCGGGCCCCTGCGCCGAGTTCGGGTCGACCGGCGCGACGTCCTCGGCGGGCAGCGCCTGCGCGAGCCGGGGCGGTGTGACCCGCTCAGGAGGAAGCACGGCGGCTGCCTGGGGCGCGGGCGCGGGCGCGGGGGCGGGAGCGGGTGCAGGAGCGGCGGCCGCTGTGTTCGGGTTCAGGTTCGGCTGCATGGGGGTGCCCATGTCCGGGGTCTCGTCGTCGGCCGGGGGCCAGGGCTGGGGCTGGGGCTGGGCGACAGGGGGTACCTGGGCCGCCGGGGCGGGCTGGCTGGGGGCGAGGCCTTGGATCTGGGCGGGCTGGGGCGCCGTACCCTGCGCCGGTACCTGCGGGGCAACGGCCTGGGGCGCCTGCTGCATGGCCTGCTGAAGGGCCTGTTGGGGAACCTGCTGACCCTGGATTCCCTGGACTGCCTGGACTCCCTGTGCGGGGACAGACTGGCCGGGCATGGGCTGGCTGGGTGGCATGGGCTGCGCGGGAAGTCCCTGCGCGGGAACGGGCTGTCCGGGCATGGCCTGCGCGACCTGTCCGGCCTGTGCGACCTGGGCCATGGGTGCAGCCTGCCCAGGCATGCCCTGTGCGGGCACGGGCTGCCCCTGTCCCGGTACGCCGCCCTGCGGACCGACGGCGGCCTGGGCGGCCGGTGCCGGTACGGGAGCCTGTGCGGGAACCGCCTGCCCCGGAATCCCGCCCGGAGGTACGGTCCCCGGCTGGTCCGGGGCCTGGCGCGCGCGGCGGCGGCCGGTCGGCGTGGACGTCGGGTGAGGCTGGGGCGGGGTGTGGTCCTCGTCGTGATCGTGCGTGAGCCCGTCATGACGGCCACCGTCGTCGAACTGGTCGCCGACAGGCCCGGCGGGCGCCGCAGGGGCACCCTGGTCCGTCCGGTCGGCCTCGGCCGGGGGCAGGGCGAACACCGGGCGGGGGCCCGCCTCCTGTGCGACACCGCGCTCGGCCGCAGCCGCGAGGGCCCTGCGCCGGCGCCCGGTCGGCTGTCCGCCCTCGCCTTCGGCGCCTTCCGCACCCTCGCCCGCCGCAGGAGCCGCGGGCAGGGCGGGCGGCAACGCGTGCTGCTCGCCTCCGGCGCGCCGTGCCGGAGCGCCGGGCACGCCCTGGGGCGGCACCGTCCCGCCCAGACCGGTCCCCGCGGCAGCGGTGCCCGCGCCGTGCTCGCCCGCCATGACGACGGCTCCTTCGGAGACACCGCCCTCGTCGCCCGCGCCCGCGTCGCCCCCTTCGACGGGGCTGGGACGGCCGCGTCGGCGTCCGGTACCACCGTCTCCCTCGGCGGAGGGCTGCGGCGCGGGGCCCGAAGCGGCGGCGGCCTCCTCGGTGGCCCGCCTGCGGCGCCGTCCGGTGGGTGCGACCGCCTCGTTCCCGGCGCCACCGGCTTCGACATCGGTCTCGGCCTCGGCGGCGCCCTCCGGGCTGTCGCTCTCCAGGAAGGCGTCCACGGAGGACCGCCGGGCCCGCCGCCGTCCGCTGACACCACCGTTGCCGTCGCCACCGTCGGCGCCATTGCTGTCCACGGCCTGCTCGGGCAGGGCGAGCTCGGCGCCCACGGCCGTCTCCACGACGTCCTCGATGTCCTCGGCGTCGGCCACCACCGCGCCCGCCCCACCCCCGATGGGCACCTCGAGGACGAACGCGCTGCCGCTCATACCCGGCACCTCGTGCGTCTGGAGCACGCCACCGTGGGCCCGCACGATCCCGCGCACGATCGGCTCGTGCACCGGGTCTCCCCCGGGATACGGCCCGCGCACCTCGATCCGTACGACCTCACCGCGCTGCGCGGCGGCCACGACCACCGTGTTGTCCATGTAACCGCCCGCGGAGGCGGGCGAGTTGCCGGTCGCGTCGACCCCGGCGACGTCCGCGATGAGATGCGCGAGGGCGGCGGCCAGGCGCTGCGGGTCGACCTCGGCCTCGATCGGCGGTGCGTGCACGGCGAACTGGACGCGCCCGGGCCCGATCAGTTCGACGGCCCCGTCGACCCCGGCGGCGACGACCGCGTCGAGCATCACCTTCGTACGGGTGACGGATTCGGCGCCGGTGTCGAGCCGCTGGTAGGAGAGGACGTTGTCGACCAGCGTGGTGATGCGCGAGTAGCCGGCCGACAGATGGTGCAGCACCTGGTTGGCCTCGGGCCACAGCTGCCCGGCGTCGTCGGCGGCGAGGGCGGAAAGGTCGCGGCGCAGCTCGTCGAGGGGGCCGCGCAGCGAACGGCCGAGCAGCACGAGCAGTTGCTCCTGCCGGCCGGCCAGGGCCTCGTACCGGTCCTGCTCCCGCTCCGCGAGCGCCGCGTACCGGTCCTCTCCGGCGGCGAGTTCCTCCTCGTGCTCCTCGCGCAGCCGCTCGATCTCGGTGACGTGCTGCTGGCGCAGGGCGGTGAGCTCGGAGGCGTGCTCCTCGGCGACCCGCTCCAGCTCCTCCTGGTGCAGCCTGTCGGCGGCGTCCTTCTCCTCGGCGAGGGAGTCGTACGGACGCCGATCGGTGAAGGTCATCACGGCGCCGACGAGCTGGTCGCCGTCCCGGACGGGCGCGGTTGTCAGGTCGACGGAGACCTTGTCGCCGCTCTTGGACCACAGCACCTGCCCCCGCACCCGGTGCTTGCGCCCGGACCGCAGGGTGTCGGCGAGCGGCGACTCGCCGTACGGGAAGGGCTCGCCGTCGGCGCGCGAGTGCAGGACGAGCGTGTGGAGCTCGCGCCCGCCGAGGTCGCTGGCCCGGTAACCGAGTATCTGAGCGGCGGCCGGATTGACGAGAACGACCCGCCCCTCGGTGTCCGTCCCGACGACCCCTTCGGCGGCGGCACGCAGGATCATCTCGGTCTGACGTTGCGAACGCGCGAGTTCGGCCTCGGTGTCCACGGTGCCGGACAGATCGCGTACGACGAGCATGAGCAGCTCGTCATTGGTGTAGCCGTAGCTGTCGTACGCCTGCTGGCCGTTCTCGAGATTCGCACTGGTGACCTCGACGGGAAACTCGCTCCCGTCCGTCCGCCGGGCGATCATCCGGGTCGGCTTGGTCTGCCCGTACGGGTCCATCGAATCGGGGCGCCGCATGGTGCCGGGGATCAGCCGCGAGTCGAACTCCGGCAGCAGATCGAGCAGCCCGCGCCCGACGAGGGCGGTGCCCGGCGTCTCGAAGGCACCAAGGGCGATCGTATTGGCGTTGACGACGGTCCCGTTGGCGTTGACCAGCACCAACGCATCGGGCAGCGCATCGAGTATGGCTGCGAGGCGAGCAGCGCCTCGGGATGGCCTGCTGCTCACGAGACGCTTCCTCCCTGTTACCGCACCTTGCCGACCGCGGGCGCCATCTTGCCAACCGTCCCGCAACGTGTCACGCGAGGGAGTCTAAGGGCTGTGGTTGCGCTCGCGACGCCGGATGAGAGGGAGGTCGCACGACAAAGTGACACAGCCCCTGTGACGGCACCTTTCCCACCACTTATGCGCTACGGGGCCCCCGCGGCGGCGGGGTGAGGGCCCTTGGGGGCGTTGTTCCGCTGGTCGGGAGCGTGGCGGGGGCCTACCGAAGATCGGGAAGGAGCGGTACGAGCCGGTCCCAGCGCGCCATCTGGCATCCGTTGCTGCGGTCGAACGTGGCGTCGACGGGACGCCCGGCCCAGGTTCCGGTGACATGAGCGGTGGCCGGACCGCCGTAGACCATCGTGCAGACACTGTCCGGGGCTACGGGGGCGAACGGATCCTTCCCCCACCGAGCCCCCCGGTCGAGCGACCCGCAGGCCCCGTCGACGTCGGGATGACTGCCGCCCCCGGGATGACACACCAGCTCGAACCGCCCGTCCGCACGCCCACCGGTGCCGTGGACGGTGACGGTGAGGTGCTCGGAGGCGCGGCCCAGGGGCGCGAGCAGGGGCGCGAAGGGTGCGAGGGGCGTGAGGGGGCGGGTCTCGGGAGCCCCGTCGGCGTAGGCGGCCGTGGGCGCGGCGGAGAAGGAGGCGGCGGCGAGGGAGGCGCCGGCGGTGGCGGCGAACACGAGACGGCGGAGGGCACCGGTGGTGCGGGTGCGGGTGCGGGTGCGGGGAGGAAGCGGAGATGGGGAGTGAGGGGTGACCTTGACCATGACCTGACTAACGCGTGACGCGGGAGGACGTTGCGCGGGCCGGGCCGACGGAGCCGTCAGGGCCGACAGACGCGACGCCACGTGTCATGGGCAGGAACAACGGCTTTGCCCTGCGCCCCGCCTGCCTAGTACCGTGGGAGGCGATTGGTGACACCGCGCTCGTCTGTGTCATCATCTGCACGCACCACTCGCGCTCGCGCGGGGGGTTGTGCTGGAGGCGTCGCCTAGTCCGGTCTATGGCGCCGCACTGCTAATGCGGTTTGGGACTTACATCCCATCGAGGGTTCAAATCCCTCCGCCTCCGCACCTGATCCCGAAGCCCTGGTCCCCAAAGACCGGGGCTTCGGCCGTTTTCGCAGGTCAGGCAGGGCGCGGCTAACGGATTTCACCTCACGCCGCCAGTCATGTAATGTTGTTCCCGCAACGCCAACCGGGCCGAAAAAGCCCGGAGGGAAGAGCAAACACAACAGAACACACAAGCACTCGTAGCTTAACGGATAGAGCATCTGACTACGGATCAGAAGGTTGCAGGTTCGAATCCTGCCGAGTGCACACAGGTAAGAGCCCCGCTCCGGTAACCGGAGCGGGGCTCTTCCGTGCCGTACAGCAGCGAAGTGCAGCAACTGGCCTATCCGTCGCCGCGCATGGCCTGAACAGTTGGCCGACTGCCTCGCGAGCCGCCTCTTCGTCAGTCTCCGGGTAGACCTCCATCGTCATGGCGATCTGTGAGTGCCGGTGAAGAGCACCGCCGGTCGAAGCGCGGCATGTTCGCCACCCACAGGGGATCAGTGATCGTCAGAGGATCGGTGCCCAAAGAGGCGGCGACACCAGCTACGGCCTCCGGGGCGACGGGAAAGCCGTCACGCGGCCACCGCCCAAGCAGGCGCCATGCGACCGGCAGGGTCCCCTAGCGAGGGACCCTCCGAGGTTGCTTCGGACAAAGCGGTCAACGCGGAATCGACTTGGAGTCTGAGCCATGGTGGTCGTAACGTCGCGTCGTCCCGACAACAGGCGCCCCGGGGCGCCCGAGGCGAAAGCCGAACCGGGGGAGTAAGAGGCGGCTCACGGGGTGGCCGTACGAGCGTGGCGCGCGATCGGCGTCCTGAGTAGTCCCCCTCGGACCCGGGCCAACGGTGCCCATCAACTCCCTTTGAACAACCTGTATGACCTTCAAGCCCGAGCTGGTTTTAGCTAGGGATGAGAAGGTTGCAGGTTCGGATCCTGCCGAGTGCACGGCAAACCAGAGGCCCCGTGGAGGAGCCAAATCCACGGGGTCTCTGGTTTATGTCTTGGCGGCTGCCGCCCTCGGAGCGATTCAGGCGGCGTCAGTGGGTGAGGTCGGTCAAGGTGCGTAGGCCCTGGAGGATTTCGTCGGCGCTGGGGGCCGTGGTGGGGTCGCTGAGGTGTTGGATCATGATGCCGGACATGAGGGCGAGTTGGACGCTGCCGAGGGTGCGTACGGCTTCGGTGGGGACGTCGTCCTCGGGGGTGCTGGTGAGGATGGCGGCCATGCCGCGGCGGCCCTGGGTGAGGCCGGCGGTCAGGGCGGTGCGTAGGGCGGGCTGGCGCTGGGCCTGCATGAAGAGTTCCATCGAGGCGAGCCACAGGTCCGGGTGCGTGGCGAAGTCGTCGATCAGGCTCTGCCACATCTGCGTGAAGTGCCGCTTGGCGGAGCCGTCTGGGTCCGGGACCAGGGCCCGGCCCATCGCGTCGCCCCATTCGTCGAGGGTCTCGAACAGGGCCTGGTTCAGGAGGGCTTCGCGGGAGCCGTAGTGGTAGCCGATGGCGGCCATGCTCACTTTGGCCGCGGTGGCGATGTCCCGGACGCTGCTGCGGTCGTACCCCTTCTCCCGCAGGCACGCCTTGGCGGCCACCAGGAGGGCTTCGCGGTTTCCCATGTCACGGAGGCTAACACCGAGATGGCGCGAACGCCTGAGGCGATCGATCTATACAAGCGTATTGCGCGATCGTTCAATCGGCGTCTACTGTTCTTCCTGTGGTGGAGATGAGCGCGCTGGACGGCATCTCCCACTGGTTCTTCATCTGGTCTTCATAGCGGGGGCATCCATGAACATGCAGGTCACGGCCGGTGTGAGAGTCGCGTCGACGGTCTCGGCGGACGGCACAGTCATCAGCTACCGCAGCCAGGGCTCCGGTCCGGGGCTGCTGGTCGTGCCGGGGGCGCTGGGGGTGGCTGCCGATTTCGACGGCCTGGCCGCGCAGTTGGCACCCCACTTCACGGTGCACGTCATCGACCGGCGCGGCCGGGGCGGCAGTGGTCCGCAGGGCGACGACTACGGGGTGGACGCCGAGTGCGCGGACATCGAGGCGGTGCGCGAGGTCACCGGTGCCCGTAACGTCTTCGGGCACAGCTTCGGCGGCTTCCTGACCCTGGAGGCGGCCCTGCGCGGCGGCTTCGACCGGGTCGTCGTCTACGAACCCGGTGTATCCGTCGACGGCTCCGTGCCGATGGGCTGGGCCGAGGAGTGCGAGAGGTTGCTGGACGCCGGCAAGCCGGCGGAGGCGTTCCTCGCGTTCATCCAGGGCATCAACCCCGAGACCACCGGCAAGGCCCCGCGCCGACTGCTCCGGCTCATCATCCCGTTGGCCATCAGGAAGCGCGAACGCCTCCAGAAGTACGCCCTGTTGCCCACCATTGTCCGTGAGCACAGGGAGTCGGCGGGGCGCGACAACGACTTTCCGAAGTACGCGGGGATCACCAGTTCGGTGCTGCTGATGGCGGGCAAGGGCATCGAGAACACCGGCGCGGGCCGCGCCACCGTCCGTCTGCACGGGACTCTCGCCGGATCCGCTCTCGCCCGGTTCCCCAAGCTCGACCACTTCGGCCCGGAGAAGGACCCGAAGGCGATCGCGGCGGCCACAGCCGCGTTCTGCCTCGAACACCTTCGCTGATCCGGGAAGGCGAGGCGGGCCCTCTATGCGTCCGTCCCGCGGATCTCGTCCATGTACTCCCGGGCCAGTCGGCCCTGACGCGTGAACCAGTCGGACAGTAGCGCTACTTCGTCGGGGGAGTAGTCGGCGATGAGGGCGGCCAGGCGGGCGTAGTAGGGCCCGTAGAGGGCGTGGGCGCGGGCGACGGCGGACGGTTCGGCGGCCACGCGGACCCGGCGGCGGTCGTTCGGGTCGGGGCGGCGGGTGATGTAGCCCGCGCGTTCGAGGCGGTTGAGGATCCCGGTGACGGCGCCCGTGGTGACGTGGGCGCGTTCGGCCAGGTCACCGGCGGTGAGCAGGTCCTCGCCCGCCTCCAGGACGTAGGCGAAGCAGGTGAGGTCGGTGACGTTCAGGTTGAGGCGACGCGCCATCTCCTGCTGGCTGAGCAGGTGCGTCGCGATGGTGTGGTCCATCGCTGTGAGCATCTCGGCGGGGGTCGCGGGCGGGCGGGAACCGCTGCTCTGTGCGCCGGAAGTGGCGGGCGTGTCGTGCGTGCCGTCGCGCATCGCGGAATTGCCTTAGCTCGTGAGAAGTTTTGTGTCTAAACTGCTTACGGAGTGAGAGATCTCGATTCTACTGGGGAGACGCACGCGTGAGCACATACGACGAGGGCCACACCGTCGCCGGCTGGACCGGCACCGCCATCGCGACCGTCGGGTCCTGCGTGCTCGGGCTGGGGGTCTGCATGACCTCGGTTCTCCTGGTGGCGGATGGGGCCCTGGTGGTGGCGGCCGCCGTCCTGGTCACCTGGGTACTTCATCTCGCCGGGTGGGGGAAGCCGCCGGGCGTGCGGCCGGTGGGCGACTGGCCGATGCGAGCCCGGGACCACTCCGCGCGGGCGGGGCATCCGGGGTGCGTGGGGTGCCGACTGGCGGGGGGGGGGGGGGAGGGGGGGGGGGGGGGGGGGAAGGCCGGCGCCGTCGCGGGCCCCGGTGCCCGTTCGGGTT
>NZ_LGDW01000065.1 GCF_001280005.1 Streptomyces sp. NRRL WC-3618 | reverse complement strand
CCCCGAAGTAACCGCCCGCCTCCACACCCTGGAGACCCAACACGGCGCCCGCGTAGGCGTGTTCGCGCACAACCTGGCCACGAAGCAGACGATCCGCCACCGCGCCGACGAACGCTTCCCGATCTGCTCGCTCTTCAAGACCCTCGCGGCGGCAGCCGTACTGCGGGACCTGGACCGGTCCGGCGAGGTCCTGTCCAAGCGCGTGCACTACACGGCCGACGACCTGGTCGACGGCTCGAAGCAGACCGAGGAACACCTCGCCGAGGGCATGACGGTGGCCGAACTCGCGGACGTGGCCATCCGGTTCAGCGACAACACGGCCGGCAACCTGCTCCTGCGTGAACTGGGCGGCCCCACCGCGATCACCCGCTTCGCCCGCTCCGTCGGCGACCGGGCAACGCGCCTCGACCGCTGGGAGACCGAGCTCAACTCGGCGGAGCCGTGGCGGAGGACGGACACGACGACGCCGTACGCCATCGGCCGTACGTACGCCCGGCTGGTCCTCGGCGATGTGCTGAACCGTCCGGACCGCGAACTCCTCACCCACTGGCTGCTGACCAACACGACCAGCGGCAACCGCTTCCGCCTGGCCCTGCCCCCGACCTGGACGATCGCCGACAAGACGGGCGCGGGCTCCTACGGCACGAACAACAACGTGGGCGTCGCCTGGACGCAGGACGGCACACCGCTCGTCCTGGCCGTCCAGACGACGAAGCCCGACCAGGACGCCGCCGCCGACCATCCGCTGGTCGCGGAGACGGCAGCCGTACTGGCGGACGCGCTGGGCTGAGAACCGTACGGTCCTCAGCCCTCACCTCTCAGTCTCACCCCTCAGCACCCTCAGCCCACTGGTTCACCCGGCGCCCGAGCCGGACCCGGATCCGGCGGCCGCGCCCGGTGGACTGGCCGGGCTGGCCGGTTCCGTGGCGTCCCAGATGACGTTGAACCGGTTGACCCGCTCCTCCAGGTGCTCGCGCGCGGTCTTCAGCGTGGTCGCGACCGGCTTCTGGTCCATGTCCGGCGTCGTCTCGAAGCAGAGTTCGTCGTCGAAGATGATGAAGTCGTTCGTCATACGGAGCCGGGCACTGGGCGGCAACGACTCCCGCACCGCGATCCTCGTGTTGATGCCCAGGTCCCGGTGGCTCTGGCAGAGCCGCTCCAGTTCCTCGGTGACCTCCTCCTGTGTCCGCACCAGGAACAGCCGCCGGACCTTCACCCGCCGGTGCAGGATCGCGTCCTCCTGCTCCTTGAGATAGCGGCTCGCGGCCTCGCTGTACCAGAACTGGCGGTCGACGTCCGTGCTGGTGGCGTCGATCGACCTCTCGACACACGTGGTGAGATCGATCATCCAGTCGGTGGCCTCGCCCGGACACGTCACGCTGCCGGTGCTGAGACTCTCCATCTGGAGCGCGAGGCGGCCGATCTCCTCCTGGGAGAACGTCTTCACCAACTTGGACTCCTGATGGCCCAACTGCGTGTACGCGCGCGCCAGTCGGGTCACCCCGTCGGAACGCAGCACGGAACGGTCGACCTGACTGAAGAGTTCGGTCGCCTCGTTGATCCCCGCGAAGCTCTTCTCGACCGCGGTCCGCAGTTCCGCGTGGTGCGCGGACAGGCTCTGCTCCATGGAGCCCAGCCGTTCCTCGAAGTCCACCAGGTACTGGACGATCAGGGCCGCGCCACCGATGACGACGGTCACGGTCAGCTTCCAGACTTCGTCCGCGTTCCGGTTGAGCACGTTGGTGAGTACGTAGGTGCTCGCGGACACCAGAGCCGTGATCAGGGTCTTGCGCAGTAGCTTGGAGTTGCGCTCCTGTCGCCCTGCCGCGGCCTGTAACTGAGCCTGCTGTGCCTGTTGTGCCTGTGTTGCTCCGTTCACCTCAACCTCCCCCGTCGGGTGTTTCGCTATGCGGCGTCAGCTCATGGCCAGCGCCTTGTGGAGTAACGGAATGGCCTGGACGGCCAGTTGATCGCGGATGCGCTGGACCAGGGTCTGCCACTGGCGGGTGAAGCCCGGCTCCTGTTCGAGTACGTCCCACAGGTGGCCGAGGTCCCGGTCCACGCGGGCGCGCGGCATCCACACGTGCAGCAGGTGGTCGACGGCGGGACGGAGGGCGAGTATCGCCTCCGGCCCGTCGACCGATCCGGTCCTGCTGCGGTCGAGCATGTGGACCACGGTCGTGAGCAGCCAGTCGTGCAGCGCGAAGTCCTCGCACAGGCCTGCCACCGCGGCCGTCTGCGTGCCGTCCGGCACCCGCAACCGCACGGTCCGCAGGCCCTCTTCGGACACGACGAAGCTCTCGATCGACGCCCCCGCGAGGTCCGGAGCCCGCATTGCCGCCCAACGCAGTTGTGTGCGCCGGGACTTGAAGGGCACCTTCTGGTCGAGCAGTGGGTGCCTCAGCAGTTGGGCGAGCAGGCTCTCGGCGATCATGCCGAGGTCCAGCGCGCCGCGCTGACTGTCCCTCAGAACTCCTTCCACTACGGCCTGTTCGGGCAGTTTCCCGAACGGTTCGAGCATGCCGGGCCGGACGAGATAGTGCCCCCACGGCCGGCGTACGTCGGGTCCCGTGGCCGGGATCCTGAAGTAGGCCGTGGCTTGCAGCACGCGCCCCTCGGTGAGCGCGGCGCGGGCGGCCACCGTGCCGACGGCCCGGACTCTGGCGCCGTTGGCGGTGGGCAGCGGACAGTCGACGCCGGTGAGCACGTCCGGTGACAGCGCGTACAGGTTGGGGCGCTCGGAGACCCGGACGCGTTCGTCGGCGCGCAGCCTGAGCAGTTGGGCGGCGGTGCGGCTGTCCAGTGCCTGGAAGGCGGGCAGCAGACAGGTGCGCACCTCGCCGCAGGCGAGGACGGGGGCCGTGGTGTCCGCGCGGGGCCTCATGTCAGGGCTCCTCGTAGAAGACGTACGTGACGCGCTGGGCGACCGCCTCGGGTACGGGCGCGCCCTCGCGGGCGGAGCGCTCGTCGGCCTGGGCCAGCGCGCCGTCGTCCACGTCGACCTGGTCGAGGATGAGCCGGACGGCGTCCTCGACGGCCAGGAACCGGTTTCCCACCAGGGTGCAGGTGCGGTAGGCGCTGAACGGCGGCGCGTTGGCGGTGAGTTGGAGCAGCGGCGGCAGTTCGTCCCAGTCGTGGGGGAAGCCGCCGGTGGGTCGGGCGCGGGGGACCAGTACGGGTTCACCGCCGTGGCGCAGGAGTCCGAGGCGGGCGAGCTGCCAGACGGCGGCGAGGAACGGGCAGGACCACAGGCGCCCGCCGTCCCGCTCGGACCACAGTTCGACGTCCATGAAGACGGAGTGGACCCGGGCGGCGGTCTCGTGCGGGGGCTGCCACTCGGTGATCTCGGCCATGGCGGTGCGCGCGCCGGGGGTGCGCTGTCCGTTGGCGAGCCAGCCGGTCTCGCCGACCGGTGGGCGCGAGCCGTAGGTGCCCGGCGGCGGGGACTCGACGAGGCGGTGCATCACGGACTCGGCCAGTTCGACCTTGTCGGCGACGGCGCAGCCCGATTCGCGGGCCAGGTAGTCGATGGTGAGTCCGGCCCGGTCGGCCTCGGCGAGGACCTGCGGGATCAGTTCGGCGGGGGTGGAGAAGCGGCTGAAGTAGTCGTCGATGAGGAAACAGGTGCTGATCCGGGGGCGCCTGCCGCCGAGGCGCCGGGCGGCGGACGCTTTGGCGGCGTCCACCCAGATCCGTACCTCCGCGAAGTGCTCGCGCAGCCGCTCGGGGCCGGCCGCGAAGTCCTCCATGTACAAGTGGCCCAGTTCCAGGGAGAGATGGGCCAGCGGTACGGACTGGGTGCGGGGTTCGGCCGTGGTCTCGCGGAACACCGGGCCGGTCACGGCTGCCCCCAGTACTTGTCGTCGGTGAGCCGTCCGGCGAGGTCGCTCATCGCCTGCCAGGTCTCCATGTTGGCGATCTGGCTGTCGAGGACGTCCTCGTCGGTGATGAGCTGCTCGCGCCATTGCAGGACGGGCTCCAGCGGTACGGAGCCCAGGACTTGGGTGTATCCGATGCCCCGGTTGGAGGCGAGCGCCTGGAGGTCGGCGTCGCACTCGCGCATCCACGCAGACTGGGTGGGCGCCACCTGCGACCACAGGGACGACTCGGGATCGGGTACGGCGGCCCGTACGAAGCGGATGGCGCCGCGCAGCGCCTCCTCCGTGTGGCCCCGGGCGATGCCGCCGGCCATGATGCCGCGCGGGCCGAAGACCAGTCCGGCGGCGGCCATCACGTGCTGGCGGGTCCAGCGGTGGAAGACCAGCCAGCGGGCCTCGATGCCACGTAACTGCGGTTCCGCGGTGGCTTTGAGGGCCATTTCGACGGCGTAGCTGCGGCCGGCGCTGAGGTCGACGATGATCAGGTCGAACTCGCTGTTGAGCCGCAGCAGCAGATCGACGCAGCGGCGCAGGTTCTCGCCGGTGGTGGAGAACTCGCCGCCGCCGAGGTCGCCGGGCATGAGCACGAGGCGGCCTGAGCCGGGGGGCCGGTTGGTCAGCACCCGGTGTTCGGTCTCCGCCCAGACGTCGACGCGGGCCGGTTCGCCGACGTGGCCCTCCAGATAGGAGTGCAGGCCGCGGTCGCCGACCTCGCGCTGCGCTATGTCGACGTCGAAGACGGCGGCCGCGGTGGGCGAGCCGAAGTCGAAGTCGAGGTAGCAGACGTCGTCACCGGTGATCGCCCGATGGTAGGCGAGGTTGGCGCTGGTGACCGAGCGGCCCGTGCCTCCCTTGTCGGAGGCGGCGAAGAGGAGCATCGTTCAGGCCCCCTGGGTCGCGGCGTCGCGGGCCCGGGCGAGGGCGTCGAGCTGTCCGAGGACGTCGAGGGTCAACGCGCAGGCGGTGCCGGGCTGTTCGTCGATGAGCTGCCGGGCCCGGCGCAGTTTGACCTCGATGCCCTTGAGATCCATGCCGCGCCTGCCGTCGGCGGCGGGCGCCGGTTCCATCTGTTCGTTGCCCAGCAGGTGCGTCGACTCGCTGAGCAACGCCCTTGCCAGAACGCCCAGTTCGGCGCTGCGGATGGGTGGCTGGCGGTACAGCTGATGGGCGCTGACCAGGCATTCGGTGACGCGCTCGGTGACGCTCCAGGACACCGGGCGGTCGATGGCGGGCGACTCGGGGTAGACGGCGTGCACGTTGTCCCACAGGTCGACGCCGTCGCCGCCGCCGATCCGGCGCCGCCACATGTGCCCGAAGATGTCCTCGGCCAGCCGCAGCAGCCGGTCGTGCGAGACGAGGTTACGGGAGAGCGTGCACAACTGGATGGTTCGCTTGAGGAGTTGGGCGGAGAAATCGTTCATCCGCCACTGCATGGGCGGCCCTATCCGTTCACTCCCCTGGAGCGGCAGGATGATCCCCGGGTTGTGCAGGGCGATGGCCTTGTCGGTACCGGTCATCCGGCTGGTGATGCGCCCGCGCTCGGCGAGCCGCTCCATGATGCCGACGGTGCGGGTCAGGTCGTCGTCGGTGGCCCGGCGGCGGACCAGGTCGTGTACGAGGATGGCGGCGACGGACAGGGAGAAGTACTCGGACTCCAGTTTCTGTCCTGTCGTACGCCAGGGGATGTCCTCCAGGGGCCAGCGGTCGGCGTCGAAGCGGGCGATGGCCGACCAGTACTGCTGGGTGATCTCCCAGCGCAGTCGTAACGCGTCGGCGAGCTTCTGCTGTTCGGCGTTGAGCAGGCCCAGGGTCAGGGTGCGGTCGGAGAACAGGTCCTGGATGCCGTCGAGGGCGACGACGGTGAAGTAGAGGTAGGGCACGGCGTTGGCGACACCGGGCGGCTGGGGGCCGATATCCGCCTCGGTCTCCACCTCGGGCGCGTCCTCGACGAGGCTCCAGGCCCAGCCGCACTCGAAGAGCTGGTTCTGGTCCGCGAGGCCTTCCTCGACGTCGACGCCGAGAACGAGGCTCTCGCTGATGATGGCGCGCAGGGCCTCGAAGCGCCGCTGGAACTTCTGCAGGACCATCCGCTGGGACAGCCGCCCCTGGCCGAGGAGATCGGAGAGTGTTCGGCCCTGCGAGGAGTCCGTGTCGAAGACGTTGACGGTGAACGATCGCAGCAGACTCACCATGGCCGCCGTGAGCCTGATGCTGGTGGCCGTCCGGAGTTCCTGGATGAGTTCCAGGACCTCGGTACGGCGCGTCTTCGTCTCGTAGACCTTGAGGAAGCCGAGCGTCGCGAGGCAGAGGGTGACGGACATCGAATAGCTGTCCACCACGCCGAGTTCACGCTGCTCGGGGGTGAGATCCTGGGCGCCGTCCCGGGAGTGGAAGTAGTAACCGCCCGCGAACGTGGGTCTCTTGTCGTCCCCCGTGTGGTTGCGCATGAACTCGGCGGCGGCCGTCAGCAAGTTCACCGGGATCTCCAGCCGGCCGCCGGCCCTCCGGAGCGCCTTCTGGACGTCGTCCTGGGTCGTGTCCGGGTCGTCGATGCGGAACGCCGGAATCTCGGTGGCCGGGTAGAGCAGGCACAGCAGCCGCTCGGCATCGGCCACACTGCTCTGCCCGCCCCACTTGCCCCAGGCCCAGCCGTCACCGTCGAACGAGTGCCGGCCAATCGCCTGCCAGACGTCCAGCAGATGCTGGCGTGGCTTGATCTGCATGCCCATGCCCCTCACAAGGCCGCGCTGCCATGTTTTGTTGGAGTTACTACAGAGTATTCACAGGTACCGCAACTGACACCGCTACTGACACCGCTAGTGGCACGGCTCCTGACACCGCTACCTGCCTAGCAATCCGGAATATCGTCATCCGAATTTCGGCAGCCATAGGCGACGATCATGCCTGAATAGCCCGCCCGTACTTTTACCGGAGTCTCCAGTCGCTGGACCCGAAGCGTCCCGCTCTTCCCGGCGAACGACTCCAGGCTTTCCCGCACCTCCGGCACACCCACGTCACACGCGGGGAAGAATGCGTCACCCACGTGATACCCCTCCGAATGCTCCATGAACGCCGCGAAGAAAGGCGCTCCGGGCGCGAGCGCACGCATGAAGCAGGCCACGCCGCTCTTGAACTCCTCGAGGGAGGTGGTCATCGATTCGGCGACGAAGAACATGGTCCCGATCGACCAGGAGAGCCGCTTCTCGCGGAGCTGTTCACCGAGGTCGGAGACGAGGATGTTGCCGGGCGCGACCCGGACGATCTCACGGAACCGCTCCCTCGGGTCCCCCTTGAACTCGCCGTATTCCGGGTTCACGCACAGGGCTTCCCAGAACTGGTCCCAGTTCTTGTCGTACGACTTCGACTTCAACTGTTTCTTCAGATAGGCCAGGTTCGGGGGCGAGAGCTCGAAGAGGGTGATCTCCTTGCACCACGGCAGCATGGCGAGTGCGGGGTAGAGATTGGCGCCCGCCCCTACGTCGATGCCGATCACGGGATTGGGATGATCCCGGAAGTAGCCACCGAAGTGATCACGCATGATCGAGATGATCTCGGCGTCCGCGGCCTGCAACGTGTGATAGTTGCCGGCGACGTACGCCTGCGAGTCGAAATCCGACCAAGGAGCCTGCTCATTGAGCACGACTGACTCGCGTTTTTCCCCCGGCGTGACCAAGTCCATGGTTCACGATATCAACATCACGGGCAGCGCGGAGCCCCTCTGACAGAACGTGAACAGGCCTTGAAATGACTGTGACCTGACGTTGGACCTGAATGCGCCTTGAGCGACCGGTTCAGATCGCGTAATGCTGGTCGGAATCCGTCGATCACCTGCCGAAGGCAGGCGAAACGCAGGCGAAACACAGAGAACGCGCAGTTCCTCCCGTACCACCCGTACGGGTGTCAACGTGTCTTTACTTCGCGCCGCAGGGGGACGCATGAGCACTCTTCCAGCAGATGGTTTCCGGACACCGACCGCAGGCTCCTCGCCGCGTATCCGCCAGGTCGAGGAGACCGATCTGCCCGAGCTGGTCCGGCTGGACGAGGAGGCGTTCCCCGAGGGCCCGTACCCCTTCTTCGTCCTCCGCCAGCTCTTCGACCTGTACCCGGACCACCTGCTCGTCCTCGACGGCGGCGAGAGCGGACTTCAGGGTTACGTCCTGGTCGGCATGCCCCGCAACGCCGGCCGCAGCCTGATACTGAGCCTCGGCGTCACCCGGGACCAGCGCGGACGCGGACATGGCCGACAACTGATGGAGGAAGTACTCCGCCGACTGCGCGAGGACGCCGTCGGCGAGGTGGAGTTGACGGTCGAGCCGACCAACACCGCCGCGATAGAGCTGTACAGGAAACTCGGCTTCCAGGCCGAACCCGACCTGCGCAAAAACTACTTCGGGCCGGGTGCCGACCGTCTCGTGATGACGCTGACCCTCTGAGACACCCGCCGCCTCACCCGAACCGGCGGACGTACCACCGCTGCCAGGGCGTCGCCACGGCATGCCGGTCGTACCCCGCGCGCACATAGGCGATGGACGGCGTACGAGGGGACCGGCGTCGTCGGGTCGAGGGGGCTGCGCGGGCCACGCCCCCGGACCAGCCGCCCGGAGGGCAGCCGAAGCACGCCCGGAGCCCCCTCGTCCCACAGATCCGCCGGCGGCCGATCCGCTCGCCGGTCCACTGTCTCTCCCGCTCTCTGGTCCACCGAGTCGTCCACCGAGTCGTCCACAGAACCCATGAACTCGGTCGCGATTCCCGGGCAACCGATTCGGGGGAAACGGTGGTCTGGTGGGCGAGGGGGTACTTGATGCAGGCCGAACTTGAGGCCCAGTTCCATGAATTCGTCAGAGCGCGGTGGTCGCATCTCGTGCGGACCGCGTATCTGCTGACCGGCGACGCCCATCACGCCGAGGACCTGACGCAGACGGCGCTGGCCAAGGCGTACCGCTCCTGGCGGCGGGTCTCCCGTACCGACAATCCGGAGGCGTACGTCCGCCGGATGCTGGTCAGCTGCAACAGCGACCGCTTCCGCAAGCGGCGCGTACGGGAGGCGCTGACCGACACACCGCCCGACGTGGTGGGCCGGGACGAGGCCGTCTCATGGGCCGACGAGCGCAGTGCGCTGCTCGGTGCCCTCGCCCAACTGCCTCCCAAACAGCGGGCGGTGGTCGTCCTGCGCTACTGGGAGGACCTGTCCGAGGGGGAGGTCGCCGACGCGCTCGGCTGCTCCCAGGGCACGGTCAAGAGCCAGGCGTCCAAGGGTCTGGCGAAGTTGCGTTCGTATCCGGGACTGGCACAGGTCGTGGGCCGGCCCGAGCCCAGCCGGTCGGCGCACGTTCGGGAAGGCATCCGGTGAACGAGCAAGAGCGGCCGAAACGGCAGCCGGAGCAGCCGGAACAGGCACAAGAAGCAGGTCAGTACGTGGGAAACGAACACGGAAGGGACTTCGAGGCACAGGTGCGCGACATGCTGGCGGAGTACGCCTACACCATCCAGCCCCCGTCGGCGCCGTATCCCGAGATCCTCCGCAAGGGCGCGATCGAGCGGCGACGGCGAGTGGCGGCGGCCGGCGCGGTCCTGGTCGCGCTGGCGGCGGCGCCCGTGGGGGCGTACGCGCTGAGCGGGAACGGCGACGGGAAGAACGTGAACACGGCGGCGCCACTGCCGTCGGCCAGCGCTTCCCTGCGGACGACCCCGACTCCCGTTCAGCTGCCGCCCATCCGGCCGACCGGACCCGCGACGCCGGGGCAACTCCTCGACGGGATCACGCTGGCGCGAGCCTCGGACGGACTGGAGAAGTGCCTGGCCTGGGACCGTGAGACCCAGGACCCGTCGGCCAAGGGGCCGCGGAACGATCTGGGGGTCGCCGGCCGCTACCGGATCATCCTGGCCATGAACAGCACCGGCGACTCCAACACGCCCGGTGACGGCTTCTTCGTCGTCGCCGTCAAGGAGCAGCGGATGAAGCCGCAGGTGACCCGGCTGATCTGCAACATCAAGGACGGCAAGGTGGCCAATCTGAACACCAGCATGGGCAGCAAGGTGTTCGACAACGGCGGCCAGGTGATGCCCGACATCAACGGCGGCAAGCTCTACCAGCAGTCGTTCATCGACAGGGGCAACTGGAAGCTGCCGTTCCGCTGGGGAACCATCGGCCAGGTGAAGCCCTCCGTGGCCCGGGTGACCGTCTCGTACGGCGGCAGCACCAGCGAAGCCGCCTTGGACCACGGCTGGTTCGTGGCCTCCGGCACCCTGAACAAACAGGTCACGCTTGCTCCGCACATCAAGGCATACGACAGGGCGGGCAAATCCGTCTACGACTCGGACAACGACGCGGGGTACGAGAAGACGCTGCCGTAGGCAGGCCGCGACGGGGACGTGAAGGGGGGCGCCGTACAGGGGTCGGCGCCCCCCTTCACGTACCTGCCGGGGGGCCGCACACGTCCACGCCCGCTCTCAGCCCACGCCTCGTGACTCCTGCGCCGCCCGCGCCTCTATCCCACGGAAGTGCACCGCCAGCGCACGTTGCGCGCCCTCCACGTCACGCGCGCGCAGGGCCGTCACGATGTCCCGGTGCCGGCGGGCCGTCAGCTCCGGTGCCGGGTCGTCGTGCCAGCCCCGGGCGCCCGAGACGCGGCGGAACACCGTCCAGAAGGCGGCGAGCAACTGCGGCACGAGGGCGTTGCCGAGAGGGCCGTACAACGCCTCGTGGAATTCGCGGTCGAGCTCGGGGAAGCGCCGGCCGGCGCGGCCCGCTTCCTCCATCCGGGTGACCACCGACTCCAGCCGGTCAATTTCCGCGTCGGACAGCACCGCCGCGACCCGTCGGATGAGGCCTTCCTCCAGCACCTCCCTGACCTGGAGGATCTCGGCGAGCGCGGCGCCGTCCCCGTCGTGCCGGGCGAGCGTGCGGAACGTCAGGCCGTCGATCAGCGGGGCCAGGGACGCCTGCCCGACGTACGTCCCGTAGCCGTGCCTGATCTCCACGATGTCGAGCGCCTGGAGCGCCTTGAGGGCCTCGCGGACGGAGTTGCGGCTGACCCCGAGGGAGTCCATCAGTTCGACCTCGGTGGGCAGCGGTGCGCCCGCCCGGAGTTTGCGGTCGAGAATCAGCTGCATGACCTCGCGCTGGACCTGGCCGCTCACCCGCCGCCCGGACCGGCGCCCCTTCCCGGACTCCTGAGACATGCGGCGCATCGTACGCTCGCCGGACATCCCACGTCCCACCTCCAGGCATATCAAAATCCGACGGCCGCGAATTCACGGATCACCGCACGGATCACTGCCTGACGCCGAGCCAGCTGCCGCCGCCGGGCGAATTTCATATCGTCATTGGTCACACCTCTGGCAGATACGCCATTCGTGTGCGATCTCTTGACCGGCCCCACCACCGCTCTTATGGTCGCGCTGCCCCCTATGACGTAGGACGTCGTATCTCCTCACCTTTTCGGACCCCACCCCGCTGGAGGAATCGTGCGCGACGTGACCCGCGACGTATCGACCGCCCCGCACCGCCGGTCGTTTCTGAAGTACACCGGCGCGCTGGGTGCCGCCGCCGCCCTTTCCTCCTCGCTGTCGGCCTGTTCGTCGGGCCCCGAGTCCACCAACGACACCGGGGGCGGCGCCGGAGGCGCGAACAGCACGCTCACGGCCGTGATCGGCTACGGCAACGACGGCAGCTGGGACCCCACCCAGACGGCGTCCGCCTTCTCCATGGCCGCCAACAACCACATCTACGAGGGCCTGCTGGACACCGACCCGATCACCCGCGAGCCGTACCCGGCGCTCGCCACAGCCGTCCCGGCCGACCTCGGCAGCACCTCCTGGAAGTTCACGCTGCGGGCCGGGGCGACCTTCCACGACGGAAAGCCGGTGACCGCCGACGACGTGGTCTTCGTATTCGATCGAATCCTCGATCCGAACACGCAGACACTCGCCAAGGGGTTTTTCGCCAGTTGGCTGAAAGAAGTGAAAAAGATCGACGCGCAGAATGTCGAGCTGGTGCTGAAATTCCCCTTCCCGGAAGGGGTTTCCCGGCTCACGCTGGCGAAGATCATGCCCAAGCACGTCTTCTCCCTGCCGGGTGCCTGGGACGACGCGATCAAGGGAAAGGCGATCGGTTCGGGACCGTACCGGCAGACCGCGCACCACCCGAAGTCGAACACGACCTTCGAGGCGTTCGCCGCCTACAACGGGCCGCGCAAAGCGGCGTTCAAGAAGATGAACTGGATGACGATGGTGGATGCCGCGCCCCGCGTCGCCAAGATCTCGGGATCCAGCGCCGGCGCACAGATCGCCGACAACATCCCGTATGCGAACATCCAGCAGCTCAGGAGCGGCGGGCTGGACGTCCAGGGCGGGGCGGGGATGAACAACCTGTTCCTGATGTTCAACACCAAGCACAAGCCCTTCGACGACGTACGGGTGCGCCAGGCCCTGCACTACGCCATCGACACGGAGAAGATGGTGCAGGTGGCCCTCAAGGGCCACGGCAAGCCGTCGTCGTCCTTCCTCAACGAGGCCAACCCCAGCTACCGGGCGGCGAAGACGGTCTACGGCTACGACCCGGAGAAGGCGAAGGCGCTCCTGAAGGAGGCCGGAGTCAGCGGGCTGGAGATCGAGATCCTGTCGGTGAACGTCAGCTGGATCGTCGACTGCCTGCCCACCATCAAGGCGTCCTGGGACGCGATCGGCGTCAAGACGACTCTCAACCCGCAGGAAACCACAGCGGTGTTCACGAAGATGGACCAGAAGCAGGACTACCAGGTGGTGTCGGCGGCCTCGAACCCCAACCAGTTCGGCCTCGACGCGGACCTGATCATGCACTACAACTACGGCCCGCAGAACCTCTGGATGGGCTACTCCCGTTGGGCCGACAACTCCGTGGCCAAGCAGCTCTTCAAGGACATGGACCGGGCGACGCGGGAGCCGGACCCGCAGAAGAAGAAGACGATGATCCAGGACTACATCGACATCGTCGCCGAGGAGGCCGTGCTCTACCCGGTCGTCCACAACGAGCTGATGACCGCCTGGGACCCGAAGAAGCTCACCGGTATAAGGGCACAGCCGTACCCGGGCATCAACCTCCTCCAGGCCAAGTGGGTCTAGGCCTGTCGTCAACTAGCAGCCGCCAACTACCGCTAGCTGTACGGGAGTTCGTACGTGGTCGCCATCGCCAGAATTCTGGCCCGCAGGATCATCCTGCTCGTCCCGCTGATGCTCGGCATCGTGCTGTTCGTGTTCCTCGTCATGCGGTTCTCGGACGTCGACCCGGCCTCCGCGTTCTTCCAGGGCGCCAACCCGACCCCGCAGCAACTGCACGACTTCCGCGAACAGAACGGCCTGCTCGATCCGTTCCCCATCCGCTACGTCCACTTCATCGGCGACCTGCTCCACGGCGACCTGGGCATCAGCGCGCTGACCCGCGCGCCGGTGCTCGACCAGGTGGCCACGGCCCTGCCGCTGACCCTCCAACTCACCTTCCTGGGCCTGGGTATCGCCGTGGTCCTGTCCCTGCTGGGCGGGGTCACGGCGGCCATCTACCGGGACCGGCTCCCCGACCAGATCATCCGCGTCGTGTCGCTGACGGGCGTCGCGGCGCCTGCCTTCTGGCTGGCGCTGCTGATGATCCAGTACCTGGCCGTCGACCTGGGCTGGTTCCCGACCGGCGGCTACATCAACCCGGCCGACTCCTTCACCGGCTGGCTGAAGACGATGACCCTCCCGGCCCTGGCCCTCTCCCTCCCGGTCGCGGCACAGCTCACGCGCATCGTCCGTACGGCGGTGGTCGAGGAGCTGGACAAGGACTACGTCCGTACGGCGATCGGCAGCGGCCTGCCGCCCCGGGTGGTGGTGGGCCGCAACGTGCTGCGCAACGCGCTCATCAACCCGCTCACGGTGCTGGGCCTGCGCGTCGGTTACCTGCTCGGCGGCGCGGTCGTCATCGAGACGATCTTCTCGCTGCCCGGCATGGGCAAGCTGATGATCGACGCCGTGAAGAACGGCGACCCGGCGGTCGTCCAGGGAGTGGTCCTGACGACGGCGACCGGTTTCGTGGTCGTGAACCTGGTCATCGACATCCTCTATCTCCTGGTCAACCCACGCTTGAGGGATGCGGCCTGATGTTCATGATGTTCGAGCGGGGGCGCCTGGCCGCCCTCCTGTCCCGTCCGGGCATCCGCCTGCGCGGCTGGCGCCGCCTCCCGGTCCTGTCCCGGATCGCCGTCTGCTTCCTGGCGCTGGTGGTGTTCGTCGCCGTCTTCGCCCCCCTCGTCTCCCCCGACGACCCCCTGGACCAGCAGCCCCTGATCGGCGGCACGGGAGCCCCCTCCGGCGAGCACTGGATGGGCCAGGACAGCCTGGGCCGCGACATCATGAGCCGGCTGATCTGGGGCGCCCGCTGGTCCCTCGCCATCGGCCTGGGCGCCACCGCGCTCGCGCTCACCGCCGGCGCGCTGATCGGCGCGCTCGCGGCGACGTCACGCAAGGCGGTCGACGAGACGCTGATGCGCTGCCTGGACGTGGTGATGGCGTTCCCGGGCATCGCGCTGGCCGCCGTGCTCGTCGCGGTCTTCGGCGGCGGCATCACGGTACTGATCTGCGCGATCGCCTTCCTGTTCACGCCGCCGGTGGCGCGGGTGGTGCGGGCGAACGTCCTGGACCAGTACGGCGAGGACTACGTGACGGCTGAACGGGTGATCGGCGCCCGCACAGCGCACATCGTGCTGCGCCATGTCGCGATCAACTGCGCCGCTCCGGTGCTGGTGTTCTGCACGGTGCAGGTGGCGGAGGCGATCGTCTTCGAGGCGTCGCTGTCGTTCATCGGCGCCGGTGTACGGCCGCCGGACCCGTCCTGGGGAAGCGTCATCGCGGACGGCAAGAACATGGTCCTGACGGGCGGCTGGTGGGCGACGGTCTTCCCCGGCCTGCTGATGCTGATCACGGTGCTGTCGCTGAACGTCCTGTCCGAGGGCGTGTCGGACGCGTGGGCGGCGCCGGCGGCGCGGGACGTGGAGGTCCGCGAGGAGGAGGACCACCTCGAGGCCCCCGAGCCGGGCACGGGAGAGCTCCTGGCCCTGCCCGGTCTGACGGACGCGGCGCGGCGACTGCGCGCACGGGCCCGCCCGATCCCCACCGGTCTGCCGATACTGGCGGTCGAGAACCTCACCATCGGCTTCGCGGCCCGGCACGCGGGCGTGGACATCGTCGACGGCATCAGCTTCGAGGTCCACGCGGGCGAAGTCCTGGGCCTGGTGGGCGAGTCGGGCTGCGGCAAGTCGCTTACGGCGCTGACGGTCATGGGCCTGGAACCGAAGGGCGCCCGGGTCACCGGCCAGGTCCGCTTCCAGCAGCGGGACCTGCTCGCGGAACCGACGCGCGTACGCCGGAAGCTGCTGGGTCACGAGATGGCGATGATCTACCAGGACGCCCTGTCGTCCCTGAACCCGGCGATGACGATCCGTTCGCAGCTCAAACAGGTCGTACGCCGAGGAGGCCACCGCACACCGGAGGAACTCCTCGGCCTGGTGGGCCTGGACCCCGAGCGCACGCTGCGCAGCTACCCGCACGAACTGTCGGGCGGCCAGCGCCAACGGGTCCTGATCGCGATGGCCCTGTCCCGGGACCCGAAACTGATCGTCGCGGACGAGCCGACCACCGCGTTGGACGTCACGGTCCAGGCCCAGATCATCGAACTGCTGCTGCGCCTGCGCGCGGAGCTGGACTTCGCCCTGATCCTGGTCTCGCACGACCTGGCGCTGGTGGCGGACGTGACGGACCGGGTGGTCGTGATGTACGGCGGCCAGATCGTGGAGACAGGCGTGACGGCGGACCTGGTCGGGGCCCCGACCCACCACTACACCCGAGGCCTGCTGGGCAGTGTGCTGTCCCTGGAGTCGGCGGCCCTGCGCATGACCCAGATCAAGGGCACGGTCCCCTCCCCCGCCGACTTCCCCAAGGGCTGTCGTTTCGCGGACCGTTGCCCGATGGCGACGGAGGTGTGCCGGACGACGGCCCCCGATCTCCTGGGCGCCCAGAGCCACTTGGCGGCCTGCCACCACCCGGCGATCGACCTTCCGACGCCGGAGCCGACCGGAAGCGAGACGGTGAAGTGAGCACCAGTACGGCTGTGTCGGCCCCGATCCCTCCGCTGGTGGAGCTGACGGACGCCCACGTGGTCCACAAGGCCCGCAGCGGCGGCCTGTTCACCCGGGACCGCGTGTACGCCCTGACAGCCGCCGACTTCAGCGTGGCGCCCGGCGAAACGGTGGGCGTGGTGGGCGAGTCGGGCTGCGGAAAGTCAACGCTGGCGAAGGTGCTGGTGGGTGTGCAGCCGCCGACGTCGGGCCAGGTGTCCTTCCGTGGCGCCGACTTGTGGACGATGGAACCGGCGAAGCGCAGGGCGGCGATCGGGACAGGCACCGGCATGATCTTCCAGGACCCGTCGACGGCCCTGAACCGCCGCCTGACGGTCCGCCAGATCCTCCGGGACCCGCTGGACGTGCACAAGCGGGGCTCGGCGAGGGAACGGGAGGAAAGAGTCAGGGAGTTGATGTCCCTGGTGGGCCTCCCGCGAGCCCTGGCGGACGGCCTCCCGGGCCAGCTGTCGGGCGGCCAGCGCCAACGGGTCGCCATCGCACGGGCGTTGGCGCTCGACCCGGACCTAGTGGTCGCGGACGAGCCGACGAGTGCCCTGGACGTGTCGGTCCGCGCCCAGATCCTGAACCTTCTCCTGGACCTGAAGGAGCGCCTGGGTCTGGCCCTGGTCTTCGTCTCGCACGACATCCAGACGGTACGGCGGATGAGCGACCGGGTGATCACGATGTACCTGGGCCGGATCGTGGAGGAGTCCCCGGCGGACGAGGTGACCGACAGGGCGCGGCACCCGTACACCCGGGCACTGTTCTCGGCGACGCCGGGCCTGCTGGACCCGATCGACCCGATCCCGCTGGTCGGCCCGGTCCCCTCGGCGACGCGTCCGCCCTCCGGCTGCCCGTTCCGCACGCGCTGCTGGAAGGCGAGCGACATGTGCGCGGAGGCGATGCCGGAGTTCACGGCCGCGTCAATCCCGGGACACCGTTTCCGTTGCCATCACCCTGTGGAGGAGGGCCGGGCGACCGGGGAACTGGTCGCCCAGGCGGTGGCCGCCGTGCCCGACATGGCCTCTGACCTGCGGAAAACCCCACCATCCCCCGTAGCC
>NZ_LGDW01000064.1 GCF_001280005.1 Streptomyces sp. NRRL WC-3618 | reverse complement strand
CCCCCACCCCGACGATCGCCCTCCGTCGTGCGGCGGCCGACGATGCCGGCCTCGCGGCCGAAGTGCTGCTGCGGTCCAGAGCCGCCGCCCTCCCGACCGTCACCTGGCCACGATCCGACGACGAGGTCCGCGACTACTTCCGGGACGTGGTGGTTCCCCACCGCGAGACCTGGGTCGCGGAGGCATCGTCCAAGGGCGGGATCGTCGGCGTGATGGTGCTCGCCGCTGACGAGGTGTCCCAGCTGTACCTGCTCCCGGAGTGGCGCGGGCACGGCATCGGCGATCTTTTCGTCGCCCTCGCGAAGGAGCGCAGACCTGAGGGACTGACCCTGTGGACCTTCCAGGTCAACAAGCCCGCCCACCGCTTCTACGAACGCCACGGCTTCGTCCCCGTCGAGCGAACGGACGGCAGCGGGAACGAGGAGCGGGAGCCGGATGTGCGTTACGCCTGGCTACCGAACCAGGCGTAACGACTGCGCAGGCCCCCACCAGCTTCCACCCTGCGCACGCCTCCTCGGTCCGCCGGTCGTCGCCGGGGTCGAGTGACGTCGAGCCCGGTGCTGACGACAGCGAGGCAATTCCGGCCGGCGCCAGCGGTGTCGAGGCTGTCCTCGATCTGGCCGCACAACCACTCAAGCGTGGTGACGACCCCGTACCGCCGTCCGAGCAGACAAGAGTCCCGTCCGATATCCAGTCGGTTACGGCCCTTAAATCGCCCCCGGTTCGGCGAAGATGGGCCCATGACGAAGATCGAACCGCTCGGAGCGGTGCGCGAGCGGGTCCTGGCGACTCTGCGGGAGGAGATCATCGCGAGCCGACAGGGCCCCGGCGGCCGGCTCGTCGACCCGGCGCGGGCCCGCGCGCACGCACTGACCCATGCACAGGCCAGCCACCGCTCGGTGGTGCGGCACCTCTTCGGAACGGAGGGCGATCTGTGAGCGCCCGTACGGTGATCGGTGCCGCCCGCACCCGCCCCTGCACTCTGGTCGTCTGCCGTGGCTGCTGTTGCGGCGACCCGCGCAAGTACCCCGGCTACGACCACGATTGGCAGCTGGAGCGGCTGCGCGCGGCGGCCACCGCCTCCGCCGGCCGCCTCGTGGTCCGTACGGCGGACTGTCTCGGCCCCTGCGACCAGGCAAACGTCATCGTCGTCCAGCCGTCGGGCGAGGGCCGCATGCGTGGCGGGAAAGCCGTGTGGATCGGCTGGTCGATGGGCGACGACTCCACCGACGAGATACTCCGCTGGGCGGAGGCGGGCGGCCCTGGCGTCGCCCCTCCCCCACCCACGCTGGAACTCCAGTTCATCCAGTCCGCGGGCGAACGCACCCGGGACCGCACGCGCCGTCGCTAGGCCCTGCCGTTGGGATCATCTCGGCGTCGCGGGACGTGCACGCGCCTCTGCGGCGTTGTCGTCGGTCGCCAACGCTCCGCGTCCCGCTCGGGTCGGCCGAGAAGAACCCCACCTCACAGCCGAGCTGATCCAAACCACAGGACCAAGCCGACAGCCGGCTCAGCCACGGGCGGCATACCGGTCCGTGGCCGCCACCAGTTCGTCCACCATGCCCGGCGCTCCCGCGTTGTGGCCCACCTCGTCGACGACGATCAACTCGCTGCCGGGCCAGGCGTGGTGGAGCCGCCAGACCGTGCCCAGCAGGTTCGAGGGGTCGAGGCTTCCCTGGACGAGGGTGCCGGGGATGTTCTTGAGCAGGTGAGCGTCGCGCAGTACGACCCCGTGCGCGCCCTCGTTGCCCTCGCCCAGGAAGTGGTCGTCGCCCCAGTAGTGGGTGACGGTCCGAGCGAAGCCCATGCGGAACACCGGGTCCTCGTAGCGCGGTACGGAACGGGGCGGCGCCGGGAGCATGGCCGTTTCCCAGTCGGTCCATGCCCGCGCGGCGCGCTCTCGTACTTCGGGGTCGGGCGACTCCAGCAGCCGGTTGTACGCGGCGGCGAGGTTCCCGTCCCGCTCGTCCTCCGGCACCCCGGCACGGAATTTCTCGAAAGCCTCGGGGAACAGGTTCCCCAGTCCTCTGGTCAGCAGGGCCACTTCGGCGTCGGAACCGGTCGCGACCGCGGTGAGCACCAGCTCGGACACGACCTCCGGATGCGTCTGGGCGTACCGCAACCCGAGCACCGAACCCCAGGACACCCCCCACACCAGCCACCGCTCGATGCCCAAGTGCCGCCTCAGCAGCTCGAGATCGGCCAGGATGTGGCCCGTCGTGTTGACGCTCATATCGGTGTCGTACGCGCTCGCGTGCGGCGTCGAACGCCCGGCCCCACGCTGGTCGAGCAGCACGATCCGGTACGCGGCCGGATCGAAGTACCGCCGGGAGAACGCGCTCGCCCCCGACCCGGGCCCGCCGTGCAGAAACAGCGCCGGCTTGCCTCGCGGGTTACCGCAGACCTCCCAGTAGACACGGTTGCCGTCCCCGACATCCAGCATGCCGTGGTCGTACGGTTCGATTTCCGGATACAGGCCCATCGGTGCAACGTAACGTGCCTGCGCCGGTCCGGTCGTCCCTTTTTCCACCCGCCCGCTCTCAGTGCCGACGGCTCACCGCTGATGTTGTCGCTACTGACGGGGAAGGCCGGCGGCGCTCGCCGCCTCCCGCAGCACATCCTGGAGCATCGTGGGCGTGAGGCGGCCGGTGAAGGTGTTGCGTTGGCTGACGTGGAAGCACCCGAAGAGCCGCAGCCCGCCGCCGAGCGTGACCCGCGCCGCGTGCGCGAAGGCGGGGCGCGGACGGGGCACGCTCCAGCCGGCCGCGTCGAGAGCGGGCAGCGTCGCCTGCCAGCCGAACGCCCCAAGCACCACCACGGCCCGAAGTGTCGGCCTCAGCAGTTCCAGTTCGCTCAGCAGCCACGGCCGGCAGGCGTCGCGCTCCTCGGGCGTCGGTTTGTTGGCGGGCGGAGCGCAGTGCACGGGCGAGGTGATGCGTACGCCGTACAGTTCGAGCCCGTCGTCGACACTCACCGACGTGGCCTGCGACGCCAGCCCCACCTCGTGCAGCGCCGCGTACAACACGTCTCCGGAGCGGTCCCCGGTGAACATCCGCCCGGTCCGGTTCCCGCCGTGGGCAGCGGGCGCCAGTCCGACGATCAGCAGCCGGGCGTCCGCCGGCCCGAACCCGGGCACCGGTCGCCCCCAGTAGTCCCAGTCGGCGAAGCCGGCCCGCTTGGTACGGGCGACCTCCTCCCGCCAGGCGACCAACCGGGGGCAGGCCCGGCACCCGGCAATCCGCTCGTCGAGCCCGGTCAGCCCGGTCAGCCCGGCCGCCGGATCACTGGTGTCCATACGTCCACGGTAGAGCGGCTGACGGGAGCCGCCCGGAATCCGGCCCACGAAACAGGACCAGGAAACAGGACCGGGACCGGAAAAACCCGTCCGGTCCGCCCGATCCGGAGTACTAAGGTCGAGGGCATGGCATCTGGCAGGGCTTCCGAGGGCGCGGACACCGCAGACGGCGCGCGGTCCGAAGACGGCACCGTCGCCGAAACGGCACCGGCCTCCCCGGCGGTGGCCGCGGCCGACGCGGCCGGTCCGGCAAGCGGCGAGACCGTGCGCATCGACAGCTGGATCTGGTCCGTACGCCTCATGAAGACCCGCTCCATGGGCGCGACCGCCTGCCGAGGCGGCCACGTTCGCGTCAACGGCGAGCGAGTGAAGCCGGCGTACGCCGTGCGCGTCGGCGACGAGGTACGGCTGCGCCACGAGGGCCACGAACGGGTCGTCGTGGTGAAGCGCCTGATCCGCAAGCGGGTCGGAGCGCCAGTGGCCATCCAGTGTTACGTCGACAACAGCCCCCCGCCGCCACCCCGCGAGGCCGTCGCCCCGGCCGGCATCCGCGACCGCGGCACCGGCCGCCCGACCAAGCGCGACCGCCGCGAGATGGAACGCCTCCGAGGCCTCACCGGCCCCGACGACGCCTCGTAGGCACCACCACCGGACCCCTCCCCCAAACACGGCGGACCAGCACGGCGGACAAGCACGGATGACCCGCAGAGCTGACCCGCAGGACGCCACCCCGCAGGACCCCGCGTACACCGGACGGCGTCCGGCCAGGTCCCCGCGACCCGGTCGAACGCCGCCCCAGCCGTACGCCGGCACCTTCACGCCCGTCGCCGCACCAGCCGCAGCAGATCCGCGGTGTGTCCTCGACGGCACCAGGCGATCAGAGTCAGCGGCACTATGAGGATCAGCGGTGTCGCCGCGTACTGCCCGTCGAAGACGGTGACCTGCACGACGAACGCGCCGACCATCAGCGCACTCAACGCCATCGCGGCCACCGACTGCAGCACCGGAACCAACAGGGCGACCGCTCCGGCCAGTTCGAGCAGCCCGATGGTGTACATGCCCGCACTGCCCCAGCCCATCCTGTCGAAGGACTCGACGGCCGACGGATGCGCGATCAGCTTGGGCAGCGCACTCGCGAACCCGTAGAACAGGGCCAGCACCACCTGAAGCGCCCGTAGGGCGATCCAGGCGCGCCGCGCACGCGCGGACACGGCGGCGGAATCGCCGGGAGTGGCGGAGGTGAGGGGTGTGACGGGGGCGGTGGTCTCGGACATGGAGGTCTCCTGCGTGAAGCGGGTCGCGTTGCTTTCACAGAGGTAGACCGGCGGCCGTCCCGGAACTCATCGCCGGCCGGCGGTACTTCTCAGACCGGGCGCAGTGCCTGGTGCGGTCCGCCGGGCAGCTCGACCTTGATCGTGTCTCCGGGACGCACCTCGCCCCCTTCCGTCACGACGCTCATGATTCCGGCCTTGCGGACGACGTTCCCGGAGTCGTCCCGTCCGACCACCTGCTTCAGCAGTCCGTCCTGGAATCCGTCGATCTGCAGGCAGGGATTGCGCAGGCCGGTCACGGTCAGCACCACGTCGTCGCCTATGTGCAGCAGGGTGCCGACCGGAAGGGCGAGGAGATCGACACCCCGGGTGGTGATGTTCTCGCCGAGTTCTCCGGGCGCCACCTCGAACCCCTGCTCACCGACCTCGGCGAAGAGTTCCTCATGCACGAGGTGCACCTGGCGCAGATTCGGCTGCGTGGGATCCTTCGCCATCCGCGAGCGATGCTTGACGGTCGTCCCTGCGTGCACGTCCCCCTCGACACCGAGCCCGGTCAGCAGTCTGACGCTGTCCCGGTTCGGCTTGCTGAACGAGTACCCGCCATTGCTGCTGACCGCCACCACTGTGCCGCTCATCCCTGAGAACCCCCTCGCCACATTGTTCCGGTTCACTACATAGTCCCCCTACCCACTCACCGCCCTCACCCAGACCCCGTCCTGCGTCAGATACCGGTCCACTCTCAGCCCCGCTTCCCCGAGCGCCTCCTCGAACTGCTCCGGTGTCAACGGCCTGGCCAGGAAGGTCTGGGTCCACACCGCGTCCGGGAACTCGTACTCCGCGCGCACCGAGTTGACGCCGTCCCCGACCGGCTGGGACGACACCACCCGTATCGTGGATCCGCCCGGGCCGACCCGCTCGCGGGGCAGGTTCGTGTGGTAGTCCGCACCCTCGCGCTGGATCAGCACCCGGCCGCCCTCCGCGAGGTGCCGGGCACAGGTGCGCAGCAGCCCCCGCCGCACCTCGGCGTCCCCGGCGTGCACAAGAAACGACGCGAGCAGCACCACGTCGAACGTCTCGCCCAGGTCGAGGTCCTCGATCGCGCTGCGTATCGTCCGCGCTCCCCGGACGCGCTCCAGCATCTCGGCCGACTCGTCCACCGCCGTGACCGTGAAGCCTCGTTCCAGGAGCGCGTGGGTCATGCGTCCGACGCCACTGCCGAGCTCCAGGATGTGCGCACCTGCGGGCACCGCCGCTGCGATGATGTCCGGCTCGTCCCCGATGGGCAGCCGCGAGTAGAGCTCGACCGCGCAGCCGTCCGGGGTGACGGCACCGGGTCCCGTGCCTTCATGTCCTTCTCGCATTTCCAGTTCCATGCCCGCACAACGGCCCGCGACCGCACGGCCGTTCCCGCTCTCAATCGGTTCACCCGTTCGAGTCAAACCGTCGGAAACAGGAACCATCCATGCCCGATGAACCAGTGGCCGCCCGCCCTCAGATGGTCCCCGACGGCCCGTTCCAGCGCGGTCCGCCGGGGCAGATCGGCCACCGGAAGGTCCGCGTTCCCGAACACGAACTGGACCGGTTCGGTGTCGGCCGGCTCGCCCGCCTCCCCCGCTAGCCGGAAGCGTTCCTGGAAGCGGACGATGTTGGAATCCGCCGCCAGATACCGCTTCAGCTGCGGATCCAGCAGCCAGGAGTGACAGACCGCGGCCGTGTAGTTCTCCCCCGGAAAATGCCGCGCGAAGAAGTCCTGGGCCAGCGCCAGGGACCGGTCACAGGAGCCTGGGGACAACGGCCCGTGAAAGTCGGGGACATGGACGCTGAGGCCCATCGCGTGGGCGTCCGGGGCCGGACCGGTCCCGGCGAGCAATCCCGCCGTCCATTCCCCCACGTGCGCCCGCTGGAACTGCAGCCGCCCCAGCTGGAACAGCTCCCCGTGGAAGTGCAGCGCGAGCCACCAGGGGGCCTGCACACCGCCCCTGCCGTGCCTCCTGCGGTGCACCGCCATATTCCGCCCGAGATCGGCGAGCGTACGTCGGGTCACCTCGGGCGGGACACCGAGTGCGTGATGGTGGGCGCGTACGTACGGGAGGGCCGCGACGAACACGTACGCGGCGAAGTACCGGCCCAGCGCCCCCGGCTCCCCCGACTCCCCGCCCGCCGTCTGCCCGGTGGACAGCTCCGCGATCCGGTCGCCGGGCCAGGGCGCCGCCCCGCCTATCTCCCCCATGTCCCGCACCAGCCCCGCGACACACTCCTCCAGGAGCCGCCCCGTCTCGGAGTCGCGAGCCAACCGCCGTCGCAGTGCGACCAGTTCGTTGATGTCCTCATGAGGTACGGCCAGGTCGAGCAGGATCTCGGGAAGGTCGTCGGCATCCGGTAGCACGATGTGGTTCTCCCCCGTCGTCTCGCGGCCGGCGGCCCACCCGTCGGCCCTTGGTGAACGTCCGGCGCGAAGAGTACGTTGCAGGAAGGAGTGGTGGTTCTGATGCGTACAGGCAGTGAGCCGATGACAGCGCGCAGTGCCCTGCGGGCACGCTTGTGGCTGAGTGTGTGGGGGCTGGCCTGGGCGATCGCCGGGACCGCGGCGTTCGCGCTCGTCGGGCGCCCCGGGTGGGCGGCTGCCTGCGGTGTCCTGTGGCTGGTCGTCACGGTCGACCTGACGATGATCATTCGGCACATCCGGCAGGGCCCGCACTACCAGCCGGGCCCCGACATCCCGCCGTACCAGCCACCGGAGCGGCGCGGCCGGTGAACCCGCACATACGCGTGTGTGCACCCGCACGTGGTGAGCCTGCCGTTGAAGGCGGGCCTCAGGACCGCGAGTCGTCGAAGCCTGCCGCTTCCAGGTAGCGCGGGTTCGGGTCGAGTGCCGCCGCCAGCCTGAAGTGACGTTTGGCCTGGTCCGGGCGTCGCTGACGCTCGTAAGTGCGGGCGAGCGCGTAGTGCGCGAACGCGTTGTCCGGCTCGCGTTCCAGGACGATCGTGAACTCCAGCTCGGCGGGGCGCAGTTGGGCGGCGGCGAAGAAGGCACGCGCGCGCAGCAGCCGGGCGGCCGTGTTCTCGGGGTGCGCGGCGATCACGGAGTCGAGCAGTTTCACCGCGCCACGGGGATCCCGCGCGTCGAGCAGTCGCTCGGCGGCGCGGAAGTCGATGACATGTGTCTCCGGAGTACGTCCGGTCCATCCGCTGGTCTCGGGCACGGCTGAGTCCTTCCCTGACTGCGGCGGTTCAACGCCCGGACATGACAGCGCTATTCCCGGGATGACCCCGCCCTGCGCACAAGATCAGCCCATACGTCCGTTACGCGACGTTCCAGTTCGTCCAGAGGTACGTCGTTGTCGATGACGATGTCCGCGATCTCCAGGCGCTTCTCCCGCGTGGCCTGGGCGGCCATGCGCGCGCGTGCGTCGTGCTCCGTCATGCCGCGCAGCCGGACCAGCCGGTCGAGCTGGGTCTCGGGGCGCGCGTCGACGACGATCACCAGGTCGTACAGCGACTTGAGGCCGTTCTCCGCGAGCAGCGGTACGTCGTGGATGACGACCGCGTCGTCCGCCGCGGCGGCTTCGAGGGCACGCGACCGGGCACCCACCAGGGGGTGCACGATGGAGTTGAGTACGGCGAGCTTCTCCGGGTCGGCGAAGACGATCGAGCCCAGTCTGGGCCGGTCCAGGCCGCCCCCCTCGGCGAGCACCTCCGTACCGAAGGCGTCGACCACCGCCGCCAGGCCCTCGGTCCCCGGGGCGACGACCTCGCGCGCGATGCGGTCCGCGTCGATCAGGACGGCGCCCCGCGCGACGAGCAGCCGCGACACCTCACTCTTGCCGGCCCCGATGCCGCCGGTCAGGCCCACTGTCAGCATGCCGGGAAGCTTAGGGCCTGCCACTGACAGCGTCTCCGACAGGGCGTACGAGGGCCGGACTCCGGGAGTCCGGCCTCTGGGGGCTCAGCCCTCGCCCTCCCGCTCCGCGAGAAATCGCTCGAACTCCAGCCCGATCTCGTCGGCGGACGGGATGTCGACCGGCTCGGCGAGCATGTTGCCCCGGCTCTCGGCGCCCGCAGCCGCGTCGTACTGGTGTTCAAGGCCCTGGACCAGGGCCACGAGATCCTCGTCGCCCTCCTGGATCTGGCGGTCGATCTCGGTCTGGGTGCGGTGGGCGTCGGTGCGCAGCGCGTGCGCGATGCCGGGCAGGACCAGGCCGGTGGCCCCCGTGACGGCCTCCAGGACGGTCAGTGCGGCGTCCGGATACGGGGAGCGGGCAATGTAGTGCGGGACGTGCGCGGCGACGCCCAGGACGTCGTGGCCGGCCTCCATGAGGCGGTACTCGACGAGCGACTCGGCGCTGCCGGGGACCTGTGCCTCTTCGAAGGGGCTGCGGTGTCCCGGCACCAGTTCGTTTCGGTTGCCGTGCGGCGTGAGACCCACGGGGCGCGTGTGCGGTACGCCCATGGGGATGCCGTGGAAGTTCACGGACAGGCGTACGCCGAGGCGCTCGACGATCTGCTGGACGGCCGCGGCGAAGCGCTCCCACTCGACGTCCGGCTCGGGGCCGGACAGCAGCAGGAAGGGCGCCCCGGTGGCGTCCTGGACGAGCCGTACATCGAGGGTCGGCTCCTCGTAGTCCGTCCAGCGGTCGCGCTTGAATGTCAGCAGCGGGCGGCGCGCGCGGTAGTCCACGAGCCGGTCGTGATCGAAACGGGCCACCACCTGGTGGGGCAGCGTGTCGAGCAACCGGTCGACGATCTGGTCGCCGGTCTCTCCCGCGTCGATGTATCCGTCGAAGTGGTAGAGCATGACAAGACCGGCCGACTCCTGGGCCAACGCCATGTCGACAACGGCCAGGCCTTTCGGCTCCCATGCGTACAAACCCTGCGGATCAAGCACTGTGACCGCTCCTCCTCGTGTTCACTCCGCACAACGCCGCAGGAACCACGGTCATTCCCACCCGCACCCGCTCGCTTTGAAGGAACGGGGAGCCCAACTCCTTTAGGGGCGCGAGGAACTGCGCGACAAGCCCCCTCCGGCCGGCAGCCGAAAGCCAACCGCACATACGCAAAACCAAGGGGCCCGCACCTCAAAGGTGCGGGCCCCTCGACCAGCTGCTAAACCTCAGCGGCAGCGATCAGCTCTGGCCTCCGGCCAGCTTCTCGCGGAGCGCCGCAAGGGCCTCGTCCGACGCCAGGGCGCCGGACGTGTCGTCCGACTCCGAGGAGTACGAACCGCCGCCGCCACCGGAGGCGGCCGGAGCCGCACCCGCCGCGCCGGTGCCCTCGGCCTCGGCCTGGGCATCCGCCTCGCGGGACTTGATGACCTGAGCCTGGTGCTGCTCGAAGCGCTGCTGCGCCTCGGCGTACTGGTTCTCCCACACCTCGCGCTGGGATTCGAAGCCCTCGAGCCAGTCGTTGGTCTCGGGGTCGAAGCCCTCGGGGTAGATGTAGTTGCCCTGGTCGTCGTACGACGCGGCCATGCCGTACAGCGTCGGGTCGAACTCGACCGAGGCCGGGTCCGAACCGAAGGACTCGTTGGCCTGCTTCAGCGAGAGGCTGATGCGACGGCGCTCGAGGTCGATGTCGATGACCTTGACGAAGATCTCGTCGTTGACCTGGACGACCTGCTCCGGGATCTCCACGTGGCGCTCGGCCAGCTCGGAGATGTGGACCAGACCCTCGATGCCCTCGTCCACACGGACGAACGCACCGAACGGAACGAGCTTCGTGACCTTACCCGGGACGACCTGACCGATCTGGTGGGTCCGGGCGAACTGCTGCCACGGGTCTTCCTGCGTCGCCTTCAGCGACAGGGAGACACGCTCGCGGTCCATGTCGACGTCGAGGACCTCGACGGTGACTTCCTGGCCGACCTCGACAACCTCGGAGGGGTGGTCGATGTGCTTCCAGGAGAGCTCGGAGACGTGCACGAGACCGTCGACGCCACCCAGGTCCACGAAGGCACCGAAGTTGACGATCGAGGAGACGACGCCGGAGCGGACCTGACCCTTCTGCAGGGTCGTGAGGAACGTCTGGCGCACCTCGGACTGGGTCTGCTCGAGCCAGGCGCGGCGGGACAGGACCACGTTGTTGCGGTTCTTGTCCAGCTCGATGATCTTCGCCTCGAGCTCCTTGCCCACGTAGGGCTGGAGGTCGCGGACTCGACGCATCTCGACGAGGGAGGCCGGCAGGAAGCCACGGAGGCCGATGTCGAGGATGAGACCACCCTTGACGACCTCGATGACGGTACCGGTGACGATGCCGTCCTCTTCCTTGATCTTCTCGATGGTGCCCCAGGCGCGCTCGTACTGGGCGCGCTTCTTCGAGAGGATCAGGCGGCCTTCTTTGTCCTCCTTCTGGAGAACAAGGGCTTCGATCTCGTCGCCGACCTTGACGACCTCATTGGGGTCGACGTCGTGCTTGATCGAGAGCTCGCGGCTCGGGATGACACCTTCGGTCTTGTAACCGATGTCGAGGAGAACCTCGTCCCGGTCAACCTTGACGATGACGCCGTCGACGATGTCGCCATCGTTGAAGTACTTGATCGTCTCGTCGATAGCGGCGAGGAATGCTTCCTCGTCACCGATGTCGTTGACCGCAACCTGCGGAGTGGTGGCGGTGATCTCGGTGCTGCTCGTCATGTGGGAAAGGGCTCCGGTACGGACAGAGAGTCGTAGGTACTGCTTACGCCGGGAGCCCGTTTCGCTCTGCAGAAGGCCGGACAGCCAAGGAAGCGCCACCCCAGAACCCGAAGGATCCGGTGGCGCCTCGACAACCGAGGGGACATACATACAGATGCGAGCGCAGCCTGCTAGGTCTGAGGTGCGCAGGCCCGCAGCGCAACTTGTAGCATACGGGGGCAGCCGGGCAGGGTCAATGCGCGAAGGCGCCCACCCGGGGCGGATCGCCGCATACCCGGCACAAGACATGTCCCAGGAGGTCACGTGGGCGTGTTGACGCCCCGTTCGTGGCGTCCGCCCGGACAGGTCCGACCGAAGTGCCCGCAGACTAATACGAGGGAGCCGATCATCCAAGAGCCCGAATCGTCCGAGCCGGAAGCCACCCGGCGTACCGCGGGAGTCGCGGAAAGCTCCCGGGCCAACCGGGGCTGGTGGGACCGGAACGCGGACGACTACCAGAACGAGCACGGCACCTTCCTCGGCGACGACCGTTTCGTCTGGTGCCCCGAGGGCCTCGACGAGGTGGAGGCCGAACTCCTCGGCCCCGCCGAGGACCTCAAGGGCAAGGACATCCTGGAGATAGGCGCCGGTGCGGCCCAGTGCTCACGCTGGCTGGCCGCCCAGGGCGCCCGTCCCGTCGCCCTCGATCTCTCCCACCGTCAGCTCCAGCACGCCCTGCGGATCGGCGGCGGCGTCCCACTGGTGGAGGCCGACGCGGGCGCTCTGCCCTTCGCGGACGGCTCTTTCGACCTGGTGTGCTCGGCGTACGGGGCCATGCCCTTCGTAGCCGATCCGGTCCTGGTGCTGCGTGAGGTGCGCCGGGTGCTGCGCCCGGGCGGGCGCTTCGTCTTCTCGGTGACGCACCCCGTGCGCTGGGCCTTCCCGGACGAGCCCGGCCCGGAGGGCCTGTCCGTGTCGGGTTCGTACTTCGACCGCACGCCGTACGTCGAGCAGGACGACGACGGCAACGCGGTGTACGTCGAGCACCACAGGACGGTCGGCGACCGCGTCCGGGACGTCGTGGCGGGCGGCTTCCGCCTGATCGACCTGGTCGAGCCGGAGTGGCCGGCCTGGAACACGTCCGAGTGGGGCGGCTGGTCCCCGCTGCGCGGCAACCTCATCCCGGGGACGGCGATCCTCGTGTGTGAGCGCGACTGAGACAGCCGGCTTCGAAAAGCGCCCTCCACGCACGCGTGGAGGGCGCTTTTCGTGGACGTACGACACTAGGGAGCGTGATCCGTTACGACGCCCTGGACGTCCTGCCCGTACGCGGCGCCCTGCCCGGCCTGACCGACGCGCTCGACGCGCACGGCACCGCCGTCCTCGTGGCCCCGCCGGGCACCGGCAAGACGACGCTGGTACCGCTGGCGCTGGCGGGACTGCTGGGAGACGGCGGGCCGGTGCGGCGGGTCGTGGTCGCCGAGCCCAGGCGGATCGCCGCGCGGGCGGCGGCCCGGCGGATGGCGTGGCTGCTGGGTGAGCAGGCCGGCGCGAGCGTCGGGTACACCGTGCGCGGGGAGCGGGTCGTCGGGCCACGCACGCGCGTGGAGGTCGTCACGACCGGTGTGCTGCTGCAACGGCTGCAGCGGGACCAGGAGTTGCCGGGCGTCGACGTGGTCGTGCTGGACGAGTGCCACGAACGGCACCTGGACGCGGACACCGCGGCCGCGTTCCTGGTCGACGTGCGGGCGGCCCTGCGCCCCGAACTGCGGCTGGTGGCCGCGTCGGCGACGACGGACGCCGAGGGCTGGGCGGGACTGCTGGGCGGCGCGCCGGTGGTCGAGGCGGCGAGCGTGGCGTACCCGGTGGAGGTGGTGTGGGCGCCGCCGGCACGTCCCGTACGGCCGCCACACGGTATGCGGGTCGACCCGGCGCTGCTGACACATGTGGCGTCGGTGGTGCGGCGGGCGCTGGCCGAGCGGGCGGGGGACGTCCTGTGTTTCCTGCCCGGCGTCGGCGAGATCGCGCGCGTGGCCGGCCAGTTGCGGGACCTCGGGCCCTCGGTCGAGGTGCTCCAGGTGCACGGGCGGGCACCGGCGGCGGTGCAGGACGCGGTGCTGTCGGGCGGAACGGGACGGCGCGTGGTGCTGGCGACGTCCGTGGCGGAGTCGTCGCTGACGGTGCCGGGGGTGCGCGTGGTCGTCGACTCGGGGCTGGCGCGGGAGCCGAGGGTGGACCACGCGCGCGGGCTGAGCGCGCTGACGACGGTGCGGGCATCTCAGGCGGCGGGGCGGCAGCGGGCGGGGCGGGCCGGGCGTGAGGCGCCGGGGGCGGTGTACCGCTGCTGGGCGGAGGCCGAGGACGCCCGCCTGGCGCGCTTTCCGTCTCCCGAGATCAAGGTGGCCGACCTGACGGCGTTCGCCCTTCAGGCGGCCTGCTGGGGCGACCCCGAGGCCTCCGGGCTGGCCTTGCTCGACCCGCCACCGGGCGGCGCGATGGCGGCGGCGCGGGCGGTGCTGACGGCGATCGGCGCGGTGGACGCCACGGGACGGGCCACCGACCGGGGCGTTGGGATGTCCCGCCTCGGCCTGCACCCCCGGCTGGCCCGGGCCCTGCTGGACGCGGCTCCCGAGGTGGGCGCGGCTCGGGCCGCCGAGGTGGTCGCGCTGCTGAGCGAGGAGCCGCCGAGGGAGTACGGCGACGACCTCGCGGCTGCCTGGCGTACGGCCCGGCAGGGCAACGACGCGTACGCGGCCCGCTGGCGGACGGAGGCCCGCCGGCTGCGTTCGGCGGCGCCGGAGAGCCAACCCCGCCGACCCGCCGGCGCTTCCGGCCCGGCCGCCGGGGACGACCATGCCGTCGGGCTCGTCGCCGCGCTCGCGTTCCCCGAGCGGGTCGCCAGGGCTCAGGGAGGCTCGTATCTGATGGTGTCCGGTACCCGGGCCGAGGCCGGTGAGGGTTCGGCGCTGCGGGGCGTCCCCTGGATCGCGGTCGCCGTGGCGGACCGGCCGGTCGGGGCCGGGCACGCGCGCGTGCGGCTCGCCGCCACCGTCGACGAGGACACCGCGCGGTCGGCGGCAAGCGCCCTGCACAGTACGGGCGAGGAAGTCCACTGGGCCGGCGGGGATGTCGTCGCCCGGCGAGTCGAGCGGCTCGGGGCCGTGGAGTTGGCGGTGCGTCCGCTGCGGGACCCCGACGCCGTCCTCGTACGCCATGCCCTTCTTGAGGGGCTGCGGCAGGACGGGCTCGGCCTGTTGAGGTGGTCCGCGGACGCCGGGGCGCTGCGGCAGCGGCTGGCGTTTCTGCGTCTGCATCTGGGCGCTCCTTGGCCGGACATGTCCGAAAGCGCCCTCCACGCGCGCGCGGACGAATGGTTGGAGCCCGAGCTGAGCCGGGCGCGACGGCGGGCCGATCTGGGGCGGATCGAGGCGGGGCAGGCGCTCAACCGGCTGTTGCCGTGGGCCTCCGGGGAGGCCGGCCGGCTGGACGAGCTGGCGCCCGAGCGGTTGACGGTGCCGAGCGGGTCCAGAATCCGGATCGACTACTCCGATCCCGAACGCCCGGTCCTCGCTGTGAAGTTGCAGGAGATGTTCGGGCTGCGTCAGTCGCCTGTCGTGGCCGGTGTGCCGGTTCTCGTTCATCTGCTGTCGCCCGCCGGGCGGCCCGCCGCCGTCACCGCCGACCTCGCCTCCTTCTGGAAGGACGGCTACAAGGGCGTACGCGCCGAGTTGCGTGGCCGGTACCCGAAGCATCCGTGGCCCGAGGACCCGGCGACCGCCGAGCCGACCCGGCACACGAACGCGCGGCTCAGGCGGTGACCGGCTCGGGGGCCGGGGTCCTGGTGGGGGCGGGGTCGGCCGGCCGGCGTCCGCGCGCCTCCAGGTGGAGGGCGAGGGCCAGCAGGAGCACGCCCAGGGACAGGAAACCCCAGGGCAGGTACGACGTCATCAGCAGGACCAGTACCCGCTGGGACTTGACCAGGGCGACCGTCGACTCGATGTAGTCCTCGCGCATCTTCACGTGCCCGGCGAAGGCCGTGACTTTGTCGCGACCCCCCAGGAGGGTGCCTCCGCGCAGTTCCTCCTGGTGGATCTCCTCGCCGTTCACGGGCGCGCCGGTGACTGGTTCCACCCAGAACCTGCGGACCGTGGTGTACCAGCGGGTCATTCCGGTCGCGGCGATCGTGTCGGCCGTGACGCCCTTGATCGGAAGTTCCTTGGGGAAGGGGATCTTCGTCCACGGGATGGTCTGCTCGAAGTAGTAGACCGAGACGCCCCGGAATTCCCGGGTGCCCTTGTAGTGGATGGGCGCGGTCACCCGGGCCTGCGCGTCGAAGTACTCGTAGTCCCGCTTCTCGGTCAGGAACGGCCACTTGAACTCGATGCCCCGCCGTTTCACCGGGTCGCCGTCGACCATCTCGCCGGTGGCGTGGACCGGTTCCTGGGAGTGCGCGTCGAATATGTAGCGCTCGGGGATCTTCGAGACCATCTTCCCGTCGGGCCCCTGGACATAGGAGAGGCCGTCCCAGACGACCACGTCCCGCCCGGCCGTCCGCTCGATCTTCTCGGAGGCCTCGACGTTGCCCTTGAGGGTCTGCACGATGGTGACCTTGGGGACCTTTTTGGCCTCGAACGAGTTGTAGTCGAGGAGGGTCGCGTCCTTCGCCTCCAAAACCATGGTCGTGTACTGGTCCGCCGGGACCTTGGCGAGGCGCGGGAAGGCGTACCAGCGCAGCAGTGGGGACAGCGCCGCGAAGAACACGGCGAGGGCGAGCAGGATCAGGCCGGACTTTCGGCGCATCTCGGCCTCCCTCCCGGAGAGGTACGGCGGTCAGGGGTGGGCCGGAACGGTGGTCAGCATCGGCTTCGGGGACGTCGTGCCCGGCGGTGTGCCCAGGGCGGTGATCGTGAGGACGAGCGCGAAGGCGAGGGCGAGACCGGTCGCGGCGACGATCAGGGCACGCATACGGGGCCTCCCCGGCTGCCGGCGGTGAGCTGATGGGGTGTCAGGTCGGGCACCGTAGCAACGGGCGCCCGAGATGAGAACAGCTCGCGCACACACGAAAGCGGCACCCCGCGCTGTGAACGGGGTGCCGCTTCGCGTACGTATGAATGTGCGGGTGATGGTGCGGGAAATTTACGCGCTCGGGGAGGCGGAGGCCGACGGGTCGGCCGGCTGTGTCGGAGTCGGCGCTGGTGTCCCGGGCGCGGGTTCTGTCGGGGTGGGTGCCGCCGTCACCGTCAGTTCGACCGTGAGGGTGGCGCCGCCGGTGGTGGTGATGCGGAGCAGGAAGGTGCCGGTGGTGGTGTCCGCGTACAGCTTGGGCAGCTTGAGCAGGCCGTTCGCGTCCGTTTCGAGACCCGTGAGGGTGCGGACGGTCTTGCCGTCCGCGTCCTTGAAATAGGGGCCCTTGTCGTTCACGGTCGCGTCGTCGGCCGAGGTGATCAGGGTGGCGGTGGCCGCGACCTTGTCCGCGACGGCGCCGTTGTTCGTGGCCTTGACCTCGACCAGGTCGGCGAACTCGCCGCCCGCCACGCAGGTGAGCGGGGTGGTGGCGGTGCGAACCAGGGCGTCGGCGGTTCGGGCGGTGACGGAGGCCGAGTAGTCGACGCCGGCGACCGTCCGGCCGACGACGACCGCGCGGATCGTGAAGACACCTGTCTTCTCGCCCGCCTTGAGCGCGGGCGCGACCGCGACACCACCTTCACCGGTGACGACCGTGGCGACGTTCTCGCCGCCGGTGAAGGTGGTGTCGGTGTCGCCGATGATCGTGAAACGGATCCTGACCTTGCCGACCGCCTTACCGGCCGCGGTCTCCGCGCGCGTGCTGATCCTCTTGGTGAACGCGTCGCCCGCCGTCGCGGTGAGCTTGGCGGTGCCCGCGTCCTCCAGGTGGTCCACCGTGTCGGTGGGCGTGGGGGTGGGCACGGGGGTCGGCGTCGGGG
>NZ_LGDW01000063.1 GCF_001280005.1 Streptomyces sp. NRRL WC-3618 | reverse complement strand
GGCGGGGGACGCCGGTGTGGAGGACGGGGGCGTCGGGTGGCTGGCGGGCGGGGTCACCGTCTTCGCGGTGATGACCGCCCGGCCGCTCTTCCTGTCGTACGAGGCGACCTTGAGCGGCGACTTCCGGGCCGTGCCGCCCGCTTTCGCGGCCTCCTGGGTCGCCACGGCCGCCGGCGTCGCGTCGCCCAACGGGGCGTTTACGACGGCGAGTTGCTCCGGCGTGGGGGCGGCGGCGGGTGTTTCGGTCACCGCTGCGGCCGGGGCGGCCGCCTCCGGCGTCGAGTCTGCGGAGCAGCCTGTGGTGAGCAGGGCCGCGACGGCGACCGACGCCAGCAGGGCATGTCTGGTGAGCTTGTGCTTGGGCTTGGGCACGCGTGGGGGTCCTCGGGATCGATTTGCTCGAAGTACCGGGCGGGCACGGGGGTTGGGGGTCGGGTGCGAACGGTTACCCCTCAGTAGCCACGCATGAGCATGCCAGTCCCACGCACCTCCCGAGGCACGCTTCCTTCACTTTCCTCACATCACTACCTTGTGATGTGGCTCACCCTTCTCCGTCGAGGCGGTACTGCTCCGACTGCACCAGATACATCCGCCGGAACAGTCCCGGCCCGTCGTCGTCGACCTTCATCAGGTCCTGGAACGTGCCGTGTTCGGCGACCTTGCCCCGTTCCAGGACGTAGATGTCGTCCGCGTGCCGGACGCTGTGCAGGCGGTGGGTGATCAGGATGACCGTCTGGCCCGCCGCGGCGAGGCTGCGGATCTGGTCGAAGACGCGTTGCTCGGTCTCCGCGTCCAGGGCGCTGGTCGGTTCGTCGACGACCAGGATGCGGGCGTCGCGGTGCCGGGCGCGGGCGATGCCGAGGCGCTGCCACTGGCCGCCGGAGATCTGGTGGCCACCCTTGTAGCCACGGGCGAGGAGCGTGTCCCACCCTCGGGGCAGGGATGCGATGGTCTCGTCGGCGCCCGCGTACTCGGCGGCCGCGTGCAGGAGTTCGTCGTCGTACGGGGCGTCCGGGCGGCCGATGGCGATGTTGACGCGGGCCGTGAAGGGCCAGCGGTAGAAGTCCTGGGCGACGACCGCGATCCGGTCGAAGAGGTCGGTACGGTTGAGCTCGGTGGAGTCGATCCCGTCCCAGAGGATGCGGCCGGCGTCGGGCGCGTACAGCCCGCACAGCAGCTTGGCGAGGGTCGACTTGCCACTGCCGTTGTTGCCGACCAGGGCGACGATCCGGCCGGTGGGGATGGTGACGTTCACCGCGTCGAGGGCGGGTTCGGTGGCCGTGCCCGGGTAGGTGAAGGAGACGTTCTCGAAGCGGATGGCGTCCACCTGGGCGGGCAGCGGGTGGCCGGTCTCCGGGATGAGCCGGCGGTCCGCCTCCTGGCACAGCCGTTCCAGGTCGGCGACGAACAGGCTTTCCTCGTAGAGGAAGTTGAGCTGGACGACGAGCGACTCCAGGTTGGCGGACCCGGTCCGGATCGCGATGACCGCCGTACCGGCGACGGCCAGGTCCATGGCTCCCGTCCACAGCAGCAGCCCGAGCACGCCGTATGCCGCGGCCGTCGCGACACCCGTCCAGCCGGAGGCGATCAGCCCGGTACGGGCGGCCAGTGAGGCGAGCCGGGTCTGTTCCCGCTCCCCCGTCTCGGCCATGGTCCGGAAGTGACGCAGCAGAAACGGCCCGATGTTGTGCACCCGCACCTCGGGCGCGGCCTGCGTGTCGATCAGCAGCCGCCCCAACAGCTGCCCCGCGCGGGCGTGTTGGACCCAGGTGTGGAAGGAGACGTACCGCCGCCGGGCGATGGTGAGGGCGCTCCAGGCGCTGGGCAGCGTCATCAGCGCGAGGAGCGGGAGAAGGGCCGGATGCAGCACGGTGAGCACCCCGGCGGCCGCCGCCAGCGCGATGCTCGCCGTCATCACGGACGTGCAGAACCGGATCATGCGCCGCGCGGACTCGGCGCCCCACTGCGCGGAGTCGAGCAGCTTGTGGAACTCCTCGTCCTCGACGGCGGCCAGTTCGACGCGGGCCACCCGCTCCAGGTACTCCTCCGTCGCCACCCGGAACACCTTGGGCTCCAGCCGCCCGGTACCGGCGGTGGACGCGGACCGCAGCAGCGCGCCGACGATCGCGGTGACCGCGACGACGACCAACGCCGGTACGGCGTCACGCAGTCGGTCGGTGGTGTCGCCGCCGCCGAGCAGCTGGCCGAGCACCCGGTTGACGGCCACGAGCCCGACCGCCTGCGCCACTCCCCCGCCCAACTCGGCGACCGCCACCCGGCGCAGAGCCCGCGGGTCGGCGCGGTGGGCGAGCCGGATGGTGGCGGCGATCAGCCGGGGCATCCGCGCGACCATGTTCCGCAGACCCAGCTCCAGGAAGGACCCCTGATGCTGGTTCCACCCCATCTCGTACCTCAACGGGCCCCCGAACAGCAGCCGTTCGGACTCGGAGACACCGTCGTCGGCGACACCGGGTTCGTCAGCGACGCCGGGTTCGTCGGACACACAAGGTTCGTCGGCGGCCTCTGGTTCCGCAGAGGCCTCTTCTTCTGTACCGGCCTCTTGTTCCGTACGTTCGTCACGCGTCGTCATCCGAGTGAGTCCCCCTTGGCGAACCGGTCGCTCGTGAACTGGCAGACAGCCACGCCCAGTTCTTCCCCTGCCTCGGGCACGGCGCACGCGGCGACGGACTCGTTCTAAGTTCGAGTCACCCCGGGATCACGTGGCCATCGCCGCCGTGCCGAGCGCGAAGGCCAGCGCGATGCCCGTCAGGGTCGCGCGCGGGGGCAGGCGGTCGGAGGCGGAGAGGAGGGTCGTGGCGCCCACCACCTGGGCGAGCTGGGGGCCGAACATGCTCAGCGCGGAGAGCAGGGGCGAGCCGGTGGCGCGGTAGGTGAGGGTGGCGAGGGCCAGGCCGCCGATGGTCGACGCCGCTGATCTGAGCGCCGTGGAGAGAAACAGAGGTGTGAACTCGGGGGTGCGGAAGAGGGCCGAGTAGCTGCGCATGCGGGGAGTCTGCGAGGGGCGCCGGACACTCGTTATTGTTTCGCGCACACGCGAAACATCAGTGTGGAGTAGACCGATTGGGGAGGAGACAGACATGGGCTGGTGGCAGGTGAACGCCGACACCCTCGCCCACAGCCGGTTCGTCATCTCACCCCTCGCCGAGACTTTCGCGAGCCTCAAACTGCTGCACGCCGCAGCGGCCACGCACCCCGGTGAGCGCGCCTGGCTGAGCGCCCACCTGCCCGCGTACCGCCGCCGTCTCGCGCACGATCCCACCGCCGACCTCCTCGTCCGCACCGGCGTCGGCCGTGACTGGATCGCCGACTTCCTGACCCCCACCCCCCGGTACGGCGAGACGTTCGAGGAGGGCGTCGCGCGCGTCCGTACGGTCGCCCCCGCCCTCGCCCGCGACCACCTCGTCCGCTCCCGCCCCGGCCCGCTGCCCGCCGCCCTCGCCGGCCGGGACGACCTCCCGGAACGCGCCGCCGACCTCTTCACCTTCGTGTGGGAGGAGGCCGTACGCCCGTACTGGGACCGGCGTCGGCGCGTCCTCGAAGCCGATGTGGTCGCGCGGACCGCGCGGGTCGGTCAGGACGGCTGGGCCGCCGTACTGGACGCCCTGCGCCCCGGCACCCGCTGGCTCGACGGCAACCGGCTCCAGATCAACCTGCACGAGTACCCGCCCCGCGAGATCTCCGGCGCCGAGCTGGTCTTCGTCCCCGTGACGCCGAAAGCGGGGTGGGTGGCGTGGGAGGAGCCGGAGCGGTACGCCGTCGTCTACCCGTGCGCGGGCGCGCTGGCCGACCACGGCGGTGGGCGAACGGCGTCCGCCGCTCTCGGGGCACTCCTCGGGTCCGCGCGCGCCACCGTGCTCGTACTCCTCGACTCCCCGCACAGCACCACCCAGCTGACCGCCGTCACCGGCCGGCCCCTCGGCTCGGTCGGCCGGCATCTGCGGGTGCTGCTGGACGCGGGGCTGGTGGAGCGGCGGCGGGCGGGACGGTCGGTGCTGTACTCGCGTACGGCCGCCGGTGAGGTCCTGGTCAAGGCTCCGGGGGCGGCACCCGTGCCCGACACCTACCGGAGTTAGCATCCGCTTATGACCACAGACGCCAGTTCCTCCCCCCTCAATGTCGAGATCGGTGCCCTCCAGGGCGGTTCCGCGGACCTCGCCCAGTACGCGGGCAAGGCCGTCCTCATCGTCAACGTCGCCTCCAAGTGCGGGCTGACCCCGCAGTACGCGGGCCTGGAGAAGCTCCAGGAGCGGTACGCCGAGCAGGGCTTCACCGTGCTCGGGGTGCCCTGCAACCAGTTCATGGGCCAGGAGCCCGGCAGCTCCGAGGAGATCGCCGAGTTCTGCTCGGCGACGTACGGCGTGACCTTCCCGATGACCGAGAAGGTCGACGTCAACGGCGACGCCCGGCACACCCTGTACGACCGCCTGGTCGGCTTCGCCGACGCCGAGGGCCACACCGGCGACATCCGCTGGAACTTCGAGAAGTTCCTCGTCGGCCGCGACGGCCAGGTCGTCGCCCGCTTCTCCCCGCAGACGGAGCCGGAGACGGACGAGCTGGTGGGCGCGGTGGAGAAGGCCATCGGCTGACCCTGTGCCCCATCCCCCAAGAGGCCGGGCCCCCTGCCAGTCGCAAGGGGGCCCGGCTGTCCGTCACCGGGGAATGGGGGCGGCGACAGCCAGTCCGCTCGGTCCGGCCTGGGGCTTCAGTCCGGGATGAGGCCCGGCGGCGCGTCGAAGGACGCACATCGCCTCCTTCGATGCGGGCCGTCTCGCCGGTGTCCGGCGCAAGTGCCCGACTGCCTCGGGGGGCATCGGTTCAGTCGCCATGACGTGAGACGTGAGTGACGACCGTCCCGCAGCACGCCTGTACCCAGGCCAGGGCGACGCGCCGCAGGCGGGGTCGGCCGTCCGGGGCGCCACAGGGTACGTCCTGGGCGGCCCGTTCTGGCGTTTGACCATCGTGTACGGCTCCGGTGGGCAGCATGAGGGTGCCGAGGAGATCGGCGACCACCAACGCGTCGACGCGGAGTGGGTTCGTCAATAGGCGCTGGGCCGTCAGCGGCTCTCTTCGCCTTGGGCGACCTCGACCTCGTGGTGGAAGGCCAGCACACCGGTCGTCGCGGTCGCGGCGGGGAGGATCGCGCAGACGGTGAGGAGCAGGGCGATCCATCGTGTGGATTTCGAGCGGCTGTCGCCAGGGGTGAGGAGGGCTGCGACCCGCTGCGGAACGGGGCCCGTGGTGGCCCCGGGGGCGAAGTCCGGGCGGGTGGAGTGCTGAGCGTCCCCCGCGAGGGCGGCGCGGGCGATGGCCCGGGCGAGCAGGCGGCGGTCGCCGACGGTGGCAGCGGCACTCTCGTCGGCGGCGCGTTCCGCGGCGAGCCGGAGGGTGACACGTGTGGCGTGGAGCGCGGGGTGGCAGTGGGCGGCGAGTTCGGCGGCTGCCAGGAAGTAGTGGTGGCCGCCCGCGTTGTGAGCCCGCTCGTGGGCGAAGAGGGCTTCTCGTTCGGCGGGGCCGAGGCTGCGCAGCATCGCGGTGGTGACGACGATCCGGTGGGGTCTGCCGGGCAGGGCGTACGCGTCTGGGTGCGGTGAGTGGACGACGCACAGGTCGCCGGCGGCGGGACGGCGGTCGGCCTCCGTGCGGGCGGTACGGAATGCCCGGACCTGCCGCAGGGCTGAGCGGGCGAGGGTCCAGGTGCCGAGGGTGAGCGCGCCGGTGGCGAGCGCGGCGGCCGGGAGGGCGAGCAGGTTGGAGGGGGTGCGCAGGGGGTGGATGAGGTCGCCGAGCGCCGCGAAGAGGGAGAGCTTGAGCAGTCCGATCAGCACGACGGCGCCGAGGGCGGCCACGCACGCACCGGCGCACGCCAGAGCGCAGGCGGTCAGCGTGCGCAGGGCGATGACCGGGTCGAGGCGGGCGAGGGCGCGCCGGGCCAGTACCGGCAAGGTGAAGGGCAGCAGGAGCGGAAGCAGCAGGAGGGCGATCACTGCTCGTCGGCCTCCAGCAGTTGGCGCAGCAGTTCCCCGTCGTCGGGGCTGAGCCGGGCGACGAAACGGGCGAGGACTGTCTCGCGGTCGGTGTCCCGGTCGAGTTCGGTGTGCATGCGCTGGGCGGTCAGCCCGGGGGCGTCCTGCACCGGGACGTACGCGTAGCCGCGTCCGTGTCGCTCGCGGCCGACGACGCCCTTGTCATGGAGGCGGGACAGGATCGTCGTCACCGTCGTCCGGGCGAGGCCGGAGGCGAGCTCGATCTGTACCTGTGCCGGGGTGAGCGGTGCGTCGGCGGCCCACAGTGCGGCCATGACGGCCGCTTCGAGCTCGCCGGCAGGTCGGCGTTCGTCCTTCGGGTCGGTCATGGGAACGATCCTCACCCCCTATCGTCTACAGTTCAGTAGACCGTCTACAGAATTGTAGTCACTGGTCGGGTGCTGCTACGACTGCTACGACGCGCCCGCTCCGCCGGACCGAAGGGGTCGCGACGATGTCCACACCCGTCCACCTGTCGTCGCAGCTCGCTGTCAACGTGCTCGATGCCCATTCTCTGCTGGCCGCCTTCGGGGTGCTGGGGGTGGGGGTGGTGTTGTTCGCCGAGACGGGCTTGCTGATCGGCTTCTTCCTGCCGGGCGACTCGCTGCTGTTCACGGCGGGGCTGCTGTGCACCGGCACGGCCGACAGCGGGGTGAAGCTGTCGCTCGGGCCCCTGCTGGTGGCCGCGGCCGTCGGTGCGCTCGCCGGGGCGCAGTGCGGATATCTGCTCGGGAGAAGAGCGGGCGGCGCGCTGCTCGCTCGTAGTCATTCGCCCCGGCTGCACCGGGGGGCGCACCGGGCTGAGGAGTTGCTGGAGAAGTACGGGCACGCGAAGGCCATCGTGCTGGCCCGGTTCGTGCCCGTGGTGCGGACCGTGCTCAATCCGGTGGCGGGAGCGCTTCAGGTGCCGGTGCGGACATTCACGCTATGGCAGATCGCCGGTGGGCTCGTGTGGAGCGTCGGCCTCACCCTCGCGGGGTATGCGCTGGGCTCGTCGATCCCGAACGTCGACCGTTACCTGCTCCCGCTGGTGGCGTTGATCGTCGTCGTGTCGCTGACGCCTCTCCTTGCCGAGGTGTACCGGGCCCGCCGGAACACCGCGTCCAAGGGGGGAGACAGGTGATCATGGCCTTCGACGGGTCGTCGATCGACGGCTCCGCCTACCTGGACGTGGTGCGGCTGGCCCGGCACGCGCCTGGCTGGCTGAACGGGGCTGTGTCGCTCTGGTCGACGTACGGACTCGCGGTGTTCGCCGTCCTCGCAGGCGTCGGCTGGTGGTTCGCGCGCCGGGTCGGCAGCGCTGCGGCGGTGACCGCCCTGGCCGTGCCGGTGGTCGTGGTCGCGGCGTACGGCGTGGATGCCGTGGTGAAACTGCTGGTGCGCGAGGACCGGCCGTGCCAGAACCTGCGCGTGAGGACCCTGGAGGCGTGTCCAGCACCCGGGGACTGGTCCTTCCCCAGTAACCATGCAACGATCGCCGCCTCCGCCGCCGTGGCTCTGTTCTTCGTCTCCCGTCGGCTGGGAGCGGGCGCGGCCGTGGCCGCTCTGGCGATGGCGGTCTCCCGGGTGTGGGTCGGCGCCCACTATCCGCACGACGTCGTGGCCGGAGTGCTGGTCGGCGGGCTCGTCGCGCTCCTGTCGATGACCGCCGTGCGGCGGTGGTCGCGACCCGTGGGCCGGCGGATCGCCTCCAGCCGCATGCGCCCGCTGGTGACGGCCCCATGAACCGGCGCGACGCCGCCGACCTGGCCGTCACCTGGGTGGTGATCGGCCAGGACGGCGCTCCACTGTGGATGGACGACGGTTTCCTGACCTGGTCGCTCGCCCATCGCCCGGACGTGACGACGGCGCTGGCCCGAGGGGTGACCGACACCGGCAGCGGCGCCGTCCCGTATGTCCTCGCGACGCTGGCCGGCGTGGTGGCAGGGCGAACGGCGCGGCAACGGATGTGGGCCGCCGCGCTGAGCGTCGCCTGCCTGGGATGCGGGCAGGCGATGCGGTACGGGGTGATGGAACTCCTCCAGCGACCGCGTCCGCCGCACGCCGACTGGGCGGCGTCGGCCGGCGGCTGGGCCTTCCCCTCGGGCCACACCACCACAGCTGCCCTCGCCGCCGGGCTCCTGATCGTCGCCCTCTCGCTGCGCGCCCCACGCGGCGCCACCTCGCTCCGGGCCGTCATCGGGTGCTGGGGCGTACTGGTGGGCCTGTCCCGCGTCTATCTCGGCGTGCACTGGTTCAGCGACGTCATCGGGGGCTGGCTGTTCGCCACCGGATGGCTCGGAGTGTGCCTGTACGCGATGGCCCGGTGGCTGCCCGCATCGTTCGTTCACGGCACCACCCGTACGCCGGAAAATCCGACGGAGGACCATGCACCACAAGATCCTGGTCGTCGAGGACGATCACGCCCTGCGTGACGTGCTGCGCCGCGGCCTGCTCGACGAGGACTTCGAGCCGGTGCTCGCCGCCGACGGCGCCACCGCCCTGAGACTGGCCACCGACAGCATCGCCGCGGTCGTCCTGGACGTGGGTCTGCCCGACGCAGACGGACGGGACGTGTGCCAGGCGCTGCGCGCCAACGGCTTCACCGCCCCGATCATCTTCCTGACGGCCCGCCACCACCTCACCGACCGGCTGTCCGGATTCTCGGCCGGGGCCGACGACTACCTGCCCAAGCCGTTCCACCTCGCCGAACTCGTCGCCCGGCTACGGGCCGCCATCAAACGCGCCGGCCCACCGGCCGTGGCCACCGCCGGGGATCTGCTACTGGACTCGACCCGGCACACCGCGCGAGTCGGCGAAGCCGACGTCGAGCTGTCCCCGACGGAGTTCCGGCTGCTGGCCACGCTCGTGGCCGCCGGCGGCGCCATCGTGGGCCGGCGCGACCTGGTCCGGGCCGCCTGGCCGGACGGCGCGCAGGTCAACGACAACACCCTCGACCAGTACCTGAGCCGGCTGCGCCGCAAGCTACGCGAGGCCGGCAGCGGCCTGAGCCTGACCACGGCGCGCGGGATCGGACACCGCCTGTCATGAACCCGCTGCACCGCCTGTTGCCCCGTACCCTGCGCGGTCGGCTCTCCCTCGTGGCGCTGACCACCGCCGCGCTGCTGATGACCGTGCTGACGGTGGCGTTCAACACCGTGATGGACCGGCACCTGCGGCACCAGGCGGACGACCAACTGCGCAACCGTGCCGCGGCCGTCGCCACGACCATCGACACCACAGGTCCCCGGGTGCGGGTTCTGGAGACCGTCAACGACCGCCTCCTCGACGCGAACGTGTGGATCTACGCCGGGACACAACTGCTGGAGCAGCCGCCCGCCACGACGGCCGACAGCACGCTGACCCGGGCCGCCGACCGGCTCGCCGCACAACGGAAACGAGCCTGCTCGACCGTCGACGCTCAAAGCCCGCACGCCGTACGCCTGTGCGCGGATCTCGTGGGCGGCCGTCACGACGCCACCGTGGTCACGGCCCTGGACCTGGGGCCCTACCGGAGTTCGGCCGACACCCTGCTGCTCGGTTCTCTGATCCTGGACGCCGTCATGCTCGCGTGCACCTACGCGCTGACGCGCCTGGCCGTCGGACGGGCGCTGCGCCCCGTACGCACCATGACCGACCAGGCCACCCAGTGGAGCGCCGTCGCCTCCGACGAACGCTTCGGCACCGAAGGCCATCCGGCCGAACTCGTCCGCCTGGGCTCCTCGTTGGACACTCTGCTGGACCGTATCCGCACCGTGCTGCGCCACGAGCAGCAGCTGACCGGCGAGCTGTCCCACGAACTGCGCACCCCGCTCACCCGGATCATCATCGAGCTCGACTGGTGGCGGGCACGCCCACGCACCGATGCCGAGACCCGCGCCACCCATGGAGTGATCACCGAGGCCGCCCAGTCCATGCGCACCATCTGCGACACACTTCTCAACGACGCCCGGGACAGAGGTCAGAACACCTCGACAGCCCCCGGCACCACCGCCGTCCCCCCCGTCCTGCAACGGCTGGCCGGGAATCTCGACACACGGGAGCGAGTGAAGATCTTCGTCGACGTGGCGGATCCAGGCGTGCGGGCGGGAGTCGCGTCCGCCCTCCTCGAACGCGTCGTCAGCCCGCTGCTGGCCAACGCGGTCCGCTACGCCTTCTCCACGGTGACCGTGTCCGCGCGGCAGCTGCCCGGCAGCGTGCGTATCGAGGTCACCGACGACGGTCCTGGCGTGCCGGCGGCGTTCGTCGACGACCTCTTCCAGCCCGGCCGCCGCGCCGACACCGGCGACGGACACGACGGCGCCGGCCTCGGACTGCCGCTCGCACGGCGCCTGGCCCGCGCCGTCGGCGGCGAGGTGTCCCACGATCCCGGTCACACGGGTGGAGCACGCTTCCGGGTCGACCTGCCTGTCGGGTGACCGGACTCAGTCGTCCCGCTGAGTGACCGGCTCCCGTTCCGTCGGCCGCGGCGTGGTGGTCCGGCGTTCCTGGACCTGCGCGTAGGCCACCAGACCGAGCAGGACGGCCAGCAGTACGGCAGAGGAACCCGCCGTGCCGAGGTCCAGGCCGCCCTTGGCGATCGGCTTGGTCAGGAAGTCGCCCGCCGTGGCGCCCAGGGGGCGGGTGAGGACGAACGCGATCCAGAACAGCAGCACGTTCGGCACCACCGGCACCTTCATCAGGGCGACGAGAACGAAGAGCGCCCCGCTCACGAGCAGCGCGCCACCGGCGTAACCGAGCCCGGAGCTGTCGGACAGGAAGTCACCCATGGAGGTGCCGAGGGTGTTGGAGACGAGGATCGCCGACCAGAACAGGGCCTCGCCGCGGAAGGTGACGATGTCACGGATCTGGAAGGTCATCCCGGTCGCCTTCCAGACGGCGAAGATGACCAGCAGGACCGAGATGAGGATCGCCGCGCCGGTGGGGTAGCCCAGGCCGAGCCCCTGTGGTCCCCAGCCCAGGGAAGTGGAGCCGCCGGAAAGGAACTTGGTGCTCGCGTCCCGGTTCATGAAGTCGGACATCGTGGTGCCGGCCATGCTGGTCGACAGGATCACGGTCCAGTAGAAGAACGGGTTGTAGCGGCTGGACCTGAGCTGGACGACCAGCGTCACCACGAAGAGCAGGAACAGCGCGATCGTGGTCAGGAAGTAGCCGAGCTTGAGGGTCTGCGCGAAGAGGTCGCCGGCCGTCTCGCCGAGGGTGGTCGCGGCGACCTTCATGGTCCAGAACGCCAGGGTGACCTCGGGTAATTTCTTCATCACCGACTTGGTCGCGCTCGCGACGTCCAGATCAGTGAACATTTCCGGTTGCTGCACGGTGGGGGGCTCCGCTTCGTCGAACGGCAGAACGCCCGCCCCGAGATGGGGGCGAGCGCCCTGTGAGAAGAGGCGACCGCGCAACGGCGATCGACGCGCCCAACTGTGGCAGCGTCAGCCTGAACGCAACCTGAACGCCTGCCGCTTGCCTGCTCAGGCCGCGCGCCGCGCGACGAGCTGAGGCTCCGCCACATCCTTTCGGGTCACCGAGAGATAGACGACCAGGACGAGAATGACGGTGAGGAACAGGGCGCTGGTGACGACGGTGCCGAAGCCCAGGCCGCCGTCGCCGGTCGGCTGGGAGAGGTAGTCGCCGATGGACGCGCCCAGCGGGCGGGTGAGGACGTAGGCGATCCAGAAGCTCCAGACCGCGTCCAGGCCGAGCGTGAAGTGCGCGAGGGCGACCGCGGCGATGGCCAGGGCGAACAGGAGTGCGGCGAGCCAGTAGCCGAGGTCCATGCGCTCGGAGACCAGGTCACCGGCCGCGGTGCCGAGGGCGAAGGTGAACAGGACGGCGAGCCAGTAGTAGGACTCCCGGCTGGGGGTGTCGATGTGGTGGATGGACAGGGTCCGCTCACGCCGGTACCAGATCACGAAGACGATCGCGAGGATGATCGCGAAGACCGTCGTACTCGTCTCCAGTGGTACGCCCATGTTGTCGGTGAGATTGTCGCTGATCAGCGTGCCGACGACGCTGATCAGGGCTACGGCGAGCCAGTACACGCCCGCTCGGTAGGCGCCGGCGCGGAACTGCACCACCAGGACGACCGCCAGCAGGGCGCTCATCAGCACCGACACGCCGGTCAGGCCGAGGCCGGCCTTCTCGTTGAGCAGGTCGGCGGCCGTCTCGCCCACGGTGGTGCACAGCACCTTGATGATCCAGAAGTAGGCGGTGACCTCGGGCACCTTGTTCCAGCCCGGCCGGCGGCCGGAGGACACCGTCTGGGCGCCGGCCACAGGGGTCGCGGAGGTCTCTGACGTCTCGTATGTCATGAGACGTGACCGTGCCACGGGATACCTGAACGCATCCTGACTGCCGTGCGGGTATCGCCTGCCGCATCGGCGTCACCCGGGCACCATGCATGGCATGCATGCCATGGAAGCCATGACGACTCGTGATCAGGGCTCTTGCATAGCGGCGCTCCGCCCCGTCCAGTCCGCCGCTATGGAAGAAGTACGCCTTGAACCATCCGTCTGGCTCCCTCCCGCCCCCTGACCGGGCGACGCTCTGGCTGCGCCGCCGGCTCGGCCGGGCCGTGGTGCTGTCCTATCTCGCCGCCCTTCTCCTGCCCGGTCCTGGTCTGTGGCTGCGCCGTGAGCACACCCTGCCGCTCGGCACCGTGACCGGTCTGTCGCTGAGCACCGGCCCGCTGCTGCTGGCCCTGGTGCTCTTCTCCGCCGGGTTCCAGGTACCCGTCCGCGAGCTGGGCCGACTGCTGCGCAGTCCCACCGCCCTGCTGGCGGGGCTCGTCCTGCACCTGGCGGTCCCGCTGCTGGTGATCCCCGTCGTCGCGTTCCTCCTGCGTCAAACGCCCGACGCCGACGGCGGCAGCGGCCTGGTCACGGCGATGATCCTGATCGTGGCGATGCCCGTCGCCGCCGGAGCCACCGTGTGGACCGATAAGGACGACGGCGGCCAGCCCACCATGGTGGGGCTCGTCCTCGCCTCCACGCTGCTGAGCCCGCTCACCATCCCGCTGGTCATCACCACCATGGCGCCGCTCCTCAGCGACGACTACGCGGACACGCTCACCACGACCGGGAACGCGGCCCATGGCGGCTTCGCCCTCGTCGGCGTGGTCCTGCCCTGCGCGGCCGGCCTCCTGTGCCGGCTCACGCTGCCGACGGCATGGCGGGGCCGCACGCTGGGCGTGGTCGTACTCGCCGCCCTCGTCGGATCGCTTGCGCTGACATATGTGAACGCCAGTGGCGCGCTGGGTTCCTTCCTCGCGCATCCGCGCCCGCTGCTGTTCGGCGCCGCACTGGTCGTGGCGGCCCTCGTCTGCCTGCTCTCCTTCGCGCTCGGCCTGACCGCCGCGCGCCTGCTGCGGCTGGACGCCCCCCACTCCTCCTCGTTGACGCTCGCCTGCGGCATGAACAACAGCAGTGCGAGCGCGGTCCTGATCACCACCACACTGCCCGACAAACCGCACCTGCTCCTGCCGGTGCTCGTCTACGGGCTGCTGCAGAAGACGGCCGCGAGCCGGGTCGTGGCCGCGACCTCGCGGGCGTGAGCGGTCGTGACTCCGTTCACTGCCCCTGCCGTACGGCGGGAGGCACGTATGCCCGGAGAACGCCGACCCGCTTCATGGGCCAGCCGCGCGCGAAAGCGGGCGGGCGGCCACCTGGCGGGGTGAGGACGGCGAAGGGTGTCCGGTGGGCGGCCCGGGTCAGTTCGGCCGCGGTGGCGCTGGCGTCGTGGCCCGCGGTCTGGGCGGAACCGCAGCCGGTGTAGAAGGCGATCGGGACGGCCTCGTAACCGCTGAGCAGGCACGGAGACCGCACCCCGAGCGTGTGGAGGGCCACCGCGGTGCGGGACCAGTCCGCGCGGTCGGCGGCGGAAGTGCGCACGGTGCGCTCCAGGACGACGTACTGCACGGCCAGATGGCCCGCCAGGCCGGCCACCACCAGGCTCACCGCGAGGGTGCGCGTCCTCCCGCGGGCCGGAGCGGTGACCAGGTGGACGAGGCCGTGGGCGACGGGAAGGGCGAGCAGGGCGTAGGCGGGCAGCAGGAAGCGAGGGGCCGCGTAGCCGATGAGGAACAGGTAGGGCACGGCCGCCGTGACGGCACAGGCACCCGGGAGCAGGACGGGCAGCGCGCGCCGGGCACGGACCGCGGCCACGGCGCCGAAGGCGGCCAGGAGCGGCAGCGCGAACCACCACAGGGTCACCACCGGGCTGGGGAGCGACCCGGTGCAGGGCCGGCACAGCGTGCGCCCGCCCAGACTGCGCAGCTGGTCCACGACCGCCAGGTGCCATCCCAGGCCGCCCTGGATGCGGGAGGCGTCCAAGAGGCGCTGTGCGGGGCCGCCGTAGCTCGCGTACGCCTCGATCACCCATTCGCCCGCACCCGCCAGCAGTCCGGCGACCAGCACGACGAGAAGACGCGGACGGCGCGTGGAAAGGGCGAGCAGAGGCAGTACGACATAACCCGCGTCCATCGGGCGCATCCACGCCATCAGCGCCGTACCCGCGAACAGGCCCCACCAGGCTGCCCGGTCCCGTGCGTTCGCGCGGGCGCGCAGGAAGCAGCCGACGCAGGCCAGGGCGCCGACGGCGACCCAGTAGTTGGGCATGGCCTGCGGGCCGTAGAACACCGTCACCCACAGGGAGGCGAACAGGGCGCCCGCCAGGGCCAGGACAGGTGGCATGACGTGGGCTCGCCAGACGCGCAGGGCGAAGTAGAGGGCCAGGCCGGAGAGGACGGCCAGGTAGACCCTGAGGAGGGCTGTGGAGTCGGACCATGACGTGACCGGAGCCACGAGGAGAGGGACGCCACGGGCGCGGGGCGCGCTGAAGAAGGCGGCGGGAGTGTGGCCGCTGACCTGGCTGACGTAGACGGTCTCGTCCCAGCCGAGACCGAACCCCGGCCCGATGAGGACGAGTTGGGCGAGCGTGAAGGCGCCCGCGACCGCCGTCAGCCACGGCTCGCCGAAGGAGCGCGGTGGCTGGCCGGCCCGTGGGGCGGGGCCGGTGCGAGGGGCGCCGGTCGCCGTGGTGTTCGAGCCGTCGGCCATCGTGCACCTCTCGTCTTCGCACGCCGCGGGATCGACTCCTCCGCAGCCCGTAGAGCGCCGCATTTCACCCCACGATTTGCAGGGCCCAAGCCGGGGGGCCTGTCTCCCCACCTCTTCAAGGTGCCCGACATGTCGGGCAGCGACTCACACGAGAGGCCCGAACGGCGTAAGCACGGGCGAGCTGGAGGCTGCGGTTGTGGCCGCCCTCCGGGCGGTGGAGAGCCCCCGGACTCCGGCCGAGATCCAGGCGGAACCAGGCGGCAGGCTCTCCTGCGACACGGTGCACACCATCCTCGGCCGGCCGCACGACAAAAGGGGCTGGTACCGCGCGGGACGCGGACGGGCGGCGCGGCGCCTACCGGCCGACACGGCGCGGGACTTGAGAGAACCGCTCGATGACGAGAGCCCGCCATGACGTCGGTCGTGCCGCCGAGCGATGCTCCGGATCCGGCGGGCCGGCCTCCGCCGTCTCCTCACCCGGTGCCGGTGTCGGGGCCGGCGAGTCCGAGGTCGTAGGCGAAGATCACGGCCTGGATGCGGTCGCGGGCGCCGATCTTGGCCAGGACACGGCCGACGTGCGTCTTCACCGTGGACTCGGACACGACGAAGCGGGCGGCGATCTCGCCGTTGGTCCAGCCTTTGCCGATGGCGACGAGGATCTCGCGCTCACGGTCGGTGAGGGATCCCAGCCGCGGGTCCTCGCTCACGTCGCTCCTGCCGGCGGGCACGTGCTGGGCGTACCTGTCCAGGATGCGGCGGGTGAGAGCCGGCGCGATGACGGCGTCGCCGGCGGCGACCGCGCGGATGCCGGCGAGGAGTTCCTCGGGGCGTGCGTCCTTGAGGAGGAAGCCGCTGGCTCCGGCACGCAGGGCGGCATGGACGTATTCGTCCAGGTCGAAGGTGGTCAGCACGAGGACGCGAGAGCGGCCCCCAGCCGCCGTGATCCGGCGCGTGGCTTCGATGCCGTCCATACCGGGCATGCGTACGTCCATCAGGACGACGTCGGGGCGCAGTTCGGCGGTCTTGCGGACAGCCTCGGCGCCGTGCGCGGCCTCGCCGACCACCTCCGTCTCGGGGATGGAGTCGAGCAGCACCCGGAAGCCGTAGCGCTGCAGCGGCTGGTCGTCCACGACGAGCACCGTGGTCACCGGGCACCTGCCTGAGAGGCCGGGTGGAGGGTGGCCTCCACCATCCATCCGCCGCCGGTCGCGGGCCCGGCGCTGACGTCGCCGCCGTAGAGCGCCACTCGTTCACGCATGCCCACCAGCCCGTGTCCTTCCTCGTTCCAGGGTCCGGGGCGGTGCGCCGGGCCGTTGTCCCGGACGCGAACGACCAGCCGGGTGTCCTCGGCGATCACCGACAGTGTCACCCGTGTGCCGGCCCCGGCATGCTTCAGGGTGTTCGTGAGGGCTTCCTGGACGATGCGGTAGGCCGTCAGCTGTATCCCCCGGTCCAAGGCGTCCACCTCGCCGACGGTCCGATAGACGACCTCCAAGCCCGCGACGCGCACCCCCTCGCACAGCGCCTCGATGTCCACGAGAGCGGGCTGCGGGCTGAGATCGGGCACCGTGGCCGGGGCGGCCGACGCCTCCCGCAGGACGCCGAGCACGCGCCGCAGCTCGCCGAGAGCCGTGCGGCCGGTGTCGCCGATGAGCTGCAGAGCCTCCTTGCCGCGGTCGGGAGCCGCATCCGTGGCATACGCCCCGGCGTCGGCGAGGGTGATCATGACGGCCAGGTTGTGGCCGACGATGTCGTGCATCTCGCGGGCCACCCGCGCCCGTTCGGTGGCGGTCGCGAGCCTGCTGCGCTGGTCGCGTTCGATCTCCAGGCGGGCCGCCCGCTCCCGCAGCCCCGCGAGCTGGGCCCGCCGGATCCTGATCATCAGGCCGAGCGCCAGGGCCGCGGTCGCCGTGCTCAGCAGGAAGAACAGCGCGTCCCAGACGGACACGGCCGCCGACACCCGCACCGCGACCAGCACCACCGCACCCGCCATGACGCCGCAGGCCCACGGCAACTGCCGCAACCGCCCGTGCAGAGCCAGGCTGTACAGCGCGATGAACAGGGCGACGTCCGCGCGCAGCGCCGTCCCCAGCGACCACTGCAGCACGAACACGACCGCGATGGCACCGAAGGCACGAACACGACCGCGATGGCACCGAAGGCGGCCATCGGCCTGCGCCGCCGCCACAGCAGCGGCAGCACCAGACCGACCTGAAGGAGCAGCATGGCCGCCAGGGGAAGCCGGGTGAAGGCGAGCCGGAACCGGTGTGGACCGTCGCCGTCCCCGGCGCCGCCGTGCAGCAGGTCCGGCAGGCAGAACATGAGGAAGACCAGCACCACCACCGCGGTGTCCAGCACCCACGGACGGTTCCGGTCCGCCTGCCGCAGCCGCTGGCCGCCCCGGGAGAACCGGGCGACCAGCGGTCCCATACCGCCGAAGTCGCCGACGGGCGTGGTCGTCGTCAAGGTGGTCACCTCCCCATCGTGCGGGCGCTCACACGTCGCGGCGCACCAGGCGGTACGCCGCGCCCGCCAGCGCGAGGGCCGTCCAGCCGAGGAGGACCAGCAGCCCGGCCGTGGGGGACAGGGTGGTGCTGTCGTGGGTCAGGGCGAACATCGACTCGCCCGCGTTGCTCGGCAGG
>NZ_LGDW01000062.1 GCF_001280005.1 Streptomyces sp. NRRL WC-3618 | reverse complement strand
GCGTTTGAGGACGAGGCCCGTTCAGGGCCGAAGCGGGGGTCTGGGGGCGGCAGCCCCGGGATGGGACGGGTAGGGGCGGCGGGGGCGAAAACACCCCCGGAATAAAACGGAGCCCCCCTCCTGTTCCCCCCGGCGAGGAAGCGCACCGTAACGGAAACGCACCAGGAGGCACCCACCGTGACCGCAGACGAGACGGCAGACGCGACGCCAGACGAGATCCGGGGCAGGACACAGGGCACCGCCCCCGTCCCCCTCTCCGTCCTCGACCTGGTCACCGTAGGCTCCGGCCACACCGCCACCGACGCCCTGCAAACCAGCGTCGCCCTCTCCCGCCTCACCGAATCCCGCGGCTTCCACCGCTACTGGGTCGCCGAACACCACTCCATGCCCGGCGTAGCCTCCTCCTCGCCCGCCGTGATCCTCGCCCACCTCGCCGCCCACACCCACCGCATCCGCCTGGGCTCCGGCGGAGTCATGCTCCCCAACCACGCCCCCTTGGTCATCGCGGAGCAGTTCGGCACCCTCGAAGCCATGGCACCGGGCCGCATCGACCTGGGCCTCGGCCGAGCCCCGGGCACGGACGGCGCCACCGCCGCGGCCCTCCGCCGAACGGATCGCCTCAACGAGGGCGCCGACGACTTCCCCCAGCAACTCGCCGAGCTGACCCGCTTCCTGGACGACGACTTCCCGGCCGGCCACCCGTACCACCGCATCCACGCCATCCCCGGCCCGATCCAGTCGACGTCGCCGGGTGGAGTCCAGTCCACCCACCGCCCGCCCATCTGGCTGCTCGGCTCCTCCGGCTTCAGCGCGCGCCTGGCAGGTGTCCTCGGCCTGCCCTTCGCCTTCGCGCACCACTTCTCGGCGCAGAACACCGTCCCGGCCCTGGACCTCTACCGTGAGTCCTTCCAGCCCTCGGCAGTCCTCGACGCCCCCTACGCCCTGATCGGCGTCTCAGCTCTCGCCACCGACGACGAGAAAGAGGCCCGCCGCCAGGTAATGGCCCTGGGCCTCAGCATGGCCCGCCTGCGCTCGGGCCGCCCGGGGCTGTTCCCGGCGCCGGAGGAGGTGGAGGCGTACGAATTCAGTCCGATGGAACGGGAGTTCGTCAGTTCCTGGATGACGAACATCGTCCACGGCACGGCGGACGAGGTCCGCGCCGGCCTGGACGACCTCCAAAAGCGCACGGGAGCCGACGAGTTGATGCTCGTCTCCCACGCCCACCGGGGAGACCTGCGCCTGCGCTCGTACGAACTCATAGCGGACGCCTACGAATTGCCCACGACCCCGAACCCGAACTAACGCACCCGCCAAGGCAAACGCCCCTCACCCCTGCCGACAAGCCCGCTTCCCCATCAGCACCGAGATCCGATCCGCCCCCACTGGCCGCGAATAAAGCCACCCCTGCCCCGTGTCGCACCCGATACGGCGCAGCCGGCCGGCCTGGGCGGCCGTTTCCACGCACTCGGCGGTCACCGTCAGCCCCAGCCGGTGCGCGAGTTGGATCATCGCCTCGACAACGATCTCGTCGGCCGGGTTGGGCGCGACGCCCTCGCCCTCGTACTGGAACCCCCGGACGAAGGAACCGTCCAGTTTCAGTACTGACACCGGCAGCCGGCTGAGGTAGGCGAGGTTCGAGTACCCCGTGCCGAAGTCGTCGATCGCGATGCCCACACCCATGTCGCTCAGTGCCTGGAGTGCCTGGAGGGGCCGGCCGGCGGACCCCATGACTGCCGACTCCGTCAGCTCCAGTTGCAGCAGACGGGCCGGCAGGCCGGTCTCCGCGAGGATCTCCGCGACGTCCGCCACCAGATCCGAGTCCCAGACCTGACGTACGGCCACGTTCACGCTCACGAAGATCGGCGGCTCGTCGGGGCGTTCGAGCTGCCAGCGGCGCGCCTGACGGCAGGCCGTGGCGAGGACCCAGCGCCCCAGTTGCACGATCGAACCGTCCTCCTCGGCCAGTCCGATGAACCGGTTCGGCGTCAGAATGCCGAACTGGGGGTGATGCCAGCGCACCAGCGCCTCGACGCCGTGCACCCGGCCGTCCTCCATGCCCACCAACGGCTGGTAGTCCAGGGCGAATTCGCCCCGTTCGATGGCCGGCCGAAGGGTGGAGGAAAGGGCCTGGCGGGTCATCCGGTGGGCGTTGCGCTCGGGGTCGAAGAGCGTCCAGCGGGACTTGCCGTCGGCCTTCGCCCAGTACAGCGTCGTGTCCGCGGCCTGCATCAGGCCCGTGGGGGTCGTGCCCGCCGCATGCCGTTCCACGACGCCGATGGACGCGGAGACCGACACCCGCTGGCCGGCGAGGTCGAAGGGCAGCTGGAGGGCTTTCAGCACCGACTCGGCCAGGTCGGCGAGTTGGTCGGTGCCCGTCGAGTCCTCGATGAGCAGCGCGAACTCGTCGCCGCCCAGTCTCGCCACCAGCGGGGCGACAGCGTCCGGGTTCCGCCGCGCCAGGCCCGTCTCCTCCGCGCACCGCGTCAGACGTTCCGCCACGGCGGCGAGCAGCCGGTCGCCGACGCGGTGGCCGAGGGTGTCGTTGACGGCCTTGAAGCCGTCGAGGTCCAGGTAGCACAGGCCGATCCGGCCCGTCCCGCTCTGCTCGTACGAATCCGCCTCCAGCGCCGCCGACAGCCGCTCGAAGAACAGCGCCCGGTTGGGCAGCCGGGTCACCGGATCGTGCATCTGCAAGTGCCGCAGCCGCGCCTGGAGTTCACGGCGCGCACTGATGTCGGCCACGGAGAGCAGGATGCCCTGGCCGGCGCCCTGGCCTCCGTAGCCGCGCACGCCATGCGCCCCCTCCACCACCTCTCCCGCAGCCCCCGAGACCCCCGCAGCCTCCGAATCCACTGCCGTCGCCGATTCCGTCGGCAGCGGGGTGACCGTCACCTGGGCCCAGAGGGAGTGCCCGTCCGGGTGTTTGAGACGGCGTGTGCAGCGCAGCCGTGCCTGTCGGCCGCGCAGCACCTCGCGATACGCGTGCCACGCGCGCGTGTCGGACGTCAGGTCCACCAGATCGGCGGCCACCTTGCCGACCGCCACCGCCGGGTCGACGCCCAGCAGCGAGCCCAGGGACTCGTTCGCGGCGACGACCAGGCCCTCGCGGTCCACCACGGCCATGGCCAGCGGCGCCGCGGCGAACGCGGCCCGCATCAGAGCCGTACCGGCAGCCACAGCGGAAGACGGCGAAGACGGCGAAGACGAAGCTGACGACGTAGGAGAAGAAGGCGACGACGAAGAAGAAGACGCACCGGAATTACTCTCTGTGACGGCCGGCCGGACGAGATCAACCGCAGGCGCCGGCCCTTGGGACATTCCGCTCACCGCTCGCTCCCGCAGTGCACTCGGTCTTCATATGGATCCCGTCGGGCGGCCGGCCGGGCGGCAAACTGCCGCCCTGGCTTAGTCCGTGCAGGAAAGTGTCAGGGAAGTGCCAGGAAAGTGTGCCGATCATAGAGGCTGGCCCGAAGCCCTTCCAGCCACTGTCCAGTGTCCATGAACGACCGGCACTTCTGACAGATCGTTTCTGCCCGCGCCTGGACGGGTTCCTTCGCCCACGATCGGTTGTGACGTTCCGTGAGTGTTTCGGGGTGTCGTTCCACGAAGGGTGAGTTCCCGCGTGCTGGGTCGCTCACCCCTCCGCCCCGGATCGTCGCTGGTCACGGGATCGATCGCCGTCCCATCACCCTTCTGGTGCAGACAAACAGGGCATACGAACGCAAGATCACACAGGCTGGGCTGCGGTATCCAAGAAACCGCACCCGGAGGTCTGCGTGCCGCGTCAGCTCCCCCTCAAGGGGCTCACCCGTGATGCCCTGGCGGGATTCAAGGGGCTCGCGTGCGCCGGAGCGCACCCCCGCTTGCGCAGCGCGGCTGCCGTTCTCACCACGATGACCGCCCTCGCCGCCACCTCTCTCATCGCCGGCCCCTCGGTCGCCGAACCCTTCTCGGTGCGACCCTGCGCCCTTCAACGCACCGACGCCCACCACTCGGAGGGCCTGGACACCTGGAACGCCGCCTACCCGCGACCGTCCCGAGCCCTCGACGCCGTGATGGTGTTCCTCTCCTTCCCGGACGCGCGCCCCCGGAGCACCCCCGCCGCACTCGCCGCCGACCACTTCCCCGCGACCAGCGACTTCTTCGCCCGCGCCTCGTACGGCAGGTTCACGCTGCGCCCGCACCCGCTCCGGAAGTGGATCCGAATGCCGAGGCCGTCCACCTCCTACGCCATACAGCGGGACTGGAGTGCCGCCCAGCGCGCCGCCTACCTGCGCGACGCGCTTGCCGCCGCCGACCACGACGTCGACTTCTCGCGCTACGACATCGTCTACTTCGTGGCCGACCCGGACGCTCCCGGTGTCGACTCCGACGCGACGAAGGTCGTCAACCTGGACGTCCCGCTGCGCGCCGACGGCACGGACATCCGCCGGGTCGTCACCGTCTTCGAGAAACACCCTCCGGACCGGCTCGTCCTCGCCCATGAGACGGGCCACGTCTTCGATCTGCCCGACCTCTACCACCGGCCCGTGGACGGAAAGGGCGACTGGGACACGTACGTCGGCGACTGGGACCTGATGGGCAGCCAGTTCGGTCTGGCACCGGACCTGTTCGCCTGGCACAAATGGAAACTCGGGTGGCTGGATCCGCGCCAGGTGGTGTGCGTCCACGGGGGAGGTTCGACCCGGCTGACCCTGGAATCGCTGGGCGCGCAGCCGGCTGCGACCGCATTCGCGCGTGCTGACGTAGGTGCTGACGCGGGTGCGGATGCGCGTGGCGACGGGGGCGGGAGTACGGCAGCCGGGCCGCCGGTCTTCGGGCAGGGGGACGGGGTGAAGCTGGCCGTGGTGCGCACCGGGGTCGACCGGGTGCTCGCTTTCGAGGCGAGGGGCTCGACGGGCAACGACATCGCGACCTGCAAGCAGGGCATCCTCGTCTACCGGGTGCGGGGCGGGGCCGAGTCGGGCGGTGGGCCGGTCGAGGTGGTCGACGCCCATCCGCGTACCGAGGCCTGCTGGGAGGACTCCGTCTACCCGCCCCTCGCGGACGCGCCCGTCTCCCTCGGCGAGAGCTTCACGGTGCCCGGCGACAACGTCCGCGTCGAGGTGGAGGGCCGTACCCCTTCGGGGGCCTGGACGGTGCAGATCACGGGCGCCCATTAGGGGCCTGGGGAGGGGGTCTGCTCACGGGGGCCGGGAACGACGTTGGCGAGGCTGTTGGTGAACAGCCTCGCCAATCGACAACGTGCGCCGCCAGGGACTCGAACCCCGGACCCGCTGATTAAGAGTCAGCTGCTCTAACCAACTGAGCTAGCGGCGCTTGCTGACGTCGTAGACCTTAGCACCCTGGTCGGCGGGAGGAAAAATCGATATCCGCACCCCGCCGGAGACCGTGGCGCGGGCCGCTCGTACGGCCGCCCAGAGCAGGATTTCCGGGCCCGGAAGCCAGGGACGGCTGGTGTCGGGGGCGACGACCCAGCGCGATTCGCGGCGCATGTCACCCTCCGCCTCCCCGTGCTCGGCGTCGTCGGTCACCAGTGCGGGGACCGTCACCGCGTCCCCGCGGCCGTGGCACAGGAGCGGTGGAATCGCGTACCGGCGTCCGGCGCCGCCGCCGTCGTCGTCCCGGCTGCTCTCGCCGGCCGAGCCCCACTCCTCCCACCGCAGGAGCGACGGCAGCCGCTGGGCCGTACCCAGCGCCGCGAACAGGAGTATCCGGCCCCGGCAGGCCGCCACCGGGCCCGATCCGGGCCCGCCGTCCCAGAGGCGGTCGAGCATCCTCCGGCCGAAGACCGCGGGCACGTTCACGACATCGAACGCGGTGCCGCAGGGCAGGACGAGCGGGGCGGTGGGCCGCTCGGCCCAGAGTGAGAGCATGCTGCGCGGATACGTTCCCGCGGAGGCGAGCCAGGCGGCGCCCTCCGAGGTGACTCCCGAGATGTCCGAGTGTGGGCTGCTCATGGCATCTAGATCTACCCGTAGTGAGCGCCCGGTCTCCGAGGGTTGCCGGAAATGGGGACAGGAGGGGGCGAGCTGGAGTACCTTGCCCCCCTGAATATGCCGCACGGACTTTCGGGACCGCGGCACGGCACCGATCTGGGTCAGCCGGATCGGTCAGACAGGATCGACGTGGCCGTGGTCGCTGCCGCCGGCTTCGCCCCCGCTGGCGTTCTCCCCGCCGCCGCGCAGCAGCTCACGGCCGTACTCGACCATCTTCCGCGCGTAGTCCTCGGTCCACTCGGCGCTCTCCGCGATGGCGGCCGTGGTCAGCCTGTCGAAGCGGCGCGGGTCGGCCAGCTGGGCCGCCGCCATCGCCTGGTACTCCACCGCGCGGTCGGTCGCCGCGCGGAAGGCGTGGGTCAGCTCCGTGGCGCGGGTCAGCAGCGCGCGGGGGTCCTCGATCGACTCCAGGTCGAAGAAGTGCTCGGGGTCGTCGGCCACCTGCGTGGGCTCGAAGAGCAGGGGCGCGGGGCGTAGCCGCGGTTCGTTGCGACGCGGCGTGGGCTCCGCCATGTCTTCTCCTCCTCGTACGGTCCGCACCGTTCGTACGTACCCTTCATGCGCCACGGCATGTACGGCACACGGTCTGCCGGCCCCGCCGTCCGGCCGGGCCACCGTCCATTGTCCCCTGCCCGCGCAAGTGCGCCCCGGGTTTGCCCGACAAGGCGCCTGAGCTGCGCCTACGGCCGCCAGGCGACGCGGTGCTCCGCGAGATGCGACAGCACCGCGTGATTGGCCTCCCAGCCGTCCGGGAACTTCACCGTCACCCCCAACTGCACCGGCTCCGTCGACGGATGGTCGTCCAGGAGCTCCGTCACGCCCGCCCGGCACACCACCACGCACGCGTGCCGGTGTCTGGAGGCCAGTACGCACAGGCGGCCCGTCTCCAGATGGAAGGCGGTGGCGTCGGGTCGGCCCGACAGGGGGTGCAGGACCACCGTCACGTCGAACTCCCGCCCCTGGAGCCGGTTCGCCGTGTCCACGGTGACGTCCGTGATCCCCAGCTCGGCGAGCGCCGCCCGGACCGCCGCCGCCTGGTCCCGGTGCGCGGTGCCGACCGCGATCCGGTCGGCCGTGAGGGGCGTCGGATCCGGCCCGCGCTCCGAGGTGGCCGCACCACCCCGGTCCAGCATGCGGCGTACGACCATGGCGACCGCGCGTACCGCCTCGGGGTCCGTGCGCGGGGTGTGCCGGGCGGGGAGTTCCAGCAGGCCCCAGCCCGATTCGGCGGCCTCGTCGAGCACCCGGTCCGGGCCCGAGCCGTCCGACGGGACCGCGAACGCGAGCCGCCGGTCGCCGTGGCCGGTGCCGCTGCGGAAGGGCGTGTACGGGTAGAAGGCGGCCGAGACGAGGGGCGCCGCCGAGGCGGGGAGCCGCCAGGACACCGGAAGGCGGTGCTGGGGCAGCTCGGGGTTGTGGGCCAGCAGGGTCGTGACCGCCGAGGCCGACGGGTCGTACGACAGGCCCGCCCACTGCTCCGCGCCGACGATCGAGAAGGGGTCCAACTGGCCCGGATCGCCCACGAACAGCGCCCGCTCGAACAGTCCGGCGACGGCGAGCAGCGCGTCCGACCGCATCTGGTACGCCTCGTCCACGATCGCGTGCCGCCACGGCTCGTCGACCTTGACGTGGGCCCACTTCGCGGCCGTGGAGATCACCACGTCCAGGCCCGCGAGCTCGGCGGCCTTCGCGGACTTCCGTACGTTCGGCAGGTCGTCCAGCGCCTTGTCGTACGGGTCGCTGTCGCTGCTGTGCAGACGGCCCACCGGCAGGTCGGGGTTCTTCTCGGCGAGCCGGACGACGAGGTCGTCGACCTGGGCGTTCGTCTGCGCGATCACCATCAACGGGCGCCCGGCATCGGCCAGTTCGAGCGCGGCCCGGACCACGAGAGTGGACTTCCCGGCCCCGGGCGGCGAGTCGACGACGACTCCGCGATGCGTGCCGTGCAGCGTGTCGTGGAGGATCGCGTCGGTGGCCCGGCCGGCGGCGGCGCCGGGGTCGAAGACGGCCCGCGGGGTGTGAGCGGCGTTCACAGGGTGCCTTCCTCGGGGGTGGGGCGGAGGAGATGGCCGAGGCGGGGCCGGCTGCCGCCGAGGGCGGAAGTGCCCCTCCGCGCGCGGGCGGTCGGCATGCACTTCCGTGAACCGGCGTTCATAGCACGTCCTCCTCGGTCACCGGATCGGCCTCCGGCACCGTCTTCGTCGCCTCCTCGCCCGGCGGCCCGCCGTGGGTCCACGGGGTCTGGTCCGCCTCGGGGAGCTTCGCGCCGCCCCGCTGTTCGTGCTCGAAGAGCGTGAAGACGACCAGGTCCCCCTTCTCGGGCACCGATCCGGCCTCGGGCTCCTTGCCCCGGCCCATCTTGTCGAGCACCCGCAGCACGATCACCGAACCCTCGGCGCCCGGACCGTCCTCATGGCCCACGGCCTCATGACCCACGTCCTCATGGCGCACGAACTCCGCCGACTGCGGCTTGCCGCCCAGCGAGCGGTACACCTTCACCCGCTCCCCGAGCTGCGGACGGTCGTCCGTGCGCACGGTGACCAGCGGGCGCGGACTCGGGCGCTTGCCCTCGCTGTACGTCATGACGACGTCCGTGACCTCACCTGCGAACGCCTCCCCGGACAGCCGCCTGCCCGCCATCACCAGCGGGTCGTCCAGGGCCTCCTGCGCCTCCAGACGGGCCTGTTCGCGCTCGCGCGTGGCCAGTTTGTTCGCCGCCGTCACCGCGTCGTCGCGGCGCGGCTGCGGAGGCTCGCCAGCGATGACGCGGTCGCGGTGGCCGGTGAACGACCAGCGGTCGCGTGTCCACCGGTCGGTCGCGTGGGCGCCCTCCGGCAGCGTCCGCAGCAGGTCGAGGCCGCGCCACACCGCGTCCCAGGTGGGCCGCGTACGGCTCTCGACGAGCGCGCGGATCTCCCGCTCGGCGGTGGTGAGTTCAGCGAGCCGGTCGTCGGCCGACTCGCCGTCCTCGGCGGCGGCGAGCGCGGTCCGCGCGGTGTTGTAGTTCTCGATCGCGGGGGCGAGCAGCTTGTTGTCGAACGCGGGGTCGGTCGCCGGACCGGCCGGCGGCCACAGCAGCTGTCCCTTCGCGTCCCGCGCCAACTCGGCCCGCAGCGCGGCCTCGGCGCCCGACACACCGTCCGGCGGGTCGATCCAGGCGAGCAGCGCACCCAGGTGCTGGTCCTCCAGCGTGGACTGCCCGGTGGCCCAGTGCCGCGACAGCACGTCCGTCATCGCCAGGAGGAGAGCCGAGCCGGGGACCCGGGCGCGCTCCCCGTAGTGCGTGAACCAGCGGCCGAGCAAGGGCACCCGGGGCGGCGCGGGATGCGGCGTCTCCGGGTCCTGTTCCGCCGTACGCCGAAAGCGCATCGAGCGCCCCAGCAGCCGTACGAAGTCGATGCCGGAGCGGCTCGGGACGATCAACTGAGGTGCGTCCGCGCACAGTTCGACCTCGACCTTGACGCGCTTGCCGGTCTCCGGGTCGACCTCGGTGCGCTCCGCGGCCTCCACGGCGTCGGCGTGGGAGTCGATGAACGGCAGGACGACGTCGGCCAGTTCGGCGAGGAACGCGAACCTGAGGTCGCGGTCGCGCGGCTGCGGGACGACGAGCAGGCGCGGCGCGTCCCGGTCGTCGCCGACCAGGGCGCCCAGCGGGGCGCCGGCCTCACCGGCGGTGGTGAGCGGTACGAGGACGAGGGGCCGCTCGGACAGATGGCGGTGCCTGACCGTGGCGGCGGGCTGGGCGCGGCCGGTGCTGACGGCCTCGAGACGGGCGAGGGTGGCGATCAGCGACATACGGCGCCCTCCGGTCGCGGCTGCGGCTGTCGCTCGGGGGAGGTGAGCCCGGCGCCGCGCAGCGCCTCCGCGCGCAGGGTGGCCGCTCTGCGCAGCGCGGCGACGGTCGGGTCCTCGGGGTCACCGGATCGGCCGTGGGCCGCCGACAGGACGTCGTCGACCGTGGTCAGGGCGCCCAGTTCGGCCCGTACGGAACGGCCCAGGGAGGTCACCGCGCCCCGCGCGCGGGCACGGTCGCGGCAGTGGAAGGCGAGCTCGCACGCGGAGAGGCACTCCGGCGCGTACTCCGCGGGGACCGACTCGACGGCGGCGGTCAGTTCGGCGGACGGCAGGTCCGGGGCGAAGCAGATGCCCTCGGGGAGGGCGTCGGCGATGTCCTCGATCCGGGTCAGCCGGGACAGCTGGCGGCCGGTCACCGCGCGCTGTTTGCGGACGTCGACCGCGGACGCCGTCGCGAGGTTGGAGAAGTCCTTCGGGCAGACCAGCAGTACGCGGTGGCGCACCGTCGGCGCCGGATCGCCGCCCTGGGTGAGCCGGGCGGCGACCTCCTCCAGCGCCAGCACGTACACCGCGGCCTGGCGGGCCGCCGCGCCCACCTTCGCCGGGTCCGCCGAGCCGTCCAGCATCGGGAAGGACTTGATCTCGACGACCGACCAGCTGCCGTCCGGGTGCACGACCACCGCGTCCGGCTCCAGGAAGGCCGGGGAGCCCGCCACGTCGAGGGCGAGCATGGGGTGGTCGAGGAGCGTCCAGCCACCCGTGCCGGAGGCGGCCCTCGCCGTGGTGGCGTCGCGCAGGGCCAGCGCCGTCCGCGCGGTGCGGCCCTCCGGCCCGGTCGCCGTGAGGTCGGGGACCTCGGCGTCCGTCGGCGCCACGGCACCCGGGTCCAGCTTCTCGTGCACCAGCCGGAGCAGCTCGGCGCCGCCGTCGGCCTTGACCCGGGCCTCGAAGGTGTTGCCGCGCGCCAGGGCGAACTGGGACTGCCCGAAGGCGGACGGTGAGCCCAGGGCGCTCGCCAGCGTCGCCTTGTTCACCCCCGCGCCGTCCAGGATCGCGCGCCTTCTGCAGCCGGGGTTGGCGGCGAGGGCCGCGAGGGCACGCGCGTCCAGTGCCTTCGGCGGTACCGAGGGGCCGCGCAGCTCAGCGAGCCGCAGCCGCAGCGCCGTCCCCCGCGTCCGCGGGAGCGGCACCCGGCTCGGCCCCTGGTCCGAAGTCGGACTCGCGCTGCCTTGGAATTCGCTCACGCGGGGCAGTCTGGCATTCACCACTGACAATTGAGGCTTCCGCGCCGCGAGAAGGCGTTTCGACAGACGCGACAGACGCGACAGACGCGACGGGTGCGACGGGTGCGACGCGGGCCGTGATCCACACCCGCGCCCGGTTCGCGTTCCGGATGACGAGCGGTGCCAGCAGCAGCCCGAGGCCCATCACGGCGGCGCCCGCGGCCGCGTCGAGGAAGTAGTGGTTGGCGGTGCCCATGACCACGATCGTGGTGATCAGCGGGTAGGCGACGGCCAGGACCTTGGTGGTGCGCGTACCGCCGAACCGCCACAGCATCACCCCGCACCACAGGGACCAGCCGACGTGCAGGCTCGGCATCGCCGCGTACTGGTTCGTCATACCGCCGAGCCCTCGGGGGGCGCTGGCCTGGCCGCCCCACCAGCCGTACGAGCTGTACTGGGCCATCGTGTCGACGAAGCCGTGGCCCGCTGCCAGCAGGCGGGGCGGGCAGGTGGGCAGCAGGGTGAAGCCGATGAGGCCGATGAAGGTCGAGGTCATCAGCCAGGTGCGGGCCGCCCGGTAACGGACGGCATGGGACCGGAAGAGCCAGATCAGGATGGCGGGGGTGACGAGATAGTGCAGCGACGCGTACCAGAAGTCGGCGGGTATGCCGATCCAGGGCTCACGGGTGAACAGACGGTTGAGCGGGTGCTCGGCGTTCAGCCACAGGGACTTCTCGAACCTGAGGATCGCCAGGCCGTGATCGACGGCGGTCGACTCGTTGCCCCGCACCAGCAGGCGGCCGGCGGAATAGCACGCGTAGACCAGCAGGATCAGGGGCAGTTCGGTCCACCAGCGGAGCCGGGTGGGTGCGGTCGTCTCGGGCCGTGCAGTATCGGGCCGCGGCATCCGATCGTCTCTCCCACTCTCTGTCCCCGTCCAGCTGCGCCTCCGGCGTCGGTGGCCTGCGGTTCGTCCGATTTTACGGTGTACGTGAACGCCCCACACGGCGCCCCTGTCACACAGGACGCAAAGATCGGCCTCCGGGTTGCCCCCCGACAGCGTGCGCGATGATGGAGGGGTTCCGCCTCGCTTTTTCGCCATTCGCTACCACTGATTCGCTTGACCGTCCCTTTTCATCCACCTTTCGCCTCGTTCGCCAGGCTTACCGTCTCCCCCCGGAAGGGCTCCTCATGGCACCGCGCATCCTGCTGGCCCGGCACGGACAGACGGAGTGGTCGCTGTCCGGCAAACACACCGGCAGGACCGACGTCCCCCTCCTGGAGGAGGGCCGGCGCGGCGCCAAGCTGCTCGGCGAACGGCTGCACCGAGCGCCCTTCAAGGGGCTCGCGGACGTCGAGGTGCGCACGAGCCCGCTGGTACGCGCGCGTGAGACGTGCGAGATCGCCGGGTTCGGTGACCGCGCGGCCGAGTGGGACACGCTGATGGAGTGGGACTACGGGGCGTACGAGGGCATGACCCCGGCCGACATCCAGGCCGTGCGGCCGGGCTGGCTGATCTGGCGGGACGGGGTGCCCGGCGGCGAGAGCCTTCAGGCCGTGACCGCGCGCGCGGACGAGGTGGTCGAGTGGGCGCGCTCGGAGGATCGTGACGTACTGGTGTTCGCCCACGGGCACATTCTGCGGTCGATAGGCGCGCGCTGGCTGGGACTGCCGCTCGACTTCGCGGCCCGGATCAGACTGAATCCGACGTCGTTGTCCGTCCTGGGATGGGCCTACGGCGCCCCGGCGATCGAAAGCTGGAACGACCAGGGACACCTGGCCGGATAACCGGGTACCTGCCTGTGAACGCCGGCTGGCTGGAGCGCCCCTTCAGGGGCGCGGGGCTGTGACATTGCGCGGCTCCGCCGCGTGGGCGCGACCAGCCCCCACGGGCCCGCGGCCGAGGACCGGCCGGGAGCGACACCTCAAGCCGTGCGCGGCACACTCGCGTGGCGTTCCAGGAACGCAGACACCCCCGCCGCCCGCCGGTGAGGCAACAGCACCCGTGCTGTCGCCGCCAGCATCGTCTGGATCCGGGAGGACTGGACCTCGTCCAGCAGATCCAGCACCCGCATGCCCGCCGTCGCCGCCTCGTCGGGCTGGCCCCCGCGAGCGAGGTCGTCGGTGAGTTCGGCGGTGTAGAGCGCGATGTTCCTGGTGAAGTGCGGGTTCTGGAGATGCGCCGCACGCCGCGCGTGCCGGGCCGCCCGGCGCCAGTCGCCCAGCGCCGACCAGCACTGCGCCTCCAGGCCCTCCAGCTCGGCCTCCCCGTAGAAGCTCATCCACTCGGGGTCGGCCTCCGAGGAGCCGCGTCCGTACAGCGCCTGGGCCCGTGCCAGCGCCTGTTCGCAGCCGGCGCGGTCGGCGAGGCCCGCCCAGCCGCCCGCCTCGCGCAGCGCGAGCAGCGACATCAGCCGGGGTGAGCCCAGGGGCCGGGCCACGCGCTGCGCGGCCTGCGCCGCTCTGACCGCCTCGCGCGGGCGCCCCGCGTCACGCGCGAGGAACGCCGTGTTGCAGAAGGCGTGCGCCTCCAGGGCCGCGTCCCCGGCCACCCGGGCGGTCGCCAGCGCCTCCGCGTAGTGCGAGCGCGCGTCGTCGAAGCGGCCCGAGTCGTGTGCCAGCCAGCCGACGGAGATGGCGAGTTCACCCGCGCCCGCGTGCAGCCGGTCGGCGGTGGTCTGCCGTACCGCGCCCGCGTCGAGCAGTTCGTAGGCGGCTCGCAGCGGGGCGGCGGCGCGCCGGTAGAGACCGTCGGCGCCGTGCCGGTCGTCGAGCAGTCTGATGCGGCGTACGGCCTCTTCCAGCGCGCCCGCCTCACCGGCTCCGACGCGGCGCGTGGGACGGTCCGCGGCCGAGGCCTCGTAGGCGAACCCGAAGGGGCTCAGGGAGGCGGCTGCCACAGTGGCACCGCCCGTCATGAATGCGCGACGCAGCACGTCGCTCTCCTCGTAGTTGTCGTGCGTCTCGTACGGGTCCTGCGCGTCCTGCGTGTCATACGGCTCGTACGCCCCCGCCGTCTCATCGGTGTGAGACGACGGGATCGCGGGATACTCAGGGGGCGCGTCCTCCGTTTCGCGCGCCCCGCGTCCGCGTACCGACGCGCGGGGCGCGAACCCCAGGTCGGCCAGGGTCCGGCCGGGGAACATGTGCAGGAACACCCGCTCGTACGCGTAGTTGGGACAGCGGATCTCACCCGCCTCGACCCGGCCGACGTAACGAGCGTCACAGCTGACCCGTTCCCCGATCTCGCGGGCGGCCCGCCGTACCGCCGCGGCGAACTCGCCCGGAGAGCGCTGCCCGCGCAACTGCCGAAAGGCGAGGTTCGGTCGTGGCGGCCGCGGGGACTGCGACGAGGTCACTGTTGACGACGTCATGGCCGGGCCCTCTCTGCGAACCGTCGAACCGTGCCGGATTCCTGACGTGTGGGAACACTTATCCATCGGACGTCCTGTTTCCGGCGGGCAAGAACGTACCCGCTGCGCACGACCCGCCATGCGGGGTTTGGCTACAAACCGGATATCTCATCCACGATCTGCCATGAACTGCCATCCTTTGCGGCGGTCTTGTGCCGTAGCCGTTGACGTTGCGACGCGTTGAACCCTGTGGACCGGGAGCCACCCGAACTCCCGACCCACTCGTTTCAGGAGGGGTTCCGTGGTGGAGGCCGGGATGGAGATCAGTCAGAGCACCGATCCTTGTGCGTCGTTCGCAGGGCGTACATCACTCGCGTTGCCCGCATCGGCCGCGTCAAACACAGTGCCCAACTGTGATTTGGTGACGGTTCCGGCGCGGCAGGGGCTGGAGGCGGTCGACATCCTGCGCAGGGGCGCGAGTGACGCCGTCGGCCCCGTACTGCATGACGACGGCTGCGACACCCTCGGGTTTCTCGTCCCGCCCGGCACCGCCGCGGCCTGGGACGTCCCGGGCAGCATCTGTACGGAGACCAACGGGCGCGGCCTGAGCCTCGCGGTCCCCGATCCCGTACCCCCCGTCAAGGGGTCGGACTGGCTGCTCCCGCCCGGTGACGCGGATCTGGCCACCGACCCGGCGGTGCTGCGCGCGGCCCTCGGTGAGGCGGCCCGGCTCATCGAGGCGGCCGACAACCGCCGCTGACCGATAATGCGGGAATGGGAAAGTCCAGAAACGCGCGGCGCGGGCAGTCGGCGGCCGACGCCGTCGTCGAGACGGTCGACGGCGGGCTCGCCGAGCTGGTCCCCGACCGGGACCGGGCGCGCGCCTGGACCCTGCTCATCGACGGCGCCCCGCAGTCCCACGTCGACCTCGACGACCCGGCGTACCTCTCCTTCGAGTACCAGCGCCGCCTCGGTCATGTGATCGACCTTGTCGCCCCGCCGGGCAAGCCCGTGCAGGTCGTGCACCTCGGCGGCGGCGCCCTCACGCTCGCCCGGTACGTCGCCGCGACCCGCCCCCGGTCCACCCAGCAGGCCGTGGAACGGGACGCGGCCCTCGTCCAACTGGTCCGCCGCGAGCTGCCCCTGGACCCGAACGCCCGTATCCGGGTGCGCTCCGCCGACGCCCGCGAGGGACTCGCGAAGATCCCCGACGGCTGGGCCGACCTCGTCGTCGCGGACGTGTTCAGCGGGGCGCGTACCCCGGCCCATCTGACGTCGGTCGAGTTCCTGAGGGACGTACGCAGGGTCGTGAACGACGCCGGCTGTTACGCCGCCAACCTCGCCGACGGGCCGCCGCTCGCCCATCTCCGCGGCCAGATCGCCACCGCGGGCGCCGTCTTCCCCGAGCTGGCCCTGATCGCCGACCCGACCGTGCTGCGGGGGAAACGGTTCGGCAACGCGGTGCTCGTCGGCTCCGCGCACCCGCTGCCCATTGCCGAGCTGACCCGTCGCACCGCCTCCGACCCGCACCCCGCCCGCCTCGAACACGGCCGCGCCCTCACCGACTTCACCGGCGGAGCCGTACCGGTCACGGACGCGGCGGCGGTCGCCTCCCCGGCACCGCCACCGTCGGTGTTCCGCTGACGCCGAACTCCACCCGGATCCCCCGGACATGCCCCGGGGCGGGACGCGGCACCCCCCTCCGGTGCCGCGTCCCGCCCGTTCAGAATCCCCCGCCGAACTCCCGGAGGGTCACACGGCGTTCGCGGGCGGCAGGGTGCCGGTGCGTGCCACGCGGCCGTACCAGAGGGCGCTCGACTTCGGGGTGCGGGTGAGGGTCGCGTAGTCGACGTACACCGCGCCGAAGCGCTTGCCGTAGCCGTACGCCCACTCGAAGTTGTCCATCAGGGACCACAGGTAGTAGCCGCGGACGTCCGCGCCCTCGGCGATCGCGCGCCGGACCGCCCGCAGATGGCCGTGGAGGTAGGCGATCCGCTCGGGGTCGTGGACGCTGCCGTCCGACTCGGGCTTGTCGTCGTAGGCGGCGCCGTTCTCCGTGACGTAGATCGGCAGGCCCGGAGCCAGCTTCGTGTACCGCATGATCAGGTCGTGCAGGCCCGTCGGGTCGATGGTCCAGCCCATCTCCGTGCGCTCGCCCGGGGACTGGTGGAAGAGGACCTCGTCCGCCTCCCCCGGCCAGGGCGAGAAGTCGCTCGCCCCGTGGCCGTCGGCGCGCGGGCCGTTCGGCTTGTCCTCGGCCGCCGACACCAGGGCCGGGGTGTAGTAGTTGAGGCCGAGCGCGTCCAGCGGCTGGTTGATCAGCGCGAGGTCGCCGTCCAGGACGTACGACCAGTCGGTGACCGACGAGGTGGCGGCGAACAGGGTCTCCGGGTAGGCGCCGCGCAGCATCGGGCCGTGGAAGACGCCGTTGGCCAGGTCGTCGATCTTCTGGACCGCCGCGAGATCGGCCGGCGTCTGCGAAAGGGGCCTGACCACCGAGGAGTTGAGGCTCACCGCGACCGTGTTGCGGGCCGGCATCGCCGCGCGCAGGGCCGAAGTGCCCAGCCCGTGCGCCAGGTTGAGGTGATGCGCCGCCCGCAGGGAGGCCAGCGGCTCGGTCCGGCCGGGGGCGTGCACACCCGAGGCGTAGCCCAGGAACGCGCTGCACCAGGGCTCGTTGAGCGTGATCCACTGCTCGACGCGGTCGCCCAGTGCCTCACCCATGATCTGCGCGTACTCGGCGAAACGCAGCGCCGTCTCGCGCTCCGGCCAGCCGCCCGCGTCCTCCAGCTCCTGCGGGAGGTCCCAGTGGTAGAGGGTGACCGCCGGCTTGATGCCGCGTTCGAGCAGTTCGTCGACGAGGCGCCGGTAGAAGTCCAGACCGCGCTGGACCGCCGGGCCCCGGCCGGTCGGCTGCACGCGCGACCAGGAGACGGAGAAGCGGTACGCGCTCAGGCCCAGGCCGGCCATCAGCTCCACGTCGTCGCGGTAGCGGTGGTAGTGGTCGACAGCGATGTCACCGTGGTCGCCGCCGGCCGTCTTGCCCGGCGTATGGCTGAACGTGTCCCAGATCGACGGGGTGCGGCCGTCCTCCCGCACCGCCCCCTCGATCTGGTACGCGGAGGTCGCCGCGCCCCAGAGGAAGGCGGGAGGAAAGGTCACAGGGGTGATGGACTCAGGCATGGAAGCGCTCCCAAAGGAGGTCGGGGAGACCGACGGGTGGAAGGAGAGGGAAGTGGGGGGAGTGAGCGAGGGGGCCGAGGCGGCGGTGACCCGGCCCCCGAGAGTTCCCGTACGAAAATGCCCTGACGAAAGTCCCGTATCAAGATCCCGTACGAAGGTCCCGTACGAAGGTCCCGTACAAGGATCCGGTACGAAGGTCCTGTGCGGATCAGCCCTTGATCGCGCCGTTCATGATGCCGCCCACGATCTGCTTGCCGAACAGGAGGAAGGCGATGAGCAGCGGCAGGGTGCCCAGCAGCGCGCCCGCCATGATCACAGCCTGGTCGGGGACGTAACCGGTGCCGAGCGCGTTCAGTGCGACCTGCACGGTCGGGTTCTGCTGGTTCAGGGCGATGATCGGCCACAGGAAGTCGTTCCAGGCGAACACGAAGGTCAGCAGGCCGAGCACGGCCATCGCGGGCCGCGCCGCCGGGAAGACCACGTGCCACACCACGCGCAGGCTGTTCGCGCCGTCCATCCGCGCCGCCTCGATCAGCTCGGAGGGCAGCGCCTGCACCAGGTACTGGCGCATGAAGAACGTACCGAAGGCGGTGACCAGCGTCGGCAGGATCACGGCCTGCAACTGGTTGGACCAGCCGAGGTCGGCCATCCACAGATACAGCGGTACGACGGCGAGCTGCGGCGGGACCATCATCGTGCCGATGGTCAGCAGCAGCAGCACGCTGGAGAACTTGAACCGCAGCTTGGCGAAGGCGAATCCCGCCAGCGTCGAGAACAGCACCGTACTGACCGTGATGGTGCCGGCGACGAGCGTGCTGTTGAGCATCGCCGTGCCGAGTCCCACCTCGTCCCACGCGGCCTGCAGGTTCTTGAAGAGGTTCGCGCCGAACCACAGCGGTGGCGGTGTCTGGGCGAGCCGGGTGTTGTCGCGGGAGGCCGCGATCGCCGTCCACAGCAGCGGGGCCAGCGAGATCAGCGAGAAGACCGCCAGGACGACGTAGGTGAGCGGGCCCGCGTGCAGTTGCTTGCCCGCGCCGATCATCCGGGGGCGCCGGGAGCCCCTGCCGCCCTTCGGCTTCGACTTCGTGTCCATGTCCGTGTCCGCCTGAGGCAGCGTCAGATCACTTGTGGTCATTGGGATTTCCTCAGACGTCGGGTGACCAGCATGTTGACCGCGGCGACGATCAGCAGGATCAGGAACATCGACCACGCGATCGCGGACGCCTTGCCGAGGTTGCCGATGATCCAGCCCTGGTCGTACATGTACAGACCGAGCGTCTGGTACTGGTGCTCGGAACCGCCCTTGGACCCGCCGAACAGCAGGGGCTCACCGAAGAGCTGGGTCGCGCCGATGGTGGACACGACCACGGTGAACAGGATCGTCGGCCGGAGCATCGGGATCGTGACATGGCGGAACTGCTGCCAGCGGTTCGCGCCGTCGAGAGCCGTCGACTCGTACAGGTCGGCGGGGATCGCCTGCATCGCCGCGAGGTAGATCAGCGCGTTGTAGCCGGTCCATCGCCAGATCACGATGCTGGAGACGGCGAACTGCCCGCCCCAGTCGGACTCGCGCCAGTTGATCGGGTCGACCCCGACGAAGTGCAGCAGCCAGTTGATCATGCCGCCGTCCCACGAGTACAGCAGCGTGAAGACCAGCGTCGCCGCCGCCACCGAGGTGGCGTACGGGGTGAGCATGACCACCCGCCACAGGATCGAGCCGCGCAGCTTGTAGTTGAGCAGGTGCGCGATGCCGAGCGCCAGGAGCAGCTGCGGCACGGTCGAGATCAGACCGATGGTGAAGGTGTTCTTCAGGGCGTTCCAGAAGAAGTCCGAGGACCACAGGTTCTTGTAGTTCTCCAGACCCACCCAGGTCTGGTTGTCCAGCGAGGACAGCTGCACGCTGTGCAGCGAGTACCAGCCCGTGTAGAGGAGCGGGACCAGTCCGAAGGCCCCGAAGACGAGGAAGAAGGGGGTGATGAACGCGTATGGCGACGCCTTCATGTCCCAGCGGTACAGCCGACTGCGCCACGAGCCCGGGCCCGTGGGTGGCTTACCGCGACCTTGGGCGCCCGGGACCGCGCCCGGCTGGTCGCCGGGCGCGGTCTCGGCACTCGGCGCGGGATGCGCGAGAGCCTGCTTGGGGCTGGTCACTGGCCGAGCACGTCCTTGATCTCGTTCTTGGCCGCGTCCCATCCCTGCTCAGGGCTCTTGCCCTTCTGCTCGACCTGGAGGATGCCGATGTCCGTGATCGCGGTGCCGATCGGCTGGTCCTTGACGCCGAAGTACTGGACCGGGATGGTCTTGGCCGACGCCGCGTAGATCTCGGTGAGCGGCGCGTTCGAGAAGAACTCGACGGTGGCGGGCGCCGGCTTCAGCATCGTGTACGCCGACGGGGCCGACGGGAAGCTCGCCTGCTTGGCGAAGACCTTGGCCTGCTGCTCGGGGGCCGTCAGCCACTTGGCGAGCGCGATGGCCTCCTTCTGGTGCTTGCCGGCCGTCGGTACGCCGATGAACGCGCCGCCCCAGTTGGCCGCGGTCGGCGCCGCCGCCACGTCCCAGTTGCCCTTGCCGGCCTCACCGGACTTCTCCTGGATGTAGCCGATCATCCAGGCGGGGCAGGCCACCGTCGCGAAGCTGGCTTTGGAGAGGGCCGTGTCCCACGGGCCCTCGAACTGCTTCAGCTTCGCCGACATGGTGCTGGTCGCCACCTCCATCGCGGCGTTCCAGGCGTCCTTGACGCCCGTCGACTTGTCCCAGATGGCGTTGCCGTCCTTGTCGTAGTAGCGCTCCTTCCCGCCACCCAGTGCCGCGTTGTAGACCGAGGAGGCGGAGTCCACGAACTTGGTGCCGCTCGGCGCCTTCTTCATGTACTCCTTGCCGACGCCGACGAACTTCGACCAGTCGCCCGCCCACTGTGCGGCGAGCTTGGTCCGGTCCGTCTCCAGGCCGGCCTTCTTGAACAGGTCCTTGCGGTAGCAGATCGCCATCGGGCCGATGTCGGTGCCGAGCCCGATCTGCTTGCCGTCCTTGGTGGTGGCCTGTGCGTTCTTCCAGTCCAGCCACTGGGACTTGTCGACCTCCTTGCCGAGGTCGACGAACTTGTCCGCCTGCGTCTGCACCGCCTCGGCGACGTTGCCGATCTCGATCGCCTGGATGTCGTCGACACCGGAACCGGCCTGCAGACGGGTGATCGTCTTGGGCCAGTACACGTCGGTCTTGGTGGTGACGTTCTCCTTGATGCTGACGTCCGGGTGCAGTTTCATGTACTCGTCGTAGAGACCGGCCTGCTTGTAACCGAAGACACCGAAGGTGCCGATGGTCAGCGCGGTCTTGCCGCCGCCTCCGCCGCCTCCGCCGTTGTCCGGCTTGCCGTCGCCCGAGTCGTCGGCGCAGCCGGCCAGCAGCCCCGTCGTCAGTGTGGCGACGACCGCGAGGGTCATCACTCTGCGGGACCCGCGGGTGCTCGTGCGCATTACGTCCTCCTGTTGCCTGACGTGCCGACCCCCCGGCCAACTGCATTGTTGGGCCCGTTAGTTCGTCTTGATTCAGCGCTGCGGCTCGGGCGGGGAACGTGCGGGATGTGTATGTGTCAGGTACCGTGGGAGCGCTCCCATCGGTGATGTGTTGAAGGTTCGTCGGTCCGGGCGGGGGTGTCAAGGGCGATGACGAGAGGAGGTGCCTTCAGTTATCGGCCTGTTAACTAACGCGGCGGCTCGAAACGGACGTGACGCGGACCGGTGAAGATCGGCCAGTGCCGGAGTCGGGCCATGGGCCGCCCCGGTGGTGACATGCGCCCCTGGAAGGGACTGTTAGATTCCAGGCCAGGGTGACGACGGCGGAAGGGCGGGGCCCCAGATGGCAAGCCATGGAGCGCGGGGCCGCAGCGGTGGCCGGCCGACCCTGGAAGAGGTCGCCGTGCGCGCCGGAGTGGGCCGCGGCACGGTCTCCCGGGTGATCAACGGCTCCCCGCGGGTCAGCGACGCGACGCGCGCCGCGGTCGAGGCGGCGGTCGCGGAACTCGGCTACGTCCCGAACACCGCGGCCCGCGCCCTCGCGGCGAACCGCACGGACGCGATCGCGCTCGTCGTCCCCGAGCCGGAGACCCGCTTCTTCGCGGAACCGTACTTCTCCGACATCCTGCGCGGTGTGGGCGCCGCGATCTCGGACACGGAGATGCAGCTCCTGCTGATCTTCGCGGGCAGCGACCGGGAGCGCCAACGCCTCGCCCAGTATCTGGCCGCCCACCGCGTCGACGGTGTCCTGCTGGTCTCGACTCACGCGGACGACCCGCTCCCCGACCTGCTGGCCCAGTTGGAGATCCCGGCGGTGATCAGCGGCCCGAGGTCGGCGGCGGAAACCCTCACCTCGGTCGACTCGGACAACTACGGAGGCGGGCGCCAGGCGGCCGAACACCTCCTCTCCCGGGGCCGCCGCAAGGTCGCCCACATCACGGGCCGGCTGGACGTGTACGGCGCCCAGCGCCGCGTCGACGGCTACCGCGACGCCCTGGAGGCGGCGGGTCACGAGGTGGACGAGGACCTGATCGAACCGGGTGACTTCACGGAGGAGGGCGGCCGTCGGGCGATGACCCGTCTCCTGGCCCGCTGTCCCGACCTGGACGCGGTCTTCGCCGGGTCGGACGTGACGGCGGCGGGTGCCCGCCAGGTTCTGCGCGAACAGGGCCGCCGTATACCGGAGGACGTGGCCCTCGTCGGCTACGACGACTCGGCGATCGCCCGTCACATGGACCCGCCCCTGACGAGCGTCCGCCAGCCGATCGTGGAAATGGGCCGCGCGATGATCGACCTGCTCCTGGAGGAGGTCGCGGACCGCCGCCCGACGGCGTCCCGGGTACTGGAGCGACGCCGGGTGGTGCTTCCCACGGAGTTGATGACTCGTACGTCGTCCTGAGGGGTCGTACGTCGTCATGAGGCTCGTATCCCGTCCTGAGGGCTCGTACGCCGTCCTGCGCTCAGGCCGGGACCTTGAGCTTCAGGTCCAGTACGGGCATGTCGACGCGGCCGTGACTGTCGGCGTACCAGCGCCAGCGCGCGTGCTGCGTATCCCCGTGGACGAGCCCGGTCCAGCCCGCACCGCCCGGGCCGCACAGGGCTACCAGTCCGGGGGCCTCTCGTGAGCTCGGGGTACCCGCCACCACGACCAGTCCCCTGACCGGCCGACGGGAGGCGGCGCCGCGCACCGTGCCGTGCGCGGGGACCGGAGCGGTCACGGCCTGCGGGGTGACATACGGCAGTTGCCGCAGGCGCGGCGGTACGGCGAGCGGCGGAGCGTCGGCTGTTCCCCGCAGCACGGTCACCGGAGTGTCGGGACGGGTACGGGCGATCTCCGCCAGCAGATTCTGTACGACGTCACGGGCCACCGTCTTCTCACCGGTCACGCTGAGGACGCCGTCCAAGCGGCTGAGGTCGACGAACACGGGGCGGCCGTCGGTGTCGGTGCCTGCCCGGACCAGACAGGGCGTGGAGAGACCAGCGGGTGAGGCAGTGGGTGAGGTAGAGGGTGCGGCAGCGGGTGAGGTCACGCCGCTGTCGCCCGGGGCCTGGCGGCCGGGTGCGGCGGCGGGGCGGCGCCAGCGCGTGCTGTCGATGCTCGTCCATGGTGGGCCGGCCGCGTCCGACGCCGACAGCCACACCGTCACGCCGGTGTGGTCGACGCTCAGCGCGTGCACCGGCCTCTCGGGCTCGCGGTTCGTGGCGGCGAACTCGCCGAGGGCGTCGTAGGCGCGCCGCACCGAGTCGGTGTCCGCGTCGAACCGGCGGCTGGTCGCCCGTCGGCGCGCCAGCCTGCGACGCCGGCGCGCGGGCTCGCCCAGCTTGTTCAGGCCCCGGCGGACGGCGGCGAATCCGGTACGCACCTTCCGGCGGCCCACGATGCCGGCGGTGAGCAGGGCGAGCAGGATGGCGCCGCCGGTTCGGCGATACCACGGAGCCCGCGGTTGTCTTCGTGGCGACCTCGGGCTGCACGACCCATGTCGCAGGGGGCCCGCCGGCCGGGCCTGTCCGAGATGCTGGGCAGGGGGAGCGTGAGGGCGCCGTGTTCCCTCACGCCTCTGATGGCCCCGAGTTCTGGTTGTTCTAGTTCTGGTAGACCTTGTTGGTGCCCGGGCCGCCGGAGAGCGTGTCCGTGCCCGTGCCGCCGTGGATCAGGTCGTTGCCGCTGTTGCCGTAGATCTTGTCGTTGCCGCTGTCGCCGTACAGCTTGTCGTTGCCCTTGCCGCCGTGGATGAGGTCGGCGCCGGCGCCGCCGTGGATGACGTCGTTGCCGTCGTCCCCGTACATGCCGAAGTCCTGACCGGCGGCGGTGCCCGTGATGGTGTCGTTGCCGGTGCCGCCGTGGCACTCGGCGTCGCAGTTGGTGATCGTGTCGTTGCCGGCACCGCCGAACGGGCCCATGGCCCATACGCCTCCGCCGCCGTCGAGGCGGTCGTTGCCGTCGTCCCCGTAGAACACGGCGGCGGTGCTGCCCTTGAGGACGTCGTTGCCCTTGCCGCCGTGGATCGAGGTGTATGCGGAGCCGGTGACCGTCGCGGTGTCGTTGCCGTCACCGAGGTCGACGTCGTAGTCGTCCGAGTCGTCGGAACCCAGGGGGGCGGCCACCGTGCACTCGGCGACCTTGTGGTTGGCCGCCGACGGGTAGCTGCACTCGTTCGTGGAGATGGTGATGTCGAACGTGTCGCGGAAGGTGAGGAGGTAGTCCTCACCGAACTGGGAGGGGTCGACGTCGACGACCTTCGCGGTGACCGTCAGGTTGTTGGTCTGTCCGGCGCCGGCTCTGTACCAGAGCTCGCCGTCGGCGTGGACGAGAGAGGCCGAACTCGCCGTGGCCGCCTGGGCGTTGGACGCCGCGAACACGCCTCCGCCGAGGGCGAGAGCGAGAGCGAGAGAGGCGGTGGCGGAAATAGTCATTAAGGTGCGCATGCAGAAATAACCCTTCGCGGAATCAGTGATGATCAGGCCAGCCGAAGAAAGGCGCTGGCGAATTCGTCGTCACCGCTGCCGCCGTCGTCACGGCGGTCAGCGATCGGCGATCGAGTCGTGAGGCCGCACCTATGTGCGGGGTTGTTGTTTCCGATCACACGTTCAGACACCGCACCCCGGGCAGGGGTTGTACCGGAATTTCACTCAGTTTTCGCAGACAACCTTGGTTTCCCTGTTGGACCGTGTCCTGTGTGGTGAGGCGGACGAGCCGTTTGCAGCAACAGAGGGCTGCGGCGAGGCCGAGAAACGCCAGGTAGTTGCGGGGGTGGCGTTCGTAGCGGTGATTGAGCCGGCGGTATCCGTTCAGCCAGGACATGGTCCGTTCGATTACCCGCCTTCGGCGTCCCAGTCGTTCGCTGGACTCGATGCCTTTGCGGGCGATACGAACGCCAATGCCTCTGCCGCGTGACCATTCCGCAGGCGGGGGATGTCGTAGGCCTTGTCGGCGTGGAGACGCTGAGGCTTGAAGTAGCGGCCTCTGTAGGGGCCGTGTCTCGTTTGGTGCCCGGTGATCATGGGCTTGAGCGCGAGGCTGTCGTGGGTGTTGGCGGCCGAGACGCCGACGAGGAGGGGCAGTCCGTTCGCGTCCGACAGGATGTGCATTCTGGAACCCGGCTTGCCTCGGTCCACATCTGCGTCGACCGGGAGGAACGGCTGCTTCCCGAGGACTGCACGCCGGCCCCCGCCCCGGCCACGTCCTCGGCGCCCCCCACGACCGCCGCGCGTTGCCGCCTCCGTGAGGGAAGCCGCGGTTTCCGGCCGCCTGGCGCTACGGGCTGCGGTTCCACGACGCCCACCGGTCGACGGCCCGCTGGGTCAATCGGCTTCACTCAGCTTGCGCCTGATCTGCCTGCGCGACGTGATGACGAGCTTGCGGAACACCCTGCTCAAATGGAACTCGACGGTCGAGGTGGTGACGAACAACTGGGTGGCGATCTCCGCGTTGGTCAACCCCGACGCGGCCAGCGTCGCCACATGACGTTCCTGCGGGGTGAGGTCGAACTGGGTGTCGACCGTTCGCTTACGTGCGGTTTCCCCGGTGGCCAGCAGCTCCACTCTCGCCCGCTCGGCGAAAGGCGCGGCTCCCCAGGACTCGAAGGACTCGTACGCGGCCCGCAGTTGGACCCTGGCGTCGGTACGACGCCTGCGACGGCGGAGCCACTCGCCGAACAGCAGGCGCGACCATGCCAGCTCCACGGCCACCGGGACCTTCTCGAGCTGCGAGATCGATTCCTGGTACAGCTGCTCGGCGCCGTCATCGTCGGTCAGCAGGGCCCGGCAGCGCGCGAGCAGCCCCCACGCCCACGGGGTTCCGGCCAGCGGCGCGCGCTCCTCCATGCGCTCCATGGCCATGGCGGCGGCCTTCCGGTCGCCGGCCCGCAGTCCGGCCTCGACCATTCCGGCGAGATTGATGTCGCCGAGGACCAGCGGGTCGTGGTCGAACACCGCGAGCAGGGCGTCGAGCGCCTCCCGATACCGTCCGCGGCCGATCTCGAAGATGCTCAGGGCCTGGCCGACCCACCGGTACGTCAATCCGATCCCCAGGTTCTCGGCCATGGCGTTCATCGTCGCGACCGCGGCCCGCAGCTCGGCTTCCTGGCCGGTCCAGGCATACAGCAGGGCCTTGTGGAAGTCTCCCGACGCCCGGAATCCGGTCGCGGCCATATAGTCGTCCGCCTCGATGAAGCAGCTCTCGGCGGCGGCGAACCGGCCGTCCCAGATCTCCACGGTGGCGAAGGAGAGCAGCGCCATGCTGAGCCCGTAGAGCGCTCCGCGACCGCGGTCCGCCGTCACCAGTTTCCCGAGGATCTCCCGCTTGGCCTCGATGTCCCACAACTCGTCGCCCGCGATGCTGACCATGACGCTGAACGCATCCTGCTCCTGGAGATCGTCGGCGGTCCGCAGTCGGGCCAGGGCCGCGGCCAGGGCCGGGGCTCCCGCGGCATAGCCGTGGGCGATCAACCGCGCCAGTGCCGCCATCAACGGATCGGGGCTCCAGGCGGGCAACGCCGTTTCGTGCCAGACGTCCGCGGCTGCCTTGGCGACCTCGCGGGTGGTCGTCCCCGTGATCTGCCGGCCGCCGACGATCGCGGCGTACGTCGCCTCGCGCAGCAGATCCCAGCTCGCCGCCGGATCGGTGGAGCCGCGGTCGGCCACCGCGTCCAGCAGCATGGCGGGAACCTCGCGGGGGCGGGCACAGAACATCTCGACGGACGCCCGCAGCCGTGTCGCGTGGGCCCGGGCGACCGGCCCGGTCAGGTCGGGAGTGGCGAGATCGAGCAGCGCCCGCACCGCCGGCACATTGCCGGAGGTGAGGTGTGCCGCCGCCGCGTCGAGATATCGCTCGGCCCGCTTGTGCGGATGCGCGGTCAGCTCCGCCGCCCGGGTGAGGACCAGGGCCTGTTCGGAGTATCCGCCACGTGCCTGGGCCAGTTCGGAGGCGGCTTCGAGCTGTGCGGCCACGCTGTCGTCCGGGCCGTCGGTCGCCTCGGCCAGATGCCAGGCCCGGCGCTCGGGAGCGCTCGTGGCGGCCAGTGCCGCCTGGACACCGCGTCGCTCCTCGGCGGACGCGGCCGAGTGGACCGCCGACCGGATCAGCGGGTGGCGGAACTCGGCGACCATCCCGTGGTTCAGTATCCCCGCGGCGACCGCGGGCGCGGCCGACCGGACGGACAGCCCCAGAACGCCCGCGGCGCGCCACAGCGTCGCCTGGTCGTCCGTCGGCGTCGCGGCCATGAGCAGCAGCAGGGTCTGGGTGTCGGCGGGCAGCAGCGCCGCCGTCCGCCGGAAGTGTTCTTCCAGCTGCCGGTTCAACGGCAGTGGCTCCGGCAGTGGTGTGATCCCGGCCAACTGTTCCGAGTTCAGGTTCACCGCCAGTTCCAGAAGCGCGAGCGGGTTGCCTCCCGTGCCGGCCACGAGCCGTTCGGCGACCGCCTGGTCCAGGTGTCCGGTCACACCGTCGGTCAGCAGGGCACGGGCCTCCACGTCCGCGAGGCCCTCCAGCCGGAGCGCGGGCAGGGCGCCGAAAACGTCGTGGACGCCGGTCCCGTCCCGCCCGGCGAACAGCAGGCCCAGGCAGTCCGCGTACAGGCGTCGGCCCACGAACGCCAGGGTCTCCGCCGACTCGCGGTCCAGCCACTCCACGTCGTCGACCAGACAGAGCATCGGCGCCGCCATGGCCACGTCCGAGAGCAGCGTCAGCGCGGCCAGTCCGACGAGATGGCGGTCGGACGGCGAAGCGTCGGTCAGCCCGAACGCGGCGTTCAGGGCGTCACGCTGGCGCTGCGGCAGCGCCGGCAGTCGGCCCAGGTAGGGCCGCAGGAGCCGGTGCAGGGCGCCGTAGCCCAGTCGTGTCTCGGCCTCGACGCCGACCAGCCTGACGACTGTCAGGTCCTGGGCGGACTGGGCGGCGTACTCCAGCAGCCGGGATTTGCCGACTCCCGCGTCGCCGGTGAACACCAGGACGCCACTGAAGCCGTCACGGACCGATTCGAGCAGCCTTCCGATCGCCTCACGCTCCGCGTGCCGACCGACCATCGGCGGCCCCGCCGCATGGTGAACCCCGGACCACACTATGAGATCTCCCTTCGCGACGGTGGGCGCTCCGCAACAGGACGAAGTTGTTGTGACGGTAAGCGGGCCGGAGTGTGCAAAACGTGCCGAGAAGGTGAACGCCCCGTCGGGTGAGCGTTCACCCCTGCGGCAGCGTGAACTGTCGGTAGGGGACGACCGCGTCGCATACGGAGGCCCCCAGGGCGGCGATCCTGGAGGCTCAGCAGACGGACGTACCCCGGCAGGGCCGCCCGGTGGCGTCGATCGGCAGGATCCGGTCGGCCGTGCCGTGCGGGATCAGCGCCGGTACGTCGATCTTGGCGACGTCGGCGCGGAAGTCTGTGAGCCAGGTGGGCACGCAGGCCACCGACGCGTACGCCGACGCGCCCGCCGCCACGTTCAAATGGCCCGCACGGCCTCTTCGCTGATCCGGCTGCCGAGAGTGATCTCTCCAGGGGATACGAGGGGATACGAGGGGAAGCGAGGCGCGGCGGGCTCGGCGCCCGCCGCGCTGTGACGGCCAGTCAAAAGAACTCGCCTCAGAGGGAGTTGACCCAGAAGGATTCGCCTCAGAGGGATTCGACGAGGCCACCGTCGATGACGAAGTCGGCGCCGGTGATGTTCGCCGCGTGGGGACCGGCGAGATAGAGCACGAGCTCGGCCACCTCCGACGGCAGGGTGAACCGGCCGGTCACCGACTGGGCCGCCGCGCCGCGCGCCACCTCCCTGGGATCGACGCCCTGGGACTGGCCGACCGTGGCGGCGACACCGCCGGCGCCCTGCCACAGCGCCGTCTCCACCGGGCCGGGACCGATGGTGTTCACCCGCACACCGCGTGGCCCCACCTCCTTGGACAGGGCCTTGCAGAAGTTGGTCAGCGCCGCCTTCGCCGCGCCGTAGTCGATGACCAGCGGATCCGGCAGCCGGGCGTTGACCGAGGAGACGGTGACGACCCGCCCCGCGCCGGTGGCGAGCAGGTACGGCAGCGCGGCCCGGGTGGCGCGGACGGCGGACATGAAGTTGACGGTGAACGTCCAGTCCCAGTCCTCGTCCGTCACGCCCAGGAAGCCGTCCACCCGAGGCCGCACCGCCCCGACGTTGTTCACCAGGACGTCGACTCCGCCGTGGACCGCAACGGCTTCGGCGACCAACGCCGCCGGACCGTCGGGCGTCGCGAGGTCGACCTCCACGACGGTGAGTTCGGCACCCCGCTTCACCTGCTCGTCGAGGGCGTCGGTGCGTTCCCTCGACCCCGCGACCACACGGGAGCCGGCCGCGAGGAAGGCCTCGACGACGGCCAGGCCGATGCCGCGCCCGGCGCCGGTGACCACGACGGTCCGTCCGGCAAGTCCCGCGTCGGCACCGGACGCCGCGTCGGTCCGGGACGGCTGGGAGGTCATCGTCCGCTCTCCAGACCCTGCTGCCGCAGCCAGGTGAGAACGGTGTCCGCGACCTCGCGCCAGCCGCTGTCGATCGTCAGGGAGTGCGCCCGCTCGGGGAAGTTGATGATGTCGGTGACGGCCTCGGTGTGCCGGTACTGCTTGAGGGTGGCCCGGGTGACGACCTCCGGCACGGTGTGGTCCTTGCCGCCGGAGATGAGCAGCAGCGGGCCGCGTCCGCTGTTCTTCGTGTCGACCTTCGCCGGCGAGTGGGGGTTGAAGTTGGCGGAGGCGGCCTCGTACAGCGGCTTGCCCGGCGCGGGGACGGTCCAGCGCTCGTACAGGGCCGCCGATTCCTCCTCCGGGATGGCGTTGCCGAAGGCGAACCGGAACTGCTCCGCGGTCAGGGAGACCGACCGGCGCTTGTTGGCCGGGTTCCTGAAGACCGGGAACGTCGCCTTCAGCGCTGACAGCGGCAGGGGCAGAACGCCCTTGATCTGTGCGGCGTCGATCGCGACCGCCGCCGCGGCGCGGTCCTGGCCGAGCAGCTTCTGCGCGATCATCCCGCCGAACGAGTGACCGATGACGATGGGCCGCACGGGCAGGGCCTCGATCAGGGCCGCGTAGTGCTCGACGACGTCGTCGATGCCGTAGCCGGCGACACTCTCGGGGTTCTGGCGTGCCTCTTCGACGCTGTCCGGGTCGCCGGGCCACCCGGGCGCCGCCGGGTCGTAGCCCTCCTCGCGGAACAGATCGATCCATGGCTGCCAGGAGGTGCGATGCAACCAGAGTCCGTGGACGAAGACCACGGGAACGGGGACGGTCATGGCTGGGCCTCTCTTGGGTGGGTGTCCTGTGCCCGGCATGTGCACACAAAACTAGAAATACGGGTGCCCTACCCCCGGGGAAGCACCCCAGTGGTTCAGGGGTGGACGCCGAACGGCCCGAGGACGCCCGCGTCGATCCGCAGGGACTCCAGCAGCGTCCACGCGTTGTCCCGCGTGAAGACGTCGGCGGCGGCGAGGACTCCGGTGTACTTCGCGGCCACGGGAGCGGCCGCGATGTCCGCCACCGCGTCGAGGAAGGTCTTGAAGATCGCCCAAGAGTTGCCCTGCGCCCCGTACTTGTCGAAGAACGGGGTCGGGTCGACGGAGGCGATCGCGGACCGGGTGCTGGCCTCCAGATCGTCCATGTACTGGATCTGCAGGGCGCCGTCGGCGCGGACTCCGAGCCGCCCGAGATGGCCACCGACGAACGTCTGCCACGGGTAGTCCATCGCGATGCTCTGAGCCTTGATCCACTCGGGGATGTCCTGGGAGACCGCGAGGTTCTTGAACGGCACCCAGCCCGGGTACAGGACGTCGACCAGCATCAGGGTGGCGTATTCGGGCGCGAAGACGAAGATGTTGTCAGGGGAGTGGTTGGGGCCGTGGTACGCCAGCCGCAGGTGCTCTCCGCCGACCTTGAGCCGGTACTTGTCCTGGAACGTGACCGTCGGCAGCGGACGGTTGGGGTCCGCAGCGCGGGCCAGCAGGCCGGCCGTCGCGGCGTGCGAGATCCGGACGACGTCGGGTCCGAACAGACCGGCGGCGCCGATGTGGTCGGCGTGCGAGTGCGAGTAGATCAGGTGGGTGACCTTGCTCGGCCGACCGTTGGCCCGGGTGACCTGGTCGATCGCGCGGAGCAGGTTGTGCCCGATGGTCGGCGGTGCGTCGACGAGGGCGACGCCTCTCGTGGTCGTCAGGAACATGGCCTGGTAATAGGAGTCCGTGACCCAGTAGAGGTTTCCGGCGATCTGGCCCACGTGGTAGCCGTCCGCGTTCATCCTGGGCCCGACCGAGGCGGCCGGAATAGGCGCGAAGTCGGGCAGCCCGCCCTCATCGGCGTGGGCGGGTTCGGCCAGCGCGCCGACGAGGGCGGCGGCGGCCGGGACGGCGAGGGCGCCGGTGGCGCCCTTGAGGAATCCGCGGCGGCCGGTCGGAGGCAGGAGTTCGGCAGACATGGAAATCTGGTCGCCTTTCGGTTCGGGGACAGATCGGTTCGGGGACAGAGGTGTTCCACCGGGGACAGAGGTGTTCAGCTGAAGCAGGGATCGAAGGGACCGAAGGAGTCGAGTGGCCGCGTACCGTCGGTGGCCCGGCCCGTCCGCTGGCGCCACCGGAGCTGTTCGGCGGATTCGGCGGCGGCGTCCCGGACGCCCTCGGCCTGGCGTAGCCCGGAACGATCGACACCGGGGCCGGCCTGATAGCCGCCGAAGTGCGCGATGGGACTCCAGTCCGGCTGTACGGGGGGCGCGGGTGGCGCCAGGCCTTCGAAGAAGCCGACGGCGTGGACGACCCGGCCGCCCACGACCGTCAGCAGTGCCTCGATCTCGGGATCCGCTCTTCGGGGATCGCGAAGTAGTCGTCGCTCAGTACCGCGAAGTCCGCGTAGATCTTCGCGTTGCGCAGAACGAGATCCGCGGGCTGCGCCGGAGTACCCGTCCGGATGCCGGCCACCGGCATGGATGTCATGGTCCCCCCTCGGGATGGCTGCCGACGGCCGAGCGCTTCCGACCGCGCGGACCGTGCTCGCCGACCACCTCACGACACCACCGCACGAGCAGAGTTCGCACCAGGGAGCCACCCCAGCAGGACCCACCCACCGACGGCCGCCACGGACTGGGGTTGACCCGGTGTGAACGGCGTCAGAACGGAGCCAGGGACGGCCGGGAACAAAAAAGGCCCCTGATCCGCGTTTCCGCGGATCAGGGGCCTTATATGAGGGTGAGTGACGGGACTTGAACCCGCGGCATCCTGGACCACAACCAGGTGCTCTACCAGCTGAGCTACACCCACCATGACCGGCTTGGGAAGTCCGAGTGGTCTTCCTGACCGGCCGAGAAAAAGTGTACAGGGTCTGAAGGGGTGCTCGCGCCAGGCTTTTCTCCGGCAGCCGTACGGGGGTTACTGCGCCGCGGGCAGGACGTGTTTCGCCGCGATCTTGCGGGCCGTCTCCGAGTCGGGGCCCGGCTGCGGTACGAAGATGGCCTCGCGGTAGTACCGCAGTTCGGCGATCGACTCGCGGATGTCGGCGAGGGCGCGGTGGTTGCCGTTCTTGTCCGGGCTGTTGAAGTACGCCCTCGGGAACCAGCGCCGGGCCAGCTCCTTCACCGAACTGACGTCCACGATCCGGTAGTGGAGGTACGCCTCCAGGGTGCCCATGTCACGGAGCAGGAAGCCGCGGTCCGTGCCGACCGTGTTGCCGCACAGCGGGGCCCTGCCCGGTTCCTTGACGTGCTCGCGCACATACGCCAGGACCTGCGCCTCGGCGTCGGCCAGCGTCGTACCGCCGGCGAGCTCGTCGAGGAGGCCGGACGAGGTGTGCATCTGCCGCACCACCTCCGGCATCGTCTCCAGCGCCGAGTCGGGCGGACGGATGACGATGTCCACCCCCTCGCCGAGTACGTTCAGCTCGGAGTCGGTGACCAGTGCGGCCACTTCGATGAGCGCGTCGTCGGACAACGAGAGACCGGTCATCTCGCAGTCGATCCACACCATGCGATCGTTCATACGCCTCACCTTACGGGGCCGGTGTCGGTGTGGGCCTCGGCCGGGTGCTCCGCCCCCAGACCCCCTGTCGCGCCGGATGGTGCCCGGCCGGGCTGAAAGTGACGGCCGGGCCAGGGGAGTCCCCCGGCCCGGCCGTCACTCACACGTCACCTACCGTTACGCGCCGCTCCGCTGCCCCGGCAGGCTCGCGCGGTTTCCGACGTACGGGTCCCGGCCGTGTTCCGCCGAGAGGCCCACCGTGCTCGCCGTGCGGCGGGCCTGGATCGGGACCGGGCTTTCCTGGTGGGGGGCGCGGTCGTGACCGTGGCCGTGTCCCTGGCCCGCCGTGGTCGGCGTACCCATGCCGCCCTGTACGCCGCTCACCACGCCGTCCGGTTCGGACATCCGTTCACCCTGCGGCCTGCGTGCCCGGTACGCCGCGCGGTACGCGGCCGGGGACGAGCCCAGCTGGCGGCGGAAGTGACCGCGCAGGGCCACCGGGGAACGGAAGCCGCAGCGGCCCGCGACCTCGTCCACCGAGTAGTCCGACGTCTCCAGCAGGCGCTGGGCCTGGAGGACGCGTTGCGTGATCAGCCACTGCAGCGGTGCGCTTCCCGTGAGCGAGCGGAAGCGGCGGTCGAACGTACGACGGGACATGTACGCGCGTGCCGCCAGCGTCTCCACGTCGAACTGCTCGTGGAGGTGCTCCAGCGCCCAGGCGACGACCTCGGCGAGCGGGTCGGCGCCGATCTCCTCTGGTAAAGATCGATCGAGATAGCGCTCCTGGCCGCCCGACCGGCGCGGTGGGACCACCAGTCGGCGGGCCAGCGCACCGGCCGCCTCGTTGCCGTGGTCCGTCCGCACGATGTGCAGGCACAGGTCGATGCCTGCCGCTGTGCCGGCGCTCGTCAGTACGTCGCCGTCGTCCACGAAGAGTTCGCGTGGGTCGACGTGGACGGACGGATAGCGCTTCGCCAGCGTCGGCGCGTACATCCAGTGTGTTGTCGCCGGGCGGCCGTCCAGCAGGCCCGCCGCCGCGAGGACGAACGCGCCTGTGCACAGGCCTACGATCCGCGCACCCTCTTCGTGGGCCCGGCGCAGTGCGTCGAGCGCCTCCTCCGGTGGCGGCGCGGTGATCGAACGCCAGGCGGGCACGACGACCGTGCCTGCCCGTGCGATCGCTTCCAGGCCGTTCGGCGCGGTCAGTTCCAGCCCGCCGGTGGTCCGTAGCGGGCCCTCTTCTCCGGCGCACACCAGCAATCGGTAGCGCGGCACTCCGGCGTCCTGGCGGTCAATCCCGAACACCGACAGCGGAATGGAACTCTCGAAGATGGGGCCGCCGCTGAACAGCAGCACCGCGACGATCTCCTTGCGGCGTCGCCCGGACAGTGTCCGGGCCGCGGCTTCCGGCGCGGCAGTGGAGTCGTGGCTCATACTGCTAAGCCCCCCTCGGTGGTCGCGGCTCCTCGGTTGTGTCGCTCCTGCACGTTTCCCCTCGGTCCTGCACGAGTCCCCCGCCGTAGACAGTCAAGATCGAATCTACTGTGTCCCATGATGCCGACGTGACCAGTTCGTCACTCGACAGATTGTCGACTTGGCAACTTGGCGTAAAGCATTCGATCACGAAGCGTTGCACTAGTGGGCCGCGCAGGGAAGTGCGCCTCGTCGCAGTGGCCAATCCGCGTAGGGTGCGCGGCCCCGTCCGGACCCTTTCAGTGCAGGTGGAACGGGGGTTTGGGGGTTGTTCGGCCAAGGGGTGTGCGGTGTCCGGAAGTTGGCTGAAAAGCATCGGGCGCGTGCGCGAAAACAGGTCAATCGACCGGTGAAGTTCCGCCGGAGTGCCGACCGCCCCGGTGACCGCCCGAAGGGACCCTGCCGTGCCGCCCCCGGTGTGGGGCGCTCTCCTCGGCCCGCGTCTGCGCCGCGCCGCGCTCGGACTGTCGCATGAGCACCCGGCATACCCCCGTCACCGCCGCCAGCCCAAGTGCCGTACCGGCGGCGCCGCCCAGGGAGGTGCCGCAGAGGACGAGCACCACCGGGACCAGAACGCAGCTGAAAGCCGCCCAGCGGACGAGATCGCTCGCGGACTCCTGGGGCGGTGAGGTCATGGCTGCTCCCTGTGACGACGAGTCACGGGGTTCAACGTCTGTTCGAGCGGTCGGTCACTGGCCATCGTGTCCGGAAGATGTGCGCGAGGGTGATCGACCCGGTGGGATGTACGCGAACCCTGCGGAAACAGCCTGTACGTGGCAGCAACCATTGCGTTACGGGCACACCCTCGGGCATGCTCCCTGGAACCCGTCCGGAGCATGTGCGGGCTATGGGCTACGAAGGAGTGCGGCCGTACCCTTGGGGGTATGGGGTTGGGAAGATGATTCCCGGACACAGCTAGCCGCACGGTGTCGTCCCCATGACGTCGTCCCACCACGAGGATCAAAACGCCGAGAATCCCATGGCCGGTCACGAATTCCTGGAACCCGCGGACCGCAAGCGCCCCGTCGCCGACCACACGGCGGCCGAGCCCTTGGCGGCGGAAGAACCACGTCAGTCCTGCGACCCCGCGTTCAAACACGGTGTCGTCGTCGGTTTCGACGGCTCGACGTCGAGTGAGCGCGCCCTCGCGTACGCCATCGGCATGGCCCACCGCTCCGGTTCGGGCCTGATCATCGTGCACGTCGCCAACCGGCTCCCCACCACGGTGTGGGCCGGCTGCGAACCACCCGTCTTCGTGGACGTGCCGGACCACAGGACCGAGGTCCTCGGGCTCGAACTCGCCTGCGCGGACTATCTGGCCGAGGTGCCCTGGATCCTCGTCGAGCGCGGTGGCGACATCTGCCACGAACTCGAAGAGGTGGGGCGGGAGTACGAGGCCGATGCGATCGTCGTCGGCTCGACCCATGGCATCGTCGGACGCATCTTCGGGTCCGTTGCGGGGCGGCTCGCCAAGCGGGCGCAGCGGCCGGTCGTGGTCATTCCGTAGGCCCCGGCGCCCCGCCCGGCCCCTGCCCGCACGCTGAGTGAACCTACTCGCGCGTAGAGGTGTTTGTGCGCTTGTGAAGGGTATATGCCGGGCACCGCACCCGGGGTGTGACGGCCACCGGTTAGCTGCGCAGGCTGGGGGTTGGGCGACTCCCGGCGTATATGGGCGAGCCCCCTGTGTCCGGTGGCGACACGGGGGGCTCGTTCTGCGGGTGTTGGCCACTGCGGGCTCGGTGGGGGGTTGTCGCGCAGTTCCCCGCGCCCCTGAAAGCCACAAGCAGGTCGGCTACTCGACCGTTACCGACTTCGCCAGGTTCCTTGGCTTGTCGATGTCTCGGCCCAGGGACAACGCCGTGTGGTAGGCGAGGAGTTGGAGGGGGATGCCCATCAGGATCGGGTCCAGCTCGTCCTCGTTCTTCGGGACGACGATCGTCTCGTCGGCCTTCTCCTGGTTCTGGTGGGCCACCGCGAGGATGCGGCCGCTGCGGGCCTTGATCTCCTCCAGCGCGGCGCGGTTCTTCTCCAGGAGGTCGTCGTTCGGCACGATCGCGACCGTGGGCAGCGCGGGCTCGATGAGGGCCAGCGGGCCGTGCTTCAACTCCGAGGCGGGGTAGGCCTCGGCGTGGATGTACGAGACCTCCTTGAGCTTCAGGGAGGCCTCGCGGGCCACCGGGTAGCCCCGGACGCGGCCGATGAAGAGCATCGAGCGGGCCTCGGCGTACTGCTCGGCCAGCTTCTTGATCTCCTCCTCCTGCTCCAGGATCTCCGCGATCTGTCCGGGCAGCCTGCGCAGGCCGTCGATGATCCGCTTGCCGTCGCGCACCGACAGGTCGCGGGTGCGGCCCAGGTGCAGCGCGAGGAGGGCGAAGGCGACGGTGGTGTTGGTGAAGCACTTCGTCGAGACGACGCAGACCTCGGGGCCCGCGTGCACGTACATGCCGCCGTCGGCCTCGCGGGCGATGGCCGAACCGACCACGTTGACGATGCCCAGCACCCGCGCGCCCTTGCGCTTCAGCTCCTGTACGGCGGCCAGCACGTCGTACGTCTCACCGGACTGGGAGACGGCCACGTACAGGGTGTCGGGGTCGACGACCGCGTTGCGGTAGCGGAACTCGGAGGCGGGCTCGGCGTCGGCCGGGATACGGGCCAGCTCCTCGATCATCTGGGCGCCGATCATGCCCGCGTGGTACGAGGTGCCGCAGCCGAGGATCTTCACGCGCCGCACGGCACGCGCCTCGCGGGCGTCCAGGTTGAGGCCGCCGAGGTGGACCGTGGAGAAGCGGTCGTCGATCCGGCCGCGCAGGACGCGGTCGACGGCCTCCGGCTGCTCGTGGATCTCCTTGTGCATGTACGTGTCGTGGCCGCCCATGTCGTACGAGGCGGCCTCCCACTCCACGGTGGTGGGCTCCGCCGTGGTGCGGGTGCCCTCCGTCGTGTAGGTGCGGAAGTCGTCGGCCTTGAGGGTGGCCATCTCGCCGTCGTCCAGCGTCACTATCTGCCGGGTGTGGGTGACCAGCGCGGCGATGTCGGAGGCGACGAACATCTCCTTCTCGCCGATGCCGAGGACGACCGGCGAGCCGTTGCGGGCCGTCACGATCCGGTCGGGGAAGTCGGCGTGCATCACCGCGATGCCGTACGTGCCCTCGATCACGCGCAGCGCCTGGCGGACCTTCTCCTCCAGGGTGTCCGCCTGGGAGCGGGCGATGAGGTGGGTGAGGACCTCGGTGTCCGTCTCGGAGAGGAACTCGACGCCGTCGGCCTCGAGCTTCTTGCGCAGGTCGGAGGCGTTGTCGATGATCCCGTTGTGGACGACGGCGACTTTGTTGTCGGCCGACATGTGCGGGTGCGCGTTGTGGTCGGAGGGGGCGCCGTGCGTGGCCCAGCGGGTGTGGGCGATGCCGGTGGTGCCGGCGAAGCGCTTGGGGACCTTGGCCTCCAGGTCCCGGACCCGGCCCTTGGCCTTGACCATCTTCAGGCCGGTCGCCTTCGGCGAGGTCACGACGATGCCCGCCGAGTCGTAGCCCCGGTACTCCAGGCGCTGGAGGCCTTCGAGGAGCAGTGGCGCCACGTCACGCCTGCCGATGTATCCGACAATCCCGCACATATATAAGTGTCCCTGTCGTATGTGGATGTTTAGCCGTAGACGATGCGGCGCAGTTGGCGGAGGGTGAGCTCCGGTGGTGCGACCGCGCGGTATTTGAGGTCCGCCTCGATCCGGTCGAAGATCTCCGCGTTCACCAGTCCCTGAGCCTGGAGTTCGCGGTGGCGACGACGGACATAATCCTCGGTCGTCTCGTCGAAGTAGGCGAGAACGTCCTGAATCACCCGCAGTGCCTCGCCCCGGGCCAGGGGTGTGGTACGCGTCAGATGATCAACGAGTTCGTCGTGCACCCGATGATCCTGAGGTAAAGCGCTGGCAATCGCAACAATCCTGCCCGATATCGGGCAACGGCCTGTTGAAACTCTCATGGGACCCTGTTCGGGGCCTGTTCACCCTGTGTCCTGCGTGCCGATGGCTGCTCAGAGCACCGTTTTCAGCCATGGACACTCCTCGCATGGGCGTACCCGAGCAGCTTGCCGAGCGCATGAGCATGGCTGAGCAGCACGAGTACCTTCGCGCCAAGTTCTCGCGGCGCACGATGATCAGAAGCGGCGCCGTCACCGTCGGCGCCGTCGCGGGCGGTGCGTTCGTCCCGGGCGCCGTCGCCCAGGCCGCGACGCGTACCTCCGTACCGACGCAGACGTACACGCGGACCGAGAAGGTCAACGGCGCGCTCGTCGCCCCGTTCGGCCGGCACCTCGCCTGGGGCAACGACCCCCGCACGGAGATCACCGTCTCCTGGCAGGTCCCGGTCGCGGTGCAGAAGCCCTTCATCCGGATCGGCGCCCACCCCTGGGACCTCTCCCGCAAGATCGAGGCCGAGGTCCGCACCCTCTACACCCCGGCCGGGATCGGCGCCAGCGGCGACCACACCCAGTACTACCTGCACGCCAAGCTCACCCACCTGCGTCCCGGCAAGACGTACTACTACGGCGTCGGCCACGCCGGCTTCGACCCGGCCGAGGCGCACCTGCTGGGCACCCTCGGCACCTTCACCACCGCCCCCGACCACAAGAAGCCGTTCACCTTCACGGCCTTCGGCGACGAGGGTGTCAGCTACCACGCCCTCGCCAACAACAGCCTGCTCCTCGGCCAGAACCCGGCCTTCCACCTGCACGCCGGTGACATCGCGTACGGCGACCCGGCCGGCCAGGGCAAGACCACCGACACCGGCTTCGACTCCCGCGTGTGGGACCAGTTCCTCGCGCAGACCGAGTCCGTCGCCAAGTCCGTGCCGTGGATGCCGGCCTACGGCAACCACGACATGGAGGCCTGGTACTCGCCCAACGGCTACGGCGGCGAGGACGCCCGCTGGAACCTCCCCGACAACGGCCCGGACAAGAAGAACCTCCCCGGCGTCTACTCCTTCGTCTACGGCAACACGGCGGTCATCTCGCTCGACGCCAACGACATCTCCTTCGAGATCCCGGCCAACCTCGGCATCTCCGGCGGCACCCAGACCAAGTGGCTGGAGGCGCAGCTCAAGAAGTTCCGCGCGTCCAAGCACGTCGACTTCGTCGTCGTCTTCTTCCACCACTGCGCCTACTGCACCTCCACCGCGCACGCCTCGGAGGGGGGCGTGCGCCAGGAGTGGGTGCCGCTGTTCGAGAAGTACACGGTCGACCTGGTCATCAACGGCCACAACCACCAGTACGAGCGCACCGACATCATCAAGGGCGGCGCGGTCACCAAGAAGCTCCCGATCGGCGGCACGGCGTACCCCGAGACCGAGGGTGTCGTCTACGTGACGGCGGGCGCGGCCGGCCGCAGCCTGTACGCGTTCACCGCCCCGCTCTCCTACGAGGGCCACGAGAACGAGGTCGACTCGGTCGCCTCCTTCATCAACACCAAGGACGGCAAGGTCAACGAGACGGTCACCTGGTCGCGCGTGCGCTACCTCGACTACTCGTTCCTGCGCGTCGACGTCACCCCCGCCGCCAAGGGCCGCCACGCCACGCTGACGGTGCGCGGAATCGCGGAGACGGGCGAGGAGGTCGACCGCTTCACGGTCGCCCGCCGCGCACGCTGACCATGCGCGTACGCCCGGAAGGCGGGGCGTACGAATGAGTTGCGAGTGACACCAACAGGCGGTTCCTGGGCGCGTGTTCCTACATGCGCTTGAGGACCGCCTGTTTGGCGTGCGCGAACTCGTCGTCCGTCAGTACGCCCGTCCGATGCAGCTCACCGAGCTCGCGCAGCCGCCGGAGCAGGGCGTCATGGTCGTGTTCGACCGGCGGCGCGGCGAGCTCCTTGTGCCGCTGCGGTGGTACGTCCGCCAAGGGCGCCCCCGGATGCGGCAGACGGGCCTGGACGGCCGCCGCGACCAACGCCATCAGCGGATCCTTCTTGAACCCCCACAGCTCGACGGAGCTGGGATCGTACTTCGGCGGGGCCTTGGTCGGCGCGTGCCGCACGCTGAAGCGCAGGTAGCCGTTCTCGAGGCCCACCGCCGGATGCCACTCCACGGCCGTGATGTCGGCGACGGCCAGGGAACGGGCGCCGGCGGCGGCCTTCGCGTCCTCCGTCTTCCAGTTCCACTCCAGCCGGACGCACTCCCCGTCGAAGGTCGCGGTGCCGTCCCCGGCCGACACGGACAGCGGTACGGCGGGTCCGGGCAGCAGATACCGGTCGACGGCGCCGGAAGGCACCTCGTCGAGCAGCAGCGCGGTCTTGACCTCGTCCACGAGGTACTCGGCGACGCCGTACCGGTCGGCCTCGACGCCCAGCTGATACGGGTCGTTGGGCTCCGCCAGCTTGCCGCCGGTCGCCTGGAGCAGCGGGTCGGCGCCGTCACGCAGGCGCAGCCTGAGCCGCCCCGACTTCCGGCCCTGCTCGAAGGAGATACCGGCCAACGCGCGGAGGGGGACGGTGAGTTCACCCAGTTCCTTACGGAGCAGACTGACGTTCCTGTCGCGCCCAGGGGTGAGCCGGAGGATGTCACCGTCCAAGACCCAGGTGCCGTCCTTCTGGATGATTTCCGCCATGGAGTGATTGTTCCCGATGCCTGGGAGGACGGGCACCTTGGAGGGGGGTACTCCGAGGCGGCGAGGGCGGACGGTGCGCATCAAGAGTAGTGGAGCGAGTTCATTGAGTGAGGGGAGAGGTCGGGGGTCTTGCGAGATCATGTTCGCCATGCCCACAACATCCCGGCGTCACCTGCTCGCAGCCATCGCCACCTCCGCTGCCTCCCTCCCGCTCAGTGCCCTGGCCGTCTCGCCGGCCCGCGCCGCCGGTTCAGCCGTCACTGTCCAGCCCTTCGCGCCGCCGAACAGTGCGGCGGTGAACGCCCTCGCCGCAGGCGCCCGTTCCGCCGTGACCCTCGCCCCGCTCAACGCCTCCTACTTCACGCCCCTGACCCTCAGCACCGCCCTCACCACCACCGTTCTCCCAGGAACCCCGTCCCGTACCGAGGTCACCTCCGGCGGTAAGCGCGTCGCGCTGCTGACGCGCGGTGCCCGGACCGTCGTACTGCCGGGCCCGCAGCGGACGTTCGTCGAGAACAAGCGGCACTTTGTCGACGACTTTCAGCGCACCCTGCCCGATCTGACGCTCCCGGAGGCGAGACGGGCGTACTGGGGTACCTCGCCCGGGGGTGGCAGCTGGTCCACGGTCGGGGGTGTCGACACCGACTTCTCGGTGGTGCCGGGGGCCGGGAAGATCGCGTTGACCTCGGAGAACGTCAGTCGGCATGCCAGCCTGCGAGACGGTGAGATCGCCGATGTCGATGTGCGCGCGGTGGCATCGTTCGACAAGGTGCCTGCCGGGGAGGCGTGTTCGTACGCGCTGTCCTTCGGATTCCAGGACACGCACAACAACTACCGGGCCCGGCTGTCCTTTCTCACCACGGGTGCCGTGCAACTGCGTGTCGAGAAGGAAGTCGCCGATGTCGTCACGCAGTTGGCCCCGTCCGTGACCCTGGCCACGGGTGTGGGCGCGGGTACGCGGTGGACGATACGGGTGCGGCGCGAGGGCTCGGTCATCCAGGTCAAGGCGTGGGCCTCGGCGTCGGCGGAGCCGTCCGCGTGGGCCGTCGAGGTCGGCGACGCCACCTTCGGCAAGGGGCGCGTGGGGCTGCGCGCGCTGGCCGGTACCGGGTGCACCAATCTGCCGGTCACACTCGCCGTCAGCCGTTTCCAGGTCGACGCCGCCAACTGGGACGTCCCGCCGAGTGTCACGCACGGCGACTGGGTACGGGTGCTGCCCCAGCCCTTCGACGGCACCTGGACGCAGGAGGTGGAGCGGACCGTACGGGGATGGGTCGGGTCCACCGCCCCTGACGTGCTCGCGTACGCCGCGATGTTTCTCGGTGGCGCGCCCGCCGTCACAGCGGGGGCCGGGCCGGCCCAGGACAAGCAGGTGCTGGGCGAGGCCGGGTACGGGTATCTCGATCCCCACGGCCTCCGCTACGAAGGCGCCGATTTCCATGAGTACATGAACGTCGGCTGGACCTTCGACGACGGCGTCCACACCGGGCCCTCCAGCAAGCAGGTCGGCAATCTCGACTGCTCGGGGTACGCGCGCATGGTGTACGGCTATCACCTGGGCGTCCCGATGGCCGCCGGTGAGGACACCACAGGCCTCCGTATCCCGCGCAAGTCCCGGCACATGGCCGACCACTGTCCAGGGGTACGCGTCGACCGTACCGACGGCACCAACCCGCCCGCCGCCGCGCTGCTCCAACCCGGTGACCTGGTCCTCTTCAACGCCGACTCCGGCGACGACAACCCAGGCGACCCGGGCAGCCCGACGGTCACCGTCGATCACGTCGGCATCTATCTGGGCCTGGACGCGGCGGGCAAGCGCCGGTTCCTCTCCAGCCGTAAGACCGTCAACGGGCCCACGATGAGCGACCTCGGCGGCGCCTCCCTGCTGGACGGCACGGGGACCTACGCCACGACCCTGCACACCGTGCACCGCGTCTGAGGCCCCGCGCCGCCGCCGGGGGCGCCTCCCGTTCTGCGGGCGTCCCCGGTCCTACGGTCGGGGCATGCCCGAACTGAAACTCCCCGTTCATCCCGGTTCGCCCACCTCGCCGAGGGTCTGGCGCAGCCCTGTGCGGGGGCCCTGGTTCACCTCCGTCCTCGGCGTGGTGCTGCTCGGGGGGATCACGGTGCTGTTCGTGACGGGACTCGTGTCGTACGCCGCCTACAACCCGAACCTGTCGCCGGTGAACGACCTGACCCCGGACAAGGGCCTCCTCGGGTTCTACCTCCACCTCTTCACCTGGCCGACCGATCCGCCCTGGCTGTACCGGCTCACCCAGGGCGTCCACGTCACGCTCGGGATCGTGCTCGTACCCGTACTGCTGGCGAAGCTGTGGTCGGTCGTGCCGAAGCTGTTCGCGCTGCCGCCCGCGCGGTCTCTCGCGCACGCGCTGGAGCGGATCTCGCTGCTGTTGCTCGTCGGCGGGGTGCTGTTCGAGTTCGCGACGGGTCTGCTCAACATCCAACTGGACTATGTCTTCCCCGGGTCCTTCTATCCGCTGCACTTCTACGGGGCCTGGGTGTTCTTCGCCGCGTTCGTGGCGCATGTGGTGCTGCGGGCGCCGGTGGCGCTACGGAATCTGCGCGACATGCGCAACGGGCGTACTGAGGAAGGGGAGTTGGTTGCCCCGGAGCCGTTCGAGCCGACCGTCTCGCGGCGTGGCGCCCTCTGGTTCGTCGGCGGCGGATCGCTGCTGCTGTTCGTCACCACGGCGGGGCGCAGCTTCGACGCGCCGCTGAGGGAGACGGCCGTACTCGCCCCGCACGGCGGGCCCGAGCCCGGTGGCGGTCCCAGCGGGTTCCAGATCAACAAGACGGCCGCGTCGCGCGGGATCAACGCGGCGGAGACGAGTGAGGAGGCGTGGCGGCTCGTCGTTGAGGGGCCTGGGGGACAGACCGTTCGGCTGAGTCGGGGTGATCTGCTCCAACTCCCCTTGTACAGCGCCGCGCTGCCCATCGCCTGCGTGGAGGGCTGGTCCACGTCCGACCAGTGGTGGCGGGGAGTGCGGCTGCGGGACCTGGCCGGGCTCGTCGGGTACGAGGACGGCGCGGCGCCCGACGTACTGGTGGAGTCCCTGCAACGGCACGGCGCCTTTCGCCGGGCGGCGCTGCGCGACAACCAGGTACGCGACGGGCGCTCACTGCTCGCCCTGTTCGTCAACGGCGAGCCCCTGACCCTCGACCACGGCTACCCGGCGCGGGTGATCGTCCCGGCGGCGCCCGGGGTGCTCAACACCAAGTGGGTGGCCCGGATGACGTTCGGAGACCTGTGATGACGCGACGGTCGTGGCGTTCTGTTGGTTCGGGGAGTTCGGGGGGTTCTGTGAGGGCTGTGCTGCGGCGGCCGTACCGGCGGGTTGTGGTCGGTAGCCCGCTTCAACTCCTCTTGTTTGTCTGCTCGTTCGCGCTCGCCGGGTATGCGGGAGTGCGGTTGCTCGCGGATGACTGGTTCGGTGTGGCGCTGTGGTTCGTGGGGGTCGCGCTCCTGCACGACCTGGTGCTGCTGCCGCTGTACGCGCTGGCGGACCGGGGTCTCCTGCGGGGGTTCGGTGCGGTCGGCCGTCGGGCGTGGGTCTCGTACGTCCGGGTGCCGGCCGCGTTCTCGGTTCTTCTCCTGTTGATGTGGTTTCCGCTGATCAGCGGGCGGGTGGAGGGACGCTACGAGGCCGTGGCCGGTCTGCCGGGCGACGAGTTCCTGGCCCGCTGGCTGCTGATCACGGCGGTGCTGTTCGGCGGCTCGGCGGCTCTGTTGGTGTGGCGGGCCGGGTGGGCGGGGCGGTCAACGGGGTTGCGCAGCGCGACGAACGAACGGCCGCCCGACGTCCACTGACCGTCCGGGTGCCAGCCCGCCCGCGCCGCGTGCCGCAGCAGGGCCGGGGTGCCCAGCCGGGCCCACGGGAAGCTCGGGCCGGTGGTGCGGTGAGCGTCGGAGGTGAAGCGGACGATACGTACGCTGAGCCTCTCGTCGACCTCGCCGACGTCCCCGTCCGCGACGGTCTCCACGATCAACAGCCCGCCGGGGGTGAGGAGTTGGGTCATCCGGCGCAGCAGGACAGCTGGGTCGCCGCCGATGCCGACGTTGCCGTCGATGAGCAGGGCGGTGTCCCAGCGGCCCTCGCCGGGCAGCGGCTCGAAGACGGAGCGCCGCAGGGCCTGGCCGCCGAGCCGCACGGTGTGGTCTACGGCCGCCTCGCTGACGTCGATACCGAGCGCGGGCCGCCCTTGAACCGCGAGTTCGGCGACGAGCCGGCCGGGCCCGCACCCCACGTCGAGCACGGCGCCTTCGCAGCGCTCCAGCACCTGCCGGTCCACCTCGTCGGCCCGCGCGCACCACCGTTCCACCTCCAGCGGCAGCAGCCAGCCGTCGTGACGACGGAGGAAGAGCGGACCGCGCCCGGCGCGCAGGGCCTGGGAGTAGGGGTCGGCCGACCAGGGGCGGGGGGCTGTGTCGGGCGCGGGGCTTTCCGGGGCGCTGTCGAGCACCGTCCGGCCGGAGTTCTGGGTCGGGTCCGGCGCGTGCCCCGTAGCCGTCTCGTGCGTGATGCTCATCGGCCCGTGACCGCCCTGTGGCGCTGGAGTTCCGCGGCGAAGCGGGTCCCCGGTGCCATGTCGGCGACCGCCTCCGCGTCCGCCACCGTGTCGACGTCCCGCAGATGCGGCAGGTCGCGTACACGCAGGCCCGCCGCGACAAGCCGCGCCCGCTGGACGGCGCCCGTCGTGGGCGTCGACATGGGCACGCCCCGCAGCAGGCCGGGGTCGGGTTCGGCGAGCCCCAGGGCCCAGAAGCCGCCGTCCTCGGCCGGGCCGAAGTACGCGTCGCAGTCCGCGAAGTCCACGGTGAGCAGTTCGGGCGTCACCTGCGGGGTGTCCATGCCGATGAGCAGCGCGGGCCCGTCGCAGTCCGCGAAGGCACGGGCCAGCCGCTCGTCCAGGCCGCCCGCGCACTGCGGTACGACGTCGAAACCGGGCGGCAGCCAGCGTCCCGGGTTCCCGTCGAGCACCAGCACGCGTCGCCGCGCGGGCGTCGCCGCCACCGTACGCAGGGTGTCGGCCAGGGACGCCTCGGCCAGCGCGGCCGCCGCCTCCGGCGTGAACGGCGGCGTGAGCCGTGTCTTCACCCGGCCCGGCCGGGGCTCCTTGGCGATGACGAGCAGAGTCGTCGCGGAGTTCATTGGGGTCACCGGGAGTCCTTTCCACGTACCGGAGCGGCGGAGGCGGCCGGGGCAGCCGGAGTGGCCTGAGCGGCGGGCGCTTCGGCCAGTACGCGGCTCATGTCCCGTACGGCGTGCCAGGTGCCGCGCCAGGTGCCCGTCACCTTCGAGGCGCCGGTGCGGGGCAGATACGGGACGTCGTACTCGGCGATACGCCAGCCGGCGTCGGCCGCGCGCACGACCATCTCCAGTGGGTAGCCGCTGCGCCGGTCCGTCAGATCGAGGGCGAGCAGCGCCTCCCGGCGGGCGGCGCGCAGGGGGCCGAGGTCGTGCAGGCGCAGGCCCGTACGGCGGCGCAGCATCCGGGCGAGTGCGAGGTTGCCGGCCCGGGCGTGGACGGGCCAGGCCCCCCTGGCCTGCGGGCGCCGCCGGCCGAGCACCAGGTCGGCCTCGCCCGCGCGCACCCGGCGGACGAACGGGACGAGCTGGGACGGGTCGAGCGAGGCGTCGCAGTCGCAGAAGCAGACGATGTCCGCGGTGGCGGCGGTCAGTCCGGCGTGGCAGGCGGCACCGAAACCCCGGCGCGACTCGTGGACGACGGTCGCGCCGAGCGACCGGGCGATGTCGGCCGAGCCGTCGGTGGAACCGTTGTCCACGACCAGCGCGCGCCAGCCGGCCGGGATCCGGGCCATGACCCAGGGCAGCGCCTCGGCCTCGTTCAGGCAGGGCAGGACCACGTCGACGGGCGCTGCTGCCGCTGATCCCGCGGCCGCTTCCGGGTCTGTTGCAGGAGAGGTCTTCACGGCTCTCACCCTACGGAGACAGAAGGTACGTATCGGACTTAGGCTTCTTACGAAACGCGGACGTCGGTGATCGGATGCCCTGCCGAGGGGCGCCCGGTGGGACGCTGGAGGCATGCAGCAGCCGTACGAAGCCCCAGGTGCCCGACGCGTCCTCGTCGTGGACGACGACCCCACGGTCGCCGAGGTCGTCGCCGGGTACCTCGACCGGGCCGGTTACGTCGTGGACCGTGCCGCCGACGGCCCCTCGGCGCTCGCCCGAGCCGCCGCGCACCGGCCCGACCTGGTGGTCCTGGACCTGATGCTGCCCGGCATGGACGGCCTGGAGGTGTGCCGGCGGATGCGCGCCCGCATCCCCGTGCCGGTCATCATGCTCACCGCGCGCGGCGACGAGGACGACCGGATCCTGGGCCTGGAGGTGGGCGCCGACGACTACGTCACCAAGCCCTTCAGCCCCCGGGAACTGGTCCTCCGGGTGGAGTCGGTACTGCGCCGCGCCCGTCCCGCCGCCCCGCACGATGCCCCGTCTCGGCCGCACCTCCTTGGCGCGGCCGGCCTGAGCGTCGACCCGGCAGCCCGTCGCGCCACCAAGAACGGCGCCGAACTCGCCCTCACCATCAGGGAGTTCGACCTCCTCACGTTCCTCCTCAGGCACCCCGGACGGGCGTACAGCCGAGAGGAACTGATGCGTGAGGTGTGGGGCTGGGACTTCGGCGACCTGTCCACCGTCACCGTCCATGTACGCCGGCTGCGGGGCAAGGTCGAGGACGACCCGGCCCGGCCCCGGCTGATCCAGACGGTGTGGGGCGTCGGCTACCGCTTCGACGCGGAGCCCTCCACGGACACGGATACGGATACGGATACTGATGCGGGTACGGGTGCGGATACGGCCGTAACCACAGCCGCCGCCATGGACACCGCCCCGAACACCGACCCGAAGGCGGTCTGACCATGCAGGACATGCTGCTCATCGCCCTGTTCGCCTTCCTGGGCGCCGCCGGGGCCGGGCTGCTCGGCGCGTGCGCCCTCTGGCTGATCCGGCGTCGCTCGCTGACCATGTCGCTCGCGGTCGTCGCCGCCGTCACCGTGACCGCGATGCTCGCGGGCACGCTGGCCGTGGCGGAGGCGATGTTCCTGTCCGTGCACGACCTGAGCGTGGTCACGACGGTCGTCGCGATGGCGGCGGTCGTCTCCCTGGCGACCGCGCTGGTGCTGGGCCGCTGGGTCGTCGCCCGCAGCCGGGAACTCACGCGTGCCGCCCGTTCGTTCGGCGAAGGCGGAGCCTTCGCCCCACCCATCGGGGCGGCCACCGCCGAACTCGAGGCGCTGAGCCGCGAACTGGCGTCCACCAGCGCGAAACTCGCCGAGTCCCGTGACCGTGAGCGTGCCCTGGAGTCCTCCCGCCGGGAACTCGTCGCCTGGATCTCGCACGACCTGCGGACCCCGCTCGCGGGCCTGCGCGCGATGTCCGAGGCCCTGGAGGACGGCGTGGCCGCCGACCCCGCCCGCTACCTGCGTCAGATCCGCACCGAGGTCGAACGACTCAACGGCATGGTGGGCGACCTCTTCGAACTCTCCCGTATCCACGCCGGTGCCCTCGCCCTGTCCACGTCCCGGATCTCGCTGTACGACCTCGTCGGCGACGCCCTCGCGGGCGCGGATCCGCTGGCCCGGGAGCACGGCGTATGGCTGGTCGGCGACCGCGTCGAACCCGTGCCGGTCGAGGTGGACGGCAAGGAGATGAGCCGGGTCCTGGGGAACCTGCTGGTCAACGCGATCCGGCGCACTCCGGCGGACGGCACGGTCGCGATCGCCGCCGAACGGTCGGGCGAGGGCGTCGTCCTCTCCGTCACCGACGGCTGCGGAGGCATCCCCGAGGAGGACCTGTCACGCGTCTTCGACACGGGCTGGCGCGGCACCCACGCCCGTACACCCCCGGGTGGAGCGGGCCTGGGCCTCGCGATCGTCCGTGGCATCGTCGAGGCCCACCGAGGACAGGCCGCCGTGCACAACGTCCCTGGCGGCTGCCGCTTCGAGGTGACCCTCCCGACGGCCCCGGCGTAAGCCCGGCCCGCTCCGTCCGTACCCGCCCCCGGCGTAAGCCCGGCCGGCCCGCTCCGTCCGTACCCGTCTCCGTCCGTACCCGCCTCGGGCCGTACCTGGCCCCGCCTACCCCCCCCGGTACCTGGCCCCGTCTACTCCGCCTCGCCGCGCAGTTTCGCCGCCGCGAACTCCCGCATGCCCTCCGCGAAGCCGACCTCCGCCTTCCAGTCCAGCTCGACGCGCAGCCGTGACGAGTCCGCCGTGATGTGGCGCACGTCGCCCAGCCGGTACTCCCCGGTCACCACCGGCTCGGGCCCGCCGTACGCCGAGGCCAGCGCCCGCGCCATCTCGCCGACCGTGTGCGGCACCCCGCTGCCGCAGTTGTACGCGGTGAGGGCCGCCGCGCCCCGGCCGCCCGAACTCGCCTCCAGCGCCGCCACGTTGGCCGCCGCCACATCCCGTACGTGGACGAAGTCCCGGCGCTGCCCGCCGTCCTCGAAGACGCGCGGCGCCTCACCGCGGGCGAGCGCGGACCGGAAGAAGGAGGCGACCCCCGCGTACGGGGTGTCGCGGGGCATTCCCGGCCCGTACACGTTGTGGTAGCGCAGCGACACAGCCGCGCCGCCCGTGGACCGGGCCCACGCCGCCGCCAGGTGCTCCTGGGCCAGTTTGGTCGTCGCGTACACGTTCCGGGGGTCGACGGGAGCGTCCTCGCCGACCAGCCCCGGCGTCAGTTCGGCGCCGCACTCCGGGCACCGGGGCTCGAACCGTCCCGCGTCCAGGTCGGCGACGGCCCGGGGCCCCGGCCGCACCACCCCGTGCCGCTCGCAGACGTACCGCCCCTCGCCGTACACCACCATCGACCCGGCGAGCACGAGCCGCCGGACCCCCGCCTCGGCCATCGCGGTCAGCAGTACGGCGGTTCCGAGATCGTTGTGGGAGACGTAGTCGGCCGCGTCGCCGAACCCCGTACCCAGGCCGACCATCGCCGCCTGATGACACACGGCGTCCACACCGGGCAGCGCGGCGGCGACCGCCCCGGCATCCCGTACGTCCGACCCGTCCCGCAGGTCGAACACGACCGCCTCGTGCCCCCGCGCGCTCAGCGCCTCGACGACATGGGACCCGATGAACCCGGCACCGCCGGTGACCATTACTCGCATGCCCGAAACGCTAGGACCCCGGCCGCACCGCACGGCAGCGCCGCGCCCGGTACGTCACGGGTCCGTAAGCTGTCGCCGTCGTCGCCAACAGGGGCCGGATCTCGCCATATCGGCGCCGCCCTGGCTTGATTGGGGTCGAACTCCATTGCTACTCCGGTCGGTAGCGATCACGCTTCTGCCTGTCGACGGGGGTCGGGGGCGGGAGCTGGAAGAGGAGGCCGAGGCGGGTATGGGTGCCACGGAGAGAGTCGCTGACGCGGCAGCAGCGGGAGCGCGGGAAGCGGTGGCGGCGGTGGTGCGGAGCGACGCGGCGCTGTTGGAGGACGATCTGGCCGAGTTTCTCGGTTCACTGACCGCTCCCGCAGCGGTGTCCTCGGGGGACTCGCACTCCCTGTACGAGTCCGCCCTGCGGCGCTCCCTGTACGAGCCCGTCGCCGATGCCGTCGGTTCCAAGGTGGGCCAGGAGGCGTTGCCGCCGAGCGCCGGGGCGCCCGGCGGCGACCGGGCCCCGCTGCGACCGTCGATGGTCTACTGGGCCTACCGAAACTACCGGGGCTTCCCCGACGAAATCGGGGACGAGACCGGGAACGAGACGGGGAACGCGAGCGGAATCGAGACCGGGGCCGGGGATTCCGCGGCCGACCTGGCCGTCGTCCGGCGGGCCGCCGTGGCCGTACGGGTCATGCTGAAGGCGTTCGTCGCGATCGACGACATCCAGGACGGCAGCGCGATCCGCTACGGCGAACCCGCGCTCCACGTGACCCACGGCGTGCCGCTCGCCCTCAACACCGGTTCCTGGCTGATCGCGGCCGTCCTGCGGCACGCCGCCGATCCCGAGGTCGTGGACAGTCTGCTGCGGGCGGTCGAAAGCGGCTTCACCGGTCAGGCCGTCGACCTGTCCACCCGTACGGAGCAGACCCGCGCCGAGCTGATCGCCGCGCCCGTCGAGGAGCGCGCGGCCTACTGGGAGTCGCTGGCCGCCCTCAAGACCGGCACCCTCTTCCGGATGCCGCTCGACTCGGCGCTCGCGGGCCTGCGCGTCGTCGACGAGGAGCAGTACACCCTGGACGCCGCCATGCGCCAACTCGGCCTGGCGAGCCAACTGTTCAACGACCTGACCGACTTCGTACCCGAGTTCGGCGGCGGCCGGATCCACGAGGACTACGACGGGCTCAGCAACCGGGTCTTCCTCGAACTGCTCGACCCGGACTGCTCGGGTCTGGCCGGGGAACAGCTCAAGGCGTACGTCCTCGGGCATCCGAAACTGGAGCCGACGCTCCTCTCGCTCGCCGCCGAAGCGGTACGGCTGAAGCGCGAGGCCAAGAAGAGCGTGTACGGCGTGTGCCGGTCCGACCGCAGCGCGGCCTACTTCGACCTCACCATCGAACGCAAGGGCCACCTCATCGACCGTCTCCACGAGACCCTCCAGCAGCGGAACGGCGCATGACGGCCGCCCCGGCCGCAGTGGTCGAGCGACTGCGTACGAGCACCCGTGCCTGGCACGACGCGCTGGAGGCCACCCCGTTCGCCGGCGCGATGATCGCCGGGACGCTTCCCATCGAGCGGTACGTCTGCCAACTCGCCGCCTATCGACTGGTGTTGGAGACCCTCGAAGGGGCCTTCGAAGGGAGGCTCGAAGGTCCCCTCGAAGGCGAGCCGACCCGCGTCACGGGCTCTCCCGCCGACCCGGTGTGGTCCCCGGACCTCCGCAAACTCCCCTTCATCGAGCGGGACCTGGCCTACTTCGCGAACCTCGGCACGTCGCCCGGTCCCTGGGCGGCCGAGGAAGCGGAGGCGTTCGCGGCGGAGATACGGCGGCGGGCCGACGCGTCCGATCTCCCCGCCCTCCTCGGCTTCCTCTACGTCATGGAGGGGTCGACGCTCGGCGCCCTCGTCCTCCACCCGTACGTCACCGCCGCCTACCGCCTGCCCGGCGCGGACGGCGTCGCCTACTACACGAGCGGCGACCGCGACCGCTGGGCCCGCCTCACCGACCGTATGAACCGGGCCCTCACCGACCCGGGCACCCAGGACCAGGTCGTCGCGGCGGCCCACAGCGCCTTCCGGCACGCCGCCGCGATCACCGGGGCCCTGTCCGTGGACCTCAGCCCGCCATCTCCATCCCCAACCCCAACTCCCTCGCGATGAGCATCCGTTGGACCTCGCTGGTGCCCTCCCCGATCTCCAGGATCTTCGAGTCGCGCCACATCCGGGCCACCGGGTACTCGTTCATGAAGCCGTAGCCGCCGTGGATCTGGGTCGCGTCGCGGGCGTTGTCCACCGCGACCGTCGACGAGTACAGCTTGGCGAGGGCCGCTTCCTTCTTGAAGGGCTCGCCCGTCACCAGACGGGAGGCCGCGTCCCGCCAGGCCAGGCGGGACGTGTGGGCCTTCATCTCCATGTCGGCGATCTTGAACTGGATCGCCTGGTTCGCGCCGATCGGCCGCCCGAACGCCTGCCGTTCCTTGGCGTACTTCACCGACTCGTCCACGCACCCCTGGGCGAGTCCGGTCGCCAGCGCCGCGATCGCGACGCGCCCCTCGTCGAGGATGCGCAGGAACTGGGCGTAGCCGCGCCCCTCCTCGCCGACCAGGTTCGCCGCCGGGACCCGCACGTCCGCGAAGGACAGCTCGCGCGTGTCCGAGGCGTTCCAGCCGACCTTCGAGTACGGTGCCCCCACCGTGAAGCCCGGCGTTCCGGAGGGGACGAGGATCGCGGAGATGAGCGGCCTGCCGTCCGCCTTGCGGCCCGTCACCGCCGTCACCGTCACCAAGCCCGTGATGTCCGTGCCCGAGTTGGTGATGAAGCACTTCGTCCCGTTGATCACCCATTCACCGGTGTCGGGGTCAAGGCGTGCCGTCGTCCGCGTCGCACCCGCGTCCGAGCCGCCGTCCGGTTCCGTCAGCCCGAACGCGCCCAGGATCTCACCGGAGCAGAGACGGGGGAGCCACTCGCGCTTCTGCTCCTCGGTGCCGAAGAGGTGGATGGGCATCGCGCCCAGCGAGACCCCGGCCTCCAGGGTGATCGCCACCGACGAGTCGACCCGCGCCAGTTCCTCCAGCGCGATGCCCAGCGCCAGATAGTCGCCGCCCATCCCGCCGTACTCCTCGGGGAACGGCAGCCCGAACAGGCCCATCCGGCCCATCTCGCGGACGATCTCGTACGGGAACTCGTGCCGCTCGTAGAAGTCGCCGATCTTCGGGGCCACGACATCGTGCGCGAACTGCTCGACCGTACGGCGGAGTTCTTCCAGTTCGGGGGAGAGCTTGTGGTCCATGGTCCTCACTGCTCCTGGGATTCCGTGGATTCCTCGGAATCCTGGTGGGAAAGAGCTCGTACGGTGCGGGACGGGCTCGGCCGGCCCAACCGGTCGGCCATCCATGTGCTCGTGGCGACCAGGCTCGTGAGGTCGACGCCGGTCTCGATGCCGAGGCCCTGGAGCATCCACACCAGGTCCTCGGTCGCCAGGTTGCCGGTCGCGGACTTCGCGAACGGGCAGCCGCCGAGGCCGCCCGCCGAGGCGTCGACCGTCGTGACGCCGTGCTCCAGCGCTGCGTAGGTGTTGGCCAGCGCCTGGCCGTAGGTGTCGTGGAAGTGCACGGCCAGGGACGACGTCGGTACGGAGGCCTCGTTCAACTCGGCCAGCAGGCGCCGCACATGACCCGCCGTCGCGACGCCGATCGTGTCGCCCAGGCTCAGTTCGTCACAGCCCATGTCGAGCAGCGCCCGGCACACCCGGACGACCTGGGTGACCGGGACCGGGCCCTCCCACGGGTCGCCGAAGCACATGGAGAGATAGCCGCGCACCGAGGCGCCCGCCGCCTTGGCCCGGGACACCACCGGCTCGAACATGGCCAGCGACTCGTCGACCGTCCGGTTGAGGTTGGCCTTCGCGAAGGACTCCGTCGCGCTGGCGAAGACGGCGACCTGGCGTGCGCCGAGCGCAAGGGCCCGGTCCAGGCCGCGTTCGTTCGGCACCAGGACCGGGAGCGCCACCTTCATATCGCTCAGCTCGCTCAGATCGCTGACGAGCGGGAACAACTGCTCCGCGTCGGCGAGTTGGGGCACCCACTTGGGGTGGACGAAGCTGGTCGCCTCGATCGTCGTCAGGCCGGCGGCGGCCAGTCGGCGGATGAACTCCGCCTTCACCTCCGTCGGGACGGTCACCTTCTCGTTCTGCAGCCCGTCCCGCGCGCCGACCTCGTGGATCCTGACCCGCGCGGGCAGACCCGGAGCCGGTACGACCATGGGGAGCGTCATTTCTCCTCCTCTGCCAAGGACGTGGCCAGGGGCTCTGCCAAGAGCTCCGCAGGGATGATCACGGCGAGTACCTGGTCCATGGCGACCGTTGTCCCCGGGGTGACGTCCAGTTCGGCGACGATGCCCGCGTGCGGGGCGGCGACGACGTGCTCCATCTTCATCGCCTCGACCACCAACAGGCTCTGACCGGCGGCCACTTCGTCCCCGACGGCCACCTTCACCACCGTCACCGTGCCGGGCATGGGTGCGGTGAGGGGGTCGGCGCCGGAGCGGGCGGCGCCGGTCAGGGAGGCCGCCACCGGGTCGTGGTCGCGGACCTGCCAGGCGTCGCCCTCGCGGCCCAGCCAGTCGGCGGCGCGGTGGAAGGTGTGGCGGACGCCGTCCAGGACCACCGAGACGTGGGTTTCCGTGACCGTGTGGGTGCCCCGGGGGACGTACTCCACCGGGTCCTGCACCCGCAGCCAGAAGGCCGGCGGCTTCGGTGTGCCGCCCAGTCGCCAGCCGCTGGGCACGGAGAAGGGATCCGTCCAGCCGCCGACCGTCGCCTTCGGCCGCAGCGCCTCCAGCCGTACGGCCGCCGCCGCCTCGTAGACCTCCTCCGGCACCCCGTCCGATACGAGGGCGTCGACGTCGCGTTCCACCAGCCCCGTGTCCAACTCGCCTGCCACGACCGCCGGATGGGCCAGGAGCCGGCGCAGGAACCCCGCGTTGGTCGGTACGCCCAGGGTGACCGTCTCGGCGAGGGCGGCGCGGAGTTTGCGCAGCGCCGTCGCGCGGTCGGGGCCGTAGGCGATCACCTTGGACAGCATCGGGTCGTACAGCGACCCGACCTCCGTGCCCTCGCTCAGCCCCGAGTCGGTGCGTACGCCGTCACCGGAGGGTTCGTGGAGGGCGAGCACCGTGCCGCCGGACGGCAGGAAGCCGCGCGCACCCGCCCGCACGGACACGGTCTCCGCGCAGATACGGGCCTCCACGGCGTGCCCGGTCAGGCGGACCTCCTCCTGCCCGAAGGACAGGGCCTCGCCCGCCGCGACCCGCAGCTGCCATTCCACCAGGTCGAGGCCGGTGACCAGCTCCGTCACCGGATGCTCGACCTGGAGGCGGGTGTTCATCTCCATGAAGTGGTACGACGACGGGTCCCCGCCCGGGACGATGAACTCGACCGTGCCCGCACCCTCGTACCCGCACGAGCGCGCCGCCTGGACTGCCGCCTCGCCCATCGCGGCCCGCGTCGACTCGTCGAGGAGCACACTGGGCGCCTCCTCGATGAGCTTCTGGTGGCGCCGCTGGAGCGAACACTCGCGCTCGCCCAGGTGCACGACGTTGCCGTGGGCGTCGGCCAGGACCTGGATCTCGATGTGCCGGGGCCGCTCCACCCACCGTTCGACCAGGAGCGTGTCGTCACCGAAGGAGGCGCGGGCCTCGCGACGCGCGGCGGCGATCTCCTCCTCCAGGGTGGCGAGATCCCGGACCAGACGCATGCCCTTGCCGCCGCCACCCGCACTGGGCTTCAGCAGCACCGGCGCACCCAACTCTCGTGCGGCTTCGGCGAGTTCGGGGTCACGTCCGCCGGGTACGACGGGCACCCCGGCCGCCTTCACGGTCTCCTTGGCGCGGATCTTGTCGCCCATCAGGGAGATCGCGTCGGCGGGCGGCCCGACGAAGACGAGCCCGGCGTCGACGCACGCGCGCGCGAAGGCCGCGTTCTCCGCGAGGAAGCCGTACCCCGGGTGCACGGCCTGGGCGCCGGTGCGGCCGGCCGCCTCCAGGAGCCGCTCGACGGACAGATAGCTCTCGGCGGCCGGCGCCGGTCCCAGCCGGACGGCGGTGTCGGCCTCCCGTACGTGCCGCGTGTCGGCGTCCGCGTCGGAGAAGACCGCGACGGAGCGCACGCCCAGCGTCCGCAGCGTACGGATGACACGGACGGCGATCTCACCGCGGTTGGCGACAAGCACTGTGTCGAACATGGGTCCTCACATCCGGAAGACGCCGAACTGGGGGTCGCCCAGTGGCGCGTTGGCGCAGGCGGTGAGCGCGAGACCCAGTACCTGACGGGTCTCCAGCGGGTCGATGACCCCGTCGTCCCAGAGCCGGGCCGTCGCGTAGTAGGCGTTGCCCTGACGCTCGTACTGCGCGCGGATCGGGTCCTTGAAGGCGTCCTCGTCCGCCGCCGGCCAGGACTCCCCACGGGCCTCCAACTGGTCCCGTTTGACGGTCGCGAGGACGGACGCGGCCTGTTCGCCGCCCATGACCGAGATCTTGGCGCCGGGCCACATCCACAGGAAGCGCGGCGAATACGCCCGGCCGCACATCGAGTAGTTGCCCGCGCCGTACGACCCGCCGACCACGACCGTCAGCTTGGGCACGCGCGTGCAGGCCACGGCCGTGACCATCTTGGCGCCGTGCTTGGCGATGCCACCCGCCTCGTAGTCCCGGCCCACCATGAAGCCCGAGATGTTCTGGAGGAACAGCAGGGGGATGCCGCGCTGGTCGCACAGTTCGATGAAATGGGCGCCCTTCTGGGCGGACTCGGAGAACAGGATGCCGTTGTTGCCGATGATCCCGACCGGGTGGCCGTGGATGCGGGCGAAGCCGGTGACGAGGGTCTGCCCGAACTCGGCCTTGAACTCCGAGAAATGCGAACCGTCGACCACGCGCGCGATGATCTCCCGTACGTCATAAGGGGTGCGGGAGTCGACGGGCACCGCGCCGTAGAGCCCGTAGGGGTCGACCTTGGGCTCGACGGAGGGCTGGACGTCCCAGGGCAGCGGCCCGCGCGCGGGGAGGGTCGCGGCGATGTTGCGGACGATGCGCAGGGCGTGCGCGTCGTCCTCGGCGAGGTGGTCGGTGACGCCCGACACGCGCGCGTGGACGTCCCCTCCGCCCAGTTCCTCGGCGGTGACGACCTCGCCGGTCGCGGCCTTCACGAGCGGGGGTCCGCCCAGGAAGATGGTCCCCTGGTTGCGGACGATGACGGCCTCGTCGCTCATGGCGGGAACGTAGGCACCACCGGCCGTACAGGACCCCAGCACGGCGGCGATCTGCGGAATCCCGGCGCCGGACATCCGCGCCTGGTTGAAGAAGATCCGCCCGAAGTGTTCACGGTCGGGGAAGACCTCGTCCTGCATGGGCAGGAAGGCACCCCCGGAGTCGACGAGGTACACACAGGGAAGCCGGTTGTCGAGGGCGATCTCCTGCGCGCGCAGATGCTTCTTGACGGTCATCGGGTAGTACGTGCCGCCCTTGACGGTGGCGTCATTGGCGACGATCACGCACTCGCGCCCGCTGACCCGCCCGATCCCGGCGATCACACCGGCGGCGGGCGCCTGCCCCTCGTACATCCCGTCGGCGGCCAGGGGAGCGATCTCGAGGAAGGGCGAGCCGGGGTCCAGGAGCCGGTCGACCCGCTCCCGGGGAAGCAGCTTCCCGCGCGCGGTGTGCCTCTCCCGGGCCCGCTCGCCGCCGCCCAGCCGGGCCGCGGCCAGCTTGTCCCGCAGCTCCCCGACCAGCGCGCGGTGAGCCGCCTCGTTGGCCCGCCAGGCCTCCGACGCGGGGTCCGCCGCGCTGTGCAGCTCCGGTGCCTCCTGCATCCTGCGGTCCCCTCACCCAGTTAATGAGCGTTAACGTTACGTCTTCAGGTTAACGACCGCTAACCTCCCTGTCTAGAATCATTCGCATGGCCACCAGAACCGACGCCCCGACCCGCCGCGAACAGATCCTCAAGGAGGCCGCGCGGCTCTTCGCCGAGCGCGGTTTCCACGGCGTGGGCGTGGACGAGATAGGGGCGGCGGTGGGCATCAGCGGCCCCGGCCTCTACCGCCACTTCCCCGGCAAGGACGCGATGCTCGCCGAACTGCTGGTGGGCATCAGCGGCCAGCTCCTCACCGGCGGCAAAAGACGGGTGTCGGAGGCCGGCGGTGACTCCGAGGCGCTCCTCGACTCCCTCATCGAGGGCCACATCGACTTCGCCCTCGACGACCGCCCCCTGATCACCCTCCACGACCGCGAACTGGACCGCCTGCGCGACAGTGACCGCAAACTGGTGCGCCAGCTCCAGCGCCAGTACGTCGAGCTGTGGGTGGAGGTGGTGTGCGAGGTGTACCCGGAGCTGACGGAACCGACGGCCCGCTCGGCGGTGCACTCGGTGTTCGGGCTGCTGAACTCGACCCCGCACCTCGGCCGTCCGGGCGGGCTGCCGGGCCGGGGCGTCACGGCGGCGCTGCTGCACCGGATGGCCAGAGGGGCGTTCGCGGCGGCGGGGCCGGCGGGGGAGTGATGAGCGTTACGGTCCGCCGACTCCTCGCGCTCTGGACGGGGCTTCGTACTCGCCGGTACGGTTGATCTGAGCAAGCGCTTAGCCGCCTGGAAGACAGCGAAGACAGCTGGCAGAGACCGGAAGAGAGAGGTGCGGGTCGTGCGCCGTACGGTGTTCAACGAGGATCACGAGGCGTTCCGGGAGACCCTTCGCGCCTTCATCGAGGCCGAGGTCGTTCCCGTCCACGACGAGTGGTTCGCCGCCGGCCAGGCGCCGCGCGAGTTCTACTACAAGCTCGCCGAGCTGGGCGTCTTCGGCATCCGTGTCGACGAGGAGTACGGCGGCGCGGGCATCGACTCGTACAAGTTCGAGGCCATCCTGTACGAGGAGACCGCGCGCGCGGGCGTGTCCTTCGGCGGCTCCGGCGTCCACGTGCTGCTCGGTCTGCCGTACGTCAAACTGCTCGCCAACGACGAGCAGAAGAAGCGCTACCTGCCCAAGTTCGTCTCCGGTGAGGAGATGTGGGCGATCGCGATGACCGAGCCGGGCACCGGCTCCGACCTCGCGGGCATGAAGACCACCGCGAAGCTGAGCGAGGACGGCACGCACTACGTCCTCAACGGCTCCAAGACCTTCATCACCGGCGGTGTCCACGCCGACCAGATGATCGTCTGCGCCCGTACCGACGCGCCCAGGGCCGATGACCGCCGCCACGGCATATCCCTCCTCGTGGTGGACACCAAGTCCGAGGGCTACTCGATCGGCCGCAAGCTGGACAAGCTCGGCCTGAAGACCTCCGACACCGCCGAGCTGGCGTTCGTCGACGTCAAGGTTCCCGTCGAGAACCTCCTCGGCGAGGAGAACAAGGGCTTTTACTACCTCGGCCACAACCTCGCCTCCGAGCGCTGGGGCATCGCCTACGGCTCCTACGCGCAGGCCAAGGCCGCCATCCGGTTCACCCAGCAGTACGTCCAGGACCGCGTCGTCTTCGGCCAGCCGGTCGCCAGCTTCCAGAACACCAAGTTCGAGCTGGCCGCCTGCAAGGCCGAGGTGGACGCCGCCGAGGCCGTCGTCGACCGCGCCACCGAGGCGCTGGACGCGGGCGAGCTGACCCCGGCCGAGGCCGCCAGCGCCAAGCTGTTCTGCACCGAGGTCGCGCACCGCGTCATCGACCGCTGCCTCCAGCTCCACGGCGGCTACGGCTTCATGAACGAGTACCCGATCGCCCGCCTGTACGCCGACAACCGCGTCAACCGGATCTACGGCGGCACCAGCGAGATCATGAAGTCGATCATCGCGAAGGACATGGGCCTGTAGGCGCTTAACGACATGGGCCTGTAAGGCTTACGACATTACTGTTCAGTAGAAATGACCGCATGAGTCAGGCACTGCAGTCCCTCCTCGATCTGCTCGACCTCGAGCAGATCGAGGAGAACATCTTCCGCGGCCGATCCCGGCCCGCCATCGTCCCGCGCGTCTTCGGCGGGCAGGTCGCGGCCCAGGCACTCGTCGCCGTCGGGCGCACGGTCCCCGCGGACCGTCCCGCCCACTCGCTCCACTCGTACTTCCTGCGCCCCGGCGACCCCGGCGCGCCGATCGTCTACACCGTCGACCGCATCCGCGACGGCCGCTCCTTCACCACGCGCCGCGTCGTCGCCGTCCAGCACGGGCAGCCGATCTTCCACCTCTCCGCGTCCTTCCAGGAGCACGAGGAAGGCCTCGACCACCAGGCGCCGATGCCCGCCGCCCCCGACCCGGCGACGCTCCCCACGGCCGAGGAACAGCTCCCCCGGTACGCGCATCTGGACCCGGCGATCGTCGAGAAGTTCCTCCAGTCCCGCGAGGCCGTCGACATCCGCTACGTCGACGACCCGCCGTACGGCAGGTTCGGCGAGCACCGCGAACCGCGCTCCCAGGTCTGGTTCCGTACGAACGGCAAGCTCGGCGGCGCCGTCGACGAACCGCTGCTGCACGTCTGCCTCGCCACGTACGTCTCCGACTACACGCTGCTCGACTCGATCCTGCTCGCGCACGGACGGGGCGGCTGGGCGGTCGGGGACGTGGTCGGCGCCTCGCTGGACCACGCGATGTGGTTCCACCGCCCGTTCCGCGCCGACGAATGGCTGCTGTACGACCAGGAGTCACCGTCCGCGTCCGGCGGCCGTGGCCTCGGCCAGGGCCGCATCTACACGCAGGACGGACAGCTGGCCATCACGGTCATCCAGGAGGGCGTCATCAGGATCCCCCGCACCCCCTGAACAGGAGTTCTCCCCGAGTTCTACTTCCCGCGTTCTACTCGCCGAGCAGCTCGGCCGCGTTCAGCAGGAACGCCGTCAGCGGGTCGTAGAAGCGCGGGCTCGTCACATGGTCGTCGAGCGGAACGGCCACCTGGAGGGTGCCTTCCGCCTCGGCCAGGAACAGCGCCGGGTCGTTGCAGTCGGCGTAACCGACCGAGTCGATGCCGTGCTGCGCCGCGTACCCCGCCCAGCCGTGGTCGGCGACGACCAGGTCCGGCAGCGGGCGGCCCTGCCGTTCGAGCCCCGTGAGGATCGCGCGCATCGGCTCGCCGGAGTGCGTGTGCCACAGCGAGGCCCCGTGCTCCAGCACCGCCACGTCCGCGAACTGGAACACGTACCCCTCGTCCGTCGTCAGACCGTCCGGGATGACGACGATCTCGCACCCGGCGGCCCGCAGCGCCTCAGCCGTGGCGCGGTGCACGTCGAGCAGGCCGCCCGGGTGGCCGGTCGCGAACAGCACCCGCTGCTGTCCGTCGGCCGCCTTGCGCAGCCGGGCCGCGAGCCGCTCCAGCGCGGCGACCGTCAGCTCGGGGTCGATGGTGTCCTGCCCGTACCGGTGTTCGGGATCGTCGTTGACGCCGACCCGCTCCGCCATCACCGCGAGCACGTCCTGCTCGTCGGTCCAGCGGCCGCCCAGCTCCAGCCCGAGCCAGTAGTGCCGTTCGCCGTTCGCCAGCTTGCGGTAGTGGGAGAGGTTGTTCTCGCGGGGCGTGGCGACGTCACCCGCGATGCGGGTTCTCACGAGGTGATCGACAAGCTCGGCGCGGCTGGGAATCGCGGGTATGGGCATGCCTCCCATTGTGAGGCAGACAACACCCCCAGCCCCCCTGGTGTCCCGCCGCTGCGACGCAGGTCACGCCACTTCGGCACTGCTTCAAGTCGGTGACGGGCTCCGAGGAGCGCGCGGCGCCCCAGCCGCTCTACTCTGGCGCGAGAGCGGCTCGCCGGGCACACCATCGAGGTACAGGAAAGCAGGCACAACGGTATGACCAGCAGTGACGAGACGTATGACACGCCCCGCGGCCCCGTCGACTCGTCGCGCGTCCCGAGATACGCCGGGCCCGCGACCTTCGCGCGGCTGCCACGCCTCGACGAGGTCGGCGGACGGGCCGACGTCGCCGTGGTCAGCGTGCCGTTCGACTCGGGGGTCTCCTACCGGCCCGGCGCCCGCTTCGGCGGCAACGCGATCCGCGAGGCGTCCCGGCTGCTGCGCCCGTACAACCCGGCGCAGGACGCGTCACCCTTCGCGCTGGCACAGGTGGCGGACGGCGGCGACATCGTCGTCAACCCGTTCAACATCAACAAGGCCGTCGAGACGATCGAGGCGGCGGCCGACGAACTGCTCGGCGCCGGCGCCCGCATGATGACGCTGGGCGGCGACCACACCATCGCGCTGCCCCTGCTGCGCTCGGTGGCGAAGAAGCACGGCCCGGTGGCCCTGCTCCACTTCGACGCACACCTCGACACCTGGGACACCTACTTCGGCGCCGAGTACACGCACGGGACGCCGTTCAGGCGGGCGGTGGAGGAAGGCATCCTCGACACCTCCGCCCTCTCGCACGTCGGCACGCGCGGCCCGCTGTACGGCAAGCAGGACCTGGACGACGACGCGAAAATGGGCTTCGGCATCGTGACGTCGGCGGACGTGATGCGGCGCGGGGTCGACGAGGTCGCCGACCAGCTCCGCCAACGCATCGGGGACCGTCCCCTCTACATCTCCATCGACATCGACTGCCTCGACCCGGCGTTCGCACCCGGCACGGGCACGCCGGAGGCCGGCGGTATGACCTCGCGGGAGCTGCTGGAGATCCTGCGGGGCCTGGCGTCCTGCAACCTGGTCTCGGCGGACGTCGTGGAAGTGGCGCCCGCGTACGATCACGCCGAGATCACGTCGGTCGCGGCGTCGCACACGGCGTACGAACTGACGACGATCATGTCTCGTCAGATCGCCGAGGCGAGGGCTCAGGAGAAGGCTGCGAAGTGACCCACGACCACGACCTGGTGCTGAAGCCGACCGCCGCCCAGACGGAGGCCGCGCTGAACCCGCCCGCAGGCCGGTGTGGCGGGGACCTGGTCGTGGAGACGCTGGCGGCGCTCGGCGCGACCACCGTCTTCGGCCTGCCCGGCCAGCACGCCCTGGGCGTCTTCGACGCGCTGCGCCGCTCGGACCTGCGGTACATCGGCCTACGGGTGGAGAACAACGCGGGGTTCGCGGCGGACGCGTACGGCAGGATCACGGGAGAGGCGGCGCCGCTGCTCCTGTCGACGGGCCCGGGCGCGCTCACCTCGCTCGCGGCGCTCCAGGAAGCGGCGGCGGCGTCGGCCCCGGTGCTCGCGATCAGCAGCCAGGTCCCGACGGCCGGGCTGGGCGGCGGCCGGCACGGCTACCTCCACGAACTCCCGGACCAGCAGGCGTCGTTCAGGGGTGTCGTCAAATCCGTCCACACGGCCCGTACGCAGTCCCAGATCCCCTCGGCGATCGCCGAGGCCTGGAAGTCGGCGCTCACGGTTCCGCACGGCCCGGTGTGGGTGGAGATCCCGCAGGACGTCCTGACCGCCGAGACACTGATCCCGGTGGTGACGGCCGGCGACGCCTTCCCCGAAGAACTTCCCCCACGCCCCGAACTGACGGCACTGGCAGCCCACTTGCTGTCGAACGCCGAGCGCCCGGCGATCATCGCTGGCGGCGGAGTCGTACGGGCGGACGCCTCGGGCAAGTTGAGGGCGCTGGCGGAACGGCTCCAGGCGCCGGTGGTGACGACGTACGGCGGTAAGGGCGCGTTCCCGTGGACGCACTCCCTCTCCCTCCAGTCGTGGCTGGAGGACCGGCACATGACCGACTTCCTGGAGGACGCGGACGTCCTACTGGTCGTCGGCTCGGGCCTGGGCGAACTCTCCTCCAACTACCACACGTTCAGGCCGCGCGGCCGGGTCGTCCAAGTCGAGGCGGACCTCGGCAAGTTGGAGTCCAACCACCCGGCCCTGGGCATCCACGCGGACGCCCGACTGGCGCTGCAGGCACTGCTGGAGACGGTGCCGGCGAGGAAGGACGCGTCGGCGCCGGCGCGGGTACGCGAGGTACTGGACCGGGTGGCCGCACGCCTCGCCACCCAGCAACTCACCCTGGAGCAGGGCCTGTTGACGTCGATCAGGGCAGCCCTGCCACCCCGTTCCCCGTCCTTCTGGGACATGACGATCCTGTCCTACTGGGCCTGGGCCGCCTTCGACCCCCGAGGCACGAACACCATGCACTCGGCCCAGGGCTCGGGCGGCCTCGGCTACGCCTTCCCGGCGGCCCTGGGAGCGGCGGTCGCCGACCCGACGTACCCGGTCCTCGCGGTGTCGGGCGACGGCGGCGCCCTGTACGGCATCGCGGAACTGGCGACGGCCCGGCAGTACGACCTGAACGTGACGTGGCTGATCGTGGACGACGGCGGCTACGGCATCCTGCGCGAGTACATGACGGACGCGTACGGAACACCGACGGCCACGGAACTGACCCGCCCGGACTACGTGGCCCTGGCGGAATCCTTCGGCGTACCGGCGGTACGTACGACCCCGGAAACCCTGGAGACGGACCTCGCGAAAGCGCTGGGGGAACCGGGTCCGTCGGTGGTGGTGCTTCCGGCGGTGCTGCGGATGTTCGCGGCTACGCATTTGGGGTGAGGGACGGGCACTATTCGTGCGATGTGGGGCGATTGGCGCCCCACGACCACCTCTGTGCCGCAGCCCTCAGCGCGATGGAATCCGAGTCCCGGATCGTGGGGATCGCCGAGGGGCTGACCGACTCGTAAGGAAGAGCAGCAGATGTCGTCGCAGCGGACCACTTGGTTCAAGAGCAGCTACAGCGGCCAGAACGGCGAATGCATAGAAGTCCGTCGAGGGACAGCCGGTTTCGAGGTCCGTGACTCGAAGAACCCGCGCGGCGCTGTCGTCGGGGTCGATGCCGTGGCATGGCTGTCGTTTCTCGCTGGGGTGGAACGGGTCGTGCCCAGGGGCTCATAGCCCTGGTTGAAGCGCGGGGTTTGAACCGTCCCGGGTTTGATGGAGACATCGAAGACCCAGAAGGATGCCCCTCATGGCTGCTCCCCGTACGAGTTGGGTTCGGGGCCCTCCGCGCTCAGCTGTAGTAGGCGATCTTGTCGTCGAGGACCTCCATGGCCCGGGCCAGTGCCGCGGCGCGCTGTTCCAGGGCGGCGCGGCGCTCGCGGAGGAAGGTGACCCGGTCCTGTGCGGAGTGGTCGGCGCGCAGGATGGCGACGAAGCTCCGCAGGTCCGCGATGCCGAGGCCGGCCTCGCGGAAGCAGGTGATCAGACCGATCCAGAAGACGTCGTCCTCGGTGTACTCCCTGCGTCCACCGAGGGAGCGCTGGATCGGGCCGATCAGCCCTTCGCGCTCGTAGTAGCGCAGCGTGTCGAGGGAGACGCCGGTGCGGTCGGCGGCTGCTGCCGGTGTGAGGAGGGGAGTGGTGGTCACGGGGGTCCCTTTCTGACCGCTGCTGCTGTCACTACTGCTGCCGCTTGCCGCTTGCCGCTACCGCGTTTACCGTGCTTCGGCGAAGCGCGCCATGTGCTCGTCGCCGAGCCGTACGCGGCGCGCGGCGAGTGCCTCCTCGATCTGCTCCACCCGGCTCACGCCGACGATGGGGTCGATCCCCTGCCGCGTCAGCCATGCCAGGACGACCTGGTTCCTCGTGGCCGACAGTTCGCCGGCCGCGTCGTCCAGGACCGCGAGCACCCGGGTGGTACCAGGGTGATCGTAAGTCTGCGGAAGCGGCTTGTCCGTGCGTACGTAGGAACCCCACATCAGCGAGCTGTACGACCACACGGTGAGCCGCTCGGACCGCGCGAAGTCCAGGTCCTCGTCGGCGAGCAGGCGATGGCCGTCTTCCGCGAGGGGGGTTCGCGGGCGCGGCTGGACGAGTGAGTGGCGCAGTTGCAGGGCCGTCCACGGCTCTACGCCCTGCTCCCGGGCGAGTGACCGGGCCCGCTCGACGCGCCAGGCAGCGTGGTTCGCCGCCCCGACCCGCAGAGCCGCTCCCTTCGCGACCAGTTCCCCGAAAGCACCGACGGTCTCCTCCAGCGGCACGGTGCGGTCCTCGGCGTGGGCCCAGAGGAGATCGACGTGATCGACTCCGAGACGCGCCAGGCTCTCCTCGAACCCCGTTCGTACGGCGCGGGCGGACAGCCCCTCGGCGCTCTGTGGCCAGGAGTGCGGGACGAGCGGATTCTGTCGGACCTTCGTCGCGATCCGTACCCTGTCGCGTGCGCCGGGGCGGGCGCGCAGCCATGCGCCGATGACGCGCTCGCTGGCGCCGCCGACGCCGCTCGGATCGACCCAGAAGGAGTAGCAGTTCGCGGTGTCGAGCCAGACACCGCCTCCGGCGACGAAGGAATCGAGGATCGTGAAAGCGTCGTCCGGGGCGACGCGGGTGCCGAAGTCCATTGTGCCGAGGATGATGTGGGGTTCGGTGGTGGTGTTGTTGTCCATGCCCCTCATCCTCGGATCTGGAGCGCGCTCCAGGTCAAGTGCGGCCCAGGTCGTCGGCGCCCTGGCCCGGGCCCTTCGGCTCTCCCACGCCGAGCGCAACCAGCCGTACCGGAGCCAACCCGTCAAGGTCAGTTCAAGCCGTTTCCCGCCCCGCCTCTCTCCCCGCTTCCTGAGGGTGAACTGACTGTGCCGGACGAATATGGCCCCGGCGCAAAGAATGTGACGATGCGTCACCCGCGGGCTCTGAACTGCCGAAACGCCACGGTGCTCACGTACCAGCCAACCGGCTTGGGATGTTCGGTGCTCACGCTCCGCAGATTGGCCCGTTACCGCCAGTACGGCTCCCACCTCGGGTAATCCATACTGAGTCCGCGCGACAACAGGGGGCTCTTCTCGCGTTCTGGACCGCAATACACGCAGGAAACGCGGCGCAACTGACCATGCGCCGCCGAGGTTCACGCGGCCATCACTTCGCATCGGAAGTATCCGAAGCATCCGAAGTGTCCGAAGTACTCGAGGTGTTCGGAGTACTTGCGTAGCCGACGTGTGCCCACGATGCCCTGGGAGGGGAAACAGCATGAGGAACTCACGCCTGAGAGCGCTGTCCGGTGTCCTTGCCGCCGGTGCTCTGATCGCCGGTCTGTCCGGTACGACGGCGCAGGCAGCGGAGAAGACCGTGACCGCCGCCCCGGCGGAGATCGGCATCCGGTTCAACCCGGACGGCGATGCCGGGCAGTGCGGCGGGCTGGCAGGGCAGCAGTGGGCCAAAGATCCGGACTTCACCAAGGCGATCCGGTTCGACACCGACAGCCGCTCGGGCGGCTGTCAGCTGTCCTTCGGCATCTTCGACCCGGACAACACGCTCCGAGGCGTGTCCATCAGCTACACCTTCCAGGTCACTTCCAACGGTGACGCGGGACAGTGCGGGAACCCGGGCACGTTTCAGATGCCGATCCAGCGGTTCCGGACCTTCGGGCCCCAGATCCGGGTCGACACCGACGGCAGGTCGGGCGGCTGCAATCTCACCTTCACCGTCTCGGGCCGCTCCGACGTCATCCTCGAAGTGCGCTACTTCGCGGACGGCGACGCCAGCCAGTGCGGGAACGCCCTGCCCTCGAACCAGAACCACACGGCGTTCGCGGGCAGCCCGGTGACCATCGGCATCGACACCGACGGACGCTCCGGCGGCTGCCAGATGCAGCTGCACCTGCAGAAGGTCTAGACAGGCGTGGCAGCGGCGGGCATGCCTGGTTGCCGGGCATGCCCGCGCTGTCGTTCCTCCGCGATCGGCCCCGTAGAGTGCGACGACATGCCGAAGATCAAGAAGATCAATCCGCGGAGCGCTCTGTGAAAAGCCTGCTGGCCCTGGTGGTCATCATTGCCCTGGCCGTGCTGTACCTGCTGCCGTCGTACATGGCGTTCGCACGGGGCGCGAAGGATCGTTGGCTGATCCTCGTCATCAACGTGTTCCTCGGCGGATCGATCATCGGGTGGGGCGTGGCCTTCTACATGGCGACCCGTACGCCGAAGAAGGTCGGGGGCTCGGCGGAGACGTCCGCGTAGCTGCGCATCGACGCCCTGAACTTCCCCTGTACCAAGGGGAGTTCAGGGCGTGGTGCATGGTGGAGGCGTACGTCCCTCGCGGACCGGCTACCAGATCGCGTCGACCCACTCCGGGTGGTCGATGAACGGGTTGCGGTTGTGCTGGTAGGTGTCGTAGATCTTCTGGTTGCGCTTCTCCTCGAAGGCGCTCGGCGGGTCCTCGTCGTTCCACTGCTTGAGTACGGACAGCTTGCCGATGTTCGGCGCGCTGCCGTTGTTGACCCGCTCGTTGGGCTCCAGGTCGGCGAAACTGTCGTCGCCCTCGTAGCGCACGGCCATGTAGAGGATCATGCGGGCCACGTCGCCCTTGTCCGCGTCGCGCGGCTCGAAGGAGTCGGAGTCCTTGAGGCTGCCGCCGCCGTTCGCGACCGTGCTGCCGCCGTTGTCGAAGTCCAGGTTGCCGCGGATGCTGTTGACCGTGACGTCCGCCGGGCGCAGGTGGTGCAGGTCCGTGCCGGGGCCGGTCACCTCGCCGAAGTCGCCGTGGGACTTGGCCCACACGTGCTCGCGGTTCCAGTCGCCGACGTCGCCGCCGTTGAGCGACTTGCTGCGCGAGACGCCGCTGTACAGCAGGATCACGTTGCCGCTGTTGTTCGGGTCCTGGTCGGTGACCTTGAGCGCGTTCCAGACCGCGGAGTACGAGATCTTCGTCTGGCTGCTGATGATGGTGTGCAGCGAGGACTTGAGGCTCGTGCCGGTCTTGCCGACCGCGTTCTTGTAGTACGTCGTGTCGTACGCGGTCGTCGTCGCGCCGGCCGGGGTGGCGGTCATCGTGGGGAGGGCGAGCGCCGCCAGGACGGTCGACGTGGCGAGTGCCACCGTCTTCCAACGGCGGGTGCGTATCTGCGTTGCGGGCATCGGGGTGTCCGTTCTACGCGTGTCGATGGGGGAGACAATCGGGAGCGTGACATGGACATGCGTTTCAGGCAATGAACTACGTGTGTCCGTTGCGTGACGTGATGCGGCAACTCGGTTGATTTCGACTCGATTTGACGCGCGTAGAGCCGGAGGGGGAGGGGTTGCCAGGGGGTCGCTCGGGTGTCGGTCGGCGTCCGTCGGGCTCGGCCGGTGCCCGGAGCGTTCAGGTGATGGATCGGTGAGTCTTCGGTGAAGCGGGGCCCCTGCCAGGGAAATTCACACAGAAGTGCTAGTGCCCTTACAACCATTCCTATTTCATGTGGGTCAGACGAAGACCAGCGTGCCGGGGGCGCGCTGTTGTCATACACGGGGATGGGAAACCACCATGACTCACCACATAGCCAGATCCGCGCGTACCCGCGTACTCGGCAGCGCCGGCGTCTGCGTCGCGACCGTGCTGGCGCTTCTGGGGGCCGCCGCGCCCGCCAACGCGGCCCCGGCAGCCGTCAGTTGTACGTCAGCAAAGCCGGCCCTCGCCACCAAGCTGAAGCGGGACATCACCTCCGCCCTCGCCGGGCGCCGAGGCTCCATCAGCGTCGGTGTCTACGACCGCTCGACCAAGACGACCTGCGTGTACCGGGAGCAGACCGCCTACGACTCCGCCAGCGTCGTCAAGGTGACCGTCCTGGCGACCCTCCTCTGGGACGCCCAGAAGCAGCATCGCGCCCTGACCGCACGGGAGAAGACTCTCTCCCAGGCCATGATCACCAAGTCGGACAACGACTCCACCACGAGGCTGTGGAACCAGTTGGGCCTGGCGAAGATCAGGGGCTTCCTCGCCGCCGCCGCCATGACCCAGACCAAGCCCGGCGCGAACGGCTACTGGGGACTCACCCAGATCACCGCCCGCGACGAGCAGAAGCTCCTCATGCTCACCACCCTCACCAACTCGGTCCTGACCGACAACTCCCGTGCGTACATCCAGAAGTTGATGAGCGAGGTCATCGCCTCCCAGCGCTGGGGCACGCCGAAGGGCGTTCCCTCGGGTGTCTCCGTGCACGTCAAGAACGGCTGGCTGCAGCGCGCCTCGTACGGCTGGCGGGTGCACAGCGTCGGCACGTTCAAGGGCCGTGGCCACGACTACATGATCACGGTGCTCACGCACGGCAACAGCACCTGGAACTACGGCATCGCGACGATCGAGGGCGTCGCCAAGGTCGTCCACAAGGACCTCGCGGCGAGCTGACCGCAGACCGACCACACACCGGCTCCACTTCACCGCAGCGCCTCCCGGCCGTCACCGACCCGACCTACGGTGACGGCCATGCGCCTGCGAACCCCGCGAAGCCTGCGAACCCCGCGAAGCCTGCGAAGCACTCGAAGCTCTCGAAGCCCTCGAAGTCCGCGATCCCCTCGAACCCTGCTCGCGACAGTCACCGCCACTCTGGCGGCGGCCACCTGCCTGACCGCCGCCGGACCGGTGAACGCCAACGCCCTTACAGGCAACGCCTGTTCGCCCGCCGTCTCGCTCGACCGCTTCTCCGACGCCCTCGACAAGACGACGTACGACGGCGCGTTCGTCGGCAACTTCTCCGCGCTCGCGGTCGACCGGAACGGCGACCTCGCCGCCCTCTCCGACCGCTCCTCCCTCTTCACCCTCGACCGGCGGACCCTGACCCCGACGAGCGTCGTCCCCCTCGCCGACGAGACGGGCGCCGCCCTCGACTCCGAGGGCCTGGCCGTCGAGAAGGACGGCACCCGGCTCGTCTCCTCCGAGACGGAACCCTCCGTACGCCGCTACTTCCGCGACGGCCGCATCCTCGACCGTCTGCCGGTGCCGGACGCGCTCCGCGTCACCCCGGCCGGCCGCGCCACCGCCAACCAGACCTTCGAGGGGCTCACTCTCCTCCCCGGCGGCCGCAGGCTCCTCGCGGCCATGGAGTACGCGATCTCCGGCGACGCCACCGGCATCGTCCGCTGGCAGACCTGGGAGCGCAGGGGCAGCCACTTCGCGCTGGGCGCCCAGTACGCCTATCGCACCGACACCGGCCTGGGTGTCCCCGAGGTCGCCGCGATGCCCGACGGCCGCCTCCTCGTCCTGGAGCGCGGATTCACCGCCGGAGTCGGCAACACCGTCCGCCTCTACCTCGCCGACCCGCGCCACGCCACGGACACGAGCGGCGTCGAGAACCTGACCGGCCAGGAGGGCGTACGCCTCGTCCACAAGACTCTCCTCGCCGACCTCGTGAACTGTCCGTCACTCGGAGCGACCGCCAAGCAGCCCCAGCCCAACCCCCTCCTCGACAACATCGAGGGCATGGTGATCACCGGCTGTACCCATGGCGCCCTGCGCGTCCTCCTGGTCAGCGACGACAACCAGAACGCCGTACAGACGACCCGTTTCTCTTTCCTGAAGGTCCGCACGCCGTAGCCGCACCGCCCCCGGAGTTGTCGCGGAGGGATGAAATCCGCTTCCGCCCGTGTTGGTGCTTACCGGCGGAGTACGGAATAGCGGATCTACGGAAGGCGCCGGAGTGGCACAGCAGCGGGGGCGGAAGCCGGGACACGAACCGGCACCCATAACGGCACTGGAACCGGTGTCGGCATCGAAGCCGGTGTCGGCACCGGACCCGGTATCGGTACCGGGATGGGCGCGGCGGCTGGTCGGATACGCCTGGCGGTATCCGAAGGACGTCGTGCTCTCGCTCGGCGCCTCCCTCGGCGGTATGGCCCTGATGGCGCTGGTCCCGCTGATCACCAAGGTGATCATCGACGACGTCATCGGCGGCAAGACCCGCTCCATGGCCCCCTGGGCGGGCGCTCTCGTCGTCTCCGCCGTCCTCGTCTACGTCCTCACCTACATCCGCCGCTACTACGGCGGCCGGCTCGCCCTCGACGTCCAGCACGACCTGCGGACGGAGATGTTCGAGACGATCACCCGGCTCGACGGGCGCCGCCAGGACGAGCTGTCGACCGGCCAGATCGTCGGCCGGGCCACCAGCGACCTCCAGCTGATCCAGAGCCTCTTCTACATGCTCCCGATGACCCTCGGGAACGTACTGCTCTTCCTGATCTCCCTCGCGATCATGGCCTGGCTGTCCATCCCGCTCACCCTGGTCGCCCTCGCCGTCGCCCCCGCCCTCTGGTTCGTCGCCAAACGCAGCCGTACGAAGCTCCACCCCTCCACCTGGTACGCGCAGGCCCAGGCCGCCGCCGTCGCCGGTGTCGTGGACGGCGCCGTGACCGGCGTACGCGTGGTGAAGGGGTTCGGGCAGGAGGACCAGGAGACCGGGAAGCTCCGTGAGGTCGGACGGCGGCTGTTCGCGGGGCGGCTGCGGACCATCCGGTTCAACTCCGTCTACACCCCGGCCCTCCAGGCGGTGCCCGTGCTCGGGCAGGTCGCCATGCTCGCGGTGGGCGGCTGGCTGGCCGTGGGCGGGCACATCACGCTGGGTACGTTCGTCGCCTTCTCCACCTATCTCGCCCAGCTCGTCGGGCCCGTGCGCATGCTCGCCATGGTGCTGACCGTCGGACAGCAGGCACGCGCCGGAACCGAGCGTGTCCTCGAGCTCATCGACACCGAGCCGTCCATGACCGACGGCCACAAGGACCTGCCCGCCGACGCCCCCGCCACCGTCGAGTTCGACGACGTGTCGTTCGGGTACGACCCCGAGCACCCCGTCCTCGACGGCCTCAGCTTCGAGATCCGGCCCGGCGAGACCCTCGCAGTCGTCGGCTCCTCCGGCTCCGGCAAGTCGACCGTCTCCCTCCTCCTGCCGCGCTTCTACGACGTGACGCGCGGCGCGGTCCTCATCGGCGGGCACGACGTCCGCGAGCTGACCCAGGACTCACTGCGGGCCGCGATCGGCCTGGTCCCCGAGGACTCGTTCCTCTTCTCCGACACCGTCCGCAACAACATCGCGTACGGCCGCCCCGACGCCACCGACGAACAGATCCTCACCGCCGCGCGCGCCGCCCAGGCGGACCGTTTCATCGCCGAGCTGCCGAACGGCTACGACACCAAGGTCGGCGAGCACGGCCTCACCCTCTCCGGCGGCCAGCGCCAGCGCGTCGCCCTCGCCCGCGCGATCCTCACCGACCCCCGGCTCCTCGTCCTCGACGACGCCACCTCCGCCGTCGACGCGCGCGTCGAGCACGAGATCCACGAGGCGCTGGGGCAGGTCATGGAGGGCCGGACCACCCTCCTCATCGCCCACCGCCGCTCCACCCTCGGCCTCGCCGACCGCATCGCCGTCCTCGACGGCGGACGCCTCGCCGACCTCGGCACCCACGACGAACTCCAGGCCCGCTCCGCCCTGTACCGGCGGCTGCTGACCGACCCGGACGAGCTGGGCGGCGTCTCGCCCGGCCGCGCCCTGCCGACCCTCCCGCCCGAGGACACCTCCGTACGGGAGGAGCTGGACGCCGAGTTCGACGCCGAGCGCGGGGTCACCCCCAGGCTGTGGACCGGCGACCGCGAGCGCAAGGACACCGCCTTCGTCGGGATGCCGGCCACGCCCGAACTCCTCGCCCAGGTCGAGGCGTTGCCCCCGGCCGCCGACACCCCGGACATCGACGAGGCACGCGCGGTCACGCCCGAGGAGTCGTACGGGCTGAAGAGGCTGCTGCGCGGCTTCGGGGCACCCCTGGCGGTGAGCCTCGCCCTGGTCGCCGTGGACGCCGGGATGGGACTGCTCCTGCCGATCCTGATCCGGCGCGGCATCGACTCGGGCGTCTCCCAACTCGCCCTGGGCGCCGTGTGGGCGGCCTCCGCGCTCGCCCTGGTGTCCGTCGTCGTCCAGTGGGCGGCGCAGATCGGCGAGACGCGGATGACCGGCCGTACCGGCGAACGGGTGCTGTACGCACTCCGGTTGAAGATCTTCGCCCAGCTGCAACGCCTCGGACTCGACTACTACGAGCGGGAGTTGACCGGGCGGATCATGACGCGCATGACAACCGATGTTGATGCGCTGTCGACGTTCCTGCAGACCGGCCTGGTCACCGCCTTCGTCTCCGTCGTCACCTTCTTCGGCATCATGGTCGCCCTCGTGGTGATCGACGTACAGCTCGCGCTCGTCGTGTTCGTCACCATCCCGGTGCTGGTCTTCGGCACGATCTACTTCCGCCGGGCGAGCGTGAAGGCCTACGAACTCGCCCGTGAGCGGGTGTCCGCGGTCAACGCCGACCTCCAGGAGTCGGTGTCCGGGCTGCGGATCGTCCAGGCCTTCCGGGGCGAACGGACGGGCTCCGAGCGGTTCGCGCAGGGCAGCGACGGCTACCGCCAGGCGCGTGTGCGGGGGCAGTGGCTGATCTCCGTGTACTTCCCGTTCGTACAGCTGCTGTCCTCGGTCGCGGCCGCTGCCGTGCTGATCGTGGGGGCGGGGCGGATCGACGACGGGACGCTGACGACCGGTGCGCTGGTCGCCTACCTCCTCTACATCGACCTGTTCTTCGCCCCCGTGCAGCAGCTCTCGCAGGTCTTCGACGGGTACCAGCAGGCGACGGTGTCGCTGGGCCGGATCCAGGAACTCCTCCAGGAGCGGACCTCGACCGAGGCCGCCGAGGAGCCGTTGGAGGTGCTGTCCCTGCGTGGTGACATCGCCTTCGAGGGCGTCGACTTCGCGTACGGGTCCGGCGATGACGCCGAAGAGGCCCTGAGCAGCGTCCAGTTGACGATTCCGGCCGGGCAGACCGTCGCCTTCGTCGGGGAGACGGGCGCCGGCAAGTCGACGCTCGTGAAGCTGGTCGCCCGCTTCTACGACCCGACCGGCGGCCGGGTCACCGTCGACGGCACCGATCTGCGGGCCCTCGACATCACCTCGTACCGGCATCGCCTCGGGGTCGTGCCGCAGGAGGCGTATCTGTTCCAGGGGACCGTGCGGGACGCCATCGCGTACGGGCGGCCGGATGCCACCGACGCCCAGGTGGAGGCGGCGGCACGGGCGGTCGGGGCGCACGACATGATCGCCACGCTGGAGGGCGGCTACCTCCACGAGGTCGCCGAGCGCGGACGCAACCTCTCGGCCGGTCAGCGTCAGCTGATCGCGCTGGCCCGCGCGGAGCTGGTCGACCCGGACATCCTGCTCCTCGACGAGGCGACGGCGGCACTGGACCTGGCCACCGAGGCCCAGGTCAACCAGGCGACCGACCGCCTCGCAGGCCGCCGTACCACCCTCGTGGTCGCCCACCGCCTCACCACCGCCGCCCGCGCCGACCGGGTCGTCCTGATGGACCACGGCCGGGTCGCGGAGGACGGCACCCACGCCGAACTGCTCGCCCTGGGCGGCCAGTACGCCGAACTGTGGCGGACCTTCGTCGGCGCACCGGAGCCGGAGGAGCCGGTCACCTCGGCCCGCTGAACGGCCGGTGGATCCGGCGGCCGACGCCTGACGCAACCGTTCGACGGGTGCCGTGCGTCCGTACATCAGTACGACGTACGGCTAGTGTCATCGGTGGGGTCCGGAGGGGGAGACGGTGAGTGGTGGTTCGATACGGCGGCGGATCGCGCTCGGCCTGGCCGTGCTGACCGCGTCCGGGATGTTCTCCCTCGCGAGCTCCGGCACCGCCGAAGCGGCCGCGGTGTGCTCCGGCCGCAAGGCGCGGACGCTGGCCTTCGCCACCGGCGAGGTGGACGTGTACCGGAGCAACGGCTACCTCTGCGCGATGACCGTTCCCAAGCGGCAGGGGGGCCACCAGTGGATGTCGGTGAGCGTACGGGCGCGGGGCGGGCGCCCGGTCGTCGACGGGGGCAACTACACGAAGCGGGCCGGCCCGGTGACCGTGCACACGGGACGGCGGCAGGTGTGGATCAAGGGGACGGTGGGCCGGGAATCGGTCAGTTCGGGCTGGATCCGGTTGTGAGCCCCGCCCCGAATCTCGCCCCGAGTCTCGCCCCGAATCTCGACCCGAATCTCGACCCGTATCTCGTCCCGGACCTCGTCTTGCGTCTCGACCCGAAGCTCTTCGCGGACCCTATTTCCTGACTCCTGCCCGAGGGATTTCCCTATCTCCCCTGGTGCGCCGCCCAGTTGCTCCGATAGCTTCCGGCGCACAGATGTCTCATAGGGGAGGGTGTATGCGTAAGGCGTCCAGATGGCTGCTCGCGCTCGCCGTGCTGATAGGCACGTTGAGTACGGCGGGGGCGGCGACCGCCGCTCAGCCGGAAGCCACCGGCACCACGCGAACGACCAGCAGTGCGGACATCAAGGACCAGCTCCTCGCGATCCCGGGCATGAGCCTGATCCAGGAGAAGCCGTACACCGGCTACCGGTACTTCGTCCTCAACTACACCCAGCCGATCGACCACCGGCACCCGTCCAAGGGCACGTTCCAGCAGCGCATCACCGTGCTGCACAAGGACGTCTCGCGCCCGACGGTCTTCTTCACCGGCGGGTACTCCGTCTACACGAACCCGACGCGCAGTGAGCCGACGCGGATCGTCGACGGCAACCAGGTCTCCCTGGAGTACCGCTTCTTCACGCCGTCCCGGCCCGCTCCGGCCGACTGGTCCAAGCTGGACATCTGGCAGGCGGCCAGTGACCAGCACCGCGTCTTCACGGCGCTGAAGAAGATCTACGCCAAGAAGTGGCTCTCCACGGGCGCTTCCAAGGGCGGCATGACCGCCACGTACTACGAGCGTTTCTACCACCGCGACATGGACGGCGTCGTCGCGTACGTCGCCCCCAACGACGTGGTGAACAAGGAGGATTCGGCCTACGACCGGTTCTTCACGAAGGTCGGCACCAAGGAGTGCCGCGACCGGCTGAACGCCGTACAGCGCGAGGCGCTGGTGCGCCGGGAGCCGCTGGAGAAGAAGTACGCGGAGGTCGCCGCCGCCGAGGGCTACACGTTCACCACCATCGGCAGCCTGGACCGCGCGTACGAGGCCGTCGTCCTCGACTACGTCTGGGCCTTCTGGCAGTACAGCCTGCTCGCCGACTGCGAGTCCATTCCGGCGGACGCGAAGAACGCGACCGACGACGACATCTGGACTTCGATCGACACGATCTCCGGGTTCTCCGCCTACGCCGACCAGGGCCTGGAGCCGTACACGCCGTACTACTACCAGGCGGGCACCCAACTCGGCGCGCCCACCATCAAGTTCCCGCACATCGAGAAGAAGTACATCCGCTACGGCTATCAGCCGCCGCGCAACTTCGTCCCCCGGGACATCTCCATGAAGTTCCAGCCGTCGGCGATGCGTGACGTCGACAACTGGGTCAGGCACCGTGCGCAGCACATGCTGTTCGTGTACGGGCAGAACGACCCGTGGGGCGCCGAGCCGTTCCACGTCGGCAAGGGCGCGAAGGACTCGTACGTCTTTTTCGCCCCCGGCCTCAACCACGGCGCGAACGTCGCGGGTCTGGTGCCCGAGCAGAAGTCGCTCGCCACGGCGCGCATCCTGGAGTGGGCGGGCGTCGCCTCCACCGCCGTCCGGTCGCACCCGTCGGCGGCCAAGCCGCTGGCGCCGTACGACGCCAGGCTCGACAAGCGCAACCTCGAGCGTGAGCCCACGCTGCGGCCGTAACGGCCATGGAAAGTAAGGGTAGTTCGGGCAGCTGACCGTGAAGGGGCCCGGTGGCAGACGCCACCGGGCCCCTTTCGCGTCACGCCGGTTTGGCGCACCCCACCGGCTCTTCGCCGCCCAACTGCACGTAAAGGGCCGTGGAAGTAGGGCAGTTGACGCGTTTGCCGACGGCCTCGGTCACCTTGTACTCCGGTGCCTTCTCGCCCTTCCCGTCGCACGCCGTCTCGCGCACCTCCCCGCGCCCGGCGCTGTACACGCAGTCGCCGACGATCGTGCGCGGGCCTCCGCCGCCGCCCGGGTCGCCGGGATGCGGGGCCTGGAGGTTGCGCATACAGGCGTACCCCTGCGGGACGGCTCCGTCGCCGTCCTCGTCGGCGGCGGGGCGCTGTTCGCTGATGTGCAGCACGAAGTCGGTGGTCGCCGGGCACGACGGACCGTCGCTCACCCCGCCGTCGAACCGGGCCACGACCCGGGCCGCCGCCCGCTCGCTGGTGCAGGGCACCTCGGTGAAACTGGTCGTGCCGAAGCTGCTGCACTCGTCGATGGAGAGGAAGACGGTGCCGTAGCCGGTGGGCCGGGGCGGCGCGGGCCGCTGGTCGACCGTCGTACCGTCGGCGGCCCCGGACGCCCCCGCCGAATCGCTCGTAGAACTGCCTGCCGACCCCTCTGCCGATTGCTGGCACCCGGTCACCGTGAACACCGCCGCCACCGTCAGCAGCGCGCAGGCGAACACCCGCCCGCACACCACTCCCAAGGGCCCCATGGACCCCACAGAACGCACTACACGCATCGCATCCCCCCGAGTACCCCCGCTCAGCGTGACCCGCGACGCCAGGGCCACGCCGGAAGTTCAGCGGATTTCCGCCTATTGGGGGTGGTGCGCCGGTTGTGCGGCGTACGGCACGTACGCCTCCCTACCTTCCCTCTCTAGTACGACAGTCCGTGACCGATCGGATACGGCGCGCGTCGGATCGTCCGATCGTCCCCGTAAAGGACCGGACGGAGCCCGGGTGGAAGGGGGCCGTCACCGGCGCATCGGAGGGGGCGCACCGGTGACGGCTCGCTGCCGGCCGTAGGCGGTTGGAGAGGGGTGGGCCGCACGACGGTGACTCATCCGGCAGTCGTGCCGATTGGACGGGCCGGGGCGGAAAAGGGTTCCCGGATCGCGGCCCCGCAGGGGCGCGGGGAACTGCGCGACAAGCCACGACGGCGCCGCACGGTACCGACCACCCCGTACCCCCGGTACAGGCACCCTCCGGGTACGGGCACCCCCTCGCCCCACCTCCGGCGGAATACGCACCGTTCATGGTCCATTTCGCGGACGTTCCGGCGCTCGGGGCGTCGCGCGGGCGAGCATAGGGGCATGGCCGTCGTAGAGATTCCCGGTTCCAAGTCCATCACCGCGCGCGCCCTCTTCCTCGCCGCGGCAGCCGACGGGGTCACCACCCTCGTACGCCCCCTGCGCTCGGACGACTCGGAGGGCTTCGCCGAGGGCCTGGTCGCTCTCGGCTACCGGGTCGGACGGACCCCCGGAGCCTGGCAGATCGACGGCAGACCGCAGGGTCCGGCGGTCACCGAGGCCGACGTCTACTGCCGTGACGGCGCCACGACCGCCCGCTTCCTGCCGGCCCTGGCCGCCACCGGCCACGGCACGTACCGCTTCGACGCCTCCCCCCAGATGCGCCGCCGGCCCCTCGCCCCCCTCACCCGCGCCCTGCGCGACCTGGGCGTGGACCTGCGGCACGAGGAGGCGGAGGGACACCACCCGCTGACCATCGAGGCGGCGGGCGTGGAGGGCGGGAACGTCACCCTGGACGCCGGGCAGTCCTCCCAGTACCTCACCGCGCTCCTCCTCCTGGGCCCCCTGACCCGCAACGGCCTGCGGATCCACGTCACCGACCTGGTCTCGGCTCCCTACGTGGACATCACCATCGCGATGATGCGGGCGTTCGGGGCGGACGTACGCCAGGACGGCGACGTCTTCGTGGTCCCGCCCGGCGGCTACCGGGCCACCACCTACGCCATCGAGCCCGACGCCTCCACCTCCAGCTACTTCTTCGCGGCGGCGGCCCTCACCGGCGGCGAGGTGACGGTCCCCGGCCTCGGCACCGGCGCCCTGCAGGGCGACCTGGGCTTCGTCGACGTACTGCGCCGGATGGGCGCGCGGGTGGAGATCGCCGCCGACCGCACCACCGTCACCGGAACCGGTGAACTGCGTGGCCTGACCGTCAACATGCGGGACATCTCCGACACCATGCCCACCCTGGCGGCGCTCGCCCCGTTCGCCTCCGGCCCCGTGCGCATCGAGGACGTGGCCAACACGCGCGTGAAGGAGTGCGACCGCCTGGAGGCCTGCGCGGAGAACCTGCGGCGGCTCGGCGTACGGGTGGAGACGGGCGACGACTGGATCGAGATCCACCCCGGTGCCGCCCTCGCCCCGCACACGGACATCAAGTCGTACGGCGACCACCGCATCGTCATGTCCTTCGCGGTGACCGGCCTGCGCACCCCGGGGATCACCTTCGATGACCCGGGGTGCGTACGGAAGACGTTCCCCGGGTTCCACGAGGCGTTCGGCGAGCTGCGGGCGGCCCTCGGCTGACCGGTGACCGGGTCTACCGGGGCGCTGTCGGCCAGAGCAGCGCCTGGGCGACGATGACGTTCTCGCCGTCGAAGGTGACGGCGGGGCCGCCGTGCAGCCCGTAGCCCAGAGCGAGCGCCTCGCTCACCCGGTGGCAGAACGCCGGGTCGTCCGGACCGGTCAGGACGCGGTAGACGGGCAAGCCGTCCGGCGGGGTGGTCATGAGGAGAAGGATCTCAGAGCCACCGGGTTCAGGGTTCAGGGTTCAGGCCGACTCGGTGAGCAGCCGCGCGAGGTGCTCGCGGCCGGCGTCCAGCAGGTCCGCCAGGGGGGCGGCGGCCTCGTACCACCGCTTCTCGTACTCCCAGCACAGCCAGCCGTCCCAGTTGTGCCGGGAGAGGACCTCGACGCACTCGGCGAGCGGCAGGACGCCGGCGCCCAGTGCCAGCGGGGTGGTGTCGTCGGCCGAGGCGATGTCCTTGACCTGTACGTATCCCAGGTGCGGGGAGAGCGCCGCGTAGCTCTCCGACGGCTGTTCGCCGCCGAGCCAGGTGTGCATGACGTCCCACAGCGCGCCCACCTGACGGTGGCCGACCGGGCCCAGGATGCGGATCGCGTCGGCGCCCGTGCGATGCGAGTCGTGGGTCTCGAGGAGGATGCGTACGCCGAGGTCGGCCGCGTACTCGGCGGCCGTCCCGAGCCTCCGGGCCGCCGTCGCGTCGGCCTCCTCGGGGCTCTGGTCGGCGGCGCCGCCCGGGGATCCTCCCGGGAAAACACGGACGAAGGGGGCGCCCAGGTCGCGGGCCAGGTCGAGGAGTGCGCGGAGTTCGGTGAGCACGGGTTCGTCGTCGCCGGGGGCCGCGACCCGGACGTACCCGGCGAGGCCGAGGAGCTCGACGCCGGACGCCTTGAACTCGGCGGCCACATCGGCTCGTTCGGCGGGCCGGAGATCGAGGTGGACGGGTTCTTCGGGGTGCGTGCGCAGTTCGACGCCGTGGTAGCCGTGGGTGGTCGCGAGCCGCAGGACTTCGGTGAGCGGGAGACCGGGAACGCCGAGGGTGGAGAACGCCAGTTTCATGTTCACGGACCCTACCCGTCACCCCACCTGTCCGCCGCCGCGTGCAGATCCAGTCGCCAGTCCTGGCCGGTCAGATCCCTGCCGAACGAGCGGTGCGGCTTCTCGGCGGCGAGGACGAAGCCGTGGCGCAGGTAGACGCGGCGGGCGGCGGTGAGTACGTCGTTGGTCCACAGGACGAGTTCGCGGTAGCCGACCTCGCGGGCGAAGCCGACGACGGACGCGACGAGCCGGTCACCGATACCGAGCCCGCGCGCCTCCGGTTCGACGAGCAGCAGCCGCAGCCGGGCCGTGCCGGGTGCCTCGTCCCGTACGCACATCACGCAGCCGACCGGCCGACCGTCCAGCTCGGCGATCCACACCCGTTCGAGATGCGGGTCGTGGTCCTCGGCGAAGTCGGCGACGATACGGGCGACCAGCCCCTCGTAGTCGGTGTTGAAGCCGTACTCGGCCGCGTACAGCGCCGCGTTGCGCTGCACGATCCAGCCGAGGTCGCCGGGGTCGGGCTCACGCAGGACGACGTCCTCGCGGCGCGGCGGCCGGCCGTCGGAGAGAAGCGAACGGACCGTGTGCAGCGCCTCCGTGAGCCGGGGCCGGTCGGCGGCGGGCACGGTGGCCAGCAGGGTGGCGATGGCCTCCGTGGACCGCTCGTTCAGCAGGTTGGCGGTCTCCCGCCCGCGCCCGGTGAGCGTGACGCGCCGCCGTCGGGGATCACGGTCGGAGGGTGCCCGCTCGATCAGCTCGTCCTGCTCGAACTTGTTGAGGATACGGCTCAAGTACCCGGCGTCCAGGGAGAGTTCGGCGCGGATGTCGGCGGCGTCGGTACGGGTGGAGTGCGCGAGCTCGTAGAGGACGCGGGCCTCGGTGAGGGTGTAGGGGGCGTAGAGGTGGGTGCTGTAGTCGAGGGCGCCGATGACGTTCGTGTAGAAGCGGTTGAAGGAGCGGATGTCCTGGACGGTCATGACCACCTCGTGGGCGACGGCGGACTGCGGACTGCTGGCTGCGGACAGTTGACTCAGTCAGGGATATCGCTGTCACGAGGGTAGGACCCGGGCGAGGTGTTCCTCAAGCCCTCCGCTGTTAACGTCACGGCATGTCCAGGACCGAGATCGACGTGCTGGCCGCCGAGTTGTTCGCGGCCTTCGACAACCGGGGCGGCAAGGCCGCCGACGTGGCCCGGATCCGCCGGCTGGTGCTGCCGGACGGCGTGATCGTGAAGACCGGACCGGAGTTCACGGTCTACACCGTGGACGAGTTCATCGAGCCGCGTCGGCAGCTGCTGAGCGAGGGCCGACTGGTCGAGTTCTCCGAATGGGAGACAGCCGAACGGACGGAGATCGCGGGCGACATCGCGTCGCGGTTCTGCGAGTACCGCAAGTCCGGGATCCTCGACGGCGAACCGTTCGAAGGGGACGGGACCAAGACCATCCAGTTCGTCCGCACCCCGGAGGGCTGGCGGATCGCGGCGCTCGCCTGGTACGACCGGCCCGCACCGGCCTGACCGGTACGGGCCGGTTGTTCCGGACGAACGCCGGAGGCGGGTGGGTCAGGCCCAGAACTCGTTGCTGCGGTCGATGTCCTCGACGCACTGGTCCAGGTCGGTGATCTTGTCTCCGACGATCCGGAAGAAGATGGCGCCCGGTTCGTCCATCCGCCGGCCCTGGCGCTCGGCGGTGAAACGGTACACGCCGACCACGTGCCCCCGGCCGTCGACGAGGCAGCTCGTCAGCGCGACACGCAGGGTCCCGGCCGTCTCCTCGCCGAGCCGACGGTACATGTCGATGATCGCGTCCTGCCCCTTGAAGTCCCCGGCGAGGGGATGACTTCCGGGTACGTGTTGCGTGGCGTCGGACGCCATCAGGGCGCGCAGTGTGTCCATGTCACCGCGCGAGAAGGCCTCGAAGCCCCTGCGGATCAGGACTGTGTGCGGGTGCTCAGTCATGGTGATCGCCACCTTTCGGGGGTGCGGGCGATGTCTGACCGACGGGGCCCATTGTCCTCGGGTCGGGGGCGGTACGCAGATCGGAGGCGGGTCCGGCCGAAGGGCGTCCCGGTCTCAGGTGTCCGGTCTCAGGCGTCCTTCTTCCACTCGATGATCTGGAGGTAGTTCCCGTCGGGGTCGGCGAACGTGCCGAACCTGCCCTTCGCCCGGTCCTCGACCGACACCCACTCCACACCGGCCGCGTTCAGCTGGGCCTCGGTGGCGTCGAAGTCGTCGACGTGGAAGTTGATGATCGTGCGACCCGGTTCGTTGTTCTTCGCCTGGACGTCGTCGCGCCCGTCGATGACCAGCAGGAAGCCGCCCAGATCGATCGGGCCCTCGCCGGTGAACTCGGGCGCCAGGGCCTTGACGTACCAGGCGCGCAGCTCGGCGGGACGGGTCGTGCCGAGCAGCATGCTTCCCGGCTTCAGTGTCGTCATGTCGCATCTCCCTCGTTGTGTTGGTCGTGTTGGTCGTGTTGGTCGTGTTGGTCGTGTTGGTCGTGTTCGTTGTGTTCGTTGTGTGGGGAATCGCGTTCCGGTGCCTCGGCTGCCTCGGCTGTCTCGGCTGCGCGCTTGATCGCCGCCAGCCTGCGGTCCCAGTCGGCCGCGAGCGCGGACATCCACTGCGTGGTGGCGTCCAGGCCGGCGGACCGGAGTGAGTACCTCATCTCGCGTCCGACCCGGCTGCCGACGACGAGTCCGGCGGCGTCCAGGACGGCGAGGTGTTTGACGATCGCCTGTCGGGAGACGGGGAGCTGCTCGGCGAGCGTCGTCGCGGTGGCCTCGCCCCGTACGGCGAGGAGGTCGAGCAGTCGGCGGCGGGTGGGGTCGGCGAGCGCGGCGAGAACGCTGCCGACCTCCTCGGCCGCGCCGTCGGGTTCCGTGCTCACACGGTTGACTCTTCGACGCGCTTCTTCGTCGCGTCGAGGACCTGCGGCCAGCCCTGGGACAGGTCCTGGACCGTCTTGGCGCGCACCTCCTCGGACACGGCCAGCGCGGCGAAGCCGCTCTCGACCACGGTGAGGCGGGTCTTGTCGCCCTCGGCGGACAGGGTGAACTCCACGAGGGTGCTGTTGCTCTCGGTCAGCTCGTCACCGGGGGTGGCGGGGGCCCAGCGGTACGCGAGGTACGACTGCGGCTCGACCTTCACCACGAGCACCGGGAAGTCGCCGTGCTCCGGGTTCCTGGCCACCATCGACTCGCCCTCGACGGCGGTGGTGCCCTTGATGCTCTCCGCGTCGGCCACCCAGAAGCCGGGTGCGGACACCAGCGACCAGACACGCGCGACCGGGGCGTCGATCAGGGTGTCGCGCTCGATGCTGTCTTCCCTGTTTTCTCTGTCTTCGCTCATGAGGAGACTCCTTGAAGTGTCCTTGAAGTGCCGGCATTCCGTGCAACCAAATAGTTGCACGTTGCCAGTCCTCATGCAACCCGTTGGTTGCACATGTGCGTGGGAGGGGTGCGGAACGGCTCACGGTTGCGTCGCCGCCTCCACGACGGCTCTTCCCGCCCGCAGTGCGGCGACGGGGTCGGCCGCCTCGTCCAGTTCAACGAGGACGATGCCGGCGCCGGGCGTACCGGACATCGCGTCGGCCCACGCCCGCCAGTCCACGATGCCGGTGCCCAGCTCGGTCATGTAGGGCTGTTGCTGGGCGAAGACCGTCTCGTCGATGGTGAGTTCGACGTCGATCGGTCGGACGGCGTCCTTCCAGTGCGCGAGCGCGATGCGCTGGGAGTGACGGCGCGCGACCGCGACCGGGTCGCCCCCGCCGAGCGCGATGTGGCAGGAGTCGGGGCACAGCCATACGTAGCGCGGATCGGTCAGGGCCATGAACAGGTCGATGTCCCGCTCGTACCAGAAGGTGCTGTTGGACTCGGTGTGGAAGGCGAGCTTCACGCCGTACCGGGAGACGGCCTCGCCGACCACGTGGGCGATGTCGGCCATCCGCGTCAGGTACGCGGCGTCGACGAAGAAGGGCGGGCGCGTCCCGAACGTCGTCCGCATCGGCAGTCCGGTGACGAGCAGTTCCGCTCCCACCTCGGCGAGGAAGGCGGCGCGTCGCTCGGCGTCGGCGACGATCGCGGGCAGGGCGCCGTCCTGCCGCCAGTCGGGGGCGTCGGCGCCGGCGACGAAGGCGCTCACCACGGACAGGCCGCGGGCCGCCAGCTCGCGGCGGAAGGCGGCCGCACCGCCGAAGGCGCGCAGAGCCGAGTCGATGTCGCCGGGTGCGAAGGTCAGCTCCAGGGCGGTGATCCCGGCCTCCGCCGACGCGTCCATCACCCGCAGCCAGAAGGCCTGGGGGTCGGCGAAGGCCCAGTCGCGCAGGGCGTCGGCGGAGTCCAGCCCCCAGAAGTCGGGGTGGTAGAAGGTGATGACATCGGTCGCGAAACGCCGTGCCGGCGGTGTCATGCGGTGCCTCCGCGCGCGTTGTAGACGGTGATCCCGCCTGCGTCGACGGCGTCCCGGTAGCCGCGGAACACGGTGAGGGCCTCGTCCCGCAGCACGTCCCGCGTGACCGTGATGCCGCGTGCCTCGAACTGCTCGGCCCAGTCCGCGCCGAGCGGGCCCTCGTCGAAGGTCGTGATCTCCTCCAGCTCCGGCCCCTCACCCGCGACCACCAGCCCGCGCACCCCGGACCACATCGTCGCTCCGTAACACTGCACGCACGGACGCCAGTTGACGACCAGCTCGGATGCGGGCAGGCCCTCGCCGCCGAGATCCCAGCCGCCGGTCGCCGTCTGTGCGAGGCCGAGCGCGACGACCTCGGCGTGCGCGCTGGAGACGCCCGAGGCGAGGACGACGTTCACGCCGACCGAGATGATCCGGCCGGTGTCCTGCTCGGCGACGAGCGCCGCGAACGGGCCGCCGTTACCCTCACGCCAGTTGCGGTCGGCGAGGCGGTGCACGAGGCGCATCCGGTCCTCGCGGTCGGGGACGACGGGGGGTACGTCGGCGAGTTCGTCGTCGATCCAGGGCGGCAGGGCGACCCGGTATTCCTTCGGGATGTCGATCACGGTTCCGGATTCCTCTCAACTCACGGCAGGCATGGTGACGCGTTCGGCGACGGCACGCGCGGCCCGTACGGCGGTCACCGCGCCGGCCAGCGTGACGTTGGCGGCCATGGCGGTGGGGATCACACCGTTGCCCGCCAGGTACAGGTTGTCGAAGCCCCACACCCGGCCGTCGGGGTCGCACACACTGGTGCCGTCGTCGGCGCTGCCCGCCCGGACGGTGCCGGTCTGGTGCAACGACGAGCCGGGCGGCAGCAGGGCCAGTTCGGTGTCGGGGTCGAAGGTGCCGAACTCCCCGGCCAGCGACCGGACTTGGTCCAGTGCCCGGTCGATCAGCGCGCGGTCGGCGGGGGAGTAGCCGAACTCGACGGTGAAGCGTGGCATCCCGGCCAGGTCGGTGTCCGACTCCGAGAAGACGAGCCGGTTCTCGGGACGGGACTCGACGGGGGCGTACAGCGACAGGCCCACCGAGTGCGCCAGGGGGCGGCCGGCCTCGTCCACGTACGTGCGGTTCATGATCTGGCCGTGGAACGGCTGGGCCGCTCCGTTCTGCGGCAGCCAGAGCGAGTCCGTGGCGAACTCGCCGGGCAGCGGCAGGGGCAGGGCGTCGAGGCCGATGCCGAATCGGTCGAGGTCGAGCAGCACACGGGCGCTGATGAAGGCGTGCTCGTTGAGGTGACGTCCCAGTGCCGGGGGCCGGATGCCGGACGCGAACAGCAGTTGGGGGGTGCGCAGGGCGTCGGCGCACACCAGCACGGCCTCCGCCAGGAGTTCGGACTCGGTGCCGTCGGCCACCCGACGCAGCCGGGCGCCGGTCACCCGGCCGCCCTCGGTGACGAGGGACGTGGCGAGGGTGCCGGTCAGGAGCGTGAAGGCCGGGTCCCCGCCCGCCGCGATCGGGGGGAAGACCGTGCCCGGAGCGGTGCGCCGCAGGGGGCCCGCCGGTGTCGCGGTGACCGCCATCGGCATCGGCTGCGGCCGCCGGTCGTCCGGTCCGACACGGTCGTAGCGCCGACGCAGTACCTCAAGTACCCGCTGTCCGACCGGAGTCGGGCCGATGGCGGCGGGCGTGACCGCGAGCAGGCGGCGCGCGGTGTCCAGATCCGTCGCCCAGCGGTCCGGGTCGCCGAAGTCGAACACCTCGTCCTCGGCGGGCCAGGGGGTCGCGGCGGTCCAGTGCACGCCCATGCCGCCCGCGTTCCACGCGAGCGCGGCAGCCGGCATCGCCTCGGCGCCTTCGCCGAAGGCGAGCGCGTGGAACATGCCGGGTGCCAGGCCGGTGATGCTGTCCGCGACGTCGCGCACCACCTCGGCGCCCGTGTACAGGCCCTGGATGCCGGTGGCGACCCGTTCGTTGTAGCGCGACCACAGGGCCGGGTCCTCGAGATCGTGCAGATGCAGGCCGGGGGCCGATCCGATCGGCAGGCCGCCCTCGACCATGGTGACGTCCAGCGTCGGATCGGCGTCCCGCAGCAGCCGGGCCGCGACCGATCCCATGATGCCGCTGCCCACGATGAGAACGCCGGTCCTGCTGGTGCCGGTCATGGTCGGGCTCCTGTCCTGTGCAACTGGGTGTGAGGGGAGAGTGGGGTGCGGGACACGCGGTCACGCGCTCGGGGCGGGTGGGCCGAACAACTCGGTGTCCATGTGGTCGAGCACGAACTTGACGGCGCCGATGAGCGGGCCGTCGGAGCCCAGGACGGTGACGCGCAGCTCGACGGCGGGGGTGCGGGCGCCGCGCATCGCCGCGCGCACCCGGGGCAGCAGCACATCGGCCGCGTCCTCCAGCCCGCCGCCGAGCACGATGAGCGACGGCGCGACGGTCCACGACAGGGTGGTGAGGATCGACGCGATGTTCTCCACGAACTCGTCGACCTCCGCGAGCGCCGCCGCGTCGCCGCCCCGGGCCGCGTCGAAGCGGCCCAGCGCGACCCGCCGACGGGACGGATCCGGTGAGGTCAGCCACGCCACGGGGCGGTCCTCGACCGAGCCGGCCGGCAGCGACACCGCCTCGGCGATCTCGCCCGCGGAGCCTTCGAGACCGCGGTGGACGTCACCGCGTATGAGGATGCCGAGACCGGTCCGGTTGCCGAGCATCGCCCATACGACGTTGTCGTGGTCGCCTGCCGCACCCCGCCAACGCTCGCCGAGCGCACCCAGATTGGTGTCGTTGTCCGCGAACCACGGCATGCCGATGCGCCGCCCGAGCTCCTCGGGCAGGCATACGCCTTCCCACTGCGTCGTGTGCACCAGGCGCCGTACGACGCCGTCGTCGTCGATCGCGCCACCGCCGGCGATCGCGCCGGCCCGGAGCTGGTCCGCCGTCCCGCCCGCGTCGGCGAGGGCCTCCCGCACCAGCGCCGCCGCGTCGTCGAGAGTGGCCTGCGGATCCTGGTAGTCACGCAGCGGCCGGTGCGCCCGGCCGACGATCCGGCCGCGTACGTCGGCGACGACCGCGGCCCCGTCCAGGGTGGTGATGCGCACGGCCGCCAGCAGCGCGTGCTCGGCCCGCAGCTCGTACCGGCGGGCGGGGCGCCCGGCGCAGCCGCTCACCGGCACCCGTTCGAGTTCGCTCACCCGGCCCGCGTCGACGAGCGAGTCCAGGATGAGTTCGACGGTACGGCGGGACAGGCCGACCCGCTCGGACAGCTCGGCCAGCGTCATCGGGCCGGCCGACACCGCCAGCGTGCGCAGGATCACCGAGGTGTTGACCCGCCGGACGGCGCTCTGGTTCATCCCGGCCATCAGCGCGCCTCCGTAGGGTCGGACCCCGCCACCACCGGGTCGTACACACCTGTGGTGTCGACCGTCGGTGTCGCCCCGGGCGCGCCGTATTCGCGGGCGGGATCGCCGCGCCTCCCGGTCGCCCGCTCCCAGGCCGGCGACCCGCCATGGACGAATGCGGCAAGGTCGGCGTGCATGGCTGCGGCGAGGTCGGCGGGCGGCCGGGTGCCGAGGGCCTCGGCGGTTCCCGGCGCGTCGAGCACGTCGAAGAAGAACGGGATGTCGGCGCAGTGCACGGCGCCGCCGAGGACGGGGGAGGGCCATTCGAAGGAGTACAGCCAGGTGCCTGCGGGGGCGTCGCGCCGCGCCGCCGCCGCGCGCGGACAGGCGGTACGGAACAGGGTGTCCGTCACTCGGGTGCCCGCCGCGCGGGCGGCGGTGTCGCGGGGGCCCGGGGCGCCGCCGTCGAACTCGTCGCCCGTCGCGCCGAGCAGCAGCGGTACGTCGTGCCCGTACACGGCGAGGCCCTCGGCGACGGGCACCGGAAGGACGTCGTCGCCGACGACCGGACCGAGCACCGGCGGACCGTCGTCGCCACCTTCGCTCCGCAGCAGACGGACGCCCCGCTGAACGCCTTCCACCATGAGGCCGCCGAAGCCGTCGCGCGTCGGCGGCACGCCGAGCCGGTCACCGAGCCGTCCGGCGAAGTCGCGCGCGGCATCCGCGCCCACCTCGAAGAAGCCGCCGGACACACTGACCGCGCGCTGGAAACGATCACCGCCGAGGGGCGAGGAGAGCAGCGCGAGCACCGCCGCGCCGCCCGCCGACTGACCGGCGAGGGTGACCCGGCCCGGGTCACCGCCGAACGCCGCGATGTTCTCCCGCACCCAGTCGAGCGCGAGCAGCAGGTCCCGCAGCCCGAGGTTCGGGGGTACGCCGTCCAGCGGGGCGAACCCGTCGACGCCGAGCCGGTAGCCGGGCGTCACGGTGACGATGCCGTCGCGGGCGAAGGCGCGGCCGTCGTACCAGGGACTGGCCGGGCTGCCCGCGAGGAAGCCGCCGCCGTGGATCCACACCAGCACCGGGCACGACACACCGTCCGTGGGGGCGACGACGCTCAGATTCAGTACGTCGTCGCCCGGCACCGACGGCTCCGGAATGGTGGTGGCGGCGGACAGCGGCACGCGCTGCGAGGTGGCGCCGTGCCGGGACGCGTCGTACGGCTCCGTGAACCGGCGGCGTGGCACCGGCCCCGCGAACCGCCGCGCGCCGACGGGCGCCTCGGCGAACGGGATACCGAGGAAGCGCCGTACCCGGCCGGTGCGGCGGCCGATGACCGCACCCGCGGGCGCTTCCACCACGTCCGTCACATCCACCATGTCCATCCCATCCACCGCTTCCGTCCCCTCCACCACGGTCACCGCATTCCCGTTCCGGCGACGCCCTGCACGAAGTAGCGCTGCAGGAACAGGAAGAGCACGAGGACCGGCAACATCACGACGATCGCACCGGCGAGCATCAGCCCGTAGTCGGTGACGTGCGAGGCGGCCTGGCTGGTGGCGGCGAGGCCCACCGGCAGCGTGTAGGTGGAGGTGCTCTGGGCCACGACGAGCGGCCAGATGAAGTTGTTCCACGAGTAGAGGAACGACATGATCGTGATCGTCGCGACGGCGGGTCCCGCCAGCGGCAGGAAGATCCGGAAGAAGACCCGCAGTTCCCCCGCCCCGTCGATCCGGGCCGCTTCCAGCAGTTCGTCGGGGACCGACAGGGCGTACTGCCGCATGATGAACACGGACAGCGGCAGCGCCGCGCCGGGCAGGGCGATACCGGTGAGGGTGTCCGCCAGCCCCAGGTCGACGGTGATCACGAACTGGGTGACGAACACCGTGGTGAACGGCACCATCAGTGCCGCCATGACCGCGCCGAACGCGATCCGCTTGCCCGCGAAGTCCAGCTTGGCGAGCGCGTATCCCGCCGCCGACGCCGCCACGATGTTGCCGGCGACGACGATGACCGCGACCACGATGCTGTTGACCAGGAAGCCGCCGAAGCCCTCGGTCCTGAACAGTCGTACGAAGTTGTCGAGGGTGATGCGGTGCGGAAGCCAGGCGCCGGGGTCGGAGCGGATCTCGTCGAGGCTACGGAGGGAGCCGCTGAGCACCCAGACGAACGGCAGCAGCGTGAGCAGCGCGCACAGCACGAGCGCGCCGTACAGCAGGGGACGGGCGACGGACCGACGGCGCACGCGCGTCCGTTCGTCCGCCATGTCGACGTTCCGCGGTGCGGCGATGGTGGTCATGCGCGGGGCCTCAGCAATCGGAACTGGACGATGCTCACCAACGTCACGAGGAGGAGCGTCACGAAGGACGCCGCCGAGGACATGCCGAACTCGCCGACTCCGAACTGCTGGTAGGTGTACAGCGCCACCGACTCGGTGGAGCCCAGCGGGCCGCCGCCCGTGAGCAGATACGGCTCGTCGAACACCTGAAGGTAGAAGACGGTCAGCAGCACCGAGACCATCAGCGTGGTCGGCATCAGCAACGGCAGGGTGATGTGCCTGAGCTGCCGCCACCGGCCGGCCCCGTCGAGGGAGGCGGCCTCGTACACGTCCTGCGGAATCGCCTGCAGACCGGCGAGGAACAGCACCATCGCGATGCCGAAGTTGCGCCAGACACCCAGCAGGATGACCACGGGCATGGCCAGATGCGTGTCGTCCAGCCAGTTCGGCCCGGCGAAACCGATGACGCCGAGCACCTTGTTGACGGTGCCGTTTGTGTTGAAGGCGTACTGCCAGATCATCGCGACGGCCACGACGTTCGTGACGACCGGCGCGAAGAAGACGGTACGGAAGGCGCCGCGCAGCCGCCGGATGCCGGAGTTGAGCGCGAGGGCGAGGGCGAACCCGAGCCCCATCGTCAGCGGCACTCCGACGGCCACGAACAGGACGGTGTTGAGGATGTCCCGAAGGAAGTTCGGGTCCGCCAGCAGCCGGAGGTAGTTCTGGAGTCCGGTGAAGTCGACGGCGAGCGGATGCCGCAGGTCCGTGCCGCGCAGGTCGGTGAGGCTGAACCCGAGCGCGGCGACGGTCGGTAGCGCCGTGTAGAGCAGGAACACCAGGGCGAACGGTGCGAGGAACAGCCAGGCGACAGCCGTTCGCCGGGCGCCCCCGGGCCGACGCGCACCGCGCGGCGTCGTCGGCCCGATGGTGGCGGTCATCCGGGGATCACCCCTTGCCCGTGCCGAGGCTCTCGGCGTACGCCTGGACATTCGCGGCGGCCTTCGCGGCGGTTCCCCTGCCCCTGGCCACGGCTTCCATCTCCTTGCCGAGCCGAGTGGCGACCTGCTGCCAGGTGCTGACCTGCGGGAACGCCCGGGTGTTCTTCAGCTGGGCGAGGAAGGCGTCCAGCAGCGGCTGGCTCGCGATGGCGGGGTTGGCCCAGGCGGCGGCGACGGCCGGCAGTGAGCTGTACGCCTTGTACTGCGCGACCTGGGTGCTCGGCTCGGAGATGTACCGGATGAGCTTCCAGGCCGCGTCCGCGTTGCCGCTGTCGGCGAGCACGCCCCAACTGCCCCCGGCGGAGAAGGAGACGCTGCCCGACGATCCGGCGGGCAGGGGTGCGGTGGCGACGTGGGAGGCCGTCCAGCCGGTCTTCTTCGCGACCGCGTCGAGCTGGCCGACGACCCACGGGCCCGTGATCATGCAGGCCGTCTTGCCCGACACGAAGTACGGCTGCGCGTCGAGGAACGTGGGCCCGCTGGTGTCGGCGACGCCCGAGGTGAAGAACGACGCGTTGTACGTGATCGCGTCCACCATCGCCGGTGTGTCGAGCGTCCACTTGCCGCCGGACGACAGCAACGAGCCGCCCGCCTGCCAGGCGTACATCGCGACGTCCTGGCCGTTGAAGACGTCCCAGCCGATGTCCGCCCCGAGCGCGTGCCCGGCGCCTGCGCGCTGCAACGCCTTGAAGAACGGCACCATGTCGTCCCAGGTCGTCGGCGCCTTCACACCCGCCTGCCTGGCGAGGTCGGAGCGGTAGACGAGCGCGTAGGTGTAGGCGTACCAGGGCACCGTGTAGGCGACGTTCTTCGCCACACCGGCGTCCCACAGGCTCGTGAAGAACGCGGACGGTTCGACGAGACCCTCCGGGACGGGCCGCAGGATCGACGGATCGAGGAACTGCGCCTGCGACTCGGGGAAGAACTGGGCGACATCGGGCCCCTTGCCCGCAGCGATCGCCGACTGGAGCTTGGTGTAGTACTCGGCGTTCGGGATCAGCGTGAGCTTCACCTCGAGCTCGGGGTTAGCGGCCTTGAAGGGCTTGACGACCTCGTCGAGCACGTTGGCGTCGCCCTGGGCGGCCCAGACGTCGACGGTTCCCTGGGCCGGGGAGTTGTCGACGGGCTTGGAGGTGGCGGCGGGCGCGGCGTTGTCGTCGCCGCGACCGCAGCCCGCCAGGGAGAGGCTGCCGAGGAGAGCTGCGCCGGCGGTCAGCCGTAGGGCACCGCGTCTGGAAGGGTGGGACACGCTGGGCTCCTGTCTCATGGGCGCTGAGCACAGAGGGGATTTCGGGGAAAGTAGCGATTTCGGTCCCATGGGAGGCGACCGGGGCGAGGGGGGTTTACCGCGATGGCGCTTTGACGGCGTGGCAGTGACCGTAGGCGTGACGGGTTGCCGTGGCATCGCGGATCCGTCACGGTGAAATTTCGGAACTTGTAGCAAAATCCCTCTGTGTCCCGTCCGGGTTCTGCGCGGCTCGCTGATCTCGCGGATCTCGCCGCCCCCGGATGACGTGTGGAAGGTCAAGCTCGGCACGGGCGACTCGGCGAAGGCGTCGGCGAGCGTGACCGTCGCGAGGGCCGTGGCCGAGGGCCGCGAACTCGTCGGAACAGTACGGCTGGTGTAGGCGCGCGAGCCGTAGCCGTAGCCGTATGACGCGGTAGGGGCGGGTGTCCGGTACTTCGGACACCCGCCCCCAGGTGGCCACCCCGAACCCGCCGTCAACAGCGTCCCGGGACGAATGTCAGGCAATCATCCGCGCATTCGAGCCGACGTGATCGCCGGCAGATCTTCGCAGGTCGCGGGTGGGATGCTCACTCGCTTCAGCCATCGGTCGGTCCCGTCGTAGCGCGCCTGGAAACTGGCGCGGCCGTGCACCGCCCTGTAGTTGTCGATGAAGCAGCGCATACCCGGCTCCAGAGGTACGCCGACCAGGTTCTCCTCGATGGAGGCCATGACGCGCTTCAGGGTGCTTTCGGCCCTGTCGTCACCGGGAGCGGTGTACGTGTAGGCCGGGTCGATGCGCAGGACTGCAAAGCGGAAACAAGACGCCGCACGCCTCCCTCACTCTGGGCGAAATCCTGACTTACCATCAGAAATCGATCGATTACGCTCGGTTGAGATGCAGCTGTCAAGGATCTTGTGCTGTCCGCTCTCGACTCCTAGGATCCGTGACGTTCGAAGGTTCGGTTCGCGTTCGCAATGTCGAACACGATCCGGGCTGAAGCGGCTTGCGCATGGTGTACATGCCGGGCCGGGCATGACAGCACCCGCATCATCCGTCCCAGTAAGGCTCTCCCGCCACACGTCGAATGCCGGACTTGGAAGGGTGTACCTGGCATTCGTGCGGCGAGCCCCGATCGCCTCCAGGAGCTTCGTGTGACGTCACCCGCACCATGCCCACGCCCGCGCCTGTGCCGCGCGGCCGTGGCCCTCCTGTTAGGCCTGGGGCGGCCGGCCCGTCGTCCAACTCGTAGGCGGGGCCTGGGACACGTCGTACCCCAGCCCCGTCCTGCCGCCCTCACCCCGCAAGGTCACCCCACTGACCGGCGTCGGCATCTTCGACGGAACGACCGTGAAACCGAAGTGGGAAGGGAGCCACGATTCGGACAACGGCAAGTGGTCCGTCAACAACGGCCTGACCCTGCGCACCGCGACGGTCACCAACGACCTGTACTGGGCCCGCAACACCCTCACCCACCGGATTCAGGGACCCACCTCCACCGCGACCATTCAGCTGGACTACGCGACGATGCGCGACGGCGACCAGGCCGGACTCGCGCTGCTGAGCGACCTCTCTGCGTGGATCGGCATCGAACGAGACGGCGGCACAACGCGGTAGTGATGGTCAACGGCTTGGCCCTGGACAGCAATTGGAACACCACCGGCACCGGCACCGAAGTCGCGAGCGCCAACGTCACGGGCGCCAACGTCACGGGCGCCAACGTCACGGGCGCCAACGTCACGGGTGGTCGCATCCGGCTGCGCGCGGCCGCCGACATCCGCCCCGGGCGCCTCCCGTCCGGGAGCCTTCTCCACAGCGCCGACGGCACCAACTTCACCGCCTGGGGCCCGCGTTCACCATGGGCGACACCTGGCAGTTCTTCATGGGCTGCCGCTTCGCCCTTTCCGACTACGCCACGCAGACACTCGGCGGCTCCGTCCGCATCGCACGGTTCGCGCTGACCGCACCCCGAGTGCAGCAACGTTTCTCCCCCGCATCTGACCAGCAGCTGCTCAGTCCCCGACCCGCAGCACCAGGAAGGACCACAGCATGTCCAGTACTGACGTCCACAGGCCAACGGCTCAGCCGACCGCAGTGAGATCACCCGCCACCGGTACGAGACTCGCCCGGGCAATCTGGGGGCTGATCCTCATATTGGCGTTCGCCGTCCTTCCCGCCGCGGTGCATCCCACGGCGGCCAGGGCCGACAACCCGATCGTGCAGCACGTCTACACCGCCGACCCGGCCCCGCTGGTGTACAACGGACGGGTCTACCTCTACACCGGGCACGACGAGGACGGCTCCACCTCCTTCGTGATGAAGGACTGGCGGGTGTGGTCCTCCGACGACATGGTCAACTGGACCGACCACGGCTCACCGCTCAGCCTGAACACCTTCAGCTGGGCGGGCGCCAACGCGTGGGCGGGCCAGGCCGTCGAACGGGGCGGCAAGTTCTACTGGTACGTGCCGGTGTCGGTCCGGGCGACCGGCCAATTCGCCATCGGCGTGGCGGTGGCGGACAGCCCCACCGGCCCGTTCCGGGACGCCCTCGGCCATCCGCTGGTGGAGAACAGTGAGATCGACCCGACCGTCTTCATCGACGACGACGGTCAGGCCTACCTGTACTGGGGCAACCCCAACCTGTGGTACGTCAAG
>NZ_LGDW01000061.1 GCF_001280005.1 Streptomyces sp. NRRL WC-3618 | reverse complement strand
CGGCCAGGTCGCCGACCGAGATGTTCGGGGTGTTGAGGTCGCTCGGGTCGGTCTTCGGGACGGTGGCGCAGGCGTCGCTGCCGTCGCCGGTGACCGGCTTGTCGCCTTGGGCGCACATGTACGACGTCCAGTCGGTGGAGTGGGAGTCGTAGACCAGGCCGGGGTTGTCGGCGGTGTTGGGGACGACGTGTCCGGAGCCGTAGTCGAGCGGGTTGGCCGGGCCGTCGATGCCGGTGCGGCCGATCGGCTTGCCCTTGTTGTCCTTGGTGGTCGCGGTGGTCATCAGCGCCGACTTGACCTCCATGGGGGACCAGTCGGGGTGCAGCGACCGCAGCAGCAGGGCCAGTCCGGCGACGTGCGCGGAGGACATGGACGGACCGGACATGATGCCGTGATAGCCCTTGAACTCTCCGGCCGCGTTGGCCGGAGAGGTGCCCGCGACGATGTCCATGCCGGGGGCGATCATGTCGGGCTTGAGCAGGTCGCCGCCGCTGGGGAGGTCGGGGCCGCCGGAGGAGAAGCTGGGTATCAGCGGGGCCTGCTGGTGTTCGGCCTGCGCGGCGCCGAGGGCCGCCGTGGCGGTGGTGCCCGTGCTGTCGGCGTACGCCTTGACGGCGCGGCCGTCGGCTGCGGTGAGGTAGGTGGTCGGGAGGACGTGGACGCTGGCGATGATGCCGTCGTCCGCCAGGACGGTGTAGAGCACCATGCCGACGCCGCCCGCCGCCTTCACCTCGGTGCTCTTGTCCCCGCCTTCGAAGTCCTCGCGCTTGCAGAGCACCACGGCGCCCGTCACCTTGGCTGGGTCGAGCGAGCCCGTCTTGCACTGCTCGGCCTTGGTGGGCTCCACGCCGGCGCGGGCGGCGTCGGCCGCGTCGACGAGCGGCGCGGACGGTACGGAGCCGGGGTCGACGCCGGCACCGGAGTACGAGACGCCGTTGCCGAGGGTGACCTTCGTGCGGTAGCCGAGGTCATGGCTGGAGGTGGCGACGGTGGTCACCCACGGGGCGGCGTTGATGACGGTGCCGCGCCCGGAGGCGCCCGCGGGGACCGAGACGAAGACGCCCGCCTTGGCGGCGTTGAACATCATCGTGAGCTCGGGGCTGTTGGTGCGTGCGCCGGTGCGGCCTGCGACGGAGTAGCTGATGGCGTCGACGCCGTCGGCCACGGCCTTGTCGAAGGCGGCGACGGCGTCCACGGTCGGGCAGCCGTCGTGCCAGCAGATCTTGTACACCGCGATCCGGGCGGCCGGGGCGAGCCCCGACACACGGCCCGATATCGCGGTGTCGGCCACGGTCGCGGCCACGTTGTAGTTGCCGGCGGCGGTGGTCGCGGTGTGGGTGCCCAGCGACTGGGCGTCCATCGGCGACGCCCAGTCGGTGTCATCGGGGTCGGTGAGGCCCTTGTTGAAGTACTGGGCGCCGATCACCTTGTTGTTGCAGGTGACCAGGTGGGCGGTGTCAGCGCCGCGGTCACAACTGCCCTTCCACTTCTTGGCGATGATGTCGGCGTCGGCGAGAGGCTCCGGGAGGGCCGCGACGGAGGGGTTGTCGGTGTCGACCCCCGTGTCGATGACACCGATGATCTGCCCCCGTCCCGCGTTCGCCTGCCCGCCGGGCACCTTGGAGTAGAGGCCGCCCGGCTTCTTCAGGCCGAGGAACTTGGCGGTGTCGGTGACGGGGAGCTTGCCGGAGGATGTCATGGCGGAGGCCGACGTGGCGACGGCATCGGTGGGGATGTCGTCGGTGGGGTGTGTACCGGTCGTGGCCGTCATCTGGAGCAGTTCGTTGCGGTCCAGGGAGAGGACGCCCTCGGTGTGGGCCAGGGCGGTCGCCTGCCGGGCGGTCAACTTCGCCGCGAACCCGTGCCCGGCACCTCGTCCAGCACCTTCTCGCGCTGCCGCTTCAGCCGGCCGACGTAGTCCCGTACGGCCTCTGTCCGCACGTTCAGCCGCTTGCCGGGCGCGGGCGTGGTCTTCGAGTAGGTGGCGACGGGATCGCCGGCGATCTGCACGAGATACGTGCCGGCGGGATACGTCTGCCGGGTGCCGTCGGCCTGAGCGGCCGGCGTGGCCGGAGCGGCCTGGGTGAGTGGGCTGAAGGTGAGGATCATTCCCCCGGCGAGTACCGGGGCGAGCAGACGCGCTGCTCGGCGGCCGACGGTGGGGCGTCGGCCGGGGTGTTGCTGGGGCAAGGTGGTGCCTTCCCGCGTGGAGTGGTCAAGTCCCCGAGATCATGGCCATCTTGTTGCCCATGAGGCTGTTGTGAGAAGAGTGGAGTGTTTGAATTCTCAGCAACTCCACAGCATATTCACGGAGTTGAAGGGTTACTTGGCAGTATCGGTTCTCGGCCGTGCCGGTGAACCGTCGCTGCTGCGGCCGAGTTCTTACCGGATTCATGGAGGGGGCGACTCGGGCGGGTCGGCGGGGGCGGCTATTGTCCGATCTGCTTGTTCACCTTTCTTGCTCCAGGAGCTCCATGCGCCGCCGTTCCCAGCAGGTCTCGTTCTCCCTCACGACGGCGATATCGGTCGTCGCGGGACTGACGACCGCCACCGTCGGACTCACCGGTCTCACGGGCTCCGCCGCCTGGGCCGACAGCACGGCCGCGCTGCCGTTGTCCCAGTACGCGCACATGTTGGTCGACACCGCGCACCAGCACCTCTTCTTCAGCCAGGGCGCGGGCTCGACCGGCATCGTGGTGACCGACCTGTCCGGCGCCCCGGTGACCACCATCACCGGCGAACAGGGCGCCACAGGCCTGGCCCTGTCGGCAGACGGCGAGACGCTCTACACGGCCCTGAAGGACGGCGACGCGCTCGCCGCGATCGACACGACGACACTGACCGAGACGACCCGCGTGCCCACCGGAACGGGCAGCGCCCCGGTCTCGGTGGCGGTCGCGGGCGGCAAGGTCTGGTACGGCGGCACGGACCCGGCGGCGGACGGCAAGGGGGTGATCGGTTCGGTGGACCCGACGGAGCCGACCCCGACAGCAACATCCCAGTCCATCATGGGAAGTTGGTCGGTCGCCCCGCTCCTCGCGACGGGCGGCGGTGTCCTCGCCGCCGAGGAGCCGCAGCAGAGCCTCAGTCACGTGGCCACCTTCGACGTCTCCTCCGGAACGCCGACGACCAAGGCCAACACCCTCGTCCACGGCGGCACGGCGACGGGCCTCCAGGTGACGTCGGACGGCACCCAACTCCTGCTCGCCGCCCCGCAACAGCCGGCCCTCCAGGCGTACGGCACCACGGACCTCCTGGCCGCCACCCGCCCCGTCTACTACACGGGCGGCGTGAACTCCGCCCCGAACTCCGTCGCCGCAGACACGGACGGAACGATCGCCGTGGGCTCGACCTCGGGCTCGGCGGCGGGCCTGTACCTGTACGCCGGTTCGGGCGTCGCGGAGAACCGGATCACTTTCCCGACGGGCACCCTGGCTCCGGACGGTCTGGCATGGTCCGCCGACGGCGTGACTCTGTACGCGGTCACGAAGGACTCGACGGGCGGCGCCTACACCCTGAACGTCCTGCCCACCGCCAAACTCACGGACACCGAACTCGCCCTGAACGCCCCGCAGTACGCGGTCCCGACGCAGCAGTTCCGGTTCACCGGAACCCTGAACACGAAGGGCTGGGTGCCGGCCGGCGCGCCCCTCCAGGTGACCCGGGACGGCGAGCCGCTGCCCGACGGCACGGCCACGGTCGCCGCCGACGGCACGTTCGCCGTAACGGACACCCGTCAGGACGCGGGCGCGTACACGTACGGGGTGACGTACTCCGGCGACGCGACGCACCGCCCGTCGACGGCCACGCTGACGGTGTACGTGGCGAAGCTGTCGACGACGATCCCGTTCCCGGACCTGACGTCGGCGAAGCCGGGCGCTGTGGCGTTCACGGGCTCGCTGATGACGTCCCTGAACCAGGGCAGCCTGCCCCAGGGCACGACGGTCCAGGTCTCGCGAACGAACGAGGACACGCAGCAGACAGTGGCACTCCCGCCGGTCCAAGTCGACCCGGCGACAACGGTGTTCAAGGTCACGGACGCCCCGAACGCCGCCGGCAGGTTCACCTACCATCTCTCCTACGCGGGCGACGCGACGCACGAGGCGACGTCCTCGGACGCGACCATCCAGGTCTCCCCGTACACCCCGGCCCTGACCCTGAAGGCCCCGGCGACAGCGACGCGGGGCGCCGCGCTCAGCTTCACCGGCGCGCTGACCGACGCCCCGTACGCGAGCGGCGAGACGGTGACGGTGACGCGGACGGACGCGGGGCACACCACAACTCCGTTGAGCTGGACCGCTGCTGTGGGTGCCGACGGCACCCTGCCGATCAAGGACACGCCGTCGATCGGCGGCGCGAACACGTACACGGTGAGCTATCCGGGGGACGCCTCGCACCAGGCGGCGACGGCGTCGGCGATCGTTCAGGTGTCGCGGGCCGCGACGACGGTCTCGGTGGCGACGAACGCGTCCACGTACACGTACGGGGCGACGGCGACGGTGACGGCGCACCTGGGCGCGACGTACAACAGTCGTACGGTGTCGATCTGGGCGACTCCGGCGGGCGGCAGGAAGACGCTGGTCAGGACGGCGGCCGTGGACAGCAGCGGCAACCTGACCACCACGTACAAGCTGACCCACAACACGACCTTCACGGCCTCGTTCGGGGGCGACTACCGCTACGCCCCGACGTCGGCGACGCGGACGGTGAACGACCAGGTGGGCATCGCGACGAGGCTCGGCGGCTACTACGGCACGACGACGTACGGCGGCACGACGTACCGCGTCTACCACCACACGGCCAAGCCCGCGGTATCCGCCACGGTGACCCCGAACAAGTCGGGCCAGTGCTCGGTGTTCCAGGCCCAGGAGTACTACAGCGGCGCCTGGCACACGCTCACCACGTCCCCCTGCTTCTCGCTGGACGCGAACAGCGCGACGGCGACCTCACTGACCCTCACCAACGCGGTCAACCAGAAGTTCCGGGTGCGGGTGGAGTATGTGCGCAGCGCCAAGGACACGACGAATGTGAGTACTTGGGGCGGTTGGCTGTACTTGACGGTCAGGGTCTGAGGAGTTGGTGACACCTACCGCGCGTCGGTACGGGAGCCCGCTGATCCGGGTGGCTCCAGACGGTGCGCCCGGCAGCCCCCAGCCGCCCGCGCGGCGGGTTCAGCCGACTCCGTCGTGGGGAGCCACCCGGTGGGATTCCAGCTCCGGTGCGGCCAGTAGTTCGGCGATCAGCGCATCGGATCCACCCACGTAGGTGCTTACCAGGTCCACGTCACCGCCGAGGCACCAGGCGCGGTCCTGCGGCCACCACAGGTCTGGCAGCTCGGCGAATTCGTCCATGGACACCGGTGAGACGGCTTCGGCCAGTGTGCCGGCGAGCAGCACCTCGTCCCGGCCGGGCGTCTCGAAGGACGGCATCCGGTCGAAGTCGAAGCGCCCGTAGCCGTGCCACAGGCCGTACCAGCAGTGCTCGGGGGTCTGGGTGTGCCGGGCCAGGACGGGGATCAGGGCCCGGGCGACAGCGGGCGGGGTGGGACCCTCCGCAGGGTGCTCGTCCCAGACGCCAGGCAGGCCGTAGTCGGAGGCGTTGGGGTAGTCGCGGTCCATCCCGATCAGCTCGTGCCAGTCCGTGCCCGGCGCCATCCCGCGCCCATGGGCGGAGGCCACCACTGACCATCGCACCGGCTGCTCGCGCAGGGACGCCGGATGCAGAACCCGGGCGTAGGCGGCGTATCCGGGCGCGGCGACGCCCGCCACCGTGCCGAAGTCGCCGTGCCCGGGGGCGCGTTGGGTGAGCCAGTGGGCCGGACTGAGATCGGTGCTCTGTACGCGCAGGCGCCCGTACCTTTCGGGAGCGGGCTCGCGGTGCACCAGGCCATAGACGTTCACCTCGCACAGTCTGCCCTGCCGGATCTTCCGGTGTGCCTGGCCAGTTGCTTCGGTGACCACCGAATCCACGCCGCCCTCCGGACCGTACGCCGCTGCTGCGCCGGGTACCGGCAACTGCCGTTGAGTCGGTCCACCAGACACCGCAGATCGGCGCCGCCCTTGGTGACACCTGCCGTGCGGGGGAGTCGCCAGGCCACCGCCACCAACTGCGGCTGGCAGTGCGGCCTCCGCTTGTCGGATCTCCGTTGTCACTGGGGTAGGCCGGCCTCGGCCGCCCGGCGGAAGGCGTCTCCGCACGTGGGTGACCGTATTGGTGCGCGTTCGGCGAGGACCAGCAGCGCATGGTGCAGTTCCCTGCTCAGCCGGGTGAGCCGGAGGCTGTAATGCTCACCCCTGTAGGCGTGCAGGCGAAAGACGTTGACCGCGAGTCCGTCACGGTCGTCCACGAAGGTGTCCGGGAGCCCGGCGAGCAGTTCGTAGTCGCGCTTGCCGGTCGCCGCGTCGGCGACGACCCTGAGGGACAGAGCATCCAACTCCGCGGCGGACAAGGAAGCGTCGACCGCGACAGCATGGGCCGCCAGGGCCGCGAAGATCTCGATCAGCCGCTCACCTGCCGCTGGGTCGATGTCCCAGGCCCGCAGGTTCTCATGGCGACGAGTTTGCCGCCATGGCTCATGGTCCACCAGCGGTAGCAGGACACGGCCCAGAAGCGAACAACGACCCCACAGCATGTCGTGATCCGAGGCCACATTCGATCCTCTCTACGGCGAGTGGAAGGCCTGGGATCGAGGACCGGCCCGACGACCACCAGGCCTCCAATTTTCCTACTATGCGCAGGGCGCGTACAGGTAAAGGGGAGCACGGTCCTGCCGAGCACACCTACGACCGGAGCAAGGAGGAACAGGCACTGTGAACCACTCCGAGTGGAAGACCCGTCGGACGCGGAAGCTCCTGGAAGAGCAGGTCGCGGAGACTTCCGCGTATGTGGAGGCCGGGTACGCGTTTGCTCTTGCCCAAGCCGTTCATGACCGCCGTACGGGGCTGGGGCTGTCGCAGTCCGAGCTGGCGCGGCGGGTCGGTATGACCCAGCCGCAGTTTTCCCACATCGAGGGCGGAGACTCCGTACCCACCTTGCCGTTGCTCACCCGCCTGGCGAAGGCGCTGGACGCGTCGCTGACCATCGACCTGGACGGTGACCACTCGGCCTTCGTCTTCACCGCCCATGACAGCGGGCGGCCGGACGACGGCGTGTCATCCGATGGCCGGTCCTCGGTGGCCTGAGGGGGCGTTCGTCCGAACCGGGTCCGCGCTCTCCGGCTGCCCGGTCCCGGCCGCCCCGGTCGCCTGACGTGGCGCCGGGATCGGACCGGCCGGCGACGGGTAGAACTGCGCGTACCACCGCCGGATCACCCTGATCCCCTTCTCGTGCGGGAGCAGTACCGGGCGGGGCTGGTGGATCTTGTGGTCCCAGATTTCGACCTCCTCGCTCACCTCGCCCAGGGCCTCCCTGCGGAAGACGAGCTTCAGGGCGGGCGTCAGGAACCGGAACGGGAACCGGGCGGGCTTGCGGACGTAGAACAGCGTCCGGAGTTCGCTCGTGCGGTCGTCGACCGGGGTCGTGAGGGCGACCGCTGTCACCGACAGGACGGGGCCGTGGACGCGGACGACCATGATGCCCGGCCCGTACATGAACGCGTCGAAGGTGTTGTTGATGTCCCAGGCGAGGACGCGCCGCGCGATTCGGCCACGGGCCTCGGCGTAGGGGCCGTCCTCGCTCCAGGCCTGGACCGGGGGTTCGCTCTGGCCGTGGATGAAGTGGAAGTGGGACTCGTCGACGATGTTCTCGCGCATCTCCTGGACGTGGACGCGCGCCCGGCGGGTGTCGTCGATCGGGGCGGCGTAGTCCTTGGACGCCGTCTCGGGGATCTCCGGTACCTCCCAGGACGGCTCGCCCGGCCCGGCGTACACGAGGACGAGTCCGCTGTGTTCGCGGACCGGGAAGCCGCCGAGGGACACCTTGGGGGTGTGGACGGCGAACGGCGCCTGGACGCACCTGCCGTCCGTGCCGAACCGCCAGCCGTGGAACGGGCACTCCACCGTGCCGTCCACGACCTTGCCGCCGGCGCCCAGGTGGGCGCCGTAGTGCGGGCAGTGCGCGTCCCGGACGGTCGCCCGGCCGTCGGTGCCCCGGAAGGCGATGAGCGCCCGGCCGAAGTAGTGCAGGCTGACGACCTTGCCCGGCCGCAGCTCGGCGCTGCGCAGTACGGCGTACCAGCCGTACGGAACGAACGGCATCGGATACTCGTCGGCTCGGGGGTCGCGGGGGAGGGACCCGAACGTGTCATGACTCCGCCATAAACGCATGCGTCGATGCTAGGTCGTTGAAGCAGCGTTCGACCAGGACGCAGCTTCGCCCAGGTCCCGTCTGTCTCCCAGCGGACGAATCCTTCGTAGACGGCCTGCCACGGGCCACAGTGCTCGGGCAGGTCACGCTAGGGCGCCCGGTCCCCGCCACCGCCACAGCACACCGTTCACCACCTGGCGCTGACCCCGCTCCGGCCGTCCGCGACCGTCAACACACGGGTGCGAACGTCCCCACGGGGAAGGGGTGCGGGGGCCAAGGGCAACGTCCGGCCGCCAGTTGGCGGCGCGGGCGGTTCTGGTTCGCTGGACGGTGTGGCGTTTCCCGGTGCGGGTGGCTACCGTGCCATGGTCCACATCACCGGACAGTACGGTTGTTCGCCGCCGCCGCCCAGGGGTGGCCTGTGTCACGCGGGCCTGTAGAGGGCCGCGAGGTCGATCAGTTGGACGTCGGGATTCGCCTCCGACGACGCCTGGGCCTTGTCGTTGAAGTCCGCTCCGCTGAAGCAGATGAGCCGGGTGCCGCTTGTGGGTCCAGCCGGCGGAGCATCCGCTCCAGCTCACGGGGCCGGAACGCGCACATGATGGGCGCGACGACGGCACCGAGCCGGGCGCACGCCAGTACCAGCGGTCCGATCTGCCAGGGGTTCGGCAACTGCATCGCCGACCTGACCGCTGCGCACCCCCAGCGCGTGCAACGCGCCGGCGAAGCGGTCCACGTACTCGGCGTACTGCGCGTAGCTCAGCCTTACGACGCCCTGGCCGGTCTCCGACGCGAGAAGGGCGGGGGCTTCAGTGTCCCAGCCCCGCACCCCCGTCCACCGGGATCACCGCCCCCCGCACATACCCCGCCCCCGCCAGGAACGCCACCGCGTCCGCGACCTCGTCGGGGTGGGCGAGGCGGCCGGCCGGGGTCTGGCGGAGGAGGTCGCGGCGCTGGTCGGGGGTGAGGGCGCTGCTCATGTCCGTTTCCGTGAGGCCCGGTGCCACCACGTTGCAGGTGATGTCCCGTGGACCCAGTTCGTGGGTCAGGGAGCGGGCGAAGCCGATCAACCCCGCTTTGGCCGCCGCGTAGTTGGTCTGGCCGGCGGAGCCGTGCAGGGCCGCCGTGGAGGAGATGAGGACGATACGGCCGTGACCCTCGCGGAGCATGCCGCGTACCGCGCGCTGACTGACGCGGAAGGCGCCGGTGAGGTTGGTGTCGATGACCGAGGTGAAGTCCGCCTCCGTCATCCGCACCAGCAGGCGGTCGTTCGAGGTGCCCGCGTTGGCGACCAGGACCGTCACCGGGCCGTGTGCCGCCTCGGCCTCCTTGAAGGCACGGTCCACCTCCTGACTGTCCGTCACATCGCAGCGTACGGCCAGGAATCCTTCCGGACCCGATACCGACTCGGGGGGCGTCTCGCCTCGGTAGGTCACCGCGACCCGGTCACCCGCCGCCGCGAAACGCCGGGCTATCGCCAGCCCGATCCCCCTGTTCCCGCCGGTGACGAAGACCGAACGGGGCGTTGCCTGCGCCATCTTGGCTTCACTCTCCATGTCCCCATCCTCCTCCCGTCGCTCTCCTGTTTCTCCGTAATCGCCATTGTCGCGGCGTACAGGTGCACCGAATCAGGGGCAAACCATTCCGGCTTCCGTCCCGCTTGCCGTAACCCTTGAACAATCACATAACTTCTCTGTAGCGTTGCAATGATCCCTTGAATCCGAGGGGCGCACAGGACGGGAATTCGACGTGGAAACGGACAAAGTCATGAGTGCGGTTCAGGATGACTATCAATTGGGGAGCGACTCCGAGGAGTTGGATCGGCTCACCTTCCAGGGCCGAATTCTCGAACCTGCTACCCGAGCCCTGCTGCGGGAGGCCGGAATCGGCCCTGGCATGCGCGTCCTCGACCTCGGATCCGGGGCGGGCGACGTATCGCTCCTCGCCGCCGAACTGGTCGGGCCGGACGGCGCGGTCGTCGGTATCGAGCAGTCGGCGGACGCCATCGCGCTCGCCGAGTTCCGTGCCCGCCAAAAGCTGGTCAGCAACGTTCGGTTCGTTCAGGGCGACATGCACGAACCGGCCACCGGCGGCCCGTTCGACGCGATCGTCGGCCGCGCGATCCTGATGTACGCGCCGGATCCGGCCGCCGTGCTGAGGACGCAGGCTGAACTGCTGCGTCCGGGCGGCGTGGTGGCCCCGGTGGAAATGGACCTGACGGCCTCCGGTTCGCGACCCGCGACGCCTTTGGCATCCCGGAGCGTGTTCTGGCTGACCGAGGCCTTCAAGCAGGCGAAGGTCGCCACCGGGCTCGGACCGGCGCTGGTGGGAGTACTGCGAGAGGCGGGTCTGCGGCCTCTCGGGACGATGGCTGTCCATCGCCAGTTCGTCCCCGGCGATCCGGACGGCGCCGCGTTGTTCGCGGGGATTGTCAAGACGATGCTCCCGCTTATCGAGAAGTCGGGTGCCGCGACAGTCGAGGAGGTCGGACTTGAGACATTCGAGGCACGGCTGGCCCAGGAACTGACCGCCGCGGACGCGGTACTGTCTTATCCACAGCTGTTCTGTGCGTGGGGAACCAAGGAGTAATACCCAGCGCAATTCAGGCGACGGAGCGTAAAACGACGAAAGCGTTCCTTGTGGCAGGCGGTCGGTACCCTTCTGCGGGTTTGCTGAGGAATGCGAACCTCCTTCTTGCCTGTTCTCACTTCGCCCGTCGGACGACGCTCTGGTCGCCCTCGTTCCTGTCCTCGTATGCGCGCAGTGCTCGGTCGACCAGTGCGTCCGCCGCGCCCGTGTAGCGGGTCGGGTCGAGCAGGTCCGACAGGCGGGTGGGAGTGAGTCGGGCCGCCAACTCCGGGTGGGCCAGGAGGATTTCGGCGAGCGGGCGGCCGGTGGCGGCGGCCTCGGCCGAGGCCGTCGACAGCAGCTTCTTCGCGGGCGCCTTGCCGAGCACCGGGGCCAGTGCGACCGCCAGTCGTTCGGTGACGATCGCTCCGCCGGTCAGGTCGAGGTTGGCCAGCATGCGTTCCGGGTGGACGATCAGGCCCTCCGCCAGCTCCACCGCCGTGTGCGCCGCGCCGCCCGCCAGCCGCAGTGCCTCCCGCAACGGCTGCCACTCGGCGTGCCAGGCACCGGCGGGGCGTTCGTCCTCGGCCAGCAGACACTGCGCCAAAACCAGTGCGTACGCAGGGACTTGGCGGGCCGCCGACACGATGAGGGTGGCGAGGGCCGGGTTGCGTTTCTGCGGCATCGCCGACGAGGCGCCGCGTCCCGCCGCCGCCGGCTCGGACAGCTCGCCGATCTCCGTACGGGACAGTGTCTGCACATCCAGCGCGAACTTGCCGAGCGCCCCGGTGACCAGCTGAAGTACCGCGCCCAGTTCGGCGATCGGCGTGCGTACGGTGTGCCACGGCAGCGTCGGCTCAGCCAGCCCGAGCGCCTTCGCGAAGGGGGCCAGTAACTCGATTCCGCCCTCGCCCGCCTCGGGTGACCTGCCCGCGCCGCCGTCCAGGGCCGCGTACTCCCGGTATGCGGCCAACGTGCCCGCCGCACCGCCCAGTTGGGCGGGGAGCTCACCGGCCACCGCCCGTACCCGGGTCAGGGCGTCCATGACGAGCCGAAGCCAGGTCGCCGCTTTCAGGCCGAGGGTGGTGGGTACCGCGTGCTGGGCCAGGGTGCGGGCCGCCAGGACGGTGTGGCGGTGGGTGTCCGCGAGTGCGGCCAGGGCGGTGGCGGTGCGTTCGAGGTCGATGGCGATCAGGGTGAGCACGCGGCGGGCGATCAGCATGGCCGCCGAGTCCAGGATGTCCTGGCTGGTCGAACCCCGGTGGACGTACTCGGCGGCGGCGGGGTCCTTCGCGGCGACCACCTCGGTGAACGCCGCGACGAGCGCGACCACCGGATTGGCGGCGCCTCGGGCCGCGTGCGCCAGGGCGACCAGGTCCAGGCGGTCCGCGTGGGCCTGGGAGGCGATCGACGCGAGCGCTGCGGCAGGTGTCAGGCCGACCTCGAACTGAGCCTGCGACAGGGCGACTTCCACGTCCAGCAGTGCCTGGAGCCATGCCTCGTCGGTCACTTCGGCCGCCGCCCGCGTGCCCGCCCAGGTGGGTGCGAGCAGCCCCGCGTCGGTGCCGACGGACGCAGCGGCCATCCTCCCGTTCGTCCCGTTCATGCTCATCGACTTCCCGCTCCAGACACCTGATCGTCAGTCAACCGAGCTTGCTGTGGAAGAGGTTCACGCTCCTCCAGGCCCAGTACCGCCCGCGCTATCGCGTCCGAGTCCTCCAGCGTCACCGAGCCCACGCCCGGTCTGATGCCTACCGCCGTCACCCAGCGCACCCCCTCCGTCGGCACCCCGTACGCGAATCGGCGAGGATGCGCTCGCCCCGACGCGTCCAGCAGCCGGGGCGCGCCGTCGCTCACCGCCATCCCGCCCGTCTCGTGGCCGCCCGGCCGGTACGGGACGCACCCGCCCTCCGCCAGCAGCCCCCGTAGCAGCGGAGCCGCGCTGCGCCGCAGGTCGATGTCGGGCAGCCGCGCCTCGACCAGCGCCCTCACCAGCACCGGGGGCTCCGACACCCCCTCCGCGTCCACGAGGAAACCGGGCCCACTCGGACCACCCTCACCGTCCGTCGGACACACCCGCATCCCCGGACCGACCACCTGCAGCACCTCCGCCTCGATCAGCGCGATCAGCTGCTCGATCCGGAAGGCGGGCGGGCCGATCGATGTGAACGCGTTCAACGGCGTGTACCAGCCGTCCAGTTCGGCCCGGTACGACTCGCCCGACACCCCTCCGTGATCGACCACCAGCCGGACCTCGTTGCGCAGGTCCCGCAACGCGTCCAGCGCTGCCTTCAGCGGCCCGTTCACATTGCCGAGGCGGGCGGCGGCGACGTCCTGACGCAGGTACGCGAGCAGCCAGTGCCGGAAGTCGGCGCGGTCCGTGAAGTGCCGTTCTCCGTACGGTCGTTCAACGCGCCGCCAGTCCCATCGCTCGCCCGGCGGTACGTCGTACCGGTCGAGGAGCGCCGACTCGTCGTCGTGCCCCGCGACGCGGCACCGTAAGAACTCCGCTGCCACCCGGGGACCTTGGGCGGCCCGGATCCACGCCTCGTAGTAGACGGTCCGTATCTCGCGGTCGATCAGGGGCCAGAGGTCCGTCCGGAAGGCGACCGGGCGCCGCCGCAGTCCGGCGATGACCTCCGGGGTCAGGAAGCGGGGGTGGTGGCGGCCCAGCGCGCCCTTCTCGTTCTCGCCGCGCGCGTGGTACGGCACCCCGCGCCGCGAACCGGCGTACAGCACCGGCTCGTTGCCGCTCGGGATGTAGACGAGGCCGGCGTCCCGGCCGCCGCCCTGCTTGAACGTGCCGCCGCGGCCCTCGGTGAGCAGCGCCAGCTGGTCGAAGAAGTTCAGCCCGAGTCCACGCAGGGCGACCGGCGTGCCGGGGCGGATTCCGCTCAGGTCGGCGTCGGCCGGGTTGGCGGGGCCCACGTAGGACACACCGGCACCGGCACCCGCACCTCCACGGGCACCGGCACCCGCACCCCCACGGGTACCGGTACCGGCACTCGCGTGGCGGGCGGCGAAGGAGCGCAGGTCCCGTTCCTCCGGGCTTGGTGTCAACTGCCCGTGGCCCAGGGCCAGTACGACCGCGTCCAGGCCGGTGAGCCGGTCGCCGTCCGCCAGGGTCACGCTCTGGCGGCCACCCGGGGACCGGTCGTCGTCCGTCAGTGCGATCGCCGTCGTCCGGTGCGTGTGGACCGTGAACTCGGCGGGCGCGGTCCTCAACAGGTGCCGGAACACCCACTCCAGGTAGTGGCCGTGGAAGGCGCGGGTCGGGTAGGTGTCCGGGCCGAGGCGGTCGGCCTCCGCCAGGACCTGGGGCGGGTACGCCCCCGGTTCCAGGGCGCGCGCCCACTCGTACAGGCTCGGGCCCGGCACCGACGGGCCCGCGCACGGCACGCTGTCGTCGGTGAACAGGGTCACCTGGGAGGCGACCGTGTTCATCAGCAGCTCGGGCGGCTGGTCGGTGCGCCACACCGCGCCCGGACCCGGCGGGTACGGGTCGACGAGATGGACCACGACCGGCCGGCCGGCCTCGCCCGCGTTGGCGCAGAGCCGCTCCAGGACCGAGAGCCCGCGAGGGCCGGCGCCGATCACGCACACGACGACGGCCTCGCGGGTGTCACCCGAACAGCCTGGTTCGGGTCCGCTCATTCGTGGCCCAGCCCCTCGCGCCAGCTCGGCCGCAGCGGCTTCCAGCCAAGTTGCGTACGAGCCCGGGCGTTCGACGCGCCGGCCGCCGCGGTGAGCTGGTGGGCCATGTACCAGCCGAGCAGTTCGGGTGCCATCGCCGCGGGGATCGTGGGCGGCGCCGGGGCGTCCAGAGCGCGGGCGTAGTGAGGCAACCACTGGGCGGCCGGGGCGGGTTCGTCGTCCGTGATGTGGAAGGCGCCGGTGGCCTCGGACTCCACGGCCGCCACCGCCGCCCCCACGGCGTCGTCCACATGCAGGAACGAGGTGACCCCGGCCCCGTCTCCGGGCAGCGGGAACTGCCCCGCCAGTACGTATTGCGCGGTCCCGCCGCCGGTACGGGCGTATGCGGTGCCGGGGCCGTACAGCGACCCGTACCGCAGCACCACGCCGCTCAACTCCGGAGCAGCGCCCAGTACTTGGGCCTCCAGCTCGGCGACCGCCCCTACGGTGGCCGCCCAGCCGGCGTCCGGGGCGTCCACGTAGAGCGGCGCGTCCTCGTCGACGACCGTGTCCCCGGTCGGCGCGGAGGCGAAGGCGATGGACTGCGCGACCAGCCGCCGGGCGCCGGCCGCGCGGGCCGCCGCGACCAGGTTGGCGGTGCCTTCGGTGCGCAGTCGCGCGGTCTGGCCGAAGGCCTCCGCGGGGTTGTCGAACATCAGCCGCAACGCCGTCAACTGATGGACGACCACGTCAGGTCGTGCCTCCGCCACGGCGGCAAGCAGCGCTTCCCGGTCGAGGACGTCGGCGACCACGATCGCGTCCGCTTCCGGAGCGCGGTCCCGGGACTCCTCCCGTACCAGCGCGCTCACTTGGTGGCCCCGCGCTCGCAGCGCGCCCACCAAAGGATGGCCGACCACTCCGGTTGCTCCCGCGACAAGTATCCGCATGGCGTTCAGTCCTTCGTATCGTTCGAATCGGTGTGAACATTGGGTGTGTGAACAAGTGGCGTGCGTACGCGCATCAGCAGGCGGCACGCCTTGTCGCCGTCGCGCAGGCAGGTCTCGGCGCGGTTCTCCGTGAGGGTGACGCCGAGGCCTTCGGACCAGCCGGCGTGGATGTCGGTGCACGGGCACCGGTAGCCGTCCAGTGAGCCGGCCATCCGCACCATGGTGACGGCGAAACTCCGGCGGAGCGTGAGGACGATCAGACCCTCGTCGTCGGTCACGTCCTCGACCTCCGTGGAGGCGTTGCGCAGTTCCGGCGGGAACATGCGGTCGCCGCAGTCGTCGTACCGGCGGCGCAGTTCTTCCAGGTCCTTGTGGGTGTCGCCGGTGTCGGGGAGCGGGCCGGACAGGCGGCCGACGCGCTGTCCGACGTGCGTCGCGACCTTGCGCAGCGCCTCGGCGTTGAGCTCGTTCGCGGCCTCCTGCCCGAACCGGCTCGCCACCCCCTGGTACCAGTTCGCGTCGTGCTGCCACCACAGCCGGTAGGCCTCGCTGGCGCGGGCGCGATGGTTGACGTCTCCAGCCCCTGTACTCGTACCTGTGCTCATCGCTGCCGCTCCTTGGCCGCCGAAGCGGCGAAGCGGTCGCGCATCACTCGCTTGAGGACCTTGCCGGTGGCGCCCTTGGCGACATCGTCCGGCTTCATGCGAAGGGCCCGGGTGACCGGGGGGAATCCGGCGGCCCGGAGGGCGGCGTTGACCCGGTCGGTCAACTCGTGGTCGTCGGCAGCCTGTTCGCCACCGCCCTCTTCGCCGCCGTCCTCTTCGTCGGAGAGCTGGAGCAGCGCGTACGCGTCCGCCACCCCGTCGCCGTCCCAGTCCGCCCGTACGCCGTCGTCCGCGACTCCGACCACCGTGCAGTCCGCCAGCTCGGGCAGTTCGCGCAGCAGGAGTTCCTCGGTACGGGTGCTGAAGACGACGCCTGCGCTGGTGCGGATGGCGTCCGGAGCGCGGTCGAGGTGGTAGAAGTTGCCGTCCTCGTCCTGGTGGGCGAGGTCCCCGGTGAGCCAGTAGCCGCCGAGGCGCATACGGTTCCAGGTCAGCGAGTCGTTCCAGTAACCCGGCGTGAGAGTCGGGGACTTGAGGCCCAGGCGGCCGATCTCGCCGGGCGGCAGAGGGGTGCCGTCCTCGGCGAGTACGGCGGCCTCGGCGAAGCTGATCGGTCTGCCGACGCAGCGCGAGTACGCCGAGGTGTCCTTGGTGTGCCGGTTGTGGAAGACGGAGTAACCGGCCTCGGACGAGCCGAGGCCGTCGACGAAGACGGAACCGTCGACGCGGACGCGCCGCAGGTCCTTGCCGATCGTCTGGTGGCTGCCGTGCCGCACGAGGGCCCGGATATGGGACTCGTGGGCCGCGTCCCCGGTGTTGAACCACACCTGCACGCTGGACAGGTCGCGGACCGAGAGGTCCTCGGCGGCCATCTCGCCGAAGGTCCCGGCGAAGGCCAGCACGGTGGTGGGCCTGAACTCCTCGATGGCGTCCAGTACTTCGGTTCCGCGCTGACTGGAGAGAAGCTTGATGTCGGTGCGCAGGAGGAGGCAGTACAGCAGCGTCGCCACCATCGCGTTGTGCGCGCCGGGCAGCCCGACGAGGGTGCGTTCCATGTCGGTGCCGGTGGAGTAGCGCAGGCGGTGCAGTTGCGCGTACATCAGCGTCCGGTGGGTGTGCGGAACTCCCTTGGGCATACCGGTGGTTCCGGACGAGTGCGAGATGAGCACCGGGTCGGTGGGGTCGTGACGGTACGGGTGGGATGTCGGCAGCGAGGCTCGGTGTTCGGGGCGGATGTCGGCGGCGGTCGCACAGAAGCGCAGGCCCGAGCCCTGATCCGGGGACGCCGATGCCGTGGTCGGTGCCGGCGCCGGCGCCAGTACGTCGTGGTGTTCCAGGTCCGTGAAGGCACCTACGGCGCCCTGCCGTCGTACGTACTCCCGCGCGATGTCGGGCGGCAGGTTGCCGTTGACGAACGACGGGATCGCGCCGAGGGAGGTCAGCGCCAGGAAGTTCACCGCGAACTCGGCGCTGGAGTAGGAGTGCAGGGCGACGGGGTCGCGGGGGCGGACACCCTGGGCGGCGTACCAGCCCGCGTAGGCCTCGACGGCATCGCCCAGTTCCCCGAGGGTGAGTTCGGTGGGGTAACTGCCGTCCGGGGCGCGCCAGTTGCCGTCCGTCCGCAGCACGACCTCGTCGCGTGGACGGTCGTACGCCGCCAGTCGGGCCAGGATGTTGCCGGCGCCCAGTTCGGTGTCGGAGCAGATCCGGGCCCGCTCCTGCCTACTGATGAGCATGGGGATGGGTCTCCGTCTCGGTACGTGGTTCGGCGTGGGCGGTGGCCAGCTCGAACAGGCTCTGGATGCTGCCGGGTTGCCCGGCCGTCCCGGTGGGCCCGACCGGCACCGGCGCCCCGGGCGCGTCGCCGGTACGGCCGAGGAGCAGCGCCGCCGCCAGGCCCGCAGACTCGGGGAGGTCCGCGAACGTCAGCGTGCTGTCTGCCGCCAGTTCGCGGTGTACGGCGGCCACGCGCTCGCCGCCGCCCAGCTCCACCCCCAGTACCAGGACCCGGTCGATCTCCTCGTCGTCCAGCAACAGGTCGGCCATGGACAGGAGTTCACCGAGCGCGTCGTCGAGCGTGGAGATGCTGAACATCTGGCCGGTGATGCCGAACTCCCGACTCATGTGCCCCAGTACGGAGTTGGCGGTGGCCTGCATGAACAGCAGCGGGTTGTGCACCCGTCCGGACACCATGCGCCGGCTCGCCAGGTCCGCGGTGGTGGTGTCGCCCGCCAGACTGGCCAGCGCCACGGCGGTACGGGCGCCGTCACCCGGGGCCCTGGTCAGACACCTCGCGCTGACCTCGTACGCCAGCGGACTGAACGCCGACTCCACGAAGCCGGGCAGCTTCGGCAGCGCGATGTCGGCGTCCCGGCCGGTCCCGTGGGTCGCGGTGGCGGCGGCGAGGACACAGAGGGCGGAGCGGGAGGAACGGATCGTGGTCTCGTCGGTCGTGGTCACGGCCGCTCCAGGACGAGTGCGGTGTTGGCGCCCCCGAAGGCGGCGTTGATGGTGAGGGCACGGTGCGCGTCGGCGGGGCGCGGCTCGTTCGGTACGTAGTCGAGGTCGCACTCCGGGTCGGGGGCGCCGTATCCGGCGGTCGGCGGGAGTACGCCGTCCAGCAGCGCCAGCATCGTGATCACGAACTCCACGACGCCCGCGGCTTCCAGAAGGTGGCCGGTGGTGGACTTGGTCGAGCTGACCGGTATCGACTCGGCCCACTTGGGGAAGGCGGCCCGCAGGCCCCGGGTCTCGGCGCCGTCGTTGTACTTGGTGCCGGTGCCATGCGCGTTGACGTAGTCGAGGGACGCCCCGTCCGGGTCCCTGGCCAGCCGCAACGCCTGCTGGGCGGCACGGGCGAGGCCGGCGCCTTCCGGATGCGGCTGGGCGATGTGGTGGGCGTCGGTGGCGGCGCCCCATCCGACGACGGACGCGAGCGGGCGGGCCCCCCGGCGCCGGGCGTGCTCGGCGGACTCCAGGACGACGGCCGCGACCCCGTCACCGAGGAGCAGCCCGGTGCGATCGGCACTGAACGGCCGCACCATGCCGTCCCGCGACAAGGCCCGCCCGGAGTCGAACTTCCCGAAGGTCTCCTCCTCGACCAGATACCCACCCGCACAGACGGCGACATCGAGCCGCCCGGAGGAGATCAGCCGACAGGCATGAATGATCGCGGCGGCGGACGCGACACAGGCGTTGGTAAAGGTGAGCCGGGGCCCGGTCAGCCCGAGACCATCGCCCAGCACCTCGGCAAGCCGAGCAGGCACGGCATCGGCGAAGCGGTCTGTCTCCGGTGCGTTCAGCGCCCCGATAGGGGCGCGGGGCTCTGACATTTGCGGCTTCGCCGCGTGGGCGCGACCAGCCACAACGGACCCGCACTCGTCATCCGACCCTCCCCCCGGAGAAACGGCCACGGATCCCC
>NZ_LGDW01000060.1 GCF_001280005.1 Streptomyces sp. NRRL WC-3618 | reverse complement strand
CCAGATCTGCACGTTCGCGCCGTCGGTCTGGCTGAAGCCCGACACGTCGAGACACTTGCCGGAAGCAACACCGCGCACGTCGCTGGTGGTGGCCGCCTGGGCCGGGGCGGCGACGAGCAGCGCCGCCAACGCGGCCAGGGCCGCGACCACGGCGGCGAACACCGCGGGTGGACGTCTGCGACTGAAAATACGTCTGCGCATCAGGACCTCATTATCCTTGAGCAAGCGACTCCGGTTCAGCCTGTCAAGGGCTGTCCGGGGGCGGTGTGGTGGGGCCCTCGCGTCCGATATGCCGAACAAGGGTCGAAGTGTCGAGCAATTGGATGATAAGGATCCAGTGATCGGCGTCAATACTTCTCGCGAAATTCACGGGACGAAACATTCGCAGACCGAAACCGGGCGGCTTCAAGTCCCGTGGTTGCACGGGACTTTGGCGTGAGGAGCGACTCTGGTGCGCAGTTCCTGAGGCGGGGCCGGTTGGTTGCGGCGTGATCGCGGGTGTGGTCGCTCCTCTGCCGTGCGGCCGTGGGAGTGATGCGCGTTGTCGTCACAGCTCAAGGGCCTGCCGCCGGTCCCGGAGCAGACCGTGAAGACGGCCCGTGCCGCCTTCCCCCCAAGGGAAGCCTGCCGATGCGGGTCCGCGACCATCTCGCCGGCGTCTTCGCCGATGACAGGACGGTTGGCGGAGGTGTACTCGTCCGCGGCGTCAAAGACGCCGGCGCAGCCCGGGGATTTCCTCAGGCTCGGGCGGGAAACGCCGACCCGTTCGATGTGAGGCTGTGGCGGGACGGTCGCTGAGGTGGCCTCGGTCGGTCAACCTGCTGTCGGGCTCTGCGGGTCCTGCGCTCGCGTGAACCTGTTGCTGCGTTCCACTTTCGCCACATGCAGTGTGTAGCTCTGGTACCACTCGGCTCGCCCGCGCTGTTGCGCCGCGCGGTGCTCGGCGTTGGTCCGCCACTGGGTGAGGGCGTCGGCGTCGCGGAAGTAGCTGACGGTGATGCCAAGCCCGCCGGGAGTCTGCGCGTGGTCCATCCCCAGGTACCCGGGGACGTCCTTCACCAGGTTTTCCAGGCGGGCGTCGGTCTCGCTGTAGTCGCTCTGGTCCTGGGTTCGCACCGTAGTGAAGACAGCCACGTAGTACGGGGGTTCATACGCGTCGACGGGCGCAACAGGCGCTTCCGAGTGATTGCTCATGGCACCACCGTGAGGCGGGAAGCGCCGCCGCGCGGACACCTCTATTTCGATCTTCATCCGCGGGTCGGCGAGACCGCACATGAGCATCGTGGCGGCTGGCTGAACGTCGCCGAAGGAGCGGCGCAGGACCGGCCAGCAGGGTTCGAAGTCCTCGCGGTCGGGCAGTAGGTAGCGCACGCGCACCACGTCGGCGAAAGTGCACTCCGCTTCGGCCAGGGCGGCCTCGATATTGCGCAGGCACTGCTCGGCCTGCTCCACCACGTCGTCGGAGATCGTCATGGTGGCGTAGTCGAACCCGGTCGTCCCGGACACATGCACCCAGTCGCCGTCGACCACAGCACGGGCGTAGCCGATCTGCCACTCAAAGGTCGAGCCGCTGAGGATCGCGCGTCGCTCTGTCATGTGGCGAACGCTAAATGACCACCACTGATACGTCTAATACGGTCCCATGCACGGTCTGATATCTCTAGGCGTATGGAGCGCCCCGAACTCCCCCTACCGCAACTGCACGCCTTCGTCGTGCTCGCCGAGGAACTCCACTTCGGCCACGCGGCCGCCCGCCTGGGCATCGCCCAGCCACCGCTGAGCCAGCAGATCCGCCGCCTGGAGGACAAGGTCGGCCACGCGCTGTTCACCCGCACCCCAGGGCGTGTCACCCTCACCCCAGCCGGCAGCGAACTGCTGCCCGCCGCCCGGCGGGCACTCACCGACCTCTCGGACGCCCTGGCCGCAGCCCGGGCCGTCGGCAGTGGCCGCGCCGGCCGCCTGCGGATCGGCTTCGCCGCCTCCCTCGCCCTGACGATCCTGCCCCGCCTGCTGCGCACCTTCCGTCACCAGTTTCCCGGAGTGCACCTGGACATCCACGAGATGACTACCGCTCCGCAGATCGCCGCCCTGCATGACAAGACCATCGACATCGGTCTACTACGCGAACCCCCCACCGACGAGACAGAGCTCGGCTTCAGGACGGTACTCAGCGAGCCTTTCATGGCCGTGCTGCCGTCCACTCATCATCTTGCGGCCCAACGGGTCGTACAGCTTGCACAGTTGGCGGACTCGCCCTTCGTGCTGTTTCCCCGCATGGTCGGCCCGGCACTGCACGACCAGATCATCCGCCTGTGCACCGCAGCAGGGTTCACACCGCAGGTGGTCCAGAACGCGGTGGAGTGGCACACCGTGTGCGCCCTCGTTGAAACCGGCCTGGGCGTCTCCCTGGCCCCGGCGAGCATCCGACGCATCCGCCTCAAAGGCGTCGCCTTCCGCGGGATCGAACCCAACACCGACCGCACACGAGTGGCCGTCGCCTGGCGCAAGAACGACCATAATCCCCTGGTTACACACCTGCTGGCGACCATCAGCCAAGATCCGCCGGACAGGGCCTAGGGCGAGTTTCGAAAGTCCCGTCTGCCCGGCGGCGTCTGGCACGCACTCCCCCAGAGGGGGGACCCCCAGCCGCATTGTCGGGATCGCCCCGATACAACCAGTATCGGGGCGACCCTCCGCCTTGCGATCGCACGCACCAGACGCCGCCGGGCCTGCCCTTCGGGCAGACGACGCTACTTCCGAAACACGCCCTAGCGTTCCGCGTCCTTGTGGCGGACCTGGCAGTCGGGGCCGGGGGACATCACTGCCTCGTGCCCGTCCGGGAAACGGACGCGGTACGGGGGAGTGCCCTCTTGGCCCATGACCTCGACGACTTCCGTGACCTGGTCGTGCTGGCCGACCACCCTGCCGTGCTGGACAAGCTGGTCGCCCACGGTTGCGTGCATCTGCGAGCCTCCTCTCAGCCGCGTGCCCGCTGGGTGACGGCGATACAGACGAGCACGGCCGCCGCCGTCAGCGGGGCGGCCGGTGTCAGCTGCTCGCCCAGCAGCAGGACCGACCACACCAGTGTGAGCAGCGGCTGCGCCAACTGCAACTGGCTGGCCTTCGGAATGCCGATCGCCGCCATGCCCCGGTACCAGACGACCAGGCCGAGGAACTGCGATCCCGCCGCCACCCACAGCAGTCCGAGCACGCTGTGGGCGGTGAGCTGTACGGGCTCCTGCGACAGCGCCAGTGCGGCGGCGGGCGCGGTGAGCGGCAGGCACAGCACCAGCGCCCAGCCGATCACCTGCCAGCCCGGCATGACCCGGGCCAGTCGGCCGCCCTCGGTGTAGCCGGCCGCGCACACCAGCAGGGCGCCGAAGAGGTAGGCGTCGGCGCTGGTCAGGGCGCCGCCGCTCTGCTGGACGGTGAAGGCGAGAACGGCCGCCGCGCCCGCCAGGGCCGCCGCCCAGAAGGTGCGCGAGGGGCGGGTGCCCATGCGCAGCGCCGAGAAGAGGGCCGTCGTCAGCGGCAGCAGGCCGACCACGACGGCGGCGTGCGCGGTGGTCGACGTCTGGAGGGCGAGGGTGGTGAGGAGCGGAAAGCCGACGACGACCCCGGCGGCGACGACCGCGAGCCCCGCCCAGTGACTGCGGGCGGGCGGCCGTACGCGCAGCGCCAGCAGGCAGCCGGCCGCGATGACCGCCGCCAGAACCGACCGCACGGCCACCAGCGACCACGGCCCGAAGCCCTCCAGCCCCCAGGCCGTGGCCGGGAAGGTGAGCGAGAAGGCGGTGACGCCGAGAGCGGCCTGAAGGGTCCCCGCGCGTCGGGACGGAGACTTCCCAGGAGGAGCCGCAGAGGCCCCCGGGGCCTGTGTGCTGCTGCTGACCGCTATCGTGGTCGGTGCGGTAGCGCTATCGTGTGCTCTCATGCAAGAGCGTAGCAGTGTCGGTGAACTGGCGGAGCGGCTGCGACAGGAGCTCAACCGCTACTCTCCTGGTGGAAAGCTGCCGTCGAGCCGCGTACTGGTGGAACGCTTCCGGGTGAGTCCGGTGACCGTCTCCCGGGCGCTCGCCCAACTGGCCGCCGACGGCCTGGTCGTGACCCGCCCGGGGGCCGGCGCGTACCGCGCCGAGGCCCGCCCCGTGTCCGGCCCCACCGGGGACACCTCCTGGCAGGAGCTCGCCCTGAGCGCGGACGGTGCCCTCGACCTCGTACCGCGCACGGTGGACGCCGCCGGTGTCGTCGTCTCGCTGGCCGCGCCGCCGCCCGGCGTGATCGAGTTCAACGGCGGCTATCTGCACCCCTCCCTCCAGCCCGAGCGGGCGATGGCGGCGGCCCTGGCGCGCGCCGGACGCCGTCCCGGGGCGTGGGGACGGCCGCCCCTGGACGGGCTGCCGGAGCTGCGCGAGTGGTTCGCGCGGGGCATCGGCGGCGCCGTCACGGCAGCCGAGGTGCTGATCACGGCGGGCGGCCAGGCGGCCCTGACGACAGCCCTGCGTGCCCTCGCCCCGCCCGGCGCTCCCGTACTGGTCGAGTCGCCCACCTACCCCGGCATGCTGGCGATCGCCCGCGCGGCCGGACTGCGACCGGTGCCGGTCCCGGTGGACGCGGACGGGGTACGCCCACCGCTGCTGGCCGACGCGTTCCGGGCGACCGGCGCCCGGGTGTTCGTCTGCCAGCCCCTCTTCCAGAACCCGACCGGGGCCGTACTCGCCCCCGAACGGCGCGCGGAGGTGCTCCGGATCACCCGCGAGGCCGGCGCCTTCGTGATCGAGGACGACTTCGTACGGCGGCTGGTCCATGAGGACGCGGCGCCGCTGCCCCGTCCGCTCGCCGCGGAGGACCCCGACGGTGTGGTCGTCCACGTCGGCTCGCTCACCAAGGCGACCTCGCCGAGCTTCCGGGTGAGCGCACTCGCGGCGCGGGGTCCGGTCCTGGAACGGCTGCGCGCCATTCAGATCGTCGACACCTTCTTCGTCCCGCGGCCGCTCCAGGAAGCGGCCCTGGAACTCGTCGGCTCACCGGCCTGGCCCCGTCATCTCCGTGCGGTGTCAGCGGAGTTGAGGACCCGCCGGGACGCCATGACGTCCGCGCTGCTGTCCGGCCTGCCCCAACTGTCCCTGCCGCACATCCCGTCGGGCGGCTACCACCTCTGGCTGCGCCTGCCCGACGGGACGGACGACGCCGCCCTCGTCGCGGCAGCCCTGCGCGCGGGCGTCGCGATCACGCCCGGCCGCCCCTACTTCAGCGCCGAACCCCCGGCCGCGCACGTGCGGTTGAGCTTCGCGGCGGTCGCTGGGGCGGGGGAGATCGGGGAGGGGGTACGGAGGCTGCGTACGGCCTGTGACGAGGTGTTCTGAGGACCTTGGAGCGCTCGGGGCGCACCGCATCAGAAGATCGGCGTCCGGCCGCTCGCCACCCCCGATCAGTGGATGGCGCTCTCCTTCGAGTGAAGCCCTCGTGGAGTCGGCGTAAAGCCTCTGTGACGGTCGGTGGGACGTCGGCGCGGACCCTCCATAACTCCTGAGTAACGCCACTTGACCTGCGCACTTTCCCGGCACACCATCGCCGCATGCAACTTCGGGTCACCTTCGTAGCCGCCGCGCGCAGCTCCCCGCTGCTCGCCGAGCGCTTCGACGACGACCGGCCGCTGGACCAGGCCGGCTGGGACGAGGTGCAGCGCGCCGCCCAGGAGCTGGGTCCGCTGGCGGCGGCCGAGCTGCGCTACTGCTCGCCGACGCCCCGCAGCCGGGCCACCGGGGACGCGCTCGGCTATGGGCCGCTCGTCCAGCTGGCCCTGCGCGACTGCGACATGGGCCGCTGGCGAGGGCTCACCCTCGGCGAGGCGATGGCCAGGGAGCCCGAGTCCGTGGACACCTGGCTCGCCGATCCGCGTGCCACGCCCCACGGCGGTGAGTCGCTGCTGGACTTCATCTCGCGCGTCGGCGGCTGGCTCGACACCCGGCCCCTCGACGACGGCGGCCGGATCGTCGCCGTCGCCGAGCCCTCGGTCATCCGGGCGGCCCTCGTCTACGCCCTGAAGGCGCCGCCCTCGGCCTACTGGAACCTCGACGTCCGCCCGTTGTCCACGACCGTCGTCACGGGCCGCGCGGGCCGCTGGAACCTTCGCTTCGAGGGTGGGTTCCCTCCGTCACCGCGCGGCTAGACCGTCGTACGGTCCGTCGTGCGGTCCGTCGTGCGGTCGGTGGTGCGGTCTGTCGTGCGGCGGGTGTGGTCGGTGGTGAGGACGAGGTCCTTGGCCTGGCGTTTCGTCGATCAGCCGGCGCTCCGGGTCAGGACCGGGCGAGGACGCAGAACTCGTGGCCCTCCGGGTCGCTCAGGCACGTCCACGGGACGTCGCCCTGGCCGACGTCCAGGTCCGTGGCGCCGAGGGCCCGCAGCCGGGCCACCTCCGCCGCCTTGTCGTCACCGGGGTCCGGCACCAGGTCGAGGTGGACGCGGTCGGGCACGGTTTTACCGTCGGGCTTGCGAAGGAACTCGAGATACGGGCCGACACCCCTGGCGTCGCGCAGCACCGCGTGATCGTCGGTCAGCTCGAGCAGAGCCCAGTCCACCGCCTCGTCCCAGAACCGAGCCATCGCGCGCGGATCCACGCAGTCGACCACCACTGCGGCGATCGGCCCGGTGTCCCGGTAGACCTCCCGGGGCTCCAGCACGCAGAACTCGTTGCCCTCCGGATCGGCGAGGACCGTCCACGGCACGTCACCCTGGCCGACGTCGGCGGTCGTCGCACCGAGAGCCTTCAGACGCGCGACGAGTTCCCTCTGGTGGGCCGCTGAGGTGGTGGCGAGATCGACGTGCACCCGGTTCTTCGTCGTCGTCTTGCGTTCCGGTACGGCGATGACGTCGACGCATACGCCGACCGGGTCCCGCCAGTCGAAGTCGGCGGGTTTGGCGGCGGTCGCACCGGGCTCCGGGCTGGAGACACTCCAGCCGAGCGCCTCCGCCCAGAACCGGCCGATCGCGCAGTCGTCGAGGGCCTTCATGTTCACGAGCACGGGGCGCAGTGTCATGCCGACGATCTTAGGCACCCGCTCTGCGACGACCTCGGCGCTCGGCCGACCGTGACCGAGGGTCTCTACTGTGACCGACGATTCCAGTTCGCGGATCATGATGGCGGACGTTCTGCTCGGGTGCGGTGCGGTGCGGTGCGGTGCGGTGCGGTGCGCGCGCGATGCGGGTTCAAGGCAGTTCAAGGGGTCCCCGAAGCGGTCGTCGCGATGCCGCCGTCCACCGGGATGATGGTGCCCGTGAGGTAGGACCCAGCCCGGCTGGCGACAGCCGGGTATCCCCTTTGTACTCCGCGATCACGCCCGCAAACCAAGATCCGCGGTCACATCGACCGACACCGCATATTGATCCACCATATTGCATAAACGTGCATCGAAACGTATAGTCATGCCATCAAGGAGGAGGGTTCCATGGCGGTACGTGTGGCGGTGGCCGGAGCGAGTGGGTATGCGGGCGGGGAACTGCTGCGTCTGCTCCTCGTCCACCCCGAGGTCGAGATCGGCGCCCTGACCGGCAACTCCAACGCCGGGCAGCGGCTCGGCGCGCTGCAGCCGCACCTGCTGCCGCTGGCCGGCCGGCTGCTCCAGGAGACCACGCCCGACGTGCTCGCCGGGCACGACGTCGTGTTCCTCGCGCTGCCGCACGGGCAGTCCGCCGCCGTCGCCGAGCAGCTCGGCCCGGATGTCCTCGTCGTCGACATGGGCGCCGACTTCCGGCTCCACGACGCGGCCGACTGGGAGCGGTTCTACGGCTCCGCGCACGCCGGGACCTGGCCCTACGGCCTCCCCGAGCTGCCGGGTGCCCGCGCCGCGCTGGAGGGGTCCAAGCGCGTCGCGGTGCCCGGTTGCTACCCGACCGCCGTGTCCCTCGCCCTCTACCCGGCGTACGCCGCCGGGCTCGCCGAGACCGAGGCCGTGATCGTCGCCGCCTCCGGGACCTCGGGGGCCGGCAAGGCGGCCAAGACGCACCTGCTGGGCAGCGAGGTCATGGGGTCCATGTCGCCGTACGGCGTCGGCGGCGGTCACCGGCACACGCCCGAGATCGTCCAGAACCTCAGCGGCGCGGCCGGTGAGCCCGTCGCCGTGTCCTTCACCCCCACCCTCGCCCCCATGTCCCGCGGCATCCTCGCCACCTGCACCGCCGCCGCCAAGCCGGGCGTCACCGCCGAGTCCGTGCGCGCCGCCTACGAGAAGGCGTACGCCGACGAACCGTTCGTGCACCTCCTCCCGGAGGGGCAGTGGCCCGCCACGGCGTCCGTCTACGGTTCCAACGCCGTTCAGGTGCAGGTCGCGTACGACGAGTCCGTGCGCCGCATCATCGCGATCAGCGCCATCGACAACCTGACCAAGGGCACCGCGGGCGGTGCCGTCCAGAGCATGAACATCGCCCTCGGACTCGACGAGACCACCGGGCTTTCCACGATCGGAGTCGCACCGTGAGTGTCACGGCAGCACAGGGGTTCACGGCGGCCGGCATCGCCGCCGGGATCAAGGAGAACGGCAACCCGGACCTGGCCCTCGTGGTCAACAACGGACCCCGCCTCGCCGCCGCCGGCGTCTTCACCTCCAACCGCGTCAAGGCCGCGCCGGTGCTCTGGTCCGAGCAGGTGCTGAAGGGCGGGATCGTTTCCGCCGTCGTCCTCAACTCCGGTGGCGCCAACGCCTGTACGGGCCCCAAGGGCTTCCAGGACACCCACGCCACCGCCGAGAAGGTCGCCGACACCCTCGGTCTGAACGCCTCAGAAGTCGCGGTCGCCTCCACCGGACTCATCGGGCTGCTCCTGCCGATGGACAAGCTGCTGGCGGGAGTCGAGACCGTCGCCGGTCAACTCTCCGAGCACGGCGGTGAGAAGGCCGCCATCGCCATCAAGACCACCGACACCGTCCACAAGACCGCCGTCGTCAGCAGCAAGGACGGCTGGACCGTGGGCGGCATGGCCAAGGGCGCGGGCATGCTCGCCCCCGGCCTCGCCACCATGCTCGTCGTCCTCACGACGGATGCGGATGTCGACAGCGAGGGCCTGGACGACGCGCTCCGCGCCGCCACCCGCACCACCTTCGACCGCGTCGACTCCGACGGCTGCATGTCCACCAACGACACCGTGCTGCTGCTCGCCTCCGGCGCCTCCCAAGTCACCCCGCGGCAGGCCGAGTTCGCGGAGGCCGTACGGGCGGTCTGTGACGACCTCGGGCAGCAGCTGATCCGGGACGCCGAGGGCGCCAGCAAGGACATCAAGGTCGAGGTCGTGAACGCGGCCAGCGAGGACGACGCCGTCGAGGTGGGCCGCTCCATCGCCCGCAACAACCTCCTCAAGTGCGCCATCCACGGGGAGGACCCCAACTGGGGCCGCGTCCTGTCCGCCATCGGCACGACACGGGCCGCTTTCGAGCCGGACCGGCTGAACGTCGCCATCAACGGCGTCTGGGTCTGCAAGAACGGCGGCGTCGGCGAGGACCGCGACAAGGTCGACATGCGCTACCGGGAGGTCCACATCGTCGCCGACCTCGCCGCAGGCACCGACACCGCCACCATCTGGACCAACGACCTCACCGCGGACTACGTCCACGAGAACAGCGCGTACTCGTCATGAGCACTACCCGCAAGCACACCGCGCTGCCCAAGGCCCGGATCCTCATCGAAGCGCTGCCCTGGCTGACCCGCCACAACGGCAAGGTCGTTGTCATCAAGTTCGGCGGAAACGCCATGGTGAACGACGAGTTGAAGAGCGCCTTCGCCCAGGACGTCGTCTTCCTGCGCCAGGCCGGACTCAAGCCCGTCGTCGTGCACGGCGGCGGCCCGCAGATCAGCGCCGCCCTCGACAAGCACGGCATCGTCAGCGAGTTCAAGGCGGGCCTGAGGGTCACCACCGAGGACGCCATGGACGTCGTACGCATGGTGCTGGCCGGGCAGGTCCAGCGTGAGCTGGTCGGGCTGCTCAACCAACACGGGCCGCTCGCCGTCGGGTTGACCGGCGAGGACGCGCACACCATCACCGCCACCAAGCACCAGCCCGAGATCGACGGGGAGTTGGTCGACATCGGACGGGTGGGCGAGATCACCGCGATCGACACGGGTGCGATCGAGGCTCTGCTCGCCGACGGCCGTATCCCGGTCGTCTCGTCGATCGCCCGGAGCCAGGACGACGGACATGTCTACAACGTCAATGCTGATACGGCGGCTGCGGCACTCGCTGCGGCACTGGGCGCCGAAACCCTCATGGTCCTCACGGACGTCGAGGGCCTCTACGAGGACTGGCCCGACTCCGACGAGGTGATCAGCCGCCTCACCGCTTCCCAACTGGAGAAGCTGCTCCCGGAGTTGAGCTCCGGCATGGTGCCGAAGATGGAGGGCTGCCTGCACGCCGTACGCAACGGCGTGAACACCGCCCGTGTCATCGACGGCCGCGTCCAGCACTCGATCCTGCTGGAGATCTTCACGGACGAGGGCATCGGCACGATGGTCGTGCCCGATGCGGAGGAAGAGGGGGAAGACGCATGAACGCCGGCCATGAGCTGGACGCCCGTCAGGAACTGAGCGCCAATCAGGAACTGACCACGCGCTGGCAGGGCGCGCTCATGAACAACTACGGCACCCCCCGGCTGCCCCTCGTCCGCGGCGCCGGCAGCACGGTGTGGGACGCCGACGGCAAGGCGTACGTCGACTTCGTGGGCGGCATCGCCGTGAACGCGCTCGGCCACGCCCACCCGGCGATCGTCGAGGCGGTCTCCACCCAGATCGCCTCCCTCGGCCATGTCTCCAACCTCTTCGTCGCCGAGCCGCCCGTCGCGCTCGCCGAACGGCTGCTCCAGCGCTTCGGCCGGGACGGCAAGGTCTTCTTCTGCAACTCGGGCGCCGAGGCCAACGAGGGCGCCTTCAAGATCGGCCGGCTGACCGGACGCCCGCACATGGTGTCCACCGAGGGCGGCTTCCACGGCCGGACCATGGGCGCCCTCGCGCTCACCGGCCAGCCCGGAAAGCGGGAGCCCTTCGTACCGCTGCCCGGTGACGTCACGTACGTCCCGTACGGCGACGCGCAGGCACTCGCCGCCGCCGTCACCGACAAGACCGCCCTCGTCATCATCGAGCCGGTCCAGGGCGAGAACGGCGTCGTCGTCCCGCCCGTCGGCTATCTGAAGGCCGTGCGCGCGATCACCGCCGCCACCGGCGCCCTACTCGTCCTCGACGAGGTGCAGACGGGCGTCGGCCGGACCGGGCACTGGTTCGAGTACCAGGCCCACGAAGGCGTCCTGCCCGACGTCGTCACCCTCGCGAAGGGCCTCGGCGGCGGACTCCCCCTCGGTGCGACCGTCGCCTTCGGCCGCGCCGCCGACCTGCTCCAACCCGGCCAGCACGGTACGACGTTCGGCGGCAACCCGGTCGCCTGCGCCGCCGGACTCGCCGTACTCGACACCATCGAGAACGAGGGGTTGCTGGAGAACGTCAAGCGGCAGAGCGAGAAGTTGCGGGACGGAATCGAGGGTCTCGGCCACCCGTTGATCGATTATGTCCGGGGCGCGGGACTTCTCCTGGGTATCGTGCTCAACGAGCCCCTCGCGCCCCAGGTGCAGCAGGCGGCTCAGGACGCCGGGTTCCTGGTGAACGCGCCCGCTCCCGATGTCGTACGGCTGATGCCGCCGCTGAACATCGGTGATGCCGAAGTGGACGCGTTTCTCCAGGCACTTCCCGGAGTCCTCGACGCGGTTGACGGGAAGGACTGACCGGGGAATGAGACGACGACGATGACGCAGGCGCAGGATCACGAGCACGCGGGGCCTGCCGTACCGCAGACCCGCACCGCACGCCACCGCCGGATCGTGGACATCCTCAACCGGCAACCGGTGCGGTCGCAGAGTCAGTTGGCGAAGCTGCTCGCGGACGACGGGCTGACCGTCACGCAGGCGACGCTGTCCAGGGACCTGGACGAACTGAACGCGGTGAAGATCCGTAACACCGACGGCGATCTCATCTACGCGGTGCCGAGCGAGGGCGGGTTCCGTACGCCTCGCGCTCCGCTGGGGGAGTCGGCGAAGGAGGAGCGGATGCGGCGGCTGTCCGCGGAGTTGCTGATCTCCGCGGAGGCTTCGGCGAATCTCGTGGTCCTGCGGACCCCTCCGGGGGCGGCGCAGTTTCTGGCGTCGGCGATCGATCAGGCCGAGCTGCACGACATTCTCGGGACGATCGCCGGGGACGACACGTTGATGCTGATCAGCCGGGATCCTGTGGGGGGACAGGCGTTGGCCGATCATTTGTTGGGGTTGGCTCAGAAGAATCACTGAGGGGCCATTGACGGTTGAGTTTCGGGTGCGGGTCCGCTGTGGCTTGTCGCGCAGTTCCCCGCGCCCCTGAAAACCGGCGCAGTTCCCGGCGCCCCTGAAAACCGTCGCGCAGTTCCCCGCGCCCCTGAAAAACCTCAGCCCAGCCTTCTCGCCAGCCCCCCGGTGCACCTGACCTCGTCTCCCGCCGTGATCAGCAGTGCCTCCACGTCCGGCAGGGACTCCAGCCAGCGCAGCGCCTGCCGCGACCCCATCGCGAAAGCCGCCGTCGCCCAGGCGTCCGCCCAGGTCAGTTCGGGGGCGACCACCGTCACCGCCACCAGGTCCGTCACCGCGGACTTGCCGGTGCGGGGGTCGACGATGTGGGTGCCGCGTTCCGCTGTGCCGGAGGTGGCCACCGCCAGTTGGTCGGTGCCCGCCGCCGAGACCACGGCCGCCAGGCCGCCGGGGCGCAACGGGTCCGACACGCCGACCCGCCAAGGGCGCCCGGGGCCCGGCGCACCGCACAGCTGGACGTCTCCGCCGCCGTTCACGCTGACCCCGCTCACCCCGGCCGCCGTCAGTGTTCTGGCCGCGCGTTCGGCGGCCCACCCCTTGACCAGGCCGGTCGGATCGATCTGCCCCTGGTACGTGTGGCTGAACCACCCCTCGCTGACCCGCTCCGCCTCGGCGCACAGGTCGAGTACCTCGGCGACCTCCGGGTCGCAGTCGGCGACGGAGATCTCCCCGCGGGCGAGCCGGGAGATCTGACTGTTCGCCTGATACGTGCTGAACACCTCGTTGACCTTGTGCAGTCCGGCGATCGCTGCTGCCAGCGCCGACCCGACCGCACGGGGTTCCCCGCCGCGGACGTCAAAGGAGAAGACGGTCCCCATGACCTCCTCCGCATGGCGTACCGCGACGGGAGCTTCGGCGGGATCAACCACCGGCCTGGTCCAGGGCCGACTGGAGGGACTTCTTGTAGCCGGCGCTGGTGTAACTGGCGCCGGAGACCGCGTCGATGTCGCCATCGCCCACTGTCACCGCTTCCTGGTTGAGCTTGGGGATCGCGTCACCGGAGACCTGGTCGCTGCGGCCACCCTTGGGCGCCTGGACTGCCGACGCCGAGGTGATCCTGCCCTTGGTCAGCGTGACCCGGACCTGCACCGGGCCGTACTCCGTCTGGACCACGGCTCCGGTGTACGTGCCGCCCCCGTCGGAGGTCGCCCCGCCCGCCGCCGCACCGCTGCCCGCGGCACCCGAGCCTGCTGCTGAACCGGCTGCCGGATCGGCAGCACCCGCACCCGAACCGGCGCCCGCCGCAGCGCCCGTACCCGCGCCCTTCCCCTTGTCCGCTTCCGCGGCCGGAACCTTGTCCAGGGCCGACTGCAGCGACTTCTTGTAGCCCGCGCTGGTGTAACTGGCACCCGAGATCGCGTCGATGTTCGCGCTGCCGGCGGCGACCGCTTCCTTGTTGAGCTTGGGAACCGCGTCGCCGGAGATCTGGTCGCTGCGGCCACCCTTGGGCTGCTGTACCGCCTCAGCCTTGGTGATCTTGCCGCCGCTGACGGTGACGCGGACCTGGACCGGCCCGTACTGGGTGTCGACCGCGTCGCCGGTGACCGTGGCGGCCTGGGCCCCACCGCCGCCGCCCGTGGCGCCCGGACCCGCGCCGGCCTTGTCCAGGGCGGACTGGAGCGACTTGCCGTAGCCCGCGCTGGTGTAACTGGCGCCGGAGATCGCGTCGATGCCCTCGGTGCCGGACGCGATCGCTTCCTTGTTGAGCTTGGGGATCGCGTCGCCGGAGATCTGGTCGCTGCGGCCCCCCTTGGGCGCCTGGAGCGCGTCGGCTTTGGTGATCTTGCCGCCGCTGACCGTGACGCGGACCTGGACCGGGCCGTACTGCGTCTGGATGGTGTCGCCGGTGAAGGTGCCGTCCTTGACGGACGCGCCGCCCTGGGCCGATTCCTGCGCCGGTGCCGTCTGCTGCGGCAGAGCGCCGGCCGCCTGCGCGGACCCGGGGTCCGACGACGGCTTCAGCGTCAGCAGCAGCACGATTCCGGAGACTGTGGCGGCGCTCGCCAGCATGACCCGCCGAAAGGGGTGACTCTTCTTCATCGCTCCTGGCTCCCGTCGCTCACATCTCGAACGACTCGTGGTGGATACGGCGCGCCGGAACACCCGCGCCGCGCAGTGCCTCGTACACACCCTGGGCGAAGCCGGGTGGCCCGCACAGGAAGACGTCGTGGTCGTCGATGTCCGGCAGCTTCCGGCGCAGCGAATCCGCCGAGATGTCCGGGCGCTCCCCGTCGGGGCTGTTCACCGCGTACATGAGCCGGGCGCCGCGCTCGTTGGCGATGGTCGACAGTTCGTCCCACAGGGCCAGGTCCTGGGTGCTGTTGGCCCGGTAGAGAAGGGTCAGGTCGCCCGCCGCGCCGGGCAGTGTCTCGAACAGGGCCCGCATCGGGGTGATGCCGACGCCGCCGGCCACCAGCAGGACCTTGCCCTGGCTGCGCTTGGAGGCGGTCAGGGCGCCGTACGGGCCCTCGGCCCACACGCGGGTGCCGGGCTCCAGTTCGCGCAGGGCCGAGCTGTGGTCGCCGATGGCCTTCACGGTGATGCGCAGCATGTTGGGGCGGGGGGCCGCCGACAGCGAGTACGGGTGCGAGCTGAACCGCATACCGGGGGCCAGGAAGCGCCAGCGGAAGAACTGGCCCGCCTCCGCGCCCATCCGGTGCAGCTTCCGGCCGCTCATCAGCACGGACACGATGCCCGGCGTCTCCTCGATGACCGCCTCGACGCGCAGCCGGTGGCGCAGGTTCAGCCGGACCGGCGTGACGATGCGGTACCAGAGGACCAGCGCGGTCACCGAGCCGTACAGCGCGTACCAGGCGGTCTTCGCGGCCGGCTCCACGACGAACTCGTTGCCCGCGGACAGCTGGTGCCAGAACGTCAGGAACGTGGCCGCGTACGTCAGCAGGTGTACGTGGTACCAGAGGTCGTACGGGATCATCCGCCGGACCGGGCCGATGGAGCTGAGGCCGATGACCACCAGCAGACCCGTGCCGATCGCCGCCTTGCCCATGTCGGGCAGCTGGTTCACCGAGTCGATCGTCTGCTGGACGATGTCGGCGAACGTCTTCCCGGCCTGGAGGGCGTATCCGTACATGATCAGGACGACGTGCGCCACGACCAGGGAGAGCGTGTACCGGCCGCTCATCGCGTGCCAGCGCGCCACCCGGTCCGACCCGACCCGGCGCTCCAGCGCGGGCACCCGGGCCATCTGGAGCACCACCAGCGCCATCAGGTAGCCGGCGAGCAGACCGGTGATCCGGCCCGCCGCGATGACCTGGGCGGTGGTGTCGGCGAGGGAGGGGGTGTTGTTCCACCACAGCCAGATCACTCCGGCCGCGCCGGCTCCTACGGCGACCAGGAGCGGGACGGCGGGGGAGCGGCGGGGGCGGATCCGGCGCATCGTCTGGCGCCGCGCGGCACGTCCGCCTGCGATCGTGGTGGTCACGGTTCCTCCGTGGGACGGGGTCGAGAGGCTTGGCCCCTTGGCCCTCAGGTACGTGCCACGGCCGCCATGTGTTCAGTGACCCGATAAGTCCACAGTTAAGTTGAGGTAACGGCCGGTAACTCCCACGCGGCGAGGTCAGTAGCGCACGACGGCCGTGGCCCCGCTCTCCGTGCCGATCGCGATGTGCGGCCGGCGGCCCGGATCGGCCCACGTCAGGATCGCCCGCATCGCCTCCGCCGACACGGACACACAACCTGCCGTCGCTCCCCGCCCGTTGACGTGCAGGAAGATCCCCGCGCCGCGCTCGCGAACCGGCCTGGCGTAGTTGAAACCGATGACGTACGCGTGCGCGTACTGCCGCGGGTACGAGATCAGGCGCTCGGATTCGGCGGCCCGGCAGTCGGCGGGGCGGGGCTCGGTCCAGCGGTTGTAGGAACGCGAGCCGTTGTCCTGGCACCACCAGGAGTTCTGCCGCACCGGCCGGTACACGGCCTTGGTACCGCTGGGCGCCTTCCTGATGCCGAAGGCGTAGGGGAGGTCGTACAGCCCGGTGGGAGTGGTGTTCGTGCTCTGTCTGCGGGAGGCGCCCTCGACGAGCCCGTTCGCGCCGAAGCGGGCGGGCGCGGAGCCGGCCTTCGTCCACGTACCGTCGCGCAGGTTCCACCAGGTGACCGTGCCCGAGGTCGCCTCGGCGCGCGGCGCCTGAGCGGTGATCAGCTGGGAGCCGCCGCCGGTGTCGGCCATCCGGACGGGAAGGGGCGGCGCGGCCGTGGGAGGGGCACCGGGGGCGAGGACGAGAAGGGACGCGGACGCGAGGACGACGGCGGCTCCGGGGCGCATGGCTCAGACGGTACTGGGCGGGAGCGGCAACGGCAGCCCGGGAAGTCCGTCCAGGCTGGTCGCGATGTGGTCCTTCTTCTCGAAGTAGGCGCTGAGCGAGGCGTCGTCCTCCCGCGCGAAGCGCCTGCCGTGCAGGTCACGCTCACTGTCGTACGACATGAGGGGGACCGCGTAGCCGCAGCTGTCCCGGATGAGTTCGGCCCGTACGACGATGATCGCGCGCAGGCCGTGCGCGGTGGCGTCGATGTCCGGGAAGCGGGCCAGGAGTTCGGGAAAGCGCGGGTCGTCACGGAAGACGGGCTCGCCGCGGCCGTGCACCCGGACGATGTTCGGCGGCCCCTCGAAGGCACACCACATGAGGGTGATCCGACCGTTCTCGCGCAGATGGGCGACGGTCTCGGCGGTGCTGCCCGCGAAGTCGAGATAGGCGACGGACCGCTCGTCGAGGATCACGAAGGACCCCTTGAGGCCCTTGGGCGAGAGGTTGACCGTGCCGTCGCCGGACAGCGGGGCGGTCGCGGTGAAGAAGAGGGGCTGCGCCTCGATGAACGTACGCAGGCGGCCGTCGATGCGCTCGTAAGTCTTTCCCATGAACGCCATTGTGAGGGAAAGTCGTTCGCCTGTCTAAATGCTTTGTCGGTCTGCAACCGCTGTACGAGCGCACAGGGACGAACGCTACGAACGCACAGAGACCGCGGCCGCCCCGGCCGCTGCTTGCGGCGGGGCGACCACGGTCCCTGTCACGTCACTTGGTGAACGAGCAGGCGGCCAGCGAGTCGAGACCGGCCGGCTTGGCGGCGGTGCGGCCGATGGCGGTGGCGATGCGGTTGATGGTCGAGACGCGCTTGTCCTTGAGCGGGCCGACGATCGCGTTCTGGACGAAGTTGGCGCCACCCTGGCCGACGGTGTCGACGAGGCGCTTGTTGGCCTCGGCGATC
>NZ_LGDW01000059.1 GCF_001280005.1 Streptomyces sp. NRRL WC-3618 | reverse complement strand
ACCCAGGTCTCCAGATCCGTCAGCCGGTCCGCCTTCGGGGTGCCGAGGACGGCGGCCACCTGTCTGACCGCGAGGACGGCGACGATGAGCCAGAGCACCACGCGGGCCACCTTCAGCCGTGCCCGCACTGCCTGGGCGCCACCCCCTCCGAAGGCACCTCCCGCTCCACCACCGTGCTCCGCGTTCGCCACGCCTCGTAGACCTCCCGCCCCATCCGCCCCATGGGTACCATTTGCCCCACGCGTCTCACCTGTACGACTTCCCAGAGAATCGCATTGCCTCCTGTGTGAGACGCGAGCACCCCCCTCTTCATCTAAGGCACCCCGGCCCTTGTCCAGCCCTTTGTCCGGCCTTTCATCTGGTCGACGATAGTCGGCCGGAGGCCCGGTCCTCTCCCTCGGTCGCGACGCAGACGTGCAGAGAGGGAAAGCCCGACCGGTTTCAGGCTGGATCGGACATCGGCGGCCCGAAAACGACCATGCTCTGTCCAGGCCCGGCATAGCGTCGACAGGATGCGGATCCCGCATCTCTCCGACACCCACATCGACCACGCCGGCGCACCCAACGCGTCACTGCGCGGGATGCTCACCGACGTACGGCATCTCGCGGGCCTCTCGGCCGTCGTCGTCAGCGGGGACCTCGCGGACAGCGGGGCGCCCGAGGAGTAGGCGGTCGTACGAGACCTGGTGGGCGCGTTCGCCCGGGAGCGGGGCATCTCGGTGTTCCGCACGACCGGGAACCACGACGAGCGCGTCGCCTTCGCGAAGGCGCTGGGCAGCGGGCACCTGGACCCGGCGGGCGGCGACCGCGCCGAGGACCAACCGGGCTCGCCGCACGGCCCGCTGTTCCACACGCCGCACGCCCGCGACCCCCGGGCCGGCGAGACGGTCTTTCGACGACGAATAGATCACCTCAGAAGCCCACCAGCTTCAGCCGGGACCCCAACGCCCACATTGACCTTGCCCGCACATGGCCGTTACGCCTGCCGCCAGGGGGTACTCGTGGTGCGCTGAGCGGCCCGTGTCCGCACAGTGGCCCGTCTGTCCCCTATGTCCATGTCGGAGCGATCGTGCGAGCAACACCTGTCGTCAACCGCACCCTCAAGAAGCCCCCGGAACCGTCCCCCACCGAGGCGACCGAGGGGCTCCCATGACCGCCGAAGCCCTCACCGCCGGGCCCCACCCGCTCCGCTGCTGGGTGCCGCCGGGCGTGTACGCACCACAGACCGACACCCGGCTGCTCGGGCAGGCGATACGCCGCGAGGGCATCACGGCGCGCACGGACGTACTGGACCTGGGCACCGGAAGCGGCCTGCTCGCGGTCGAGGCGGCCCGGCTCGGCGGCCGGGTCACCGCCGTCGACATCTCCTGGCGGGCGCTCGCCGCCGCCCGCCTCAACGCCCTGCTGAACGGGGAGTCCCTGCGCGTACGCCACGGCGACCTGGCGTCGGCCGTACCCGGGCACCGCTTCGACCTGGTGATCAGCAACCCGCCGTACGTGCCCGCCCCGGACACCGCCCCGCCCCGGGGCCTCGCCAGGGCCTGGGACGCCGGAAGGGACGGGCGCCGGCTGATCGACCGCATCTGCGACTCCGCCCCGGCGGTCCTGCGGCCGACGGGGACCCTCCTGATCGTGCACTCGCACCTGTGCGGGGTCGACGCGACCCTGGCCCGCCTGGAGAAGGCCGGCCTGCGGGCGGAGGTCGTCGACCGGGCCGCGGTGCCGTACGGGAGGGTGCTGCGTTCCCGACTCACCTGGCTGCGGCAACAGGGGCTGACGGCAGGCGACGGTACGACGGAGGAACTGGTGGTGATCCGTGCCGAACACACCGAACACGCCCATGCCTGAACGCCCTCGCCGTATCCGCGTCCAGCGCGACGGCCCCCTGCTGATCGAGGGGCCGGTGGAAGTGGTCGGCGAGGACGGCGAGTTGACCGTCTCGGACCGCTTCACCGTGGCGGTCTGCACCTGCCGCCGCAGCCGCGAGTTCCCCTGGTGCGACACGAGCCACCGCTGCCGCCGCCGCAAACCGCCCGCCGAGAAAGGCGACAACGCCCCATGACCGCCGCCCCCGCCTCCTCTCCCTCCCGGCAGCGGTTCCGGCTCCGGCCCCCGCCGCTGCCCGAACCGCGCGGACCGCTGTCCGCCGCCGTGACGGACCTGCTGCGGGGATCGGGATCGGGCGACGCGCGGGTGCCAGCGCCCGTCGACGGCTGCTCCCCGTACGGCGACGACCTGCAACTCGCCCTCTACGTCCTGTACGAGCTGCACTACCAGGGCTTCCAGGACGTCCCGGACAGCCTCGAATGGGACAGCGGGCTGCTGGCCTTCCGCGCCGCGCTGGAGGACCGCTTCCTGGGCGCGTTGCGCGAGGACGTGCCGGTCGCCGCCACGGAGACGGCCGCTCAGGCGCTGGACGAACTCCAGCTCGAACCGGTCGGCGACGACGGCACCGGCGTCTCGTACTTCCTCCGCGACGAAGGCACCCTCGAACACCTGCGCGTATACGCGGCGGTCCGCTCGCTCTACCACCTCAAGGAAGCGGATCCGCACGCCTGGGTCCTCCCCCGGCTCCACGGCCGGGCCAAGGCGGCCATGGTCGCCGTGGAGTTCGACGAGTTCGGCGCCGGCCGCGCCGACGAGGTCCACGCGCAGCTCTTCGCCGACCTCATGGCGGACCTGGGGCTGGACCCCACCTACGGCCGTTACGTCGACGCCGCGCCGGCCGAGGCCCTCGCCACCGTCAACCTGATGTCCCTCTTCGGTCTGCACCGGGCGCTGCGCGCGGCGCTCGTCGGGCACTTCGCGGCCGTCGAGGTGACGTCGTCCCCGGGCTCGCGCCGCCTCGCCGAGGCGATGCGCCGGGTGGGCGCGGGCCCGGCGGCCGTGCGCTTCTACACCGAGCACGTGACGGCGGACGCGGTGCACGAACAGGTCGTACGGCACGACGTCGTCGGCGGCCTCCTGGAGGACGAACCGCACCTGGACGCCGACGTGGTGTTCGGCGTCCACGCCACCACGTACCTCGAAACCCGCCTGTCGGACCGGCTGCTCGGCGCCTGGCGAACGGGCGCCACCGGCCTGCGCGAGGACACGTGTCTTCCGGTTTCGGCCGGGCGGGGGAAGGCGGGAGCGCGGCAGCCGTTCGCGTGAGCCTCGTTGCGGTCTACTGCCGGGGGAGGTGAGCGGATGATCCGGAGTGCGTACGCGGTGACGGTTTCCGTCCTGCTGGCCGTCGGCACCCTCGGCGGGTGCGGCACGGTGGCGCAGCGGCGGGACGACGTGCGCCACACGGCTGCCGTGTTCGAAAAGGCGCTCGCTGAAGGGGCGTACGACCGTGTGTGCGCCGTTCTCGCGCCCGCGACGCTGGACGAGCTCGAGCAGTCGTCCGGCAGCCCCTGCCCCAAGGCCGTGGGCGAGGAGTCGCTGAAGCCGGGCGGGGGCGTGCGACGGACCGACGTCTACGGCAACCAGGCACGGGCCGTGCTCTCCTCGGACACCCTGTTCCTGTCCCACTTCACCTCCGGCTGGAAGGTCGTGGCCGCCGGCTGCGAACCACGGCCCAAGGTGCCGTACCAGTGCGCGATCAAGGGTGGGTGAGGTGTGAGGGTCATGTTCACCGTCGTCGTCGGGGTCATCGCGGTCGGTCTCGCCTATTCGGCGGCCCTGGGGCTGATGCACAGATGACCGCCCGACTGACTGCCCGACCGACCGCCCCACGCGCGCGGGGCTTCCTGCGGAACAACGCGCTGGGGCTGTTCTTCCTGATCACGTTCGTGCTGGCGATCGCCGGACAGGCGATCTCCGGACACGCCGACTTCAACAACCAGCTGGCCGCCGACCAGCTCCAGCAGATCTCGCTGGGCGAGTACCTGACGACGTCCGACTTCGCGGTCGACGTGACGGAGAACTGGCAGTCGGAGTACCTGCAGTTCTTCCTCTACGTCGGCGCGACCATCTGGCTGCTGCAGCGCGGCTCGCCGGAGTCCAAGGAGATGCACAAGGCGGGCACCGAGTCCGACAAGGAGCAGCTGGTCGGCGCGCACGCCACGGCGGACTCGCCCAAGTGGGTCAGGGCCGGCGGATGGCGGCGCGCCGTCTACTCGCACTCCCTGCTGCTGGTGATGGGGACGATCTTCCTGCTGTCGTGGCTGGTCCAGTCGATCAGCGGCACGGCCGCCTACGACGAACAGCGGCTACGGCAGCTCCAGGCCCCGCTGAGCTGGGCCGGATACCTGGGCGCCGCCGACTTCTGGAACCGCACGCTGCAGAACTGGCAGTCCGAACTGCTGGCCGTCGCCTCGATGGCGGTTCTCTCGATCTACCTGCGGCAACGAGGATCCCCCGAGTCCAAGCCGGTGGGCGCCGCGCACGGCTCCACCGGCGTGGAGGGCTGAGGGCCGACGGCTGTCAGACGGTCGGTCGGACGGTCAGCCAGTCGGACGGTCACCTGGGGTCAGAGGAGCGGGTCGGAGGTGCCGGGGGCTCCGGGCGTACCCGGGTGGCCGGGGGTGCCGGGCATGTCACTGGGGCTGCCGGTGTGACCGGGGGTACCGGTGGCGCCAGGTGTGCCGGTGGCGCCAGGTGTGCCCGTGGCGCCTGCGGTGCCGGAGACACCCTGGTCGTCCGGCCGGATGCGGCCTCGCCAGGCGCCCGTCTCACCGCCGTGCTCCTCGATGAAGTCCTTGAAGCGGCGCAGGTCTCCCTTGACGCGGCGGTCGATCATGCCGAGCGCGTCCGCGCCCTTCTCGGCCATACCGGTGGGCTCGACGTCCATCGTCAGCTCCACGCGCGTGTGCGTCTCGTCGAGACGCTCGAACCGTACGGAGCCGCGCTGCTGGGTGTCGCCGCCGACCGTCCGCCAGGTGATCCGGTCGTCCGCCATCTGGTCGACGATCTCGGTGTCGAACTCGCGCCGCACCCCACCGATCTTGGTGGTCCAGTGGTTGTGCCGCTCGTCCAGCTGCCGCACCTCCTCCACACCCTCCATGAACTTCGGGAACTCCTCGAACTGAGTCCACTGGTTGTAGGCCGTGTGAACGGGAACCTGCACGTCCACTGCTTCCTTCACCGTGCTCATGCTTTCCTCCTCGTCTGAGGCATTGGACATCGTTCGCGGCATTGGCGCTCTTTCCGCACGACTCGGGTACCCAGGCCGACGGATTGAAGACATCCACCAGACATCCACTAAGGATTCGAGGTCGGCGCGTATCGCACGGCCCAGGGGGCACTCGGCCGTGCATGAACCCCGAAACCGGAATCCAGGGCTCCTACTGGCTGGAGACCGCGCCGCCCGCCACCCCCGCTCCCCCGCCCTCCGGTGACCTCACCGTCGACGTCGCGGTGATCGGCGGCGGCATCGCCGGCCTCAGCACCGCCTGGGAGCTGGTCCGGCAGGGACGCGAGGTGGCGGTGCTGGAGGCCGACCGCGTCGCCGCCGGGGTCACCGGCCGTACGACGGCCAAGCTGACCGCCCAGCACACCCTGATCTACGACCACCTGCGCCGCACCCGCGGCCCCGAGAGCGCACGTCTGTACGCCCGCTCCCAGTCCGAGGCGATCCGGCACGCCGCCGGCATCGTCGACGAGCTCGGCATCGACTGCGAGTGGGAGGAGGCCGCCGCCTTCACGTACGCCGAAGACCCGCGACGCGTCGAGGAACTGCGCGCGGAGGCCGAGGCGGCGCGCGAGGCGGGTCTGGCGGCCGAGTTCGTCACCACGACCGACCTGCCCTTCCCGGTCGCCGGCGCGGTCCGGGTGAGCGGCCAGGCCCAGTTCCACCCCCTCAAGTACCTGCTGGCGCTCACCGACGACCTGCGCCGACAGGGCGGCACGGTGTACGAGGGGACACGCGTCGTCGGTCTCACCGAGGGCGAGCCCTGTCTGCTGCGCACCGACGCCGGGGTCTCGGTGCGCGCGAACGAGGTCGTGGTCGCCACGCACTACCCCGTCTTCGACCGCGCCCTCCTGTTCACCCGCCTCAGCCCGCGCCGCGAACTCGTCGTCGCCGCGACCATCGACGAGGACCAGGCCCCGCGCGACATGTACATCACGCCGGAACAGAACACCCGCTCGGTACGCAGTGCCCCGTATGGCGACGGCAAGCGCCTCCTGATCGTCACCGGCGAGCACTTCACCCCCGGCGCCACCGACGTCGAGGAGAGGTTCGCGCGGCTGTCCGGCTGGGCCGACGACCACTTCCCCGGCCTCACGTTCACCCACCGCTGGGCCACCCAGGACAACGACTCGACCGACTCCGTACCGCTGGTCGGACCGCTCCGGCACGGCAGCCGGCACACCTGGGTGGCCACCGGGTTCGGCGGCTGGGGCCTGAGCGGCGGCATCATGGCGGGCCGCCTCCTCAGCGACCGGATCAACGGCCTCCCGTCCGACTGGAGCGACCTCTACGACCCACGTCGCCTCGCGCCCGTGGTCCGCGAGGGGATGTCGTTCCTCAAGCACCAGGCGCAGGTGGCCCGGCACTTCGTCGGCGACCGCCTGCCGACCATGACGGCCCCCGAGGTGGGCGACATCCCACCGGGCCACGGCGCGGTGCTCCGCCTCGGCGGACACCGCTGCGCCGTCCACCGGGACGAGAACGGCTCACTCCAGGCCGTCTCGGCACTCTGCACCCACCTCGGCTGCGTCGTCGCCTTCAACGACGCGGAACAGGCCTGGGAGTGCCCGTGCCACGGCTCCCGCTTCGCCCCCGACGGCCGGATTCTCCAGGGCCCGGCGGTACGCCCGCTGGAGCGGCGGGACATTCCGCAGACGGACGCGGAACAGTCCCGGTGACCGAGCGGGTGTACCGCGTGCTGTAGAGCGCCAAGCGCGCTGCTTTGCGTGTCGTTGTCCTGACAGATGTCAGGACGCTACGCAGGGCAGGCCGAGTAGGTTCCCCGCCATGGGGCGGCGAACTCCACTGCCAGTTCCTGGTTGTCTCTTGGTTCGTCAGGAAAGGAATGGCATGTCCATCTTGAAGCGCTACGCATCCCTCGCAGCCGCAGCCGTGGCTGTGTTGTCTGTGAGCTTGGCGGGACCCGCATCCGCGGAGACGACGCACAGCAAGGCAGCCTTCGGCGCACAGGCCCGCGCCGCCGGTCTCAGCCAGGATGCCGCCAAGTCTCTCCAGGCGAAGGTGGACCACTACCTTGCCCGCCACCACGGACAGCAGGTCGCGGCGAACGAGATCGCCCTGGCCGACGGCGCCACGCTGACAGTCACCGTTCCCGGCGAGAAGCGTGTGCGTGACTTGAGCAAGCCGACCGGAAGCCGTGCCGCAACAGCACAGTGGGAGTGCTCCCAGGACTACTTCTGCATGTACCGCGATGTCCTGGGCCTGGGCGACCGAGTTGCCCTGTACCACTGCCAGGACTACGCGCTGCAGGACTGGACCGGCGACGGCTCCTACTACAACCTCCAGACCCGTGGCACCCAGGCCCTGTTCAAGAACCAGAACCGTACTGTCATCGACGTCACGCCTGCTGCTCCCTTCAGCAATGCGAGCTATGACTGGACCCCCGTCTGGTTCGTCAGGCCCTGCTGAACCGGCCGGCTACGCGTGCCACTCCGCCCCCGTGCCCCTCACGCCCCCAGTGCCCCCCGTACCGTCTGCGCGAGTTCCCCCACCGCCACGACCAGGGGGGTCACCGGCTGGACGAACTCGGTCAGGCGGTCCAGGGCGCGGCGTAGGACCGTCGGTTGGGGTTCTTCCTCGTCCAGTTCCTCTCTCAGGCGCCGTAGTTCGCGGGTGGTGGCCTCCGGGTCGGTCAGGGACGCTTGGTGTTCGGCGAGCAACTGCTCCACGACGGCGAGGAGTTCGGCCGTACGGGCTGCTGCTTGCGGCTGGAGGGTCACCGAGCCGGAGAACGCCTGGGCGTGGTTGCCGATCGCCTGGTTGCCCACGTAGTGGGTACCGCCGTTGATCACCAGGCCGTTGTTGACCGGCGGATCCGGACGGTCGATCTCACTGCTGCCGCTCATGGCGGAACCCCTTCTTCCGTCGCTACTTCTGGGCGCCGGCGGCGGCCGGACCGGTCGTCTGCGCGACGTTCTGGGTGGCGCTGGCCCCCGTGCCGATCGCCTGGTTGCCGATGATGCTCGTACCGCCCTGCTGAATGACACCCTGGTTGAGGATGGTCTGCTGCTGGGCGCGGAAGTCGGTGGTGTCGTAGCCGCGTGCGTCGAGGAACTCCCGTATCGCGGCGAGGGTGTGGCGCTGTACGGCCGAGGTGACCCGGTCGGCGTCCACGACCTGGAAGTAGTTCTGGTAGACGGGGCTCGTCGCGATCTCCCGCATGCTCAGCCGGGCACCGTAGTCGAAGACCGGGTCCTGCTCCATGGCCGTCAGTTCGTCCGCCATCCGCCGGGTGCGCCGCGCCTCGAAACGTGCCTGGCGCAGCGCGCGGGAGGGCGCGCCGAAGAACGCCGGGCCGGTGCGGGGCAGGGCGTCGGCGAGCAGCCCGCGCTGCCGCTCGGGGGTGAGCGGGTCACGCAGGCGGTCCACGACGTGGTAGACGGCACCCACCGGGCCGAGCACATGGTTGCCGCACTGCAGGTGCAGGGTTCTGCCCTCGGTCGAGAAGTGCAGGAGCACGCTGGGCACCACGTCGTCGCCCCACAACGGCACGTAGACCGCCAGATGGTGGCGGACCGCGCCCGTGGGTCGCCGCATGATGTCCTCGACCGCCTCGGCCGGCAGCCGCATGGCCGGTGCCAGACCGGCGGGCGTCATGAACCGGGGGTCGTCGCCGATGGTGGTGCCGTTCACGAAGACCCGGTCCTCGATGGTGAGGGAACCGAGGGATTCCGCGGCCCCCGAGGACGCGACCCTGTCGGTGTTGCCGCGCGCGGCGACCGTGCGGAGGTGTTCGCGTACGTGGGCGACGAGTTCGACGACGTCGAAGGCCTCCGGTCCGCCCGGGCGCCGGCTCTTGTCGGCGCGGTCCTCCGAGGGCAGCAGCGGTACGGCGACCGACCAGTTGGAGGCGGCGGGGGAGTAGCCGACGAACGGTGAGTATCCGCTGTAGACGGTGACGTTGCCGTCCCGTGCCTCCTTGACGACCGCCATCCGGTTGACGATCCACTGCTTCAGGGGCAGGGCCGGCAGCCGGCGCCGGGCGAACGCGGTGCGGGTCATGGTGGTGCGCAGCAGCCGGTCGATGCCGAGGTCGTGCCGTACGACCGTCACGTACGCGAACACCACCGCGCCGACGGACGCGAGGACGGCCGGGACCCCGCCCAGGTAGGCGCCGAGCAGCCAGCTCACGAACCCGGAGACGGGCAGGGACGCGATGGCGGAGGCGAGGGGGAAGGAGAAGGGCACCACCACCGCCGCGGTGACCGCCGTACTCACCAACGCCCTGTTTCCGGGCTGGCGTTGGCCACGGGTGGCGCGGCCGTCCCGGGAGCGGCCGACGCTCGCGGTGAACGACAGGAACACGGCGCTGAACAGCAGCCACAGCGGCGCGAACAGGGCCACGACCGCGAACGCCCCCGCCAGTCGCAGGTCGCGTTGGCGGCGCATCTCCTGCGCGGCCAGGCAGTGGTGGGCCACCGCCACCAGGTCGACGCCGGGCGAGGGCGCGACGGCGCCGACCTCGTCGGCGAGCACGCCGTCCACCACCCGGTCGGCGAACTCCTCGTCGACGTAGGCCGCGGCGCACAGGTACCGGGTGACGTCACCCGGCACGCTCCCGACCGGCATGTGCGCCCGCAGGGTCGTCGTCATGGCGGCATCTGCCTTTCTGGAACGGTTCGGACGGTTCGGACGGTTCGGACGGAACAGCGCCTTGGTGGCACCGGCTGAGCCGGGGACGGACACACGCGGCAGGCCTACGGTCAGCAGGGCGAGCAGGACTCCGCTGGTCAGGCCGAAGGAGAGGGCGGGGTGCAGGAGTTCGTAGCGCAGTTCGGGGGTCGACAGGTGCAGTCCGTCGACGAAGGCGTCCAGCATCCACCAGCGCAGCAGGGAGACGACTTCCGACACCAGCACACCCGCGAGAATGCAGCGGCCCCAGCCGGCCGTACCCCGGGCCGTCGATCGCGACATCACCCGGGTGAGCGCCACGAGCAGCAGCACGACGCTGATGTTCTGCACGACCAGCATGTTCGAGCCGGCGTAGTCGATGTACCTGTCGGTGGAGAGGTCCCACCTCGGGACGAACGCGCCCTCGACCAGCCAGCGTATGGTCTCGCTCTCGAAGTGGCCGATGAAGAGGTCGTGCGCGCGGTCCTGCCCCCAGGGACTGCCCACGACGAGAAGGATCAGGCACAGCAGCGCGGCGCGTCCACGCGAGGGCGATCTGCCCCCGGACGCACTCCGTCGGTACATGAACACGTGGCGTTCCCCCCGTCGCCGGCCCCCGCGACCTGTGGCCGCACCCTATGGCTATCCCCGTTCGCGGCGCCTGGGAACCCGTGAACTTCCGTGTCGGGTACGGCAGTTGCGGAGCGACGAAGAGTCCTGTCGCGGGGACGGTGCCGACACCGTCCCCGTGACAGGACTCGACGGGTTGCCCGTACCGGCCGCGAGGGACGCCACCTTGGTGCCGTGACCGAGCCTGTCCGTGGACGCCGGAGGCGAACGGTCCGTGCCGGAGGCGAACGGACAGGCCGGCAGCGCAAGGACCCGGACCGGGATGGGGATGGGGATCAGGACCGGGAGGGGGACCGTGCGTGCTCCGCGGCCATCTCGGCCAGTACCTCGTCGAGCGACGTGGGCGTGATGTCCAGGGTCTTCGTGGTCGCCGACGCGTCGAGGATGTTGGGCCGGTCGTACAGGTACAGCATCTCGGGAAACTCCGCCATGACCGGATCGGTGCGCCCGATGTCCTGGAGCTCCCGTACGGTCATGCGGCGCAGCTGCGGGGCGGGCGCGCCGGACGCCTCGGCGAGGCGCTGTACGGCCCGGCCGGGGCCCGTCGCCACCAGCGGGTGAACCGGGCGCAGGAGCTCCTGGAGATCAAGGACCTCCCGATGGACCAGGTCGCCCGCCTCAGCGGCTTGGCCACCACCGACTCCCTACGCCAACACCTCGCAAAACGAACCGGCCTCACCCCCACCGCCTACCGCGCCGCGTTCACCCGGCACGCGGACTGACGCCGACGCCGTCGACGCCGTCGAGCGCGCCGTGACACGACGGTCGGCGTCCACGATCCGCCGGACAGGGCCCGTCCCGGGGGGAGTGTTTCGGCGGCGCGACCGACCGCGCAACCGTCACCCCGCGGACATTTATGGGGGAACCCTGTGAACGCCCTAAGACGCCGCAGGGCTGCTGGATAAGCTGCGCTGACGCCCAAGATCAAACACGAAGGGCTGCCTCCCAGGGGCGTAGGGGTGGCCGGACAGGTACGGAAGAGTGCGAAAGACAACGGGGAAGATCCTCGCGCTGGGCACCATGGCGACACTGGCGGTGGCCGTCAGTGCCTCGCCTGCGGCTGCGGCTGACAAGACGATCCGCAACGTCAAGGGTGTGTACGGCATCAGCGGGGAGTACTGGTACAACAGCGGGTCCTCGACGCGCGGCCTGAACTCCGTCGGTGCTCACAAGTCGGATCTCAAGAAGAAGTCGACGCTGTACGCCCGTTGGCTCTACAAGAAGCCCGGCGGCACCTACAAGGTGGGCCAGTCCTGGAAGAAGGCGACACTGACCCGCGTGCACGACGGAACCTACGACGCCCACACCGGCTGGGGGAAGAACGACAGCCACACCGGGCCCAAGTTCCCCAAGAACACGGTGATCTGCACCCAGTTCAAGGGCAGCTCCACGAAGGTGTGCGCCACTCTGAAGTAGGGCGCTGGTGAGGCTGTCCGGCCGCCGGAAGACCGGCCGTCGGACAGCCTCAGCTGTAGCAGTCGAGCGACCTCACCCGCCGGGCCCAGAGCACCGTGGCGGCCGCCGACATGACCGCCTGCCAGGCCCTGGTATTCGACGCGATCGACTACGCCCACCGCACCTTCGCAAGCGTCGGGCTGCCGGTCCTGGTGTAGATCTCGCGGGAGGGGCTCGGGGGAGAGCGAGGCGATGCTGTTGTACCAGGGCGACCGGTTTCCGGCGGAGGCGGCATGCTCCCGCCCCCACCCCTCACACCCCGAACTCGTGATCCCGCGTCTCCGGCAGCGCCAGCAGGCACAGGAGGCTCACCAGGCACAGGGAGCCCGTGTAGAAGCCGAGGACGAGCGGGGATTCCCAGTGGCTGTTGAGCCAGGTGGCGACCGACGGGGCGAAGCCGCCGCCGAGGGTGTTGGCGAGGATGAAGGCGGCGGAGGCGCCGGTGTAGCGCAGCCGGGCCGGGAACAGTTCCGGCAGGAAGGCCGCCACCGGGGAGAACATCAGCGCGAGGAACATCAGGCCGACCGTGTAGGCGCCGGTGATCACCAGCCCGTCGCGTGAGCTCAACGACGCGTACATGGGTACCGCCCACACCACGCTCCCGACGGCTCCGGCCAGCATCAGGGGACGGCGGCCGATCCGGTCGGACAGCCTGGCGACCGGGAGGGTGATGGCGATTCCGGCCGCCGCGCCGATGCTCGCGGCGGTCAGCATCGTGTTCCGGGGGATGCCCAGTTCCGTCGGGCCGTACGAGAGGCTGTAGACGATCGTCAGGTAGTAGACGGCCGAGCCGCCGATCGCCGCGCCGGTGCCGAGCAGCAGCCGGCCGGGGTACTGCCTGAGGACCGCGCCCAGCGGAAAGCGGGCCGCCGACTCCGACACAGACGCAGACAACAGCTCCGGCACCGAGACCGACACCGGTTCCGGCACCGGATTTCGGTCCGCTGCCCCCGTCGTGGCCGTGAAGACCGGGGACTCGGAGACCGTCGTACGCACCCACAGGCCGACCGCGACGAGGACGGTGCTGAGCAGGAACGGGATGCGCCAGGCCCAGTCGGTGAAGCCGTCCATGCCCACGATGTTCATTGTCGGCAGGATGACCGCGGTCGAGAGAAGGAAGCCGAGCGAGGGGCCGACGTTCGGGATGGACGCGTACAGGGCGCGCCGGCCCGGCGGCGCGTGTTCGGCGGCGAGCAGCACCGCCCCGCCCCACTCGCCGCCCATGCTGACGCCCTGGAGCAGACGGAGTGTCACCAGCAGTACGGGGGCCAGGAACCCGGCGGTCTCGTACGTGGGCAGCAGTCCGACGCCGACCGTGGCCACGCCCATCAGCAGCAGTGAGACGACCAGGGCGGGTCTGCGGCCGAGCCGGTCGCCGATCGTGCCGAACAGGATGACGCCGAGGGGGCGGGAGAGGAAGGCCGCGGCGAAGGTGAGGAACGCGGCCATGGAGGAGAGGGTCGCGTTGCCGGAGGGGAAGAAGGCGGGGCCGAGGACGAGCGCGGAGGCGGTGCCGTACACGGCGAAGTCGTAGTACTCGATCGTGGTGCCGACCAGGCTCGCCACGGCGACCCGCGGGGCCTCGGATTTCGCCGTGTTCGCGGTCTGTGGGGGTGAAGCGGCCAGTTTCGGGTCGCCGGTCTTGAGCGGTAATTCAGGCATGGGGGGAGCACTTCCGGGTCCTGAGCGGGAGGACAGTCACCTTAGTCATCAAAATTGAATTTCTACAAAAAACCATTCATGGGCAGGGGCAGAACGCCCCAACGCGCATAGACCGCATAGACCGCATAGATTCGCACGAACAGCACTCACAGACCCCGTCAACCCCACGGGACCTGTCAACCTCGTATCAATATTCATACGGTGTCATGTATAAATATTTTTCGAGAACCGCATCTTGCCAACAGGCAGCCACACGTGAATGCTCGTGAGCGCCGAATTTGAAAGTTCTATAACCATCATTTTCCAGACACGAAGAATCGCAACGGAATGTCGCGATTCGGCTTTCTAAAATGCGGCCCACGGGCCGGGAAGGCTCATTGCGCATGCCTAAAAACGGCAAGCAATTACGCTTGCGAAGACTTTCGCTGGCGGGTGACGACCGGCATCTGCTCATCCCGCTCGACCACAGCGTCTCGGACGGCCCGATCGTCGCCGCCGACAAGTGGGACGACCTGCTGCGGGCCCTCGTGGCAGGCGGGGCCGACGGGATCATCGTCCACAAGGGACGCGCCCGCTCCTTCGCGCCGGACATCCTGAAGAGCTGCGCGCTGGTGGTGCACCTGAGCGCCAGCACCTCCTGCTCCGCCGACGTCCACGCCAAGGTGCTGGTCTCCGACGTCGAGGAGGCTCTGACGCTCGGCGCGGACGCGGTCAGCGTTCATGTGAACATCGGCTCCGACACCGAGTCCCAGCAGCTGGCCGACCTGGGGGCGGTGGCTCGATCCTGCGACGCGTGGGGCATGCCGCTGATCGCGATGGTGTATCCGCGCGGCCCCCGGATCGAGGACCCGCGCGACCCCGCCCTTCTCGCCCACATCGCCAATGTCGCCGCCGACCTGGGCGCCGACATGGTGAAGACGTCCGTCGCCCTGCCGGTCGAGCGCATGGCCGAGGTGGTGGCGAACAGCCCCATCCCCGTCCTCGCGGCCGGCGGTCCACCGGACGGCTCCGACCTCGTCGAGTACGGCACCGCCGTGATGGCGAGCGGCTGCCGGGGCCTGGCCATCGGACGCCGGATCTTCTCCTCCCCCACGCCCGCAGCGCTGGTGTCCCGGCTCTCGGCCGTCGTGCACGGCAAGGGCAGCGGCATAGGCGGCGACGGCATCCCGGGCGGCATCTCTGATGGCATGCACATGGCTAATTATTCGACGATCGTGGCAGGAGTGGCATGAGGTTCGCATGGATCGACCTGCGTGAGGTTCCCCGTCCGCAGCTCCAGGCGGTGGTGGACGCGGCAATCCACGCCCGGATGGCGGGAGTTGTGGCCACCGACGCCGAGTTGCTCGGGACCCTGCCCCCGACGGTCACCCGGGTGCTCGCCACGGGAGGTCCCGCGCCGACGCCGTCACCGGCCGCCGTGCGCAAGCTCAGCGACAAGGAGACGAAGGAGGCGAAGGAGGGCAGGGACGCCAAGGCTCCCGACAAGGACGCCAAGTCGCCCTCCGGAAGCGACAGTTCACCGGCCGGCAACGGGTTCGACGTACTCCTGCGGAAGTTCGGCACGCAGGACGAGCTGGACGCCCTCGCCGCGGACCACCGCGCCGGCGGCACCCCGGTCTCCGGCTTCGTCGACGTACGGGACGACCGCACCCTCCAACTGTCGTGCGCGGGCGCCATGGTGCTGCCGTACACGGTCATCCACTTCGCCGACCCGACGAAGATCCCGCTGGAGATCGTGCTCGCCGCGGCCGAGTCCGCCGAGGGCAAGCTCGTGACGGTCGTCGACGGCCTGGAGGAGGCGGCCATCGTCTTCGACGTGCTGGAACGCGGCTCGGACGGCATCCTCTTCACGCCCCGCAGCGCCGACGACGTGTTCGCCCTGGCCCGGCTGCTGGAGGCGACGACACCCCAACTGGAGCTGTCCACACTGACCGTGGAGAGCATCCGGCACGTCGGACTCGGCGACCGGGTCTGCGTGGACACCTGCTCGCACTTCGAGGAGGACGAGGGCATCCTCGTCGGCTCCTACTCCTCCGGGTTCGTGCTGTGCTGCAGCGAGACCCACCCCCTGCCCTACATGCCGACCCGCCCGTTCCGGGTCAACGCGGGCGCCCTGCACTCGTACACACTCGGCCCCGACAACCGCACCAACTACCTCAGCGAGGTCGGCTCGGGCAGCGCGCTCCTCGCCGTCGGCGCCGACGGGCGCACCCGGCGGGTCGTCGTCGGACGCGCGAAGCTCGAGTCCCGGCCGCTCCTCGAGATCCGTACCCACGCCGAGGACGGCCGGCTGGTCAGCCTGACCGTGCAGGACGACTGGCATGTACGGGTGCTCGGCCCCGGCGGGAAGGTCCTCAACGTCACCGAGCTGCGGACCGGCGACGAACTGCTCGGCTACCTGGCCGCCGACAAGCGTCATGTGGGCCTGCCCATCGGCGAGTTCTGCAAGGAGGTCTGAGATTCGATGGGCGAACTCGAATCAGAGCTCACCGCGCTGGTGCGGCGCCTGTTCGACGCGCACAACGACCGCCTGCCCTGTCTGACACACCAACAGGAAATGGTCACTCGGGGCGAGTTGCGGGAACGGGTGGCCAAGCAGGCCGCCGTCTTCGCCGGGTACGGCATCGGGCCCGACAGCACCGTGGGGCTGCGGACGCCGCCCAGTTTCACGCAGATCGAGGTACTGCTCGCCCTGTGGCGGCTCGGCGCGCAGGTGATGCTCTTCGACTTCCGGCTCAAACCGCCGGAGGTCGCGGCGCTCTGCGAGTCCTGCCGACCGCAGTTCATGGTCAGCGCCGGTACCAACGTCCGGTCCACGTACGGATTCCGGTCAGAGTACGAGGTCGTCACCGAACGGCGCAGAGGCGGACTGGCGGCCACCACCGCGCACCGCCTCGTCCAGTTCAGCTCGGGCTCCACCGGACGTCCGAAAGTCATCGGCAGGACAGCCCGGTCGATCGCCACCGAGGTGGACCGGTTCGCCGGGGTCCCGGGCATGCCGGCCGAGGGCGACCGACTGCTGCTGCTCAGTTCGACAGCGCACAGCTTCGGTCTGATCGGCGGCCTGCTGTACTCCCTCGCCGCCGGTGTCTCCGTCGTCTTCGCTCCCCGCGTCTTCGCCCGCGACATCCTGCGGACGGCGGTGGAGCACCGGATCACCGCCCTGTTCGGCGTACCCACGCACTTCGACCTGTGCGCCGCCGCCACCGATCCCCCCGCGCTGCCCGACCTGCGGATCGCGGTGTCGGGCGGCGAGATCATGCCCCCGCAGGTCGCGGCGCGCTTCACGCAGCGGTACGGCGTCGGAGTCGGCGAGGCGTACGGGACCACGGAGACCGGCATCATCGCCATCGACGTCGGCGGCACACTGCGCCCCTCGGTCGGCCGGGCGGCGCCGGGCGTGTCGCTCCGCGTACACCACGGCGAACTGGACGTCGCCCTCGACGAGTCGCCCTACCTCTTCGACTCGGGCGGCACCCAGTACACCGACGGCTGGCTCCACACCCGGGACCGGGCCACGCTGGACGCGGGCGGCGCGGTACTGGTGCGGGGGCGCGCGGACTCCCTCGTGGTGATCGGCGGCCTCAAGGTCGACCTCACCGAGGTGGAGAACGTCCTTCGCGACCACCCGGCCGTCGAACAGGCGGTCCTGGTCCACGAGGAGACGACCGAGGCGTACGTCGCGGTCAGCGCCGGTGCGGAGCGGCCGTCGGCCGAGGAGTTGTCGCGGTGGTGCCGGGAGCGGCTGGCCGACTACAAGGTGCCGCGTGTCATCCGGCTGCTGGACGCGTTGCCGCGCACGTCCAACGGGAAGTTGGTGCGGCAGGCCGCGACACTCCGCTCCGCCGGGTAGGGCGGGGGGTATCGCCGGGTTGGTTTTTTGTCTGCGGGCCGGTTTGTGGCTTGTCGCGCCCACGCGGCGGAGCCGCAAATGCCACAGCCCCGCGCCCCTGTCGGGGGCGCTTCACTCCCCCTACTGGAGAAAGTGATCATGAGTACTTCCACTCTGGAAGACGAGATCCGCGAGTTCGTTCTGAGCTCCGTCATCGATGACATGAACATTCTGCTCAGCCGCGACGGCATCACTGACGACAGCCCGGTGACCGTCGGCGGGCTGGACGTCGACTCCCTGAGCCTGATCGAGTTGACGCTGCGCCTGGAGTCGCGGTTCGGCGTCGAGATTCCCGACACCGACATCGAGTCCCTGGCCACCCTGACCCTCGGCGGGCTCGTCGCCGAGGTCGCCCGACGGGGTGCGAAGGCATGAGTACGAGCACCGGTGCCACCGGCACCGACATCACCGCCGACGCCGTACGGGAGCTTCTGTCGGACCGCAAGGTCTTCCCGGGGCTGCCCGACGATCTCGACGAGGATGCCGAACTGGTCCTGGACTCCCTGGGGTTGGTATGGCTGCTCCATGTGGTGGAGGAACGGTACGGCCTGGTCGTCGAGCCCACCGACGACGACATCGCCGGGATGACCTCGCTCCGCCGGCTCACCGGATACCTGCGTACCGCCCAGAAGGAGGGCGCCCCGGATGGCGCGTGAAGTGACGGTGACCGGATACGGCGTACAGACCGCGTTCGGTGAGGGGGCGGAAGCCTTGCGGCGCGGGGTGTTCGCGGGGGTGCCGGCGTTTCGGCCGACGACGCGGTTCGATACGGGGCCGTATCGGACAGGGGTTGCCGCTGCGGCGCCGGGCGACTCCGTCGAGGGGTGGGCGTTGCGGGATGCGCTTCGGCGGTGTGGGTCAGCTGCGCTGGGCATGGCGGGGTTGGGGGT
>NZ_LGDW01000058.1 GCF_001280005.1 Streptomyces sp. NRRL WC-3618 | reverse complement strand
CTGCGCTGGTCATGGTGGAGACGCCTCAGCCAAACCCGGGCCCGCCGCAGCCACTACAAACGCCGAGGCCACATCCTGCAACTGTGATTGCAGTACTAGTGGCGCGGCACCCAAGCAGAGAGAACGCACAGGCAGCGCGGCGTGAACGCCGAAATGGCCGAGCGGCCAGGCTACGGGGGAGAGCCTGGCCGCTCGGCGTTTTTCGAGGCCCTGGGGATCCGGCGGACCTGCCGGGCACCCAGGCCGGGTGGCCGGACAACGGGGGAGTGTCCAGCCACCCGGAGTCGGTGTCAGGCCTTGGCGAGTTCCTTCTCGCCGCCCTGCTCGGGGATGTCCGCGGAGTCGGACGCGCCGTCGGTGTCGGGGTGGAAGCCGTCGTTCTCGTCGATGAGCGTCTTCTCGTCGAACGGGTGCTGACCGGCGAGGACCTCCGCGACGCGCTCCTTGTCGATCTCCTTGGTCCAGGTGCCGATCAGGACCGTGGCGACCGCGTTGCCCGCGAAGTTGGTGACGGCGCGGGCCTCGCTCATGAAGCGGTCGATGCCGACGATCAGGCCCAGGCCGTCCACCAGGGCGGGCTTGTGGGACTGGAGGCCGCCGGCCAGGGTCGCGAGACCGGCGCCGGTGACACCCGCCGCGCCCTTGGAGGCGACGAGCAGGAAGAGCAGCAGCGGGATCTGCTCACCGATCGACATCGGCGTACCCATGGCGTCGGCGATGAACAGGGACGACATGGTCATGTAGATCATGGTGCCGTCGAGGTTGAACGAGTAGCCGGTCGGGACGGTGATGCCGACGACCGGCTTGCTGACGCCCAGGTGCTCCATCTTCGCGATCAGCCGCGGCAGCGCGGACTCGGAGGACGAGGTCGACAGGATCAGCAGGAACTCGCGGCCCAGGTACTTGAGCAGCGAGAAGATGTTGAGGCCCGTGCAGAGCTTCAGCAGTGCGCCGAGCACGACGAAGACGAAGAGGAAGCAGGTGAGGTAGAAGGCGAGCATCAGGACGGCGAGCTTCTTGAGCGCGTCCACGCCGGCGGACCCGGTCACCGCGGCCATGGCGCCGAACGCGCCGACGGGCGCGGCCCACATGACCATGCCGAGGATGCGGAAGACCAGGCGCTGGATGTGCTCCACACCGCGCATGATCGGCTGGCCGGCCGAGCCCATGGCCTGCAGGGCGAACCCGGCGAGCAGGGCGATCAGCAGCGTCTGGAGGACCTCGCCGCCGGTGAAGGCGGAGACGAACGTCATCGGGATGATTCCGAGCAGGAACTCGGTGGTGTCCTTGGCCTCGGCCGAGACCTGCGCGTGGCCGGCCTCCTTGGCGGCGTCGGTCAGCGCGAGGCCGGTGCCCGGCTCGATGATGTTGCCGACGACCAGGCCGATGCCCAGCGCGACGAACGACATGATCACGAAGTAGCCGAGCGCGATCCCGCCGACCTTGCCGACCTTCGCTGCCTTACGTACCGAGCCGATACCGAGCACGATCGTGCAGAAGATGATCGGCGAGATCATCATCTTGATCAGGTTCACGAAGCCGGTACCGAGCGGCTTCAGTTCGACGGCGAAGTCCGGGGCGATCAGACCAACGGCGATACCGGCGGCAACCGCGGCGATGACCGCGATGTAGAGGTAGTGGGTACGGTCCCGCTTGGCGGCGGGTGCGGCAGGTGCCGTTGAGGATGAGGTGGCCACGGCTGCCCTCCTTGACGTCGTCGTCGGCATCACCGGCGTGCGGCTCACGTCCGGGGGATGGGGAGAAAGTTGTGCTGGGGACTGGCGGTGCTGCGGGGTCGCGGGCGGCGACCGAAAACAGGCCACGGCCCGTGAATCGCGTCCCTGCGATGCCGTGACTATCCCCCGGCCTGTGAGGGCGGTCACCCTTCCGTTCATTTAGTTCACGCTTATAAGGAGAGGCAGACTGGCACCATGCGTTTCCCCCGCGTCCCCGGACCCCGCAGTCTGGCCGCCCAGCTGTTCGCGATGCAGGCCGTGCTGATCGCGGTCGTGGTGGCCGGATGTGCGCTGTTCACGTACCTCAGCGACCGCAGCCAGGCCGAGGACGCCGCCGGCCGGCAGGCGATGGCCGTGGCCCGTTCCGTCGCGGACGCCCCCTCGGTGCGCGAGGCGATCCGTACCACCGCCGAGCCGACGAAGCTCCTCCAGCCGTACGCCCTTCAGGTGCAGCACCACACGGACGTCGACTTCGTCACGATCATGGACCCCGAGGGCATCCGCTGGACCCACCCGGACAAGGACCAGATCGGTCAGCGCTTCCTCGGGCACAGGGAACGCGCGCTGCGCGGCGAGTCGTTCACGGAGGTCTTCTCCGGCACGCTCGGCCCGTCCGTCCGCGCGGTCACCCCGATCCGCGCCGACGGCGCCGACAGCCAGATCATCGGGCTGGTCAGCGCGGGGATCCGGGTCGAGGAGATCAGTGCCCGGGTCCAGAACCAGGTCAAGGCCCTGTTCGGGGTCGCGGCGGCCGCGCTGGCGCTGGGCGCGGTCGGCACGTACGTCATCAACGCGCGCCTGCGCCGGCACACGCACGGGATGAACGCGGCCGAGCTCAGCCGTATGCACGACTACCACCAGGCCGCCCTGCACGCCGTACGCGAGGGGCTGCTGATGCTCGACGGGCAGTACAGGGTGGCGCTGATGAACGACGGCGGGCGGGAACTGCTGGGCGTCGTGGACGAGGGGGAGGTCGTCGGCCGGTCCGTGGCCGAACTGGGGCTGCCCGCGCCCCTGACGGGCGCGCTGCTGTCGGCGGAGCCACGCGTCGACGAGGTGCATCTGACCGCCGACCGGGTGCTGGTCGTCAACACCTCCCCCGTGTCGAGCGGCGAGCGTCGGGGTACGGTCGCCACCCTGCGCGATGTGACGGAACTCCAGTCCCTGATGGGCGAGTTGGACTCCGAGCGCGGTTTCACCCAGGCGCTGCGCTCACAGGCGCACGAGGCGGCGAACCGCCTCCACACCGTCGTCTCCCTGATCGAACTGGGCCGGGCGGAGGAGGCCGTGGACTTCGCGACCGCCGAACTGGAACTGGCCCAGGCGCTCACCGACCAGGTGGTCGCGGCGGTCAGCGAACCGGTGCTGGCCGCCCTGCTGCTCGGCAAGACGGCGCAGGCGAACGAGCGGGGCGTGGAGCTGGTGGTGTCCGAGGAGAGCAGCCTCGACGACGGCCTCCTCCCCGACACGCTCCCCGCCCGCGACCTGGTCACCATCCTGGGCAACCTCATCGACAACGCGGTGGACGCGGCGCAGGGAAGCGTGGACAGCGGCATGGGGGCGTCGCGGGTGACGGTGACGGCCCTGACGGAGGACTCCCTGCTGGTGCTGCGGGTCTCGGACACGGGCGCGGGCGTCGACCCGGCCCACGCGGAGGCGGTCTTCCAGCGGGGCTTCACGACCAAGCCGGCGGGACCGGGCGGCCGGGGTCTGGGTCTGGCGCTCGTACGGCAGGCGGTGGCCCGTCACGAGGGCACGCTGACGGTGGCCGAGGCGGCGGGCGGCGGGGCGGAGTTCGAGGTACGGCTGCCGTTGCCTAAGGTGGCGGCGCCCGTGGTGGCCACGGGCGCCGCCACGGCCACGGCCACGAACGCTTCGGGAGGTCCCGTCCCCGTCAGGTCCATCGATCCCGCGGATCCCGCCGAACCCGCCTTGCCAGGAGGCGACGCATGACCGACCCGAGAGATACGCCGCGCAGAGACACGACGACCGACCCCATCCGCGTTCTCGTCGTGGAGGACGACCCGGTCGCCGCCGACGCGCACGTCATGTACGTGGGCCGGGTGCCCGGGTTCACGGCCGTCGGCAAGGCGCACACGGGCGCGGAGGCGCGGCGCGCGCTGGACCGTACGCCGGTGGACCTGCTCCTGCTCGACCTCCATCTCCCGGACGGCCACGGACTGCAGCTGGCCCGCTCGCTGCGGGCGGCCGGCTACCACGCCGACGTGATAGCGGTGACGTCGGCGCGGGACCTGGCGGTGGTGCGGGAGGGGGTCTCGCTGGGGGTCGTGCAGTACGTACTGAAGCCGTTCACCTTCGCGACCCTCCGGGACCGCCTGGTCCGGTACGCCGAGTTCCACGCGTCGGCGGGCGAGGCGAGCGGCCAGGACGAGGTCGACCGCGCCCTGGCGACCCTGCGCGCCCCGGGCCCCGCCGCCCTCCCCAAGGGCCTGAGCGCCCCCACCCTGGAACGGGTCACGGTGACCCTGCGGGCCAGCACCGAGGGGCTCACCGCGGCCGGGGTCGCCGAGGAGGTCGGCATCTCGCGCATCACGGCCCGGCGTTACCTGGAGCACCTGGTGGACTCGGGCCGGGCGGCGCGGAGTCCGCAGTACGGGCAGGTGGGGCGGCCGGAGTTGCAGTATCGGTGGGTGAAGGGGTAGCGGGCCAAGGGGGGCGCGGCCGGCCGATGAGCACGGATCGCTGCAAGGTCATTGACCTGACTAGACCACTCCTCTTACGTTCGCCGGGCAGCCGTACAGGCTTTCAGGCCCGTAGGAGGTCGTGCTCGTGCGCCCCACCGCCGCTCGCCCAACTGCCTTATCCTCCTTGCTCGTTGCCACCGCCCTCACTGTCGCCGCCGGTTCGCTCACCGCGTGCGGCGGCGGCTCCGGAAGTGATCCGGACACGGTGAAGATCTCGTTCAAGCAGTCGACCGACAACTCCGTCAAGGTGATGGACACCTACCTGGCGGACATCAAGAAACAGTTCGAGAAGGCCAATCCGGGCAAGAAGGTGGAGCTGGTCCCGATCAAGGCCCCGGACTCGGAGTACTACACCAAGGTCCAGCAGATGCTCCGCTCCCCCAAGACGGCCCCCGACCTGGTGTACGAGGACACGTTCCTCATCAACTCGGACATCACCAGCGGGTACTTGAAGCCGCTCGACGCCTACCTCGCCAAGTGGCCGGACTGGAACCAGTTCATCGACACGGCGAAGACGGCCGCCAAGGCGGAGGACGGCAAGACGTACGGCGTCCCGGACGGGACGGACACCCGGGGGCTGTGGTTCGACAAGGGCATCTTCAAGAAGGCGGGCCTGTCTGCCAGTTGGCAGCCGAAGACGTGGGCGGAGGTGTTGTCCGCGGCCCGCACGATCAAGGAGAAGGTCCCGGACGTCATCCCCCTGAACGTCTACACGGGCAAGCCGGTGGGTGAAGGGGCCACCATGCAGGGCTTCGAGATGCTGTTGTACGGGACGCCGGGCGCGGCGACCTCGGACCCCCTGTACGACGGCTCGTCGAAGAAGTGGATCACCGGGAGTCAGGCGTTCAAGGACGCGTTGACGTTCGTCGAGACGGTGTACAAGGAGAAGCTGGGCCCTGACGTCGAGGACGCCCTCGACCCCAACATCGGCACCCGGGTACGCGGCGAACTGCTCCCCGAGGGCAAGCTGGGCATCAACCTCGACGGCTCCTGGCTCCCCCAGGACTGGCTGCCGGGCAGCGGTCACGAATGGCCCGAGTGGTCAACGAAGTTGGGCCTCGCGGCGATGCCGACCCAGCACGGCCAGGCGCCGGGCAAGGTGAGCATGTCGGGTGGCTGGACCTGGGCGATCCCGTCGAAGGCGAACAACCCCGACCTGTCGTTCGAGTTCATCAAGACGATGCAGACGAAGGCGAACGCCCGGAAGTGGTACATCGCCAACTCCGGCATCGCGGTCCGCAAGGACGTGGCGGCGGACCCGGCGTACGTCGACGCCCAGCCCGGCATCAGGTTCTTCACGGACCTGGTCGCGAGCACCCACTACCGCCCGGCGTATCCGGCGTACCCGAAGGTCTCGACGGCCGTCCAGGAGGCAATGGAGGGCGTGACGACGGGTGACGCGTCGGTGGCGGAGGCGGCGCGCGCGTACGACGAGACGCTGAAGTCGGCGACGGACGACCAGGTGGTAGAGAAGCGGTGAGTGCAGGAGCGGGTACGAGTACGGGTACGGGTGCGACCAGGCGTCGCGCCCTGACGCGGGCGCTTCCGGTCACACCGGCGGTGGTTCTCCTCGCCCTCTTTCTCGCCGGCCCGATCGCGTACTGCGCCTACATCGCGTTCACCGACCTCCAGTTGACGGGTCAGGCCACCTCGTCCTTCGTCGGTTTCGACAACTTCCGTACGGCATTCAAGGACAAGGCGTTCCTCAACGCCGTATGGCTGACTCTCGTCTTCACGGTCATCTCGTCCCTGATCGGCCAGAACACCCTGGGACTGACGCTGGCGGCACTGATGCAGCGCGCGTCGAAGCCGGTGCGGACGCTGGTGGGAGGGATCGTGATCACGGCGTGGGTGCTGCCGGAGGTGGTGGCGGGGTTCCTGCTGTACGCGTTCTTCCGGCGGGAGGGCACTCTCAACGCCATCCTGGACTGGCTCCATCTCCCGTCCCAGAACTGGCTGTTCACCCTGCCGATCCTGGCGGTGTCGTTCGCGAACGTGTGGCGGGGTACGGCGTTCTCGATGCTGGTGTACTCGGCGGCGCTGAACGAGATCCCCAAGGAGATCACCGAGGCGGCGGAGGTCGACGGCGCGGGCGGCTGGCGCCGGATGTGGCACATCACGCTGCCGATGATCAGGCGCTCGATCGGCACGAACCTGATGCTGAACACGCTCCAGACCCTGTCGGTCTTCGGCCTGATCTGGGTGATGACGAGGGGCGGCCCGGGAAATCGAAGCCAGACGCTCCCCCTCTTCATGTACGAACAGGCCTTCCAGAAGAGCATGATCGGGTACGGGACCGCGGTGGCGCTGCTGTTGCTGGTCGTCGGCTCACTGTTCTCGGTGGTGTACATGCGGCTGCTGCGAACGGAGGTGTGAGATGCCCGGGGTCAAGATGGTGACGATGAAATCCCGGCGCGCGAACCGCCGGTTGGCAGCCGACGCAAGCCTCTTGGCCGTCGCGGCAGCCTTCGTACTCCCCCTCGCGTGGGTGGTCCTGTCGGCGCTGGATCCGCACGCGGACTTGCGGGTGAGGGTCCCGGACGGTCTGACGTTCGGAAACTTCGACGCGGTACTGACGGACGAGATCACCTTCACGCCGCTGCTCAACAGCCTGATCCTGTGCGGAGGCGGGACACTGCTGACGGTGGTGTGTGCGGCGCTGGCCGCGTATCCGTTGTCGCGGTTTCGGTCGCGGTTCAACCGGCCGTTTCTGCTGACGGTGCTGTTCGCCACCTGTCTACCGATCACGGCGATCATGGTGCCGGTGTACGCGCTGTTCGTGCGGGTGAACCTGATCGACACGATGCAGGGCACGATCTTCTTCTTCGCGGCGTCGCAACTCCCGTTCGCCATCTGGCTGATGAAGAACTTCATGGACGGCGTACCGAGGGAACTGGAGGAGGCCGCCTGGACGGACGGGGCGTCGGCGTTCCAGTCGCTGGTACGGATCGTGCTGCCACTGATGGGCCCGGGAGTGGCTGTGGTGACGGTGTTCTCGTTCGTGATGATGTGGGGCAACTTCTTCGTCCCGTTCATGCTGCTGCTCACACCGGACCAGATGCCGGCGAGCGTGAGCATCAACGATTTCTTCGGAAATCGGGGGACGGTTGTTTATGGGCAGTTGGCCGCGTTCTCGGTCATCTATTCGACGCCGGTGATTTTGCTGTATGTGCTGGTGGCGCGGAAGGTGGGTGGGGGGTTCGCGCTCGGTGGAGCCGTGAAGGGGTGAGTCGACCCCTGAGGGAGGGACGGTAACCAGGGCGCGGGGCCCTGAAGACCGGTAGGTCCGAGCTCCGAGCTCGTCGTCTATGTGCTCGTGCGCCTGCGGACCAGTTGCCTGTTCTCCTCGTTCAGCGCATCGGCGACCAGCAGTCGCGGCAGCAGGTCCGGTTCGAGGGTCATCGCGCGGAAAACGAGCGCGACGGTGACGTCGTGGTCGGGCCGGTGCACGATTTCGACGGGGTCGCCTGCGCGGATGTCTCCCGGCTCGATCACCCGGAGATAGGCGCCCGGGAGCGCGGCCTGCGTAAACCGCTTGATCCAGCCCTCACGCTCCAGCCAGCCCTGGAACGTCGCGCACGGGATCCGCGCGCATGACACCTCCAGGACGACGTCCGGCCCGATGCGCCAACGCTCCCCGATCAGAGCGCCGTTGACGTCAAGGCCACGGGTCGTGAGGTTCTCCCCGAAGACGCCGTCGGTGAGCGGCCTGCCCAGCTCGGCCTCCCAGCCGTCGAGATCCTCCCGAGCATAGGCGTAGACCGCCTGGTCAGAACCGCCGTGGTGCTTCACGTCGTAGACGCGGTCGCCGGCGAGACCCACCTCACCGGTCCCCTTGGGCCCGGGCGCGATGACGGCGACGGGGCCGTCGACGGGCCGCTTGTCGATGCCTGTCGCGCTGAGGCCCTTCCAGGGGTTGGGCCGGGGCTTGCCCACATTGACTGAGAGCAGCTTCATACGCGCGACAGTACGGTCCTGCGCCCGCCGGGGCGACACATTTCAGGCAGCACCTCGGGCCGGAGCGGCTCCACCCCCGCCCCCGCACCGCAAGGATCGCGCCGCGACTACTCGCAGTACTGGCCGGTTACCCACCCGGCCAAGCCCCCGACCGTACCGCACAGACCTTCGACCCCCGCCCGGACAGTCGACACCCCAGGGACCCCGAAGACACCCCGAAGGCACCCCCGATACCGCACACGTAACCGACGGACAAGCGCGCATATGCCCCACCACCTTGCCGTTCGCACGATCGGACGCCCCCAACAGGCCCCGGTCATCTCCGCCCGGCAATCAGCCCACGGCCATCAGTCAATCCGGAACGAACCGGAACCACTTCCCGCCCCCCGTAGCTTCCTACAATCCGTAATTGTGGCCGAACAGAATGTAGTCACCGCCGCTCCGCACCCCTAACTTGTGGCGCGTGCGCCGACCTCCAGCCCCTCCCCCACCGCCCACGCCGCCGACCCCGCCCTTCGACGCCCACGCCGCCCGCAGACTCCGTATGGCCCTGGACATGGGCCCCGAGCACGTCGCGTACGGGATGCAGGTGTCGTACGGGCTGCCGTACATCACGGCCGACCATGTGATCGCCTGGGAACGCGGCATCATGGCCCCCGGAAAGAACGAACTCACCGCTCTCGCGGGCGTGTTGTGGTGCGCCCCCTGTGAACTCATCGGCCGTCCGCGCACCTTGCGCGAACACCGTGCCGCGCGTGGGCTCAGCGCCGAGGACGTCGCCGGGGCCGTCGGGCTCGAACTCCTCGTCTACGTACGGATGGAGGAGAGCGGCGAGTGGCGCGGCACCGAGCGGCAGTCCGCGATTCTCGCCGAGGTGCTCGAACTGTCCCTCGCCGACTTCATGACCCTCACCGGCCTCGACGGCAAGCTCGCCGGCCTGTTGCGCAGCGCCGTCACGACACGCTGGCAGGCTTACGTCCGCCCCGTCGGCAAGATGGTGCCGCTGAACCGGCGTCTCCTGGAGGGCACCCTCCAGGAGCTGCACCGCTACTACCAGGGGCAGATGGCCGCCACCGTGACCTGGTCGGACGGTTCCGCGGCGACCGAGGCAAGCCATACCGGACGTGACTTCCTCGAACGGATCGTGGAGCACTTCTGGGCGAGGATCGACACCATCGCCCCCTGACCGTCCCGACAACCCGAAGCCTGTAAACCCGACGACCCAATGGCCCAACGAGCTGGGCAACCGGGCAACCGGAGTTGGAGGCTAGAAAACCGACTCCGCCTCGTCCATCCGGTCCTTCGGGACCGTCTTCAGTTCGGTGACAGCCTCCGCCAGCGGCACCATCACCACGTCCGTCCCGCGCAGTGCCGTCATCCGTCCGAACTCGCCCTGGTGCGCGGCCTCCACCGCGTGCCAGCCGAACCGGGTCGCGAGGACGCGGTCGTACGCGGTAGGCGTGCCGCCGCGCTGGATGTGGCCGAGGATGACCGGCTTGGCCTCCTTGCCGAGCCGGCGTTCCAGCTCGTACGCCAGTGCCGTGCCGATACCCTGGAAGCGCTCGTGGCCGAACTGGTCGATCTCGCCGTGGCCGTAGTCCATGCTGCCCTCGGCGGGGTGCGCGCCCTCGGCGACGCAGATGACGGCGAACTTCTTGCCGCGCGCGAACCGTTCCTCGACCATCTTCACCAGGTGATCGGGGTCGAAGGGGCGCTCGGGGAGGCAGATGCCGTGGGCGCCGGCCGCCATGCCGGACTCCAGGGCGATCCAGCCCGCGTGGCGGCCCATGACCTCGACGACCATCACGCGCTGATGCGACTCGGCGGTGGTCTTCAGGCGGTCCATCGCCTCCGTCGCGACACCCACCGCCGTGTCGAAGCCGAACGTACGGTCCGTCGACGAGATGTCGTTGTCGATGGTCTTGGGGACGCCGACGACGGGCAGGCGCGCGTCGCTCAGCATCCGGGCCGCCGTCAGCGTGCCCTCCCCGCCGATCGGGATCAGGACGTCGATACCGAACTCGCGGGCCATGTCCTGCGCGTTCTCGCAGGCCTCGCGCAGCCGGTCGCGCTGGAGACGGGACGAGCCGAGAATGGTGCCGCCGCGGGCGAGGATGCCGCTGACCGCGTCGAGGTCGAGGGTGCGGTAGCGGCCGTCCAGCAGCCCCGCGTAACCGTCCTCGAAGCCGATGACCTCGTCGTCGTACTGGGTGACCGCCCGGTGGACCACCGACCGGATCACTGCGTTCAGGCCCGGACAGTCGCCGCCTGCGGTGAGAACTCCGATACGCATCGTGCTGTGTCTCCTGCTCGCTGTGATCGCGGTGATCGTTCTGCTCGCTCGTGATGCCGGTGGGCCCACTCCAATTGTTCCACGCCCTGACCCGGCCCTCGCTCCCGATGCCCTCCCGACGGGCCTGACCGGCGACTAAACCAGCCGCGCGGGTAGTGTCGAGAGGCCCGAACAATCCAGCTGAAACGGAGAGCACGCGTGACGACCCGCAGCGTGTACGTGACCGGGATCGACCGGGGTGACGGCCGCCAGGTCGTCGAGCTGGGAGTCATGGAACTCCTGACCCGGCAGGTGGACCGCGTGGGCGTCTTCCGCCCCCTGGTGCACGACGACCCGGACCGTCTCTTCGAGCTGCTGCGCGCCCGCTACCGCCTCTCCCAGGACCCGGCGACCGTGTACGGCATGGACTACCCGGAGGCGTCCGCGCTCCAGGCCGAGCAGGGCACCGACGAGCTCGTCTCGACCCTCGTCGACCGCTTCCTGCTCGTCGCCCGCGAGTACGACGTCGTCCTCGTCCTCGGCACCGACTTCGCCGACACCCAGTTCCCGGACGAGCTGGCCCTCAACGCCCGCCTCGCGAACGAGTTCGGCGCGTCCGTCGTCGCGGTCGTCGGCGGACGCGACCAGACCGCCGAGTCGGTGCTCGCGGAGACCCGCAACGCGTACCGCGCGTACGAGGCGCATGGCTGCGACGTCCTGGCCATGGTCGCCAACCGCGTCGCCCGCGAGGACCGCGCCGCGATCGCCGAGGGCCTCGACTCCCGTCTCCCCGTGCCCTGTTACGTCCTGCCCGACGAACCCGCCCTGTCCGCGCCGACGGTCGCCCAGATCACCCACGCGCTCGGCGGCAAGGTGGTCCTCGGCGACGACTCGGGCCTCGCCCGCGACGCGCTGGACTTCGTCTTCGGCGGCGCGATGCTGCCCAACTTCCTGACCGCGCTGACCCCGGGCTGCCTGGTCGTCACCCCCGGTGACCGCGCCGATCTCGTGGTCGGCGCCCTCGCCGCGCACAGCGCCGGTACGCCGCCCATCGCGGGCGTCCTGCTGACCCTGAACGAGCGCCCCAGCGACGAGGTCCTCACCCTCGCCGCCCGGCTCGCCCCGGGCACCCCCGTCATCTCCGTCGCCGGGACAAGCTTCCCCACCGCCGCCCAGCTCTTCTCCCTGGAGGGGAAGTTGAACGCGGCCACCCCGCGCAAGGCGGAGACGGCCCTCGGCCTCTTCGAGCGCCACGTCGACACGACGGAACTTCTCCGGCGTATCTCCGCACCCAGCAGCGACCGGGTCACGCCCATGATGTTCGAGCACAAGCTCCTCGAGCGCGCCCGCGCCGACAAGCGCCGGGTCGTCCTCCCCGAGGGCACCGAGGAACGCGTCCTGCACGCCGCCGAGGTGCTGCTGCGCCGGGGCGTGTGCGACCTGACGCTGCTCGGGCCGGCCGACGTCATCCGCAAGAAGGCCGCCGACCTGGGCATAGACCTCGGCGGCTGCCAGGTGATCGACCCGCAGACCTCCGAACTGCGGGACAGGTTCGCCGAGAAGTACGCCCAGCTGCGCGCGCACCGGGGCGTCACGGTCGAGCTGGCGTACGACGTCGTCTCGGACGTCAACTACTTCGGCACCCTGATGGTCCAGGAAGGCCTGGCCGACGGCATGGTGTCGGGCTCCGTCCACTCCACGGCCGCGACGATCCGCCCCGCCTTCGAGATCATCAAGACCAATCCCGACGCCTCGATCGTCTCCTCCGTCTTCTTCATGTGCCTCGCCGACAAGGTTCTCGTCTACGGCGACTGCGCGGTCAACCCCGTCCCGAACGCCGAGCAGTTGGCCGACATCGCCATCCAGTCGGCCGCCACCGCCGAGCAGTTCGGTGTGGAGCCGAGGATCGCGATGCTGTCGTACTCGACGGGTACGTCCGGTTCGGGCGCGGACGTCGACAAGGTGCGCGAGGCGACGGAACTGGTGCGCTCCCGGCGCCCGGACCTGCGTATCGAGGGTCCGATCCAGTACGACGCGGCCGTGGAGCCGACCGTGGCCGCCACCAAGCTCCCCGGCTCCGAAGTCGCGGGCCAGGCAAGCGTGTTGATCTTCCCGGACCTCAACACCGGCAACAACACCTACAAGGCCGTGCAGCGTTCGGCCGGCGCGATCGCCGTCGGCCCGGTCCTCCAGGGCCTGCGCAAGCCGGTCAACGACCTGTCCCGGGGCGCGCTGGTCCCGGACATCGTCACCACGGTCGCGATCACGGCGATCCAGGCCCAGACCGCCACCGCTCTCACGCCCCCTACCGCAAAGGCCTCCGCGCAGTGACCGCGACCCGCGTCCTCGTCCTCAACTCCGGCTCGTCGTCGGTGAAGTACCAGCTGCTCGACATGCGCGACAGCAGCCGCCTCGCCGTGGGCCTGGTGGAACGCATCGGCGAGGAGACGTCCCGTCTGAAGCACACCCCGCTGGCGACGGGCGGCGCGTCCCGCGAGCGTACGGGCCCGATCGCCGACCACGAGGCAGCCTTGAAGGCGGTGGCTGAGGAGCTGGCGAGTGATGAACTCGGCCTCGACTCCCCCGAGTTGGCGGCCATCGGACACCGGGTCGTGCACGGCGGCCAGTCCTTCACCGAGCCCACGGTCGTCGACGAAACCGTCCTCGCGGAGATCGAGCGCCTGATCCCGGTGGCCCCGCTGCACAACCCGGCCAACCTCACCGGCATCCGTACCGCCCAGTCCCTGCGCCCCGACCTCCCCCAGGTCGCGGTCTTCGACACGGCGTTCCACACGACGATGCCGGAGTCGGCGGCCCGCTACGCGATCGACGTCGCGACGGCCGACGAGCACCGCATCCGGCGGTACGGGTTCCACGGCACGTCCCACGCGTACGTGTCGCGGGAGACGGCGCGGCTCCTGGGCCGGGCGCCCGAGGACGTGAACGTGATCGTGCTGCACCTGGGCAACGGGGCGTCCGCGTCGGCGGTGCGGGGCGGGAGGTGCGTGGACACCTCGATGGGGCTGACGCCGCTGGAGGGACTGGTCATGGGAACCCGCTCCGGTGACCTGGATCCGGCTGTCATCTTCCATTTGGCGCGTGTTGGCGGAATGTCCACGGACGAGATCGACACTCTTCTCAACAAGAAGAGCGGCTTGATCGGCCTGTGCGGAGACAACGACATGCGGGAAATCCGCCGCCGTATCGACGAGGGCGGCGCGGACGCCCCCGCGGCCCGGCTGGCCTTCGACATCTACATCCACCGCCTGAAGAAGTACATCGGCGCCTATTACGCGGTACTCGGCCGGGTGGACGCCATCGCGTTCACGGCCGGTGTCGGCGAGAACGCGGCGCCGGTGCGCGAGGCGGCGGTGGCCGGCCTGGAGGGCCTCGGCGTGGCCGTGGACGGCGCCCTGAACGCCGTACGCGGCCAGGAGGCCCGGCTGATCTCGCCCGCGGGCTCCCGGGTCGCGGTGGCGGTCGTGCCGACGGACGAGGAGCTGGAGATCGCGACACAGACGTACGCGCTGGTGAGATCGGCGGGACCGGACAACTGAAGACACTTAACGGATATTGGACGAACATTGGGAAGACATCGGCGACTCCGATGGAAGAGCCTCACTTGAGCGCTATCCCGCCCCTTTGTGTCCAGTAGGTGCTTCTACGTCGTCCACCAGGCGGAATATTCCGAAGCGAAACAAACCGATAGGATCGCCCCATGCGCCGTTCGAAAATCGTTTGCACTCTCGGCCCCGCGGTCGACTCCCATGAAATGCTCGTGTCTCTGATCGAGGCCGGCATGAACGTGGCCCGGTTCAACTTCAGCCACGGCAGCCACGCCGAGCACCAGGGCCGGTACGACCGGGTCCGGGCCGCCGCCAAGGAGACCGGCCGCGCCGTCGGTGTCCTCGCCGACCTGCAGGGCCCGAAGATCCGCCTGGAAACCTTCGCGGAGGGCCCCGTCGAGCTGGTACGGGGCGACGAGTTCGTCATCACCACCGAGGACGTCCCCGGTGACAAGACCATCTGCGGTACGACGTACAAGGGCCTCCCGGGCGATGTCTCGCGCGGCGACCAGATCCTGATCAACGACGGCAACGTCGAGCTGAAGGTCCTGGACGTCGAGGGTTCGCGGGTGAAGTCGATCGTCATCGAGGGCGGCGTCATCTCGGACCACAAGGGCATCAACCTGCCCGGCGCGGCCGTGAACGTCCCGGCCCTCTCCGAGAAGGACATCGACGACCTGCGCTTCGCCCTGCGCATGGGTTGCGACATGGTCGCCCTGTCCTTCGTCCGCGACGCCGCCGACGTGGACGACGTCCACAAGATCATGGACGAGGAGGGGCGCCGCGTCCCGGTCATCGCCAAGGTGGAGAAGCCGCAGGCGGTCGACAACATGGACGCCGTCGTCGCGGCCTTCGACGGCGTGATGGTGGCCCGCGGTGACCTCGCCGTCGAGTACCCCCTCGAGAAGGTCCCGATGGTGCAGAAGCGCCTGGTGGAGCTGTGCCGGCGCAACGCCAAGCCGGTGATCGTCGCGACCCAGATGATGGAGTCGATGATCACCAACTCGCGCCCGACGCGCGCCGAGGCGTCCGACGTGGCGAACGCGATCCTGGACGGCGCCGACGCGGTCATGCTGTCCGCGGAGTCGTCGGTCGGCGCCTACCCGCTCGAGACGGTCCGCACGATGTCGAAGATCGTGGTGGCGGCGGAGCAGGAGCTCCTCTCCAAGGGCCTGCAGCCCCTGGTCCCCGGCAAGAAGCCGAAGACGCAGGGTGGCTCGGTCGCCCGCGCGGCCTGCGAGATCGCCGACTTCCTCGGCGGCACGGGCCTGGTCGCCTTCACCAAGTCCGGCGACACGGCCCGCCGCCTCTCCCGCTACCGCGCGGCCCAGCCGATCGTCGCCTTCACGACGGACGAGGGCACCCGCAACCAGCTCGCCCTGAGCTGGGGCGTCGACTCGTACGTCGTCCCGTTCGTCAACAGCACGGACGAGATGGTCTCCCTGGTCGACCAGGAGATGCTGAAGCTGGGCCGCTTCAAGGTCGGCGAGATCGTCGTCATGACGGCCGGCTCCCCGCCCGGCGTCCCGGGCACGACGAACATGGTCCGGGTGCATCACTTGGGCGAGGGCGAGCACGCCTGACGGGGCGGTTGTACGGCTGCGAGGGCGTCCCCTTTGGGAGGGGGCGCCCTCGTCATTTCGCCCAGTCAGTGGCTGCCTCTCGGCGAGAACCACGAAGAGCCTCCACGGCAGCCTGCCTGATCCTCTTGGTCCGGCCCTTTTGAGAGACAACGCGCAGGGTGTCCTGGTCAGCGGTCACACGGGTCGCTCTCGATTGAAGCCAGTCGGACCATCCGCCGATGAGTTCGCCGACAGACTCTGCCGACACGGCACCCTGCCTGAGCGATTCCAGGACGCCGAGCTCGCGCGCCCGCCGCGCGGAGAACTCACGTACGGCTGGCGGCAGGATCCGCACCCATCGCTCGCGCTCGTCCCCTGGAACGCGTTCGAGCACCTCACCGACGACTCCAGACGCCAGGGAGCCGTCCGGCTCCAGGGACACTGCCTCGAACAGCAGCGGCAGTGCGCCGGGGGTGTCCGTCGCCACGCGGTAGAGGGACCAGCGCTCGTGACCATCGGCGAACGAGACGTCGGCACCCTCGTACCACCCGACGGCCTGGGAAAGCCGGCGCAGCATCTCGCCGAGAGCGGGGGAGAGATCAGCAGCCATGCGCCCTGCACCTTTCCACGGCGACTCGCATGTTCTCCCTGATCGTACGAATGTTGCCTGTGACCACGGCCTGTTGGTGTCTGGACAGTTCCTTCTCCTCGGGTCATGGATGGGAGGGGAGGTAACGAGGTTCGAAGGCGTGGTCAGAGGAGGTGGTCGGCCTTGCCGGCCTTGATGTCCTGGATGAGGGTGCGTAGGGCGTCTCGGGTGTCGGTGAGGTAGGTGTCTTCCTGGCCCGCGATGGCGATGTAGGCGTTGTTGTCGGGGTCGGTGCCTATGCGGAAGCAGTTGGCGCCTTCGCCGCAGTAGGGCTCTTCCCAGGTGATGTCGGGCACGGGGTCTCCTAGAGGTCGTGGGCGAGGGTGCGGATGAAGGCCCGTGAGGGCGCGGGGGCGAGCGCCACGGCTTCGGCCGCGTCAAGGTGGGCGCGGTACTTGTTGAGCTGCGCCTGGGTGTCGATGAACTCCGGGCCGTGCGTGCTGTCGAGTTCAACGGTGTCGAGGCGGGGGACGGTCGACTCGGCGTAAACAACGGACTGTCCTGCCCCGGGGAAGCCGCCCGCCTTGAACGGGATGACGCGTATCGTCACGGCCTCACGGTCGGACACGTGCAGCAGGTGCTCCAACTGCCGCCGCGCGACGGAGGATCCGCCGAACTCCATACGGAGCGCGGCCTCGTGCAGGATGACATCGAGGCCTGGGGGTTGCGGCCGGTCGAGCACCTGCTGCCGGTCGACCCGGTGGGCCAACCGGGCGTCGAGGTCGGGGACCGACAGCGGCGGAATCACGGCTTTGAACACGGCGCGGGCGTGGTCCTCGGTCTGAAGCAGACCCGGCAGGTGCACGCTGACGGTGATCCGTAGCCGCTTGGCGTGCCATTCCATCTCGGCGATGTCGAGGAAACCGTCCGGCAGCCGGTCCCGGTACTCCTCCCACCAGCCCTTGTCGCGCCCGGCGGCCATGGCGGCGAGTGCCTCGATGAACTCCTTGTCCGCGCAACCGTAGTTGGCGGCGAGAGTGCGCACACGCTCGGCGCTGATCCCGGAGCGACCCGACTCCATGTTGGGCACGTTCGTACGGGGGACGTTCAGCAGCCGGGCCGCGTGCTCCGTCTTGATCCCGGCGGAGGTACGCATCCTGCGCAGTTCCGCGCCCAAGCGCCTCTGACGCTCCGTCGGTTTGCTCCTCGGCGGCATGTGCCCACTCCCCGTTCGTCTGCGTGACGTGGGTCAGTCTGCCGCTGTGGTGCTCTTGTGGTCCACCGGGGATCCCAGGAAGAGTAGTACACGTACTCCCTAGATGCTCTACAGTCAGTGACGCGTCGCTTACGCCCAGCACTGAACGGAAGCGCATCGCGCGAGCCTGCCCAGGTTCTCTTTCCTCTGGGAAGGGTGGGCTCGCGCCAGGGAGACAAGCCACTGGCCGGGTGCAGGCGTGCACGTCAAGTCCGTTGTCCAACAAGGGAGTCAGCCATGTCCGCATCGGTCACCGTCTCGGCCTGCCCCATCTCCACCGACCCGACGGAGACACCACCGCCGTCTCCGGACGCGCTCGCCTACAGCTTCACCTTGCCCGCCGGGACGGTGAGTTCACGGGTGGCACGGGATACGACACGGGTCGTCCTTCGGGCACACGGGCTGGCGGACATGACGGAGGCCGCCGTACAGGTCGTCGCGGAACTGACCGCCTGTGCCTGCCGGTTCGCCGCGAACGCCTCGGTGTATGTGTCGCTGCGTTTTCGGGACGGGGAGTTGCGGGTGATCCTCTACGACGGTCACCAACTGCACGATCATCCCCGGCTGGCTGCGGCTTGCGATGAGCGGAGGGGGGACGCGCTGCGGGTGTTGGGGTGCGTGGTGGAGGCGTGCGGTGGGGAGTGGGGGTTCGGGG
>NZ_LGDW01000057.1 GCF_001280005.1 Streptomyces sp. NRRL WC-3618 | reverse complement strand
TCTGGAGCGCCGCGCCGACGACTTCGTCCGCGCGGAGGCGATCCATACAGGCAAGCCTCTGCATGTCACGGCGGCCGAGGAAATGGGCCCGATGATCGACCAGATCCGCTTCTTCGCGGGAGCCGCACGCTTCCTGGAGGGCAAGTCGGCGGGGGAGTACATCGCGGAGCACACCTCGTTCGTGCGCCGCGAGCCGCTGGGAGTATGTGCCCAGGTCACCCCATGGAACTACCCGCTGATGATGGCCGTGTGGAAGTTCGCGCCCGCTGTCGCGGCGGGTAACACGGTGGTACTGAAGCCCTCCGACACCACGCCTCTGACGACGTTGATGCTCGCCGAACTGGCCGCCGAGTTCCTGCCCGACGGCGTGTTCAACGTCGTCTGCGGCTCCCGGGAAACAGGACGCCGGCTCGTCAGGCATCCTGTGCCGGCCATGGTGTCGGTCACCGGCAGCGTCCGCGCCGGAACCGAGGTGGCCGGGACCGCTGCTGCCGATGTCAAACGCCTGCATTTGGAACTGGGCGGCAAAGCACCGGTCGTGGTGGCCGCCGATGCCGATCTGGCCCGGGCGGCCCAGGGCATCGCCCAGGCAGCCTTCTTCAACGCCGGACAGGACTGCGCCTCGGCCTGCCGGGTCATCGTGGACCAGTCCGTGCACGACGAGTTCGTGGCGGTGCTCACGCAGGAGGCCAAGGGTCTCACCACCGGAGCTCCCGACGACCCGACGGTCTTCTACGGCCCGCTGAACAGCGCCGCGCAGCTGTCCCGGGTCCAGGACCATCTCCGAAACCCTCCCTCGCACGCTCAGGTGGTCACCGGGGGCGAGGCCCTGCCGGGACAGGGGTACTTCCACCAGCCCACCGTGGTGACGGGTCTGCGGCAGGAGGACCGGGCCGTCCAGGAGGAGATCTTTGGGCCGGTCATCACCGTCCAGCCGTCCAGCGGTGACGAAGAAGCGATCCGCCTCGCCAACGGTGTGCGCTACGGTCTCGCGTCCTCGGTCTGGACGCGGGACCATCGACGCGCGATGACCACGGCCCGGAAGATCGATGCGGGCTGTGTCTGGATCAACTGTCACATCCCGGTCGCCGCCGAGATGCCGCACGGAGGGTTCAAGCACTCAGTCAGCCCGTCGTGTCTGCGCGAGACCAAGCCGTTGACGAAGTGCGTGATGCCGAAACACAGAGCGGACAGCAGCGCGAGCAGTTCACCCATGGTCACGATCCTGGGCCACTCGGTGGCCCCGGTCCGCCTCACCCACCGGGCAGGACGCACCGTCCCGGACGCAAACGCCCCGGTCGCACAGTCGGCATATGCGCTCGCCGTCACCGGGCCGCCGGTACAGCCCCGTCAGGAGCGCAATTCCCCAGCTGATTGCGGCTGATGCGTCGTTGCGGCCGCCGCCGGGGTCCGCCGTGAAGCCGTGGTCACCTGGACGGACGTTCTCCTCGGAGGTCGTGGTGGGACGCGGGTGTGAGAGGGGGAGAACCTCGCTCCTTGCGCACGGCGGTTGTCGCCACCCGAATAGGCGGTGGCCGCCCCACATGTCAGCCACCCGGGACTCTCCGAGATGAAGCCGACTGGGGACAGTGATGCGGATGCCTTCGACGGCACTCCCAGCATCGGCAGTTCACGCTCCGGGGCTGGGCCGCGGGATCAGTCGGCGACCGTGCCGATCAAAGAAGCGAGGCCCAGCGGGGCTGACTCTCCGGCCCTCTTCCCGGAAGGCGATGCATCGCCGCGATGCGCATCCCCAACGGTGCGGACAGCTTGGTCTGCGGCGGAGACGGCCACGGGCAGCCTGACGGCTGCCCCGTGCGACAGATAAGAAACACATAAATTTTCGGCGTGTACGGAGATCGAGCCGGGGCACACGGCGGGACGGAGGTAGATAACTATGGTTCCCCTGATACTGGTTCTGCTGCTCGCCCTGATCCTCTTCGGTGCCGGGTTCGCTCTCAAGGCCCTGTGGTGGATCGCCGTGATCGTCCTGGTGGTCTGGCTGGTCGGCTTCCTCGCCCGCTCCACCGGACCGAGCGGGACGCGTGGTCGCTGGTATCGCTGGTAAGACGCGTTGCCAGGACGCCAGGTACGGTTGGGGGTGCACTGATCACCGGTGCGCCCCCACCGCTGTGTCCGGGTATCTCTCACGTTCTGTCCACACGGCCGGCCGCATCGCCGATCTCCGTGAGGGTAGGCGTCCGGTCAGGTCCGGGGTCGGCACCTGTGCCGGCCAGGGAACCCCGGCACCTCAACAGGGACCGGCTCCGGGCCGTAGCCCTGGCGCGGCTCCAGTGGCGGACCGGCGCGATCTGTGGATGGTTATGTTCCCCAGGTGCTGGGAGTAGGGCTCCGCTCTCGCGGAGCCCTAGGTCAGTCCTGCCAGTCGAGTTGCTGTTCCGGGACCCCGACGGAGCGCCCGTAGTCCTGGGCTTCGCGACGGCCCTCGGGCCGGCGCTGTCGCGTGGCGGCCCGGTGCTGGAGATCCGCCCGTTGTCCGGGCGCCCAGGAATTCGTGCCACCGGAGAGATCAACGTGATCACCCGTTCCTCCTGGGAACAGGCCCTGGCCGATCTCGCGAGCGCCCACGGGGACGTCTCCTTCGTGGAACTGTCCGGCCTGCTGTTCATCGATGTGGGCGGCGCGGCGGCCCTGGCGGTCACCGCACAGCAACTGGCCACCGGCCGCATTGTCGTGGACCGTCCGCTGCCGGAACTGGAGCGCGTCCCCAACGTACCAGGGTCGGTTGTGGGACCGGTCCCCGCAGTCGGGGACCGTTGTAGGGACCGGCCTCGTAGCGTCCTGAGCAGGGGTTTCCCGGAGCGATCCGGTCCTGTCACCGTCCATGCCGGCTCTTGCACCGTCCCGCGAGGGACGGTCCCCGACGGACCGTCAGCGGGACGGTCCCCCTGACGGTGTGTCACGGGGACCGTCCCGCTGAGCTGTGCGGGGACCGGACCCTCGGAGGCCGGGGTCTGTTGCGGGGACCGGTCCCCGTCGAGGAGCCGAGGAAGGTCACCGAGCCGACGTCGGCAGCCACTGGACCGACGACGGCCGCGTCCACGAGACCCGCGACCTCAAGGGCCGCGCCGAGGGCGACACCCGCCCCGTCCCCGCCCACCCCGCACTCGTCGCCGTCCTCCGTGACTTGATCAAGCAGGACGGCCTCCAGCCCGGCGACCTGCTCTTCCCCGGTGAGAAGGGCGGACTGCTGGCCGGGATCGGTCTTCCGCCGAACCTGGAACAAGGCCCGCAAGGCGGTCCTGCCGGAGCACGAATACGAGTCCCCGGTCGGCAAGCGCGTCTACGACCTGCGCCACACCTGCCTGACCACCTGGCTCAACAACGGCATCCCACCCGCCCAGGTCGCCGAGTGGGCCGGCAACAGCGTCCCCGTCCTGCTCGCCACCTACGCCCGCTGCATCACAGTCCAGCTCGCCGAACTTCAGCAGCGCATCGAAGGACCCCAGCGACTGCCCACTGGGCGGCCCCCGAGCATGCCGGTTCCCAAGCCTGGTTCCTTGCCCGCGCCGCGTCGCCGGACCTGATCCAGAGACGCACGGACCTCCGCTCCGGCCACCATCGTTCAGTCGGCGATATCGACCCCGTATCCGCGTGCGAGGGCTTCGAGGCCGTGGTCGTAACCCTGGCCGATGGCACGCATGCGCCAGACCGGGCCTCTGCGGTAGATCTCCGCGAGCAGCATGGTGCGTTCGGTGGTGGCGGCGTCCAGGGTGGCGCGGGTGAGTGGCGCCCCGCTGTCGCCGGGTGCGGCGGCGATCTGGATCGCGCCGACCGTTCCGAAGGTGGCGGCGCCGTCAATGGCCGCGGCGACGACGACCTTGCGCGTCGCGGGTGGCAGGGACGCCAGGTTGAGGGTGATGGTCTGTTCGGCGGGGCCGCCGGTCAGCAGCCGCACTGTCCCGGCGGGGCTCTCGGGGGCTCCGTAGAAGATGAAGTCCTCGTCGAAGGTGACCTGTTCGTCCTCGTCGAGGAGGAAGGCGACGATGTCGATCTCGCAGTCGGTCTGCGGGGCCCAGCCGGCGGTGACATGCCACTCCGGCGCGGGCCTGCCGTGCGGCATGGGCAGATCGATGACGCCGCCTCTCGGCATCACGTGCGGCTCCCAGGGCCGGAGCGGAGCCGAAGCGCCCTGGTTCGCAGCGGTCGGAGCGGTGAGCCAGTGGAGGTCGTGCACAGGGAGACCAAGGGCGGTGATGCGACCCATACGCCGGTCGCCCTCCCCGTCCGGTAGGAGTACGACGTCGGTGACACTGGCGGACAGGTTGACCGCCGCGGACCCGCCCAGCTCGACGACACGGGTACGGGCCGCCGCGGCATCGACATGGACACCACCCAGCACCAGCACACGACGCGCCGCCAGCGGCTTGGCCAAGGTGTGGGCCGAGGGCACCGGTTGGCGCGGAGCGGCTACGGACACCCCGGGGGTGCCCGTGGGAAGGGCTGCTGGTTCCGGGACAGGCGTGGCAGAGCTTGTGGCGGACACCGGCTCCACGGGTCCGACGACCGGTTCTGCTTCCGGCTCAGCGACCGGGGCAACCACGACGGCCGTCGCCTCATGCGCTGCCCCCGGCCGTACGTCGGCCAGCAGCCGCAGGAAGGTGTGCTCGTCGATGACCGGCACGCTCTCGGCCAGTGCCCGTCGGGCCTTTGCCGAATCGGACGCCGGTTCGTTGGTGACCAGCGCGCTGGTGTGGCGGCTGACGGAGGACATCATGTTCAGTCCGGCGGCAACCGCCCGCCCGACCAGCTCCGCCCGGGCATGGGCGGTCTCCCCGGTGATCGCGACCTTCATCCCTTGACGGAGCGGCCCGTCGGGAGTCAGCTGTCCCGGATTGCGGTACGCGCAGGGCGTCTTCGGCGGCTTCGGCGTGAACTGCGATTCCGCCCGGGGCGGTACGGGTTCTCAAGTCCACATGGCTGGTCCTTGAAATTCCGGACCGGAGATCGTTTACCACCGTGACTGGGAACGCCTGCGCGGGCCCCCGTCCGCTCGATGGCAAGGGTGCCGTCCGTGGAGGGGAGGCGGGAGCGTTGCTCGCCAGCCTCGTGATGGCTGCGGCGAGTCAGACCAGGCTCTAGAGGGATCCCTGACGGTTAACCCAGACGCCACCCTGATCAGCGGTGTCAACGTCGCGGTGTCCGGCACCTACTCGTGCAACGGAGGCGGCACAGCGGACGGGTTGGTGCGCCTCAATCAGTTCAGTCTTCCGGGATGAACAGCGGCATGGCGACCGGCTCCTCCGAGGGCACCTGCGCCTGCATGCACGCATGACTGGACTGCCGCCGCGCACGCGACAGTCGTATACTCCCAGGTCGGCGGCGACACGTACGCGCGGGCCGGCTTCGACGCCCCGAACGGCTCATGCCAGGAGCTTCAGAGTCAAGCTCAGCTCGGCACAGCATCGTGCATGGCGTGGGTGGGATGCCGCCGGGATCCTTCGCGTACTTCCGTCTGCGGCAGAGCCAGAAGCTCGGCGAGTTCCTCAAGTTCTTCCTGCGTCGGGCGAATGGGCCCAGTGGCCCCGTCTTGGAGGAAGGCCCTGATGCGAGGGGTGCGGATGCCTGTGGCGTGGGCCACGGTTTCGGTACTCATGTGGCTTCGGTTCATCGCGTCTTGCAGCAGGTGGGCCAGATCGTGCATTGGTGACTCTCCTTGCCCGCGGGTGGGTCGGATCAGTGCCGGTGAGTGCCTGCCACGTGGGCTTGCCGGACCAGCGTCAGGTGCCGATCTATGTCGTCTTCCCTTTCTGCGCGGGTGTATGGCTCATCGCTGTTCGCACGGCGTGCCGGTTGCCCGTTGATCCACATCCATAGCGGGTAGACGGGTCGCCATGGCTGAAGTGGTAGAGGCTGGACTGTGGGGGCTGGTGGCGGGCTCGGCGCTGCTGCTCGGTGCTGCGCTGGGGTACGGGCTACGGATCCCGCAGAAGGTGATCGCGAGCGTGATGGCCTTCGGGGCCGGAGTGCTCATCTCGGCGGTGTCCTTCGAGCTGGTGGGAGAGGCGTACGACCAGGCGGGGCTTGCTCCCGCGATCGTCGGCACCCTCATCGGCGCCTTCGCCTACACCGGGGGCAACGTATGGCTGGCCCATCGGGGAGCGCGCCACCGTAAGCGCTCCGGTCACGAAAGGGCGGAGGCGCAGCCCTCGGAGTCCGAGCAGGGCGGGTCCGGGAGCGCGCTCGCGCTCGGCGCACTGCTCGACGGCGTGCCGGAGTCTGCGGTCATCGGCGTCAGCCTGCTGGATGGCGGCGCGGTGAGTTTGGTGACGGTGGCGGCGGTGTTCATCAGCAATGTTCCCGAAGGGCTTTCCAGTTCGGCGGGGATGAAGAAGGCCGGCCGCAGTCGGGGCTACGTCTTCGGTGTCTGGGCGGCGATCGCGGCGGCCAGCACGGTGTCGGCCGTTCTCGGTTACGCGGTGGTCGGTTCCTTCTCCCCCGCCGTGATCGCCGCGGTGACCGCGGTGGCGGCCGGGGCGATCCTCGCCATGGTCGCCGACACGATGATTCCCGAGGCGTTCAACGATGCCCACCTGGCTATTGGACTGATCACGGTGAGCGGCTTCCTCGTCTCCTTCGCTCTCTCCCGCACCTGACCGCTGGGCCTGGAAGCGGGTGGACCGTGCGTGGTGTTGTGTGTGGCTGATGGAGGACGAGTCCCGTCCGAGGCGCTGGCCGCCGTGCGCGCGGGGCGTTGCGAGAACGACCTTACGGAGAGGCGGTAACGGTGCCGCGAGACTGCCAGGGTCTGTGGGGGAACCGTTGTTGACAGAGGTCAGGACTTCAATCGGCTCCATAGCCCACGTCTGAACCGAAACGGCGGGTGAGGCGGCGTTGTCGTGTGGGCCGGTGCCGTTTGCCCTCGTCGTTCGCCGTGAAGGTGCTCACAGGGGCGCATCTGTCGTTGCTGGTGTGGCAGTTGCTGTCCATGGAGTGGACTGGTGGGGCAACAGGGGCGGTTCGGCGTCATGGCGGGGCTGCTGTGGGGGCGGTGCGGCGGGCGTGGACGGAACCGGGCCGTGAACGCGATCTGATGGTGCAGGCCGGCAAGGCGGCGCTGGCCGCCTGTGTGGCGTGGGCGGTGGCGGGCTGGTGGTTGCAGGCTCCTATGGCGTTCGTCGCTCCGTGGGTGGCAGTCGTGCTGGTGGAGTCGACGGTGTACCGGTCGCTCGCACACGGTCTGCAGCAGTTGGTGGCGATCGCGGTGGGCACCGTGGTGGCGACGGCCGTCGCGTTGGTGCTGCACAGCACGATGGCCACGATGGTTGTCGTGCTTCCGGCGGTGCTGCTGCTGGCGCAGTGGCAGCGCCTGGGCAGCCAGGGCATCTACGCCGCCACCGGCGCGTTGTTCGTGCTGACCGGCGGTCAGGTCTCTGTCGCTTCCTCGGGCGCACGCATCGCGGAGGCGGTCTTCGGAGCGGTGGTCGGCATCGCGGTCAACGCATTGATCCGGCCCCCGGTGTACCTGCGTGACACCCGTGCCGCTCTCCAGGACGCCGCCCGCGAGGCGCAGGAGATCCTGGAAGCGGTGGCCGAAGGGCTGGACGACGGTGAGTGGAACACTCAGGCGGCCGGGGAGTGGCACGAGCGCGCGCTGCGGCTGGGACGCCTGGTCGATCAGGCCCGCTCTGCGATCGGCTGGAGCCGCGAAAGCATGCGGGGCAATCACCGCGGGCACGGTACGGGTGCCGTCACCCCGCCCGGCAAGGCGTACGACGATGCGCTGGCCGTACTGGACCATGTCGCCGTGCACACCGCAGGCGTGACCCGCACCGTGCTGGAGACCGCGAACCACAACGACAAGGAAGCTCGCCCCGGCCCTCAGATCACCGGCGCCTACGCCGACTTCTTGCGCCACACCGCACGCGCGATCGGTCTCTACGGCCAGACCCGGTTCGCAGGCAGCGGCATTGAGCAGTCCGCCGACGGGGCTCTGCACGAGGCTGTCAAGGAGCTGCGCCGCAGCCTGGACGAGCTCCACCGGCGGCTGCCCGATGCCGTGGCAGACGATCCTGAGGCACTGGCGACGTACGGCGCGCTGCTTGCCCAGGCCCGCCGTCTGGCCGATCAGCTCGTCCCGAACTGACCGCTTTGAGGGCTGCGCCGGCGGTGGTGTCGCCTCACCACCGTCGGACTAGGCGGTGTCCGGCGTTCACAGCCAGCCGTTGCGGCGGAAGGTCCGGTGCAGCAGGGCGCAGGCGCCGGCCATCACGGCGATGGCTAGCGGGTATCCGTACGTCCAGCTCAGTTCCGGCATGTGGGCGAAGTTCATGCCGTAGATCCCGGCGACGAGGGTGGGGGTGGCCAGGATCGCGGCCCAGGCGGAGATGCGGCGCATGTCGTCGTTCTGCCAGGTTCCCACGCGCGCGAGGTGGGCGTCGAGGGCGGAGTTGAGCAGCTCGTCCAGGGAGCGCACCTCGGTGTCGGTGCGGTGCATGTGGTCGGCGATGTCGCGGAAGTACGGCAGCATCTCCTCGGGCCACCCCGCGTGGGGGCCGGCGAAGTCCTGCACCACCGGGACCAGGGGCTGGACGGCGTCACGGAATTCCAGGACCTCCCGTTTGAGGGAGTAGATGCCCTCCGTGAGGTCCTCGCGCTCCGGGGAAAACACGCTGCGCTCCAGCGCGGTCAGGTCGGTACGGACCTGCACGGCGGCCTCGGTGTAGGAGTCGACCACCGTGTCCAGGACGGCGTGCAGCACGGCAACGGGCCCCAACCGCAGCATCTGCGGATCCTCACCGAGCCGCCGGGCCGCCTCGACCGTGGGATCGGCCGGGCCATGACGGACGGTCAGGGCGAACCGGGGACCGGTGAAGACCATCACCTCGCCGGTCTCCACCTCGCAGCCGTCCTTGACATACCACAGCGTCTTCAGCGCCACCGCGAGCACGTCTCCGTACCGCTCTCGCTTGGGCCGCTGGTGAGCCTCGCCGGCATCCTCGACCGCCAGCGGATGCAGCCCCAGAGGGCCCGCCAGTTCTTCCAGATCGCCTGGGCCGGGGTCGTCGAGATGCACCCAGCAGAACTCGCCTTCCCCCACTCGCTTCAGGCTGTCCAGCACCGCCGTACGGCCACCGTCGACCTGTCGGCAGTCCACCTGCTCGGGCTCGCCCGGCGGCTCACGGTAGATGACACACCTCATACTTCCCGCCTGCACCGCCACGGCGATTACATGCCTGACGTCCACCGACAGCCAGCCGCCCGGTACGCCGTCTGCACCTGACAGCCACACTTCCTCCACGCCGCCCGGCTTTCCGTCTGGTCGAGCCGGGCTACCCGAACGGAACGCCATTCCGAGAGGAAATGTCGTGGTCTTCGCCGCCCTCCTGCTGCCCCCGGTCTGATGTGCCTTGTCCTGGCCCTGGGGCGCTATGAGGAATGGCTACTCGGGCAGACGGCGCCCCCGCAGCCGGCACGCCATGCCAGGACCAAGCGCCATTTGTCCCTCGTTCCGCGCTCAGGCTCCCAGGCGTATTCAGGCGACGAGTCCGGGCATCGGCGGGGCGCCGGCGCGGCATAACCGGGTGCTGCGGTGCGGGGCGACGGCTTTCCAAGGCTTCGGCTGCCCGGCGTCGGCCGGCAGCCAGGCGGTCCGCGATTCGACGCCGGGCGCGGAGCGGGACCGCCCGCACACCCCCCCAAGGGCGTTGCTCCCGCTGACGGACAAGAAACCGCGGCGGCCAGCTCTCTCGGCGAGTCGCCCGCTGCGGAGCACCCGTTCTAGGAACCATCGCTGTGGGACCTACGACGGGCGACGTCTTCACCCGCCGGGTGCTGCTGGTCAGTGGGGCGCGGTGTCGTCGGGGTGGCGGGGATAGAGCGATCGCAGCCGGTTCCAGTGCCGGCTGAGATGCTCTTCAGCCTCACGCAGCGCGTGGTCGGAGGCAGAGTCGGGCATCGCCGGGTGGAGTTCACCCGCCCGGTCGTCTCCGGCCGCCCCAGTTTTGTGGCGGTGGGCGCGGCCGGCACTGTGGCGGGAGCTCGCCCACCATCGAGCCAGCAACACTGCGGCGGTGACGGCCGCGGCGGTGAGAGCGGCCACTGAGCGGTGTGCGGTCACGGATTCCTCTCACCGTTGCGGGCCAGCTGGGAGTGCTACCTCCGGCGGTGCGCGGCACCCGGGAGGGCGGGGCGCCCGCCGACAGGTGGATCAGCCGGGCCAGGTCCCGGTCAGGCGGCGGGTGCCGGCGGCTCCTGCGCGGTCGACGGCGGCCTTGACCCCGGCGAAGATCGCGCCCTGCAGGGTTGCGGCGAGCAGGACCTCCTGCCAGGTGCGGTCCTCGTCGGTGGCGTCAGGGGCGTCCTCGTCATGGCCGAGCTTCTTCCACACCTGCTTGAACAGCCCGCCGGCCAGCACGCCGCTGAGCGCGCCGAGTGCCAGGCCGACCGGTTTGTAGGCGACTTTCGATGCCTTCACGGTTACCTCCTGCCACGGCGGCGCAGCAGCAGCCACGCGGCCAGCGCCACGCCGCCGGCCACGATCAGCACGGCGCGGTTGTCGCGGGCGACCTCGGCGCCCTGATGGGCCTTGGCGCGGACCGGTTCGGGTGCCTTGTCCTGCCACACCTGACCGGCCTGTCCGGCCTTGGCCTTCAGCTGGTCGGCGGCTGCGGTGGCCTTGTCCTTGACCGGGTCGGGCAGCTTGTCCTGCACCAGATGCGCAGCCTCGGCAGCCTTTACCTTGACCTGCCCGGTCAGCTCGGCAGCCTTGGCGCCCGTCTGCTCCTTGAGCGCGGTCGCCTTCTCCTGCGCGCGAGCCTTGACGTCCGTCCTGGCGGTCAGTTCCTCCACTGTCTCCCCCAGCTCCTGGCGGGTCTGCTCGACCTGCTCGCGCAACTGCTCGGGGCTGGCTGCGGTGGGCTCTTCGTGCGGCTGGGTCATCGCTGTGCACTCTCCTTGATCTCGGCCACATCGGCCTTGACGTTGTCGATGGTCTGCTGCGGCGCCGGCGGTGCCGCCTGGCTGACCTCCTTCTTGCCCGTCAGGGCCAAAACGGCGGTGATCACGCCGAGGACGGCGGTAACGATCAGGGCCGCGGCCCACACCGGCAGCGGAACAGCCAGCGCCGCGATGGCGGTGGCGACCAGAGCCTGCGCCGTCAGGAAGCCGACCAGACCGGCCCCGCCGAACAGGCCGCCGCCCTTGCCGTACCGCTTGCCCTTCTCCTTCATCTCCGCCTGCGCAAGCCGCATCTCCCCGCGTACCAGCTCCGTCAGCTGCTGGGACGCCCGCTGGACCAGATCGCCCACCGGCTCCTGCGAGCCGCTCGGGCCGCGGTGGGAATCCTGATTACTCATGATGGATTGCCGCCCTTCTCAGCTGCCGGTAGTAGTCCTTGCCCTGGATGGAGGCGTCGGCCCGTGGACCGAGGCATGGCAGTGCCCGGGTACCCGGAAGCGGACATACCATCCAGGGGACCTGCGGTTTCCGTGGCTTGTGGCTGTCACAGCAGCAAGCGCCGGGCCAGTCGGGGAGCACGATGTACCAGGGCGGCTGCGGCCAGACCGGTCGCGGTGCCGACGGCGACATCGGAGGGGTAGTGGGCGCCCGTGTGCACGCGTTCGGCGGCCACCATGACGGCCGGCACGGCACACACCGCGCCCGCCCACGGCCACACCATTGCCACTGAGGCGCTGAACGCCACACCCGCGGCGGTGTGCCCGGAGGGGAAGGACGAGGAGTCGGGACGGTCATGGACCTCCTGATGCGAGATCCATTCCTTCGGCGGCCGGCGCCGATGCCACATCTGCTTGAGGACACAGTTGGAGGCCAGTTCCGCGACGGCCATGCTCGCCAGGCCGGCGGTCGCGGCCCTGCGCCCCCGCCACCCGGTGGCGGACAGGGCCACAGCGCAACCCCACCACAGCTTGGTGTGCTCGGCACTCTCCTCCACCGCCGGCAGCACCCGGCGTACGCAGGTCGACGGCCACGACGCCGCCCACCACGTCAACCGGTGGTCACCCTCACGAAGATCCGCCAGCACTCTCATGACCTGCGACTTCCCGTCCTGAGCAGCGCCTAACTCGATGACCTCGGCAATTACCTCATTCGAGGCGGCGCCGGTCTTCCTCGCTCCACGTACGGGTGTCGCGGGGCGGGACATAGGGCTCTTCCTCCTCGGGCAGACCCCCGGCGACGGCGCGTTGGCGGGCCATCTCCGCGTCGAACTCCAGACCGAGCAGGATCGCGATGTTGCTGATCCACAGCCACACCAGGAAGACGATCACCCCGGCGAGGGTGCCGTAGGTCTTGTTGTAGGAGGCGAAGTTCGCCACGTGGAACGCGAACCCGCCGAGGCAATCACCCAGATCACCAGGGCCAGGAAACTGCCCGGGGTGACCCACCTGAAGCCGCGGCCCTTCACGTTCGGTGTCGTCCAGAGCAGAAGCGCGATCATGATCGTGACCAGCACGACCAGCACCGGCCACTTCGCGATCGACCACACCGTCAGCGCCGTGTCCCCGACACCCAGAGCAGCACCCGCCTGGCGGGCCAAGCCGCCGGTGAACACCACGATCAGTGCGCTGACCACCGCCAGGATGAGCAGCGCCACCGTCACCCCGAGACGGACGGGCAGCACCTTCCACACCGGGCGTCCCTCCGGCGTGTCATACACGGCGTTGGCGGTACGGATGAAGGCCGCGACGTAGCCGGATGCCGACCACACCGCCACCGCCAGGCCCACGATCGCCACGAGCGAGCCGATATCCCCGTGGTGACGACTCGTCCGCGCCGCTCCCTCGCAGGATCCCGAGGGAGAGGGGAACCCGGCCCTCTCCTCCCGCTCGGGGCCCTCGCTCGTATCTCGCAGAAAGTTCTCATGCCCGTGCACTCTCAGCTCGCCTCTGCCGCGGCCTTCCTGACTGTCAAGGACGCCGCCGAATACCTCGGCCTCTCACCTCACACGCTCTACGTCTGGCGGCACAGGCGGCAGGGCCCGCCGAGCTTCCGGATGGGTCCTCGCGGCCGTGTCATGTACCGATGCGAAGCCCTCGACAGCTGGATCCGCGAACAGGAGCAGGCCGACTCCCGCTCCAACACGGCGCTGAGCCCACTGAGTACCGCACCCCAGCAGCAGGGCGCCTGCATCCCAGGCACCTGACGCCCTCGCGTCCTAGAGCGCCGCATCTGCCTCCTTCTTCAAGGAGCTCCACCTGGCCGGCTACACAGAAGACCGATGGCTCAAGAAGCGACCCAACATCAAGACCGGTAAACGCGAGCGCACGGCCATGTACGGCAAGTGCACCCGCTACCGCGTCAAGGGCATCCCCGCTGTCAAGGACCGGTCCTTCGACGCACTCCAGGATGCCAAGACCTGGCTCGCCCAGGCCCAGACCGACGCCCGCCGAGGCGAGTTCGTCGATCCACGCGACGGAGCCATCTCCCTCAAGGACTACATCGCGACCCACTGGTGGCCCACCCAGAGCGGCGACCCGTCCACTCTCGAGCGCATCGAGCAGCGGGTCCGTCGGCACATCGTCCCGCACCTCGGTGCGCTGCCGCTGACCAGCGTCGGAACGGGGGCGTTGCGGGGCTGGAAGAAGCGGCTGGAGAAGGACCTCGGCCCTACGTCGATCCGTCTCGTCTGGGCGACGCTGTCGGGCGTGCTCCAGGCCGCCGTCGAAGACCGCAGTCTCGCACGCAACCCCTGTCGCGCAAGCACGGTCCGCCCTCCGGCAGCCGCGCCCGGCAGGGTCGAGGCGTGGCCGCCCGACCGGGTCCTGGCGGTCCGGGCAAGTCTGTCCGAGCGCTATCGCGTCCTCGTCGAGATCGGAGCCGGCCTCGGACTCCGGCAGGGAGAGGCGTTCGGCCTGTCCATTGAGGACGTCGACTTCGACACGGAAGTCGTCCACGTCCGGCGCCAGATCAAGATGGTGCGGACGAAGCTGTGCTTCGCGCTCCCCAAGGGCCGCGGTCCGCGACGTGCCCCTGCCCTCAAGCGTGGCCAAGGCCATACGACAGCACATGGAGGTCTTCGAACCCGTGCCGGTCACGATGGCGTGGGACGACCCGCGCCCGGCCGAGACGCCGGTGGAGGCCAAGCACCGGCGGCCGAGGACGTACAACCTCCTGGTGCGGGCGCGAACGCAAGGCGATCAACCGGAACTTCTTCAACTCCTACGTCTGGAAGCCGGCCCTGGACGGGGCTGGCGTGATCGCCACGCTGGAGGAGAGCGCCCTGGACGGGGCCCGAGTATGGGAGCCGTCCCGAGAACACGGCTACCATGCGCTCCGCCACTTCTACGCCTCCGAGCAACTGGAGGCCGGCGAGTCGGTCGTGTCCCCGGCCCGGTGGCTCGGCCACTCGGACCCCGGGTTCACGCTGCGGAAGTACGCGCCCTTCCTGCCCCGCGCCGGTGCGCGCGGCAGCACCGCCATCGACGCGGTCTTCGCGTAGCCCGGCCGACCGGCAGAAGCCCGGTCCTGGCCCAAAGTCCCAGAGAAGTCCCACAGATGCCGCCGCACTCCTCCCTGTGCCGCATTCATACAGGTCAGACAGGGTGCGGCGGCATCGTCCGTTCAGATGTCCCGGAAGATCTCGATCTGCGCCCCCACCGAGTTCAGCCGCTCCGCCAGATCCTCGTACCCCCGGTTGATGACGTACACGTTGCGCAGTACGGACGTGCCCTCCGCCGACATCATCGCCAGCAGGACCACCACCGCCGGGCGCAGCGCGGGCGGGCACATCATCTCGGCCGCTCGCCAGCGGGTCGGGCCCTCGACCAGTACCCGGTGCGGGTCGAGAAGCTGGAGGCGTCCGCCGAGGCGGTTCAGGTCGGTCAGGTAGATCGCGCGGTTGTCGTAGACCCAGTCGTGGATGAGCGTCTGGCCCTGGGCGGAGGCCGCGATGGCCGCGAAGAACGGCACGTTGTCGATGTTCAGGCCCGGGAACGGCATCGGGTGGATCTTGTCGATCGGCGCCTCCAACTTGGAGGGCCGGACGGTCAGGTCGACCAGTCGCGTACGGCCGTTGTCCGCGAAGTACTCCGGCGTACGGTCGTGATCGAGTCCCATCTCCTCCAGGACCGCCAGCTCGATCTCCAGGAACTCGATCGGCACCCGGCGCACGGTCAGCTCGGACTCCGTGACGACCGCCGCCGTCAGCAGGCTCATCGCCTCGACCGGGTCCTCGGAGGGTGAGTAGTCCACGTCGACGTCGATGGTCGGTACGCCGTGCACGGTGAGCGTCGTCGTGCCGACGCCCTCGATCCGTACGCCCAGCGCCTCCAGGAAGAAGCACAGGTCCTGGACCATGTAGTTGGAGGACGCGTTGCGGATGACGGTCGTACCGTCGTGCCGGGCGGCGGCGAGCAGCGCGTTCTCGGTGACGGTGTCGCCGCGCTCGGTCAGCACGATCGGGCGCCCGGGGGAGACGGAACGGTCGACGCGGGCGTGGTAGAGCCCCTCCGTCGCCGCGATGTCGAGCCCGAACCGGCGCAGCGCGATCATGTGCGGCTCGATGGTCCTGGTGCCGAGGTCGCAGCCGCCCGCGTACGGCAGCCGGAAGCTGTCCATGCGGTGCAGCAGGGGGCCGAGGAACATGATGATCGAGCGGGTCCGGCGGGCGGCCTGGGCGTCGATGGCCGCCATGTCCAGCTCGGCCGGCGGCACGATCTCCAGGTCCACGCCGTCGTTGATCCACCGCGTCCGTACGCCGATCGAGTTGAGCACCTCCATCAGGCGGTACACCTCTTCGATGCGGGCGACCCGGCGCAGCACCGTGCGCCCCTTGTTGAGGAGCGAGGCGCACAGCAGGGCGACACAGGCGTTCTTGCTGGTCTTGACGTCGATGGCGCCGGACAGCCGACGACCGCCGACCACGCGCAGGTGCATCGGTCCCGCGTATCCCAGCGAGACGATCTCGCTGTCGAGGGCTTCACCGATTCGAGCGATCATCTCAAGGCTGATGTTCTGATTGCCGCGCTCGATGCGGTTGACCGCGCTCTGGCTGGTGCCGAGCGCCTCGGCGAGCTGTGTCTGTGTCCAGCCTCGGTGCTGGCGGGCGTCACGGATGAGCTTGCCGATACGTACGAGGTAGTCGTCTGCCATGAGGTCGAGGTTATCTCAGATATGAGATGGCGCCTTCTGGGAACTCCGTGCGGGTGACGTACCGTCAGCGGCGCTTGGCGGAACGGGTGCGGCGCCACCCGAAGGGTCCCGGCAGATCCATCGACGTCGTACGGCGCCCCGTACTGCTGTGCGTGTGGCGCGGCCCGTGGGCGCCGCCGGTCGTGATCGACCAGGAGCCCTTGTTGATGTTCAGGCGCACGCCGGGAAGGATCCGGAAGCTCTTGCGGAAGGTGAGAGGCATAGAGGTCGGTTACCCCGGATCGGCGCGGTGATGGCCACATCACACCGCGGCCGGGCATGACCATTCGCCACCCATGCACTAGAGTTATCTCGACATCGAGATATCTGTGCCACTAAGGCTTGCCTAACTTAGCCTGACCTTACCGGATCGGCCAAGTCGTCCTGGCGGCAGGATGCGGTGGAACGCGCACATCAATGAAGGAGACTGTCGTGTCGGCGAACAGCTTCGACGCCCGTAGCACGCTCAGCGTGGGCGACGAGTCGTACGAGATCTTCCGGCTGGACAAGGTGGAAGGCTCGGCTCGCCTTCCGTACAGCCTGAAGGTGCTGCTGGAGAACCTGCTCCGCACCGAGGACGGCGCGAACATCACCGCCGACCACATCCGGGCCGTCGGCGGCTGGGACTCGCAGGCGCAGCCCAGCCAGGAGATCCAGTTCACGCCGGCGCGCGTGATCATGCAGGACTTCACCGGCGTGCCCTGTGTCGTGGACCTCGCCACCATGCGTGAGGCCGTCAAGGCGCTCGGCGGTGACCCGGCGAAGATCAACCCGCTCTCTCCGGCCGAGATGGTCATCGACCACTCCGTGATCGCCGACAAGTTCGGCACCAACGAGGCCTTCGCGCAGAACGTCGAGCTGGAGTACGGCCGCAACAAGGAGCGCTACCAGTTCCTGCGCTGGGGCCAGACCGCGTTCGACGACTTCAAGGTCGTCCCGCCCGGCACCGGCATCGTCCACCAGGTCAACATCGAGCACCTCGCCCGTACGGTCATGGTCCGCAACGGTCAGGCGTACCCCGACACCCTGGTCGGCACCGACTCCCACACCACCATGGTCAACGGCCTCGGTGTGCTCGGCTGGGGCGTCGGCGGTATCGAGGCCGAGGCCGCGATGCTGGGCCAGCCCGTCTCGATGCTCATCCCGCGCGTCGTCGGCTTCAAGCTCACCGGTGAGCTGACGCCCGGCACCACCGCCACCGACCTCGTGCTGACCATCACGGAGATGCTCCGCAAGCACGGTGTCGTCGGCAAGTTCGTCGAGTTCTACGGCGAGGGCGTGGCCGCCACCTCCCTCGCGAACCGCGCCACCATCGGCAACATGTCGCCGGAGTTCGGTTCCACCGCCGCGATCTTCCCGATCGACGGCGAGACCATCAAGTACCTCAAGCTCACCGGCCGCCCCGAGCAGCAACTCGCCCTCGTCGAGGCGTACGCCAAGGAGCAGGGCCTCTGGCTCGACCCGGCCGCCGAGCCCGACTTCTCCGAGAAGCTGGAGCTCGACCTCTCGACGGTCGTCCCCTCCATCGCCGGCCCGAAGCGCCCGCAGGACCGCATCGTCCTCGCGAACGCCGCCGAGCAGTTCAAGGTCGACGTCCGCAACTACGTCGACTCGGTGGACGAGGCCGGCCAGGAGTCCTTCCCGGCCTCCGACTCCCCGGCCATCGCGCCGAACGGCGCCCCGTCCAACCCGGTCACCGTGACCGCCCCCGACGGCTCGACGTACGAGATCGACCACGGCGCGGTGACGGTCGCGGCCATCACCTCCTGCACCAACACCTCGAACCCGTACGTCATGGTGGCCGCCGCGCTCGTCGCGAAGAAGGCCGTGGAGAAGGGCCTGACCCGCAAGCCGTGGGTCAAGACCACCCTCGCCCCGGGCTCCAAGGTCGTCACCGACTACTTCGACAAGGCGGGGCTCACCCCCTACCTCGACAAGGTCGGCTTCAACCTCGTCGGCTACGGCTGCACCACCTGCATCGGCAACTCCGGCCCGCTGCCGGACGAGGTCTCCAAGGCCGTCAACGACCACGACCTGGCCGTCACCGCGGTGCTCTCCGGCAACCGCAACTTCGAGGGCCGGATCAACCCCGACGTCAAGATGAACTACCTGGCGTCCCCGCCGCTGGTCGTCGCGTACGCCCTCGCGGGTTCCATGAAGGTGGACATCACGCGCGACGCGCTCGGTGTGGACCAGGAGGGCAAGCCGGTCTTCCTGGCCGACATCTGGCCCTCCGAGGCCGAGGTCAACGACGTCGTGGCGAACGCCATCGGCGAGGACATGTTCTCCAAGTCCTACTCCGACGTCTTCGCGGGCGACGCCCAGTGGCAGGCCCTGTCGATCCCCGAGGGCAACACCTTCGAGTGGGACCCGCAGTCGACGTACGTCCGCAAGCCCCCGTACTTCGAGGGCATGACGATGGAGACCACCCCGGTCTCGGACATCGCCGGCGCCCGCGTCCTCGCCAAGCTCGGCGACTCGGTCACCACCGACCACATCTCCCCGGCCGGCGCGATCAAGGCCGACACCCCCGGTGGCAAGTACCTCACGGAGCACGGCGTCGAGCGCCGTGACTTCAACTCGTACGGTTCCCGCCGTGGCAACCACGAGGTGATGATCCGCGGTACGTTCGCCAACATCCGCCTGCGCAACCAGATCGCGCCGGGCACCGAGGGCGGCTACACCCGCGACTTCACCGTCGAGGGCGCGCCCGTGGCGTTCATCTACGACGCCTCGCGCAACTACATCGAGCAGGGCATCCCGCTGGTCATCCTGGCCGGCAAGGAGTACGGCTCCGGCTCGTCCCGCGACTGGGCCGCCAAGGGCACCGCGCTCCTCGGCGTCAAGGCCGTCATCGCCGAGTCGTACGAGCGCATCCACCGCTCGAACCTCATCGGCATGGGCGTGCTCCCGCTCCAGTACCCGGAGGGCGCCAGCGCCGCGTCCCTCGGCCTCACCGGCGAGGAGACCTTCTCCTTCACCGGCGTCGAGGAGCTGAACAACGGCACCACCCCGCGCACGGTCAAGGTGACCACCGACACGGGCGTCGAGTTCGACGCGGTCGTCCGCATCGACACCCCCGGTGAGGCCGACTACTACCGCAACGGCGGCATCATGCAGTACGTGCTGCGCAACCTGATCCGCAAGTAAGCGGCTCGGTAAGGCGGTTGAGGGCCGCATCCCCGGTGGCGGGGGTGCGGCCCTGTGCTGTGTGCGACGCACCCGGTCCGCGTGGGCGGCGCACCGCGACCGTGGGAGCCGTGCGTCAGGCGTTTACATCTTCACCTTGTGGCGCTAGCTTCGACAAGGAGTGAGGTGGGAGCGCTCCCAC
>NZ_LGDW01000056.1 GCF_001280005.1 Streptomyces sp. NRRL WC-3618 | reverse complement strand
CCCCCACCACCCCACTCCGCAGGCGCACCCTGTCAGTCCCCGTCCGTAGACTGGCCGCGTGAGCGACACCGACCCCTTCGACGACATCATCGACGCCGAGACAGACCGCGACCCCGACCTCGCGGTCATCGAGGCCGGCAGCCGCACCCTGAGGACGCAGGGCGGCGCCGCGCCGGAGACCGACGTCCCCGCGCGCCCGGCCGACCCCGAGGTCGACAAGGCGCTGCGCGCGGTCGAGGCCGACCTCGCCACCCGCTGGGGCGAGACCAAGCTGGAGCCGTCCGTCAGCCGTATCGCCGCGCTGATGGACGTCCTGGGGGAGCCGCAGCGCGCGTACCCCTCGATCCACATCACCGGCACCAACGGCAAGACCTCCACCGCCCGCATGATCGAGGCCCTCCTCGGCGCCTTCGACCTGCGCACCGGGCGCTACACCTCCCCGCACGTCCAGTCGGTCACCGAGCGGATCAGCCTCGACGGGGCGCCGATCGCCGCCGAGCGGTTCGTCGAGACGTACGACGACATCAAGGCGTACGTCGAGATGGTCGACGCCCAGCAGGAGTTCCGGCTCTCCTTCTTCGAGGTCCTCACCGGCATGGCGTACGCCGCCTTCGCCGACGCCCCGGTCGACGTGGCCGTCGTCGAGGTCGGCATGGGCGGCGCCTGGGACGCCACCAACGTCATCGACGCCGATGTGGCCGTCGTGACGCCCATCGACCTCGACCACACCGACCGGCTCGGGGAGACGCCCGGGGAGATCGCCGTCGAGAAGGGCGGGATCATCAAGCAGGACGCGACCGTCATCCTCGCCCAGCAGCCGGTCGACGCGGCCCAGGTGCTGCTGAAGAAGGCCGTCGAGGTGGACGCCACGGTGGCCCGGGAAGGGCTGGAGTTCGGGGTGGTGAGCAGGCAGGTCGCCGTCGGCGGGCAGGTGCTGACGCTGCGCGGGCTCGGCGGGGAGTACGAGGAGATCTTCCTGCCGCTGCACGGCGGCTACCAGGCCCACAACGCGGCCGTCGCCCTCGCCGCCGTCGAGGCGTTCTTCGGCGTCGGCACCCAGCGGCCCGAGCCCCTCGATGTCGACACCGTGCGCAAGGCGTTCGCGGCGGTGACGTCCCCGGGGCGGCTGGAGATCGTACGGCGCTCTCCCACCGTCGTGCTCGACGCCGCGCACAACCCGGCGGGGGCGCGGGCCACGGCCGAGGCGGTGGGCGAGGCGTTCGACTTCAGCCGGCTCATCGGCGTGGTCGGGGCGAGCGGCGACAAGAACGTACGCGGGCTGCTCGAGGCCTTCGAGCCGATTTTCGCCGAGGTCGTGATCACGCAGAACTCCAGCCACCGCGCGATGGACGCCGACGAACTGGCCGCCATCGCCGTCGAGATCTTCGGCGACGACCGGGTCCAGGTCGAGCCGCGCCTCGACGACGCGCTGGAGGCCGCCATCACCCTCGCCGAGGAGGACGGGGAGTTCGCGGGCGGCGGGGTCCTCGTCACCGGCTCCGTCATCACCGTCGGCGAGGCCCGACTGCTCCTGGGAAGGGGCTGACCCGCCGTGCGTACGCTCTGTGCTTCGACCCTGATCGGCGAGGTCTTCCTGATCGGCTTCGCCGGCCTCGTCGCCATGAAGGACCCCGATCTGTCCATGTCGACCGTGTGGACGGTCAGCGGCATCGGCATGCTGCTGTGCGTCCTGCTGTGCGGTGTGATCACCCGGCCCGGCGGGGTGCGGCTCGGCTGGGCCCTGCAGATCGCGCTCATCGCGGCCGGCTTCATCGTCCCGACGATGTTCTTCATGGGCGCGATGTTCGCCGCGCTGTGGTGGGCGTCCGTGCACTACGGACGGAAGATCGACGAGGCGAAGGCGAGATTCGCCGAGCAGGCGGAGGCTGCGGCGCGGTAGGGCGTTGTCAGTGCCGGGTGCTTCACTGGCTTTGGCACCCGGACTGTTGTCCCCGCCAACGCGGGGGTGGTCCCACCTTTCCCTTGTGCTCAGCGTATTGCTGATCGCGGTCCCCGCCCGCGCGGGGTTTCGTCCGGAACGGTCCGGGTGCCGCCCTCTCAGTCCCACCCGGTAGCCTCAGCCCCATCGCAAAACTTTGGCCTGCAAGGAGCCGCACACCATGACCCAGCGCACCCTCGTCCTCCTGAAGCCGGACGCTGTCCGTCGCTCACTGGTCGGCGAGATCATCGGCCGGATCGAGCGCAAGGCCGATTGGCGGATCACGGCGCTGGAACTGAGGGCTCTGGACCGCCCAATTCTGGAGCAGCACTACCAGGAGCACGTGGGTCGCCCGTTCTACGAGCCCCTCGTCGAGTTCATGGCCTCCGGCCCCGTCGTCGCGCTCGTCGTCGAGGGCGAGCGGGTCATCGAGGGCGTCCGTGCGCTCGCCGGACCCACCGACCCCATCGCCGCCGCCCCCGGCTCCATCCGCGGCGACTACGGCGTGATCGTGCGGGAGAACCTCATCCACGCCTCCGACTCCGAGGAGTCCGCCGAGCGCGAGCTGAAGATCTTCTTCCCCGGCCGCGCCTGAGGGATCGTCACCTCATCCGGATGCTGACCTGGGACGGCCGCGAAACCCGGCCGTCCTGCGGCATATGCGCGCCGATCGGGGGAACGCCTACCCCCGAACGCTCGTCTCCAGAAGCGAGACGGCACATCGCATGCTGACAATGGCGAAGACCCTCGCGTGGTGTTCGTACAGGCGCGACTACGATGTAAGCCTGGCAAGCCTGTATGCCACCGCACCCACTTCGCCGCCCCAAACCAGAGCCATCACACGCTTCACTTGGGAAGGCCAGACGAATCTCGATGGGGAACTCAATGTCGTTCATCGGCCGTGACATGGCTGTCGACCTCGGGACCGCCAACACGCTGGTGTACGTCAGGGGTCGCGGGATCGTACTCAACGAGCCGTCCGTCGTCGCGATCAACACCAACACCGGTGGCATTCTCGCGGTCGGATCGGAAGCGAAGAAGATGATCGGTCGGACGCCCGGCAACATCGTTGCCGTGCGCCCGCTCAAGGACGGCGTCATCGCCGACTTCGAGATCACCGAGCGGATGCTCCGCTACTTCATTCTGAAGATCCACAAGCGGCGGTATCTCGCCCGTCCCCGTGTCGTCGTCTGTGTGCCCTCGGGCATCACGGGCGTCGAGCGCCGCGCCGTCATCGAGGCCTCGTCCCAGGCCGGCGCGCGCCAGGTGCACATCATCGAGGAGCCCATGGCGGCGGCCATCGGTTCCGGCCTGCCGGTCCACGAGGCCACGGGCAACATGGTGGTGGACATCGGCGGCGGCACCACGGAGGTCGCGGTCATCTCCCTCGGCGGCATCGTCACCGCCCAGTCCATCCGCGTCGCGGGTGACGAACTGGACAGCTCGATCATCCAGCACATCAAGAAGGAGTACTCGCTCCTGCTGGGTGAGCGGACTGCCGAACAGATCAAGATCACGATCGGTTCGGCGTACGACCTCGACAACGACGAACACACCGAAATCCGCGGCCGGGACCTTGTCTCCGGCCTGCCCAAGACCGTCGTGATCTCCGCGGCCGAAGTACGCAAGGCGATCGAGGAGCCCGTCAACGCGATCGTCGACGCGGTGAAGACCACCCTCGACAAGTGCCCGCCCGAGCTGTCCGGCGACATCATGGACCGCGGAATCGTTCTGACCGGCGGCGGGGCTCTGCTCCGCGGGCTCGACGAACGCCTGCGTCGTGAGACCGGCATGCCCATCCACATCGCCGAGGACCCGCTGGACAGCGTGGCGCTCGGCTCCGGCAAGTGCGTGGAGGAGTTCGAGGCGCTCCAGCAGGTGCTGGACGCGCAGCCGCGCAGATGACGTACCTTTTCGATTCCGCCGTACGAGATGATCTCCTCTCGTACGGCGGATCGTTGGTATAGAGGCATAAGCTCCCCCAAAGAGCCCAAAACCCTTCTGTTCCAACCCTTTCGCCCCGAATCCTTTTGCCCTGAAAAAACTCTATTGAGGAAGGCACGCCGCCGCACGTGAGGGACACACGAGAGAGCCGGCTGCTCCTGGTACTGCTGATCGCCATCGCGTTCGCCCTGATCACGGTGGACATCCGAGGCGGCGAGGACTCACCGGTCGACGGTGCCCGGCAGGCCGCGGCCGCCGTCTTCGGCCCGGTCGAGGACGGCGTGGCCACCGTGGTCGACCCGGTCGGCGACGCCGTGGCCGCCGTACGCGACTCCGGTGACCGGCACGACCGGCTCGCCACGCTGGAGAAGGAGAACGCGGGGCTCAAGGCCCGTCTCGGCAGCGACGACCGCAACCGCAGCCGCCTCGGCCAGCTCGACAGGATGCTGAAGACGGCCGGCAACGGGCAGTACGGCATCAAGGGCGCCGAGGTCATCGCCATAGGAGCGGCCCAGGGCTTCTCCTGGACGGTCACCATCGACGTCGGCGCGAACGACGGCATCAAGCGCGACATGACCGTCCTGAACGGTGACGGACTCGTCGGCCGGGTCACCACCGTCGGCCCCGGCACCTCCACGGTCCTGCTCGCCAACGACCCGGACTTCACCGTCGGTACGCGCATGGAGGGCGGCGACGAACTCGGCTTCGCCTCCGGGCAGGGCGACCGGCCGCTGCGCGTCCAGCTCCTCAACGGCAAGGCCAAGGTCAGCAAGGGCGACCGGCTGGTCACCTTCGGCTCGCAGGCCGACAAGCCGTTCGTGCCCGGCGTACCCGTCGGTTTCGTGTCCCGGGTCGATCCCTCGGGCGGCGACCTGACGCGCACGATCTACGTCACGCCGTTCGTCGGCTTCACCAAGCTCGACCTCGTCGGTGTCGTCGTCGAGGCCCCGCGCACCGACCCGCGCGACACCGTCCTCCCGGCCAAGCCGAGGCCGACGCCCACGCCCACGGTCACCGTGACGGTGACACCGTCCCCGTCGGCGGCCGACGGCCAGTACCAGCAAGAGCAGTAGGAGCTGAACTCCCCATGCGTTTCAACCGGATGCTCCTGTCCACCACCCTGGTGGTCGTCACCATGGTGATCCAGGTGAGCGTCCTCGCCCGCCTCCACCTCCCGGGCGCCGTCCCCGACCTGCTGCTGCTGACCGTCCTCGGCCTCGCCCTGGTGTACGGCCATGTCGGCGGCGCCCTCGTCGGCTTCGGCGCCGGACTCCTCGCCGACCTCGCCCCGCCCGCCGACCACGCGGCCGGCCGCTACGCCCTCGTGCTGTGCGTCGTCGGCTATCTGGCCGGCCTGGTGAAACCCGAGAACGGCCGGCTGCGGTCGGCCACCGGCCCGATGGCCGTCGTGGTCGCCGCCGCCGTCGGCACGACCCTGCTGTACGCCGGTGTCGGCGCCCTCGTCGGCGACACCGCCGCCCGTCATGTCGGCCTCGGCAGCCTGCTGTTCACGGCCGCCCTGTACGACCTGCTGCTCGCGCCCTTCGTGGTCCCCGGCATCATGTTCCTGGCCCGCAGAGCGGAGAACGATCCGCTGGCGGAGGCCAACTCGGCGGCCAAGAAGACCGATATCTCCTCGGGCTGGCTCTCCTCCGGCACCGGCCTGCGCATCGGCAACCAGCGCGGCGGTCTGAAGGCGAAGGCGGCCCGCTCGAAAGCCGCCCGCGCCGGCCGCATCAAGGGGGTCAAGCGCCTGTGACGGCACGGGAATTCACCCGAACGGGTTCAGCGGGACGGAACGTGGGCTCACCGGCCGGCCGTTCATCATTCGTACGCGCACACACGTCGGCGCACTGAGAGGGGGAGGCAGCACCAGTGACCAACATTCCCGAGACCGGCCGGACGCCACGCGTCCAGATCCGTCTCGTCGTCATCCAGATCCTCGTCCTCTCCCTCCTCGGCACCCTCGGGGGCCGGCTGTGGTACCTCCAGATCCGTGAGGGGGACGCCTACGCCAAGGAGGCGTCCGGCAACCATGTACAGCAGGTCGTGCAGCCCGCCGTACGCGGGTCGATCCTCGACGCGCGCGGGGTGCCGATCGCGGACAACGAGACACGCCTCGTCGTCTCCGCCTCCCGGACCGACCTGCTGAAGATGAAGGACGACGGTGGCGCCGTCCTCACCAAGCTCGCCGGGGTCCTGGGCATGAAACCCCAGGACGTCAAGGACAAGGTCCGGCTGTGCGACGCCAAGACGGCACAGCCCTGCTGGAACGGCTCGCCGTACCAGCCGATCCCCATCACCGACGAGGCCACCCCCCGCCAGGCCCTCCAGATCCGCGAGCGCTCCGAGGACTTCCCCGGCATCACCGCCGAGCCCGCGGCCGTGCGCCGCTACGCGGGCCCCGGCGGGTCCAACACCGCCCAGGTTCTCGGCTACCTCTCCCCGGTCACCGACGACGAGATCACCAAGGCGCAGGACACCGCCTCGCCCTACCTCCGCTCCGACCAGGTCGGCCGAAGCGGACTCGAGCGGGAGTACGACAAGCAGCTGCGCGGCAAGGCCGGCGTCACCCGCTACGAGGTCGACAACCTCGGCCGCGTCATCGGCACCGCCGAGGCGGACCCCGCCCAGTCCGGCTCCAACCTCGTCACCAGCATCGACGCCCGCGTCCAGCGGGTCGCCGAGTACGAGCTGAACGAGGCGATGAAGAAAGCACGCGAGGAGCACGACGACAACACCGGCGAGAACTACAAGGCCGACGCGGGCGCGGTCGTCGTCATGGAGGCCAAGACCGGCCGGGTCGTCGCCATGGCGTCCAACCCGACGTACGACCCGAACGCCTGGGTCGGCGGCATCTCCGCCAAGGACTACGCCAAGCTGACCGGCAAGGACTCCAACTATCCGCTGCTCAACCGGGCGATCCAGGGCCAGGCGGCCCCCGGCTCGATCTTCAAGGCCATCTCCACCGCGGCCGCCGTCAACGCGGGTTACCCCTTCGACGGGAACTACGACTGCTCCAGCTCGTACTCCATCGGCGGCCAGGTCTTCAAGAACTACGAGTCCAAGGGGTACGGCCCGATCAGCCTCGGCCGCGCCATCGAGGTCTCCTGCGACACCGTCTTCTACCGGCTCGCCCACCAGGAGTGGGCCAAGGACGGCGGCCTGAGGCCGAAGAAGACCGCGAAGAACTGGTTCTACACCACCGCCCACCAGTTCGGCCTCGGCGCCGTGACCGGCATCGACCTGCCGAACGAGGTCTCCGGCCGCGTCCCCGACCGCAAGTGGAAGCAGGACTACTGGAAGGCCAACAAGGCCTCCTGGTGCAAGTACGGCAAGAAGGGCGGCTCGTACGCCCAGCAGATCGCGTACGAGAACTGCCTCGAAGGCAACCTGATGCGCGCCGGTGACTCCGTCAACTACTCGATCGGACAGGGCGACATCCTCGTCACGCCGATACAGATGGCGACGATCTACTCGGCGATCTCCAACGGCGGCACCCTGTACGACCCGACCGTCGGCAAGGCGATCGTCAGCGCCGACGGCAAGTCCGTCCAGGCGATCGCGCCCAAGTCGCACGGCAAACTGCCGATCACCCCGGCGACCCTGAAGGACATGAACGCCGCCTTCGAGGGAGTCGTCACCCGTGGTTCGGCGGCCTGGCGGTTCGGCGGCTGGCCGCAGGACAAGATCCAGATGCACGCCAAGACGGGCACGGCCGAGGTCTACGGCAAGCAGACCACCTCGTGGTTCGCGACGTACACCAAGGACTACACGATCGTCATGACGATCTCCCAGGGTGGTACGGGCTCCGGAGCCTCCGGCCCGGCCGTCCGCAAGATATACGAGGCGATGTACGGCGTCTCCCCGGACGGCAAGATCGACAACAGGAAGGCGCTGCTGCCCACCCCGCAGCAGAGCCTGCCGAAGATCGAGGCGGACGGCTCGATCGACGCCCCGAAGATCAAGCCGTACGTCCCGCCGGAGGAGGCCACCGAGGAGACGCTCGCCCTCGCGGGCGGACAGCTCCCGCCGGCCACGGTCGCGTCCGAACGGACGGGCACCGGCCGAGCCCACCGCAGGCGGGGGCGCAGTACACGGCGTACACGGAGTACTGGTAGTACGCGAAGGAAGACGACATGACCGGTGCGAACACCTTCTCCGTCTCCGGCTACGGCCCCGAACGCTCGTCCCTGTCCCGGCTGCTGGCCCGCGACTCGCTGGCCCGCAGGCTGGACTGGCCGATACTGCTGTCCGCGCTCGCGCTGTCCTTCATCGGCGCGCTCCTGGTCTACTCGGCGACCCGCAACCGCACCGAGATCAACCAGGGCGACCAGTACTACTTCCTGATCCGGCACCTCATGAACACCGGCATCGGTTTCTGTCTGATGATCGGTACGGTCTGGCTCGGCCACCGCACCCTGCGCACCGCCGTGCCGATCCTTTACGGCCTCTCGGTCCTGCTGATCCTCATGGTGCTGACCCCGCTCGGCGCGACCGTCAACGGCGCCCACGCGTGGATCGTGTTCGGCGGCGGCTTCTCGCTCCAGCCCTCGGAGTTCGTGAAGATCACGATCATCCTGGGCATGGCGATGCTCCTGGCCGCCCGGGTCGACGCGGGCGACAAGGCCTACCCCGACCACCGCACGGTCCTCCAGGCGCTGGGCCTGGCCGCCGTACCGATGATGGTCGTCATGCTGATGCCCGACCTCGGGTCCGTCATGGTCATGGTCATCATCGTGCTCGGTGTGCTGCTCGCCTCCGGCGCCTCCAACCGCTGGATCTTCGGCCTGCTCGGCACGGGCGCCCTCGGCGCGGTCCTGATCTGGCAGCTCGGCGTTCTCGACGAGTACCAGATCAACCGCTTCGCCGCCTTCGCCAACCCCGAGCTCGACCCGTCCGGCGTCGGCTACAACACCAACCAGGCGCGCATCGCGATCGGTTCCGGCGGCCTCACCGGCACCGGCCTGTTCCACGGCTCCCAGACCACGGGCCAGTTCGTCCCCGAGCAGCAGACCGACTTCGTGTTCACGGTCGCGGGGGAGGAGCTCGGCTTCGTCGGCGCGGGCCTGATCATCGTGCTCCTGGGCGTGGTCCTGTGGCGGGCCTGCCGTATCGCCCGCGAGACGACCGAGCTGTACGGCACGATCGTCGCCGCGGGGATCATCGCGTGGTTCGCCTTCCAGGCGTTCGAGAACATCGGGATGACCCTGGGGATCATGCCGGTCGCCGGTCTGCCACTGCCCTTCGTGTCGTACGGAGGATCGTCGATGTTCGCCGTGTGGGTGGCGGTGGGGCTGTTGCAGTCGATCAGGGTGGAGCGGCCGATGTCGGCGTGAGCGCTCCGCCGAAGGGGCGGCTGAGGTGCTGCCTCAGGCCGCCCCGCGCCTCTTCGGATGCCGAACCACGTCGGACTGGGTCTGCCAATGACGCCGGATCGTGACTAGATTCGATTCATGGCGGACACAAAGCGGGAAATCGAGCGAAAGTATGAGTCCGACGACAGCGGGCTGCCCGATCTCACCGGCGTAGCCGGGGTGACGGACATCGTCGACAAGGGCACCGCCGAACTGGACGCGACCTACTACGACACTTCGGACCTGCGGCTGGCCTCGGCGTCGATCACGCTGCGCCGCCGCACCGGCGGCTCCGACGCCGGCTGGCACCTGAAACTCCCGGTCGCCCCAGGGATCCGGGACGAGATCCAGGTACCGCTCTCCGACACCGTCCCCGACGAACTGGCGGGCCTGGCGCGCGCCCGGGTACGCGAGGGACAGCTCGTGCCCGTGGTGCGCCTGCGCTCCACCCGCGATGTGCGCGACCTGGTGGGCGCCGACGGCCGCCGGCTCGCGGAGGTCGGCGTGGACACCGTACGGGCGGAGCGGCTGTTCGGCGGCAAGGGCACCGCCGAGTGGACCGAGATCGAGGTGGAGCTCGCCGACGGCGAGGACCAGCGCGTCCTGGACAAGGTGGACAAACGCCTGCGCAAGGCGGGCGTACGGCCCGCGAAGTCCGCCTCGAAGCTGGCCCGGGCGCTGGCGGAGACCAAGGGCGGGCATCCCCGGCCGCAGGACGAACCCGCCGAGCCCGTCACCGCCGGCGACCACGTCCTCGCCTACGTCCGCGCCCAGCGGGACGCCATCGTCGACCTCGACCCGGCCGTACGCCAGGACGCCGAGGATTCCGTGCACGACATGCGGGTCGCCACCCGCAGGCTGCGCAGCACCTTCAAGTCCTTCCGCAAGGTCCTCGACCGGAAGATCACCGACCCCATCGGCGACGAGCTGAAGTGGCTCGCCGCCGAGTTGGGCGTGGGCCGCGACCACGAGGTGCTGGCCGAACGCCTCGGCACGGTCCTCGATGATCTCGCCCCCACCCTCGTCCACGGCCCGATCCGGGACCGGCTGGGCACTTGGTCCAAGGCCGAGCACAAAGGAGCGCGCCGCCGGCTGCTCGGTGTGCTGGGCTCCCCGCGCTATCTGACGCTCCTCGACACCCTGGACGCCGTGGTCGCCGACCCGCCGGTCCTCGAGGCGGCGGCACGGAAACCGGCAAAGGTGCTGGCCAAGGCCGTACGCAAGGACTTCAAAAAGGTGGCCGCGCTTTTCGAGGAGGCCATGGAGCAGCCGCCCGGAACCGACCGCGACCTCGGGCTGCACGAGGCCCGCAAGAAGGCCAAGCGCACCCGTTACGCGGCCGAGGCGGCGCGTCCAGCTCTCGGCGGCCCGGCCAAAAAACTGACCAAGTCGATGAAGTCCCTCCAGAACGTGCTGGGCGACCACCAGGACAGCGTCATGGTCCGCACCACGCTGGGCGAGCTGTCCGCCGTGGCACACGCGGCGGGGGACAACACCTTCACGTACGGGCTGCTGTACGGCCGTGAGGAGCGGCGGGCCGCGAAGGTGGAGGAGGCGCTGCCCCAGGAGTGGGGGACGATTCAGGGTTCGATGAAGGTTTAGCGCCCGGTTCGGCTCCGGATTTTTCGCGGGCGGGGGAGTCCTCCGGGCGGGTTACGCTTGGTGGTCATCCCCCGTCAGCTCACGAAGGTAACGCCGCGATGTCTGCCGAGTCGGTTTTCCCGCAGCTCGAAGCCCTGCTGCCGCATGTGCAGAAGCCGATCCAGTACGTGGGCGGCGAGCTCAACTCCACGGTCAAGCCCTGGGACAGTTGTGACGTCCGCTGGGCGCTCATGTACCCGGACGCGTACGAGGTCGGGCTGCCCAACCAGGGCGTCATGATCCTCTACGAGGTGCTGAACGAACGTGAGGGCGTCCTCGCCGAGCGTACGTACAGCGTCTGGCCGGACCTCGAGGCGCTGATGCGGGAGCACGGCGTCCCGCAGTTCACGGTGGACGGCCACCGGCCCGTGCGCGCCTTCGACGTGTTCGGCCTGTCCTTCTCCACGGAGCTGGGCTACACGAACATGCTGACGGCCCTGGACCTGGCGGGCATCCCCCTGGAGTCCAAGGACCGTGGCCTGGACGACCCGATCGTGCTGGCCGGCGGCCACGCGGCCTTCAACCCCGAGCCGATCGCGGACTTCGTCGACGCGGTGATCATCGGCGACGGCGAGCAGGCCGTGCTCGACATGACGGAGATCATCCGCGCCTGGAAGGCCGAGGGCCGGCCGGGCGGTCGCGAGGAGGTCCTGTTCCGCCTCGCGAAGACCGGCGGCGTCTACATCCCGGCGTTCTACGACGTGGAGTACCTCGCGGACGGGCGGATCGCCCGCGTCGTACCCAACAAGTCAGGTGTCCCGTGGCGGGTGTCCAAGCACACGGTCATGGACCTCGACGAGTGGCCCTACCCCAAGCAGCCCCTGGTCCCGCTCGCGGAGACCGTCCACGAGCGCATGTCGGTGGAGATCTTCCGCGGCTGCACGCGCGGCTGCCGCTTCTGCCAGGCCGGCATGATCACGCGCCCGGTGCGGGAGCGGTCGATCACGGGCATCGGCGAGATGGTGGACCGCGGCCTCAAGGCGACCGGCTTCGAGGAGGTCGGCCTCCTCTCGCTGTCCTCGGCCGACCACTCGGAGATCGGCGACATCGCGAAGGGGCTCGCGGACCGCTACACGGAGGACAAGATCGGGCTGTCGCTCCCGTCGACCCGCGTGGACGCCTTCAACGTGGACCTCGCCAACGAGCTGACCAGGAACGGCCGCAGGTCCGGTCTGACGTTCGCGCCGGAGGGCGGCAGCGAGCGCATGCGCAAGGTCATCAACAAGATGGTGTCCGAGGAGGACCTCATCCGGACCGTCTCCACTGCGTACGGCAACGGCTGGCGCCAGGTGAAGCTGTACTTCATGGTCGGTCTGCCGACGGAGACCGACGAGGACGTCCTGCAGATCGCCGACATGGCGACGAACGTGATCGCCGAGGGCCGCAGGGTCTCCGGCCAGAACGACATCCGCTGCACGGTCTCGATCGGCGGCTTCGTGCCCAAGCCGCACACCCCGTTCCAGTGGGCCCCGCAGCTCTCCGCCGAGGAGACGGACGCGCGCCTGACGAAGCTCCGGGACAAGATCCGCGGCGACAAGAAGTACGGCCGCTCGATCGGCTTCCGCTACCACGACGGCAAGCCCGGCATCGTCGAGGGCCTGCTGTCGCGCGGCGACCGGCGGATCGGCGCGGTGATCCGCGCGGTGTACGAGGACGGGGGCCGCTTCGACGGATGGCGCGAGTACTTCTCGTACGACCGCTGGATGGCGTGCGCGCAGAAGACGCTGCCCGACTTCGGGGTCGACGTCGAGTGGTACACGACACGCGAACGCACGTACGAGGAGGTCCTGCCGTGGGACCACCTGGACTCGGGCCTCGACAAGGACTGGCTGTGGGAGGACTGGCAGGACTCCCTCGACGAGACAGAGGTCGAGGACTGCCGGTGGACGCCTTGCTTCGACTGTGGGGTGTGTCCGCAGATGGACACGTCCATCCAGATCGGCCCTACGGGTAAGAAGCTGCTGCCGCTGACCGTGAAGCAGCCCGCGGGGAGTGGGCACAGCCACTGAGGGGTGCGGGCAGCCCGTTGCGGGGTGTCGCGAGGGGTGTCCGACCGGTCGGTTCGTCGACCTGTCGGACACCCCTTTTCCGCGTCGCCCGGGGCTAGCTGTTGACAGCGCCCGTGGTCGGTGTGTTCAACAGCTGGGTCCATGCGTCGTCGCAGCTCAGGGTTGCTGGGGTGGTGGACAGTACCTGGTCGCAGCGAATCTCGTAGACCGTTCCGATGGTAGTGATGAGGTCGAACTTGATGCGCTCAGTCGCCTGTTGCGCATTGACGGACGCGCCACAGGCGAAGCCTGTCGCAGCGCTGTCGGGGTAGCCGGTCCGGCCGCTGAGGTCGGTCCAGAGGAACGGGGGAGCAGTGGTGGACCCGCGGAGGTCGCGGATGCCCGCGTAGTACCTTCCGTTGGTCAACGCGGCGCGGAGCTCGAAGGCGCCCTGGTTCTGTAGGGCGTCGATGTCGGAACAGGGTGCGGCGGTTCCGGTCGGGCCGGTGTTGCCCTGGGGACCGGTGGGACCCGTGGCGCCGGTCGGACCAATTGGACCCGTCGGGCCGGTCGGACCCGTCGGGCCCTGGCAATTGTCCTTGCCGCCCTGGGCGGTCGAGAGGGTGACGCGGTGCGGCCCCTGCTGCTTGCACTTGTCCTTGCCGCCGCTGCTGTAGCGGCTCGCTCCGGTGGCGTGGTCGCCCGTGCCGCGCGCGGCGGCCGCCGCCGGACCGGCCACGCTCGCGGCCAGGACCAGTGCGAGCGAGGCCGTCATTCCGGCCTTCTTGAACCTGTCCCGCGCCAGCGGCCCGAGAAGCGAACGCGTCCTGTACTCAGGACTCATCTGTGTGCTCCCTGTATCGACGTGTCATGTCCCGTCGTGACGTGTCACGACCTGTCTCGATTGCTCTGACTTGCGAGGAGGAGCTTTACCCGAGTCCGGTGCGCAGAGCTGGCATATCATCAGGAAGTCGACTGTTTATCAACGTATAGGGCTAGTCGGTACGTTCGGATGGGTTACGTCGACCGGACGCCTCCCGCGTGTACGGGCGGGACACGTCGGGGCCGTGCCACATTGACGCCGTGAAAAAGCAGAGCCTCTGCCTCTGCAAGGTCGTCAAGAACGACTCGCAGGTGATCGAACGGTGCCTGCGCTCCGTACGCCACCTCATCGACCACTGGGTCGTCTGCGACACCGGCTCCACGGACGGCACGCAGGACCTGATCCGCAGGACACTCGACGGCATCCCGGGCGAACTCCACGAGGAACCGCGGATCGACTTCGGGTCCAACTGCCCGAGCCGATCCGCCGGCAGACGGTACTCAACCGCGAGTTCGCGATCGGTCAGGCCGGTGCCACGGTGCCCGGCCCGTCCGGCGCCGGTCATGGGCGGGAACAGACCACCGTTACGAGGGTGAACGAGGCGTAGAAGGGTTCGCGGGCGAGGCCGGCGAACCAGGCTTCGCCCCGCGTCCGGTCGATGTGGCCGTCCGCGATGGCCTGCTGCATGTTCCGGCCGAGGCCGAGCGTGTGGTCGCCGTGCCCGAAGTCGGTGAAGACCGGGGTGACGGCGCTCGTCGTCTCGACACGGAAGCCCGCCCGGACCGCCAGCCGGGCGAGACTGCGCCCGACGGTGGCGTGGCGGACGACCTGCTCGGCGGTGTAGCGGGTGAACGCGCGGCTCGTCTCCAGGTCCTCCGTGTCCACCGCGAGGGTGTCCCAGTCGGGCTCCACCAGACCGACGAGGGCGCCGGGGCGGGTCGCGGTGTGCAGTTGGGCCAGTACGTCCGAGGGGGACCGCACATGCATCAGGACCCGGTCGATCTTGGCACGGTCCACGGTTCCGGGTCCGACGGGAAGCGCATGCGCGTCCCCCTCCCGGATCTCCACCGCGCCGAGGGCGGCGGTGCGTTGGCGGGCCACTGCCAGCATCGCCGGATCCTGGTCCACCCCGATCACCCGACCGTCCGCACCGACCCGCTCGGCGAGGGCCGGCAGGTCGGTGCCGGGGCCGCAGCCCACGTCCAGGACGGTATGGCCCGGCCGGAGGTCCAGCAGGTCTAGCAGGCGTTGCTTGTACGCCCGGCCGGCGTCCTCGGACGCGGCGCGCAGCATGTAGGACGCCTGGTCGGGCCTGGGTAACCCGAGAGTCTTCGACATGGGTGCCAGGGTGTCAGTCGAACAGCCGCTCGGGGGCGTGGGTGCCAAGTGGGTGTCGAGTGGTGCGGAAGGTTCTCGAAGGAAAAGTCGTAGGTTTACGGCTGATGTCCCTCGTCCTGGTCACTTTTCGGAAACACCGCATCCGGACGGGGGGTTGGCGCGTCCTTGTCGGTATGGATCTGGAGAAACCGGCCGCCGAGGCACGGCAGCCCGAGCGGCAGGCCGAAGGGTGTCTCGTCGTTGCGATTCGACTTCCTGTGCGGATCGTGGTGCTCGTGCTGGTTGTACCGGTGCGCATGGTGTGGGACGGGCTGGTCGCCGGTGGCCGCCTCCTTACGGACGCGGTGCTGCGGCCCCTCGGGCGGGCGCTGGCGTGGGTCGCGCGGGCCGTCTTCGTCTGGCCGTTCGTCGGGCTGTGGCGGTACGTCGCCGTGCCCCTCGGCAACGCCCTCGGCTGGCTCGGCAACGTGTTCGTCGTCGTACCGCTGGTGTGGCTCTTCCGGCACGTGCTGACGCCTCTCGGTCAGGGCGTCGTCTGGGTGTTCCGGGGGATCGGCGCCGGGCTCGGGTGGATCCACGCGCGCGTGCTCACGCCTGTGGGGCACGGGGCGTTGTGGGTGCTCAGGGGCGTCGGGGTGGGGATCGCCGCTCTCGGCACCGGGGTGTACGCCGTCGTCGCGTGGCTCGTGCGGTACTTGGCCGTCGTACCCGCGCAGTGGCTGTACGCGTGGGTGCTCACCCCGGTGGGGAGGGCGATCGCCTGGTGTGCCCGGGGGGTCGCGTGGGTCGTCAGCACCGTGGTCGCCGGGGTCGCGTGGCTGGTCAGCATGGTGATCAGCGGGATCGGGTTCCTTCTCTACTGGGTGCTGCGCGTGCTTCTCGTGCTGCCCGCGCTCGCGCTGTGGCGCTGGGTCCTGACCCCCCTCGGACGCGTCCTCGCCGTCGTGGGGCGCGAGGTCGGTGACGCCCTCGGGCATGCCTGGCGCATCGCCGGGTACATCTCGCTCGCCGTCGGACGGTTCCTGGGGACCCTCCTTCGGTGGATCTTCGTGGAGCCCGTGCGCTGGGCGTACCAGACCGTACTGACACCCCTCGGGCACGTCGTCCGGGACGCCGTCCTGCGGCCCGCCGCCGAGGCCGCGCGCAGTGTGGGCCGGGTGGCCCGGCAGGCGCTGGCCGCCGCACGCGACTCGGCCCGCCAGGCGCGCGCCGACTTCCGGCGGATGCTCCTGGGGGAGCCGAAGGAGGAGCGCCCGAAGGTGGTTCCGGTGCCCCGGCGGGAACCAGGAGGCGCCGACGGACGTACTCTTGGTAGCAGTAAGACCGCACTCACGAAGGACTGAACGACACTGGGCAAGCGACAGCCCGAAGGCCCGCCGCCCGCACTCGCGGTGCAGCGCATCCGACTGCGCTACACCAAGCGTGGCCGCCTCCGGTTCACCAGCCACCGTGACTTCCAGCGCGCTTTCGAGCGTGCGCTGCGCCGTGCCGAGGTGCCGATGGCCTACTCGGCGGGGTTCACGCCGCATCCGAAGGTGTCGTACGCCAATGCCGCACCCACCGGCACGGGCAGTGAGGCGGAGTACCTGGAGATCGCGCTCACCGAAGCGCGCGATCCCGACAAGCTGCGCGAGCTGCTCGACGAGTCGCTGCCCACCGGGCTCGACATCGTCGACGCCGTCGAGGCCCGGACCTCCGGGCTCGCCGAACGGCTCACGGCTTCCGTATGGGAGCTGCGTCTGGAGGGTGTGGCGCCCGACGAAGCGCGCCGCGCCGTCGACATCTTCAACGCCGCCGAGACCGTCGAGGTCCAGCGCCTCGCCAAGAACGGCATGCGGACCTTCGATGCCCGAGGCGCGGTCGAGGGCCTCGAGGCGGGCAGCGAATCGTGTGTCGAGACGCACAATCCACCGGCTGATAGGCCTACCGACCGGCCCTGTGCGATACTGCGGCTGGTTGTTCGGCACGTGACGCCTGCCGTTCGACCCGACGACGTCCTGTCCGGTCTTCGCGCCGTGGCCGACCTCGCGCCGCCGGTCCCCGCAGGGGTGACCAGGCTGGCGCAGGGGCTGTTCGATGAAGAGACCGGCACGGTGACCGACCCGCTCGCGCCCGACCGCGAGGCAGCGGTGGCCCTCTCCATGGCCGCTCCGACTGCCGCCGCGTCGCAGGCTCCGGCGTAAGGAAGGTCCCGCGCAGGGACGCACGTCGTAGCGCCGCCCTCGTACTCGGGAGCCACCTGGGTCGGGCAGCGCGCCCACCACAAGACTTTCGCCAGGCCGTGCGCAACATGGCGTACGGAACCGGCGAGACAGGACACAGAGAGCTCCCGTGCGGCGCCCGCGCCCCGGACGGCGGCACCGCGCACTGCGCGAGCCGCGGACGTCACCGGCATCCAAGCCGGACCAGGTGCGGCGCCCGGGAGCCTGACGGGAGAACCGCCCGCATGCTCGAACCGACCGAACCCGTTTCGGACCCCATCGAGGGTTCCGCACACGACACCCGCCGAGGCCGAAGAGATCGAACAGCACGTCGAGGAAGCAGCGGCCGCCGAGGCGCCCGCTCCTCGTACGCGCCGCCGGGCCACCCGGCGCGCGTCAGCGCCCGCCGGTGCGCCCGCCAAGGCTGCCGAGGCAGTCGTTGACGAACCGGCCGTGACCGCCGTATCCGCCCCGACTGCCGAGGAGAGCGGCGAGAAGGGCGAGGAGAGCGCTGATGTGGAGGCGCCCGCGGTGGTGGAGGAGGCCGCGCCTGCTCCGCGTACCCGTCGTCGCGCCACCCGCCGGGTCTCCACACCCGCCGCCGAGGCCGTGACCGAGGCCGCCGCCCCGGAGGCTCCCGCCCCCGTGGAAGAGGCGCCCGCGAAGGTCGCCGAGCCCGAGGTGGAGGCCAAGCCCGAGACCGAGGCCGTCGCCGAGGACGCGTCGCCGCGTCGCGGACGTCGTCGGGTCGCCCGTAAGGCCGCTGTCGGGTTCTCCGCGCCCGCGCCCGCTGTCCAGAACGGTGACACCGAGGGTGGGCGGCGTCCCGCGCGTCCCGCCGTCGCCGTGTTCCAGGCGCCCGTCTTCGCCGAGCCGATGTTCCAGACGCCCGAGCGGGCCGCCGCCGCGGCTGCCGCCGAGGCGGCCGAGGACGTCGTGGAGACCGAGGAAGAGGCCGTCGAGGCCGCTCCGGTCGCCGAGACCGTCGTCGAGGAGCAGACGCCGCGCCGTCGCCGCCGTCGCCGTGGGGGCGACGAGGAGCCCGTCGCCGCCGCGCCCGTCGTGGCCGCGGAGCCGGAGGAGACGGAGGCCGTCGAGGACGCCTACGAGTCCGCCGAGGACGGTGCCGACGTGGACGACGACGGCGAGGACGAGGGCCCCGGTTCGCGCCGGCGCCGCCGCCGCGGTGGCCGGCGCAGGCGCCGGGGCGAGTCCGCCGACTCCGACCTCGACTCCGGTGACGACGACTACGCCGGTGAGCAGGCCGCTCGGTCCGCCGAGGGCACCTCGGACGCCGTGGACACCGCCGACCAGGTGGACGAGGACGCGGAGGAGGACGAGCGCGACGAGCCGGGCGGTTCCGGTTCCGCCAGCAGCCGTCGCCGGCGCCGTCGTCGGCGCCGTGCCGGTGACTCCTCCGGCGAGAGCGAGCCGGTGCTGGGCGACAGCGACCCCGAGCGCACGATCGTCAAGGTCCGTGAGCCGCGCGCCAAGCGGGAAGAGCACCCCAGCGACGAGGTGCAGTCGATCAAGGGTTCGACCCGCCTCGAAGCCAAGAAGCAGCGCCGCCGGGAAGGCCGTGAGCAGGGGCGCCGACGCGTTCCGATCATCACCGAGGCCGAGTTCCTGGCCCGCCGTGAGGCCGTCGAGCGCGTGATGGTCGTACGCCAGTACGGCGACCGCACCCAGATCGGTGTCCTCGAGGACAACGTGCTCGTCGAGCACTACGTCAACAAGGAGCAGGCGACCTCGTACGTCGGCAACGTCTACCTGGGCAAGGTCCAGAACGTGCTGCCTTCCATGGAGGCCGCGTTCATCGACATCGGCAAGGGGCGCAACGCCGTCCTGTACGCCGGTGAGGTCAACTTCGAGGCGCTCGGGATGGCCCACGGGCCGCGGCGCATCGAGAGCGCGCTGAAGTCCGGTCAGCCGGTGCTCGTGCAGGTCACGAAGGATCCGATCGGCCACAAGGGCGCGCGACTGACCAGTCAGGTGTCGCTCCCGGGCCGCTACCTGGTCTACGTCCCCGAGGGGTCGATGACCGGCATCAGCCGCAAGCTGCCCGACACCGAGCGAGCGCGCCTGAAGACCATCCTCAAGAAGATCGTCCCCGAGGACGCGGGTGTCATCGTGCGCACCGCCGCCGAGGGCGCGAGCGAGGACGAGCTGCGCCGTGACGTCGAGCGGCTCCAGGCGCAGTGGGAGGACATCGAGAAGAAGTCGAAGAGCGGCGGCAGCTCGAACGCGCCGACTCTGCTGTACGGCGAGCCGGACATGACCGTCCGCGTCGTGCGCGACATCTTCAACGAGGACTTCACCAAGGTCATCGTCAGCGGTGACGAGGCCTGGCAGACCATCCACGGGTACGTGTCCCACGTGGCCCCGGACCTGGTCGACCGGCTGTCGAAGTGGACCTCCGAGGTCGACGTCTTCGCGACGTACCGCATCGACGAGCAGCTCGCCAAGGCGCTCGATCGCAAGGTGTGGCTGCCCAGCGGCGGTTCGCTGGTGATCGACAAGACCGAGGCGATGATCGTCGTCGACGTCAACACCGGCAAGTTCACCGGCCAGGGCGGCAACCTGGAGGAGACGGTCACCAGGAACAACCTGGAGGCGGCCGAGGAGATCGTGCGCCAGCTGCGGCTGCGCGACCTGGGCGGCATCGTCGTCATCGACTTCATCGACATGGTCCTGGAGTCGAACCGGGATCTGGTGCTGCGGCGCCTGCTGGAGTGCCTGGGCCGGGACCGTACGAAGCACCAGGTGGCCGAGGTCACGTCGTTGGGCCTCGTGCAGATGACCCGTAAGCGGGTCGGTCAGGGCCTCCTGGAGTCGTTCTCCGAGACCTGCGTCCACTGCAACGGCCGCGGTGTCATCGTGCACATGGAGCAGCCGACGGCCAGTGGTGGCGGCGGCAGGCGCAAGAAGCGCGGCCGTGGCACCGAGCTCGAGCACGCCCACGAGCACGACGTGATCCTGGACGGGGCCGAGGAAGAGCCGGAGGCCGTCGAGGAGACGGAGACGGAGACCGAGGCCGAGGTCGCCGCCGAGGTCGCGGCGCCCGTCGCGCTGTCGGCTCCGGTCTTCGAGCCCGACGAGGAGCTGTACAACAGCGCCGCCGAGGCGGAGGCCGCGGCAGGCCGCGGTGGCCGTTCGAGGCGACGCGCGAGCAGGCGTGCCTCGGCTCCGGCCGGGGCGCCCAGGGCCGAGGCCCGTGGGGCTTACGGACGCGGCGCCGAGACCCGTACGGCCGAGTCCGTGGTCGCCGAGGTTCCGGTGGTTCCGGAGGCTGTCGCTCACGCCGAGCCCGTCGCGGTCGAGGATCCGGTGGTGGAGGCGCCGGTCGTCGAGACGCCGGTTGCTGAAGCGCCCGTTGCCGAGGTGCCGGTCGCGGTCCAGGACGACGCGGCTCCCAAGGGACGTACGCGTCGGCGGGCCACCCGCAAGGTGTCGGCTCCGGCCGGTTCGCCGAAGGCGGCGGACGAGGCTGTGGCCGAGACCGTGGTGACGGTCGTCGCCGAGCCGGTTGCGGAGCCCGAGGCGGCTCCCGCTCCGGTCGAGGCGCCCGTGGCGACCGAGAGTGCGGCTCCGGCCCGGCCGCGGCGACGCGCCGTGCGCAAGGCCACCGCGCCCACCTCGTCCGCGGAGGCGGCCGTCATGGTCGTCCCGTCGGCCACCGAGGCTCCGGCTCCGGCTGAGGAGGCCGCCGCCGAGGAGGTCGTCACCGAGGACACGGCTCCCGCCAAGAAGACGGCGCGCAAGACCGCCGTCAAGAAGGCGACCACGGCCAAGAAGGCCCCCGCGAAGAAGACCGCGGCGGTCAAGAAGACGGCTGCGAAGAAGACGACGACGGCTGCTAAGAAGACCACGGCGAAGAAGGCTTCGCCGGCGTCGAAGAAGACGACCGCTGCGGCCGAGCAGTCCCCGTCCTCCGTCTCGGCGGTGTTGGAGGACTGACCCGGACCAACCCGGGACCAACCAGGTTCTTCTTGTCGCAGCACTGAGAGCGAAGTGGCGCGGGACACCCGGATCCATCTGGATCCTCTGGTGTCCCGCGCTTTTTGCTTGTTTGCGGCTGTATGTCGCTCCCCCTCGTTGCTGTGGGATTTCTGTGACTCTTGTCATCGTTCTGAATCCGAAATGATGTTGCGTGTACGCGTCAAATGGGGGAATGTTTCTTGACCTTCTTTAAGCCTTCTTTAATCACGGGGTGTTGGTGTCAAGAGCGGGGAAAGCTTGGAGGCGCGGCGCTGTCGCTGTTTCCTTAGGGCTGCTGCTGGCCGAAGGGGTGGAAACCGGAGCGACGCCGGCCGCAGCCGCCGTCGCGTGTCCCTCGGGGACCGAGTCCGACTTCAACGGTGACGGTGTCAGGGACACGGCGATCGCTGACCCGGAGGCGACCGTCGACGGTGCCCAGAGGGCGGGTGTGGTGCACGTCGTCTACGGCGGCGGCAAGGGTGTCCTCACCCTGTCGCAGGCCCTCGACAGCATCCCGGGGGCGCCCGAGGCGGGCGACCAGTTCGGCCATTCGCTGGCGGTGTACGACGCCGACCTCGACGGGTGCAGCGACCTGGTGGTCGGCATCCCCTACGAGGACATGGGCACCGTTCCCGACGCCGGCAACGTGCACTTGATCTACGGCTCCACGAGCGGGCTCAACGCGGGTACCAAGGCCGTCAAGGAGTTCTACCAGGGCACCGACAAGCCCCTGGGCGGCGGTCAGGAGAACGAGGACTGGGTGGGCTACGCGGTGGTCGCCGGCAAGACCTCGGCCGGCACGCCGTACCTGATCATCGGCGTCCCCGGTGAGTCGATCGGTGACCTCGAGAAGGCGGGCGGGTTCCACTACATCAGCGGCACCGCGCAGACGATGGCCTTCGTCCACCAGAACACGGATGTCGGCGGTGCCGTTTTCGGCAACGCCGAGCAGGACGACCGTTTCGGCTCCACACTCGCCGCGACCCCGACCCACTTCGCGGTCGGCTCGCCCGGCGAGTCGCTCAGCGCCAGGTCCTTCGCGGGTGGCGTGGGCTTTTTCAACCACACGCTCACCTCCAACTTCCCGAAGCCGCTCGGCGCACTTGGCCAGGACCAGGAGGTGATCTTCGGGGCCGCGGAGGTCGGCGACCAGTTCGGTGCCGCGCTCGCGATGGTCCCGTACCGCGCCTCCGGCGCCACCTCCACCACCGAGTCGCTGCTCGCCGTTGGCGTCCCGGGCGAGGATCTGTCGACGACCGTCGACGCAGGAGCCGTCCAGGTCTTCAAGCTTGCCGCGGGCGGCACCTTCACCGAGACCGCCTGGATCGACCAGAACACGGCCGACGTGGACCAGGACGCCGAGGCCGGCGACTTCTTCGGCAAGCGCCTCGCCGCCGTCAACTCCTCCCCGAACGCCACCTCCACCGCCACCACCACCCGGCTCGCGATCGGCGTGCCCGGCGAGGAGTCGGCCGAGGAGTACGCGGAGGAGGGCGGTGTCCAGATCGTTCCGCTGGTCGGCGCGCCCGGCGTCTCCGACAACTGGATCGCCCCCGGCACGGGCGTCGGACCCACGTCGGCGCCGCGGATGCTGGCCGGTATCTCGCTGGCCGCCACGCCCTCGCTGCTTCAGGTCGGTGTGCCCTACGGCCCGGCGGAGGCTCGCGCGGTCTACGGCTTCCCGTGGAACGTCGGGTCCGGTGGGGCTCCGACCCAGACGATCAAGCCGGGGGTGGGCGGGGTGCCGGAGACCGGCGTCGCCTTCGGGGCCACCGTCCGCTGACCACCGTCGTGGCTCCCGGGCCGGCCCGAGTCGGACGTACGTCGGCTTCGGTACCAGTTCATCGCCGCTGTACGTGGGCGTGCCCTACGAGCCGACCGACGAGTGGGCGGGCGCGCGGTCCACGGCTTCCCAAGGAACGTGGCCACGGACGGCACGCCGACCCGGACGTGAAAGTCCGGCGAGGGCGCGATCCTCGTCGGCGGCGCCGTGGTCGGGACGGCGGTCCGATGGCAGCCCGTGCCGAACGGCCCGCTTCTCGCAAGTACTTGACGCAACTGATCTGACCCAACGGGAGAGTGGACGCGTGTCCGCAGACAGACAGAGACCGGTACGGCGTGGCGCACTGATGCGTGTCGCCGTCACGGCAGTCGTCACCGGCGCGGTGACGGCCGGGACCTTGGCGGTCCTACCGAGCGGCACACCGGCGGGACCGGCGCCGGTCGCCGCCGACCGGCCGACGCAGACCGAGCAACAGGCGCTTGCCGCTGCGAAGGGCAGCGGCGAACAGACCGAGGTCATGGGACTGCGCACCGAGCGCAGGGAGGTCTTCGCGGAGCCCGACGGCACCTTCACGGCCCGCGAGTACACCGAGCCCGTACGCACGACGCAGGGCGGCAAGTGGGTCGATGTCGACGCGACGTTGGTGCGGCGGACAGACGGCAGTTGGGGGCCGAAAGCCGCCACCGTCGGCCTGTCCTTCTCCGCCGGAGAGGCCGACAGGCCTTTCGTGACGATGCGGCGAGCGGGCCGTGAGTTCGCTCTGACCTGGCCGTACGGCAAACTGCCCGCGCCGCGGATCGAGGGTGACACCGCCACCTACGTCGACGCCCTGCCCGGTGTCGACCTCGCCGTTCGGGCCGAAGTCGACGGCTTCGGCCATCTGCTGGTCGTCAAGACGCCCGAGGCGGCGGCCGACTCGAAGCTGGCCCGGCTGGATCTGGGGATGACGACCGACGGACTGAAGGTCGCGGAGGCCGCCTCCGGAGCCATTGTGGCGAAGGACGCCGAAGTGGGCGGCACCGTCTTCGAGGCGGGCAGGCCCACCATGTGGGACTCGGCCGCCGTAGCGGAAGCCGCTACGAAGAGCGCGGGGCCGAGGGCTGTCGCGAAGGCGCTGAGAGCCGCGGCGGCTGGTGCGGACGAGACTGTCGTGGCCCCCGCTGTCATCGCCGGTCCCAAGGCCGACCAGGCCTCCGAAGCCGCCTTGGAGGGCCCGGGCGGAGGCGGCCGTGGGGTGCCGCTGGGCGTTGAGGTGGGCAGGGAGGAGCTGAGCCTCATACCCGACCAGAAGCTCCTCAAGGGCGAGGACACCGTCTTCCCCGTGGTCATCGATCCCATGCCACGGACCACCTCGCGCACCGCCTGGACCGGCGTCATGTCGGGGATGCCCACCGAGCAGGACTGGAAGTACTCCGGCAGCGCGGGCGTCGGCAAGTGCCCGACCGACTTCAACCCGGTCTCCTGCAACGGGGTCGGCACCCGCCGCGTGATGTTCACGATGCCGCTCTCCTTCTACAAGGGGAAGCAGATCCTTGGCGCGACGTTCTCGGCGCGGGTGGAGCACATCTACAGCGCCACCCCGACCGCCGAGCCCATCCGGCTCTACCGGATCGGCGGCCAGAACTATTCGCTCAACTCGTCCAGCAACTGGTCGAACACCTCGGACGACTGGGACGACCACATCGGGACCGTCGACAAGGCGATCTCCCCGACCTCCTGCTCCAGCCAGCCCAACCTGCACTTCGAGAGCACCACGAAAGCCAACTCCGAGCTGACCAGCGAGATCCAGGCGGCCGCCACGGGTGGCTGGAACTCGATGACGCTGGGCCTGCGGGCGGCCGACGAGTCCCGCTTCGCCGAATGGAAGCGGATCTGCGGCAACGCCGTCCTGTCCGTCTCGTACAACACTCTGCCGCGGCAGATCAAGACGACGGACATGTCCACGGACCCCGGTGGCGTCTGCAAGTGGGGCGCGAGCCGTCCGACCACCGACGTACCGCCGAAGCTCCAGGCCATCGCGAGCGACCCGGACCACGGCAACGGGAGGACCGACAAGGTGAAGGTCCAGTTCAAGGTGGAGTGGGGCGGAACGAAGCCCGGCTCATACACCTATGACACCCCCGGCTGGCTCTCTCCGACGACCGGCACCAAGTTCGTGCACACCGTCAAGTCGTCGATCCCGCAGAACACTCCCGTCTACTGGAGCGCGCGGGCCTACGACGGTGACGGCTACGGCCCCTGGAGTTCGTCCGGGGACACTCCGCAGCGCTGTGAGTTCACCTACGACAGGAGCTGGCCCGGCAAGCCGATCGTACTGTCCAAGCAGTACCCGTCCGACACCGTCTACCACGACGGCGTGGGCACCTACGGCACCTTCACCTTCTCGCCGAATCCGAACGACACCATCGCGGACACCGACGTCGTCAAGTACCAGTACTCCTTGGACGGCGCGCCGGTGACCACCCTTACCCCTGCCACGCCGGGCGGCTCGGTCTCCGTCCAGTTGATGCCGACCCGTTCCGGACGCCGGGTGCTGGACGTGGTCGCCATCGACAGGGCGGCGCACGCCACCAGTACGCCGTACGACTTTCTGGTGAGCGAGGGCAAGCCGGTCGTCGCCCAGTGGAACCTGGCCGACCAGGCCGGTGACACCGAGGCGCACGACGAGAGCGGTGAGTTCTCGGCGACCGCCGGCACCGCCGTCACCTTCGGTGTGGACGGCCCCGGCGGCAGGGTCGACAAGGCGGCCCGCTTCGATGGCAGCGCGGAGTCCTACCTCGACGCCGGCGAGACCGTGCTGGACTCCGCCAAGAGCTTCAGCGTCAGCGCCTGGGTACGGCCCACCGCTCTGGACAAGGACATGACGGTCGTCAGCCAGGACGGCACCGGCGAGCCCGGTTTCACGCTCGGCTACGACGCGACCGCGAAGGCATGGAAGTTCTCCGTCCCGGTCGACGACGTGGACTCGCTCGGCGAGTGGAAGGCCGTCTCCACCGGCATTTCCGTGGTCAAGGACCAGTGGGTCCTGCTGACCGGCGTGTACGACGCGCAGAAGAGCGGCGGCCCGCAGCTCCAGCTGTACATCAACAAGGACCTGAAGGCCTCCGCCCCTCGGCGCTCCACCTGGAAGTCGTACGGCCCGCTGCAGATCGGCCGCTCGACGGCCAAGAGCGGCTACCGCGACAACTTCGTCGGTGACCTCGCAGAGATCCGCGTCCTCGATCGGGTCCTGCCGGCGGCCCAGGTCGCCGAGCTGATGACGGTCAAGCCGGACCGCAAGGGCTACTGGCAGCTCGACGCGGCCGTCAGCGGTGCCTCCGCGGAGACCGGTGGGGGCCAGGCACTGACTCTGGCGGGCAACGCCTTCATCTACCGCCCGGCCGATCCGCTGCTCGACACCGCCGCGCTGGTCGGTGACGGCAACCTCGTCCTGGACGGCAACGGTGACTACGCGTCCACCGCCACCGCCCCGGTCACCGGCAACAGCAGCTTCACCATTACCGCCCGCGCCCAGCTCACCTCGCTGGACCCGGAGAAGTCACAGACGGTGCTGTCGCTGCCGGGTGCCAACGCCAACCGGGTCCAGGTCCGTTATCAGGCGAGATCCGGCCGGTGGGAGCTGGCCGTGGCGAAGACCGACGTGGCCGCCCCCTCCGTCGTCACCTTCACCGACGACCAGGAACTCCCCGACACCGGCGGCTCCGGCCAGCACCTGGCGGTCGTCTACGACGCCTTCGCCAACTCGCTGCGCCTGTACGTCGGGGGCCAGCTCGCCGCCGGCGCCTATGGCACGGACGGCACCCTGTGGTCCGCCACCGGCGGTCTCCAGGTGGGCCGTTCGCTGCGCGGGGCGAGTGAGTACTTCGCCGGCGCGATCGATGAAGTCCGCGTTTACAGCGGGGCGGCCGACCAGATCGCGGTGCAGCAGATGGCCAGGCTGGCTGCGGCTCCCGACATGTGACGATCCATTAGTTCTGGGGTGTGCCGGCTCCGCCGGGCCCGGCACACCCTTCCCGCCCAAATCCTTTCCTCAACTTTCCCCTTCGACCAGGGAGTTGTCCGATGTTCTTCCGTGGCCGCTCGTTGAGCCGCCGCATACCCAGATCGACGGTCGTCGCGATTGTGCTCGGGCTTTCGCTCGCGCTCTCCGCGTCGTCGGTCCAGGCAATGGCGCTCGATGACGATGCCCGGGGCCGCACCAGCAGCCCCGGCCTCCAGGACGACGGTGATCCCGTCAAGGGGTACGCCACCAAGACCGCACCACGCCCCTCCGACCCGGCGCGCAAGGCCGCGGTCAAGGGGCTCGACAAGGCGACGTGGCCCAAGCAGGGCGGCGCGGAAGTGAAGCTGGGGGCCACCGCCGAGGTCGGTGGCCTGCCGGTCAAGATCCTTGAGGCCGGGGCCGGGGCCGCCGACAGGCCCAAGGCCCTCGCCAAGAGTGGCAAGGCGCCGGGCAGGATACGTGTCGACGTCCTCGACCCGCAGCATGCCGCGAAGCTCGGCGCCGGTGTCCTGCTAGGTGTGGAACGCGCCGACGGCTCCGATCAGACCGCCAAGGTCCGGCTGAGCGTCGACTACTCCGAGTTTGCCGAGGCCTTCGGCGGCTCCTACGCCTCGCGCCTCCGACTGGTCCAGCTTCCCGCCTGCGCCACCGCCGCCACTCCTGGCAGTAAGGGCTGCCCCGAGCAGCCCAGGGTGCTGCCCACGGTGAACGACGTGGAGGCGGGTACCGTCTCCGCCGACGTGACCGCCGCCCCGGCTCCGGCCGACGGCGCCTCCACCATGGCGGTCGACGCGACGTCCCTCGTGGCCCTGGCCGCCGGACCGTCCGGCGCGCAGGGGACGTACACGGCGACGGCCCTGTCTCCGTCCGCCAGTTGGAGCGTCGCCACCGCCTCCGGCGGGTTCAACTGGAACTACCCGATGCGCACCGTCCCGACCCCGGGCGGCCTCGTCCCCACCGTGGGCCTCGGCTACTCCTCCCAGTCGGCGGACGGCCGTACCTCGGTCACCAACAACCAGGGGTCGTGGGCCGGTGAGGGTTTCTCGTACGACCCCGGCTACATCGAGCGCCGTTACAAGCCGTGCGCGGACGACGGCCACAAGAACTCCGGGGAACAGTGCTGGGCGTTCGACAACGCCACGGTCATGCTCAACGGCGCGTCCGGTGAGCTGGTCAAGGACGACACCACCGACAAGTGGCACATGGCCTCCGACGACGGCACCAAGGTCGAGCAGCTGACCGGCGCCGCGAACGGCGACAACGGTGGCGCGAACGACAAGGGAGAGCACTGGAAGATCACCACGCCGGAGGGCACCGAGTACTACTTCGGGCTGAACCGTCTGCCGGGCTGGGCCACCGGGAACGAGGAGACCAACTCCGTCTGGACCGCCCCGGTCTTCGGTGACGACTCCGGTGAGCCCTGCTTCAACGCCACCTTCACCAGCGCCCACTGTCAGCAGGCCTGGCGCTGGAGCCTCGACTACGTCAAGGACACACACGGCAACGTGATGTCCTACTTCTACGACCGCGAGACGAACTCCTACGCGCTCAATGGCAAGACGGACGTCAACGGCACCGCGTACCACCGCGGCGGCTACCTCAAGCGCATCGACTACGGCCAGCAGGACGGCAAGGTCTACGCGGCCAAGGCCCCGGCGCGGGTCGTATTCAACACTGGCGAACGCTGCCTGCCCACCGCCGACTTCGACTGCGCGGAGAGCAAGCGCACCAAGGCGAACGCCGCCCGGTGGCCCGACGTCCCGGTCGACCAGGAGTGCAAGGCGAGCACGAAGTGCACCTCGCCGGTACAGACCTTCTTCACGACCAAGCGGCTGGCCTCGATCGTCACCCAGATGCGCAAGGACGCCACGGCCTACCAGGACGTGGACGCCTGGACGTTCACGCATCTGTTCACCGACAACGGTGACGACTCCAAGACGCTGTGGCTGTCGAAGATCGAGAACGAGGGCCGCGCCGGTACGGCGATCAAGCTGCCCTCCGTGGACCTGTTCGGCGAGCAGCTCGCCAACCGCGTCGACGCCGTCGGCGACAACATCGCGCCCTTCCACCGCTTCCGGCTCTCGATGGTCCTCAGCGAGACCGGCGCTCAGCTCGACGTCAACTACGCGCCTGCCGACTGCACGAAGTCCACGCTGCCCAAGCCGGGCGAGTCGACCAAGCGCTGCTACCCCGTCGTGTGGGCTCCGCCGGGCTCTGTGGACCCGATCACGGACTGGTTCCACAAGTACGTCGTGTCGGCGATCATCGAGACCGACCGCACCGGCGGCAACGACTCCATGGTCACCCGCTACTCCTACCAGGGCGACGCCGCCTGGCGTAAGGCGAAGCCGGACGGCATCACCGACGCCAAGTACCTGACCTGGGGCGGCTGGCAGGGCTACGGCAAGGTCAAGGTCACCAGCGGCACCGCCGACAAGCAGTCGACCCGGGTCGACTACACGTTCCTCCAGGGCATGGACGGGGACAAGGACTCCGCCGGCAACACCCGCTCGGTGACGGTCAAGGACTCCACGGGTGATTCGTACGCCGACGACGAGGAGTTCACCGGCCACGAGCTGGAGGTCGCCACCTATGACGGCGACAAGATGGTCGCCAAGACGATCAGTACGCCTTGGAAGCACTACACCGCCACCCAGGTTCAGCCCTGGGGTACCACCCGCGCGGTGATCGTCCGTACCCAGACCGGCCGCGGCTTCAGCCTGAAGTCCGACGGCACTTGGCGCGAAACGAAGTCCACGACGACGTACGACACCGCCAACGGCACCGGCCGGGTCCTGACCGTCGACGATCTGGGCGACCTCTCCACCGCCAAGGACGACAGTTGCACCCGTACCACGTACGCGGACAACACGGCGAAGAACATCCTCTCGCTGCCGGCCCGCAGCGAGTCCGTCTCCGTGAAGTGCGCGACCACGCCGGATCGCCGGACACAGGTCCTGGCGGACGAGCGCACCTCGTACGACAAACTCGCTTTCGGAGCGGCGCCCACGAAGGGTGACGCCACCAAGACCGAGCGGATGACGTCGCACGACGGCACCACGGCGACCTACCAGTTCACCGGCGCCACGACCTACGACGACTTCGGCCGTCCGCTGACCCAGAGGGACGCCAAGCAGATCGGCACGACGGAGGAGACGAAGACCGTCTACTCCGAGACCAACGGCCTGCTGACGAAGACCACAGTCACCAATGCCCTGGGTCACCCGACCGTCACCGACTACGCCCCCGCCTGGGGCATGTCGTCGGGCCAGACCGACCCGAACGGCAAGCGCACGGACCTCGCCTACGACGCCCTGGGGCGGCTGACGTCGGTGTGGCTGGCGGACCGTAAGCTGAGGCAGACGCCGAGCATCAAGTACTCGTACAACGTCCGTAAGGACAAGGTCACTTCGATCAAGACGGAAAAGGTCGAGATCGACGGCTCCTACGGTGCCGAGTACCAGCTCTACGACAGCATGCTGCGCCCCCGGCAGATCCAGACCGAGGGCCCGAACGGCACCCACATGGCTGCCGACACGTTCTACGACGGCACCGGAAACGTCAGGAAGACCAACTCCACGTACAACGCGGCCGACCCCGCCTCGGGCGAGCTGCTGCTGGTGCGCAACGGCGAGGTCGGCGCGCAGAGCCTGCTGGAGTACGACGGTCTGGGCCGCACCACCGCCGAGATCCTCGCGGTCGGCGGCGCCGAGCAGTGGCGCACCACGACCAGCTACGACGGCGACCTGACCCATGTCGACCCGCCGGTCGGCGGCGTGCCCACCACGACGATCACCGACGGCCAGGGCAACGTCTCCGAGATCCGCCACTACCGGGGCGCCTCACCGAACGCGGGCGTGCCGTACGACTCGACGAAGTACACGTACAACACGCTCGGCAAGCTGGAGACGGTCACCGACGCCAAGGGCAGTGTGTGGCGGTACGAGTACGACCAACTGGGCCGCAAGAAGACGAGCATCGACCCCGACGCGGGCACCTCGCGCACCGAGTACGACGAGCTGGACCGGCCTGTCGCCGCGTGGGACGGGCGGAACAAGAAGACCTCCACGGTCTACGACAAGCTCGGCCGCACGGAGTCGACCTGGCAGGGCGACGCAGGCACCGGCACCAGGCTGAGCGAGACCAGGTACGACAAGGCGGGCTGGCTGGGTCAGGCCTACGCCTCCTTCAACTACATCTCGCCGACGGAGTACTTCGCCACCGCCGTCCAGTCGATGGACGAGTTCTACCGTCCGCTGAAGACCGCCTACCAGGTCCCCGCATCCCAGGGAGGACTGGCCGGTACGTACGTCTTCTCCACCGGGTACAACCGGGACGGCACGATCCAGGGCCTCGGCCTGCCCGCCGTCGCGGATCTGCCGTCGGAGGCGTTGGTGTACACGTACGACGCCCTGCAGCGTCCGACGGGGATGACGGGCAGCACCCCGTATGTCACCAACACCATCTACTCCAAGAACAGTCAGGTACGACAGTTCGAGCTGTTCACGGGCAACGGCAAGAAGGTCCAGCAGACCTTCGACTACGAGAAGGGCACCGACCGGCTGACCCGCTCGGTGGTCGACGTGGTGAGCACCACCGTGGCCAAGGAGTCGAACTACTCCTACGACCAGGCGGGCAACGTCCTGTCCATATCGGACACGGCGAACCGGACCGCTCCGGATGTCCAGTGTTTCGCCTACGACGGCCGGCAGCGGCTGTCGGACGCGTGGACCCCGGCGGCCACGGCGGCGACAGCGGCCGGCAACGGCACCCGAGGCTCCACCACTCCGGTGGACGGCACCGGGCCCACGGCCTGTGACTCCGCGGCCGGTTCGAGCGCGCTCGGCGGCCCGGCCTCGTACTGGAAGTCGTACGAGACCGACGCCATAGGCAACCGCGTCACCGAGGTCAACCACGACACAGGACTGAACGCGGCGAAGAATTCCACCCGAAGCTACGAGTACGGCGGCGCCGGCGCACTGGGCGACGGACCGCACCAGGTCACCAAGGTCGTCGAGAAGACCCCGACCGGGGACAAGCAGTCGACGTACGAGTACGACGACGCGGGCAGCACCACCAAGCGGACCATCGGCGGCAACCCCCAGTCCCTGCTCTGGAACGACACCGGGAAGCTCAGCGAGGTCACCGAGGCGAACGGCTCGAAGACCAGCTACCTGTACGACGAGAGTGGCTCGCGCCTTCTGCGCAAGGACTCGACCGGTACGACCGTCTACCTGCCGGGCACCGAGCTGAAGCTGTCGGCGGACGGCACCAAGAAGGAAGCGACCCGCTACTACGAGTACGCCGGTCAGACGGTCGCGGTCCGCACCGCCGGGAAGGTCTCCTTCCTCGCGTCCGACCACCACGGCACGGGTGAGCTGGCGATCGACTCCGCAACGGGAGCGATCTCCCAGCGGCGGTTCGACCCCTTCGGCGTCGAGCGCGGTGAGACGACCGGCGCCTGGCCAGGAGAGAAGGGCTTTGTCGGCGGCACGATCGACGCCTCGACCGGCCTGACCCATCTGGGGGCGCGGGAGTACGACCCGACGATCGGCAAGTTCATCTCGGTCGACCCGATCATCGACTACACCCAGCCGCAGCAGATCAACGGCTACGCGTACGCCAACAACTCTCCTGTCACACACGCCGACCCCAGCGGCTTGATCACCCCGGAGTGCCGTGAGGGCCTGCTCACGTGCCGTGGTGGCGTGCCAGTCACCAGCACTCCCAGGCAGGTCGTGCAGGCACAGTCGGACTTCAGCAAGGCGTCCGGTGAGGTGGCGGCGGCGCAGGCGCAGCAGTCCTCCGCCAAACAGCGCATCAAGTCCGCGGGCAAGGCGCTGGTCAAGATCGCCCGGGACATTCTCGGTGTGGACGCGGCTCTGGACTGCATCTCCAGCGGTGACGTCGGCGCCTGTGGCGAGACCTTGCTCAACATCGCCGGCAGCTTCGCGGGCGGCCTGGCAGGCAAGATCCTCGCCAAGTACGGGGCTCCCTGGAAGTGGGCGAAGGGAGCCAGGCTCGCCAAGCGGGTGACCGGGCTGGTGGGGGACCTCATCGGCGGCGCCAAGGGCTACTTCAAGGCGAGCAAGGCGCTGGGCAAGGCTAACGGCGGGCTCGCGAAGGCCGCCGACAAATTGGCGGAAGCGCGCAAGAAGGCCGCGGCTGCGCTCAGCAAGAGCAAGAAGTCCGAGCCCGAGTGCCACAGCTTCCTGCCGGGTACCAGGGTTCTTCTGGCTGGCGGCAGTACGAAGCCGATCGAGAAGGTCGCACTCGGGGACAAGGTCGTCACGACCGACCCGAAGACCGGCAAGACGACGGTCCGTGAGGTCGCGGGCACCATCGTCACCGAGGACGACAAGTCCTTCGCCGACCTCACGATCAAGGGCGACTCCGGCAAGCCGGAGGCCCTGATCGCCACGACGACCCACCCGTTCTGGGTGGACTCAGAGAAGGCGTGGGTCAAGGCCGGCGACCTCAAGCCGGGCATGCGGTTGCACACCGCGTCCGGTAACTCGGTCACCCTCACCGCCATCCGTTCCTTTGACAAGCGGCAGCGCACACATGACCTGACCGTCGAGAACGTCCACACGTACTATGTGCTGGCGGGGGCAACACCGGTCCTTGTTCACAACTGCGGTACCGTCCGCAATGACATCCTCGACGAGACGAGGGCGACGGCCGAAAGCAACGTCGACATCGTGCCGCACAAGCGCAAGTCGAGCCTCGTCAGCGAGCACACGATCACCATGGAGGACGCCATGGCTACCGGAAGCGAATTCCTCGGTGAGGGAATGCGCGACGTGGCCAAGGGTCGAGGAATTTTCCGAAGCGTCGACAACCGCCGTGGATTCCGTATCGACCCCGATTCCCTTGCGGGAGGCCACTGGCCTGATGTGCCGCACGTCCACTTCGAGATCTTCGACGAGGTAGGGAAACCATTGGCCAACAACCACGTCCCCCTTGTCGAGCCGTGATGACGAAGGTTGAACTGGGGCGATACGGGCGCATTCTGTCGGGGTTCTACGAGGGGTACTTCGTGAAACTCCACGACGACTCCGAGGTCACCGGCGGGTACTACATCTACCTGGTCAACGACCTGTCCGCACCGACGGACGGGGGCGACTACTGGGTGGCGGACAGGGCGGAGCTCGAGTCGTTCGTGGAGTCTTCCCAGTGGGAGATCGAATGGATCCCTGAGTAGGAACGCAGTCCAGAAAGCCCGTCGGCATCAGTGCCGACGGGCTTTCTCCGGTTTCAGGCGGGTGCTGGGGAACCAGGGAGCCATGACCATCGTGGACCGGACGGGAACGCTCGTATCCGGAGGAGATGAGAGATTAATCTGCCCAGAGGGTGGAATGCCTTCGCATCTCGATTCCGAAGCGGGCAATAGGCCACTGGCTCAATTCATGCATAGATGGCATGAAAGGCGGAGTCGGCGGGTTCCGGAGAGTCGGACTTCGGATAATTTAGATAACTCTTCAGTGCGACCACAGAAGCCCCGTCGAAATATATTCTGGCGGGGCTCCTGATGGTCTTGCCGGCAGTACTGAACTGTCGCAGCTTGCTTAGCTGCCGGAGCCGGAGCTCTCGACGGTTGCCCGTGGTGGGCCCGAGCGCAGGGTGGGTTCGTCTCCCAACTTTCACAAGGAAAGAGCAAGAAGGAATGGCGTCTAATGGCCCTGTGGTTGCATTCCTGGAAAAAATCGAGCACGGATGCCTGATCTTACGAGATGCGGGAAGTGACGATGACGTCAGCGACTGGGATCCGGCGTCGAGCAGCTGGTATCGAGAGGGCAGTTCACTCATCTTCGGCGTTCAGGCCAGTGTTGACGGTCCTGTCGAATGCGAGGTGTGGAAGTCGGCTCCTCCCGTGGCGCTTCCTGTGAACCTCTTCGAGGTGTCGCTCCCGTGTTCGTCTGGTTGGCTCGTATTGCACGACCCGAACGAATACGCCCGAATGCAATTCGCGGGATTCCGTGGCTCTGTGATCTGTTCGGTAATGGTGGATGATCCGCAATTTCCGTCAAAGGTTCAGATCTTGCTGAAGGGAGAAGATAAATAGCTTCTTGACGCTCGCAGGAATGGGCGAGGCTCTGTTCGGGGGTCTCGCCGGTTTCTCGCATGCGGCGTGAGGGCGTCGTTCCGCTGAGAGATGTCGACCTTCCCGCGCCATTCCGAACTGCAAAATTGAAGCCCCGTCAGATATGTCCTGACAGGGCTTCTGCATGGGGTGACGGCAGTAGTTGACGGCAACGTCAGCGGACCATGGCTCCGCACAGTGCGTCGTCGCAGGTCGGCTCGTGGCCAGCAGGACCGTCGAGCGCGGTGCTGAGGGTGTCGATGGCGTCGCGCTAGAGGTGGAGTCGGACGTGGGCGTAGACGGTGGCGGTGACGCCGATGTGGGCGTGTCGGAGGAGCTCCTTGATCACGACCAACTCGACGCACTCCTCCAGGAGGAGGGTCGCGGTGGAGTGGCGAAGGTCGTGGAAGCGGACACGGCGGAGGGCGGCGAGACGGAGATGGGCACGGCGCGCACGTGAGGGCCCGTCCCTGCCGGGGCTGACGAGTGCGGGGGAGCCTCAATCGGATTCGCCCGGCAGGGACGGGAGTCGGGTGGGTCAGCGCGGTGCGGTGCCTGGGCGAGCGAGGCGGGTCACGCCTGGCGCCAGGTCCGCCAGGGGCGGGTGATGACCTCCCGGTAGGTGTGGTGAGACGGGTTCTGGCCGCAGTGCCGCAGCACCCAGTCCTGCGGTTCGGCGAAGTCCTCGCTTGTCGGTGAGGTCTCTCCGTCCACGGCGCACTGCATCGCGTACAGGACTGGCTCCGCGTCCGGCTCGCGGTCGGGCTGGAGCGTCCAGGTCTCGTAGCGCAGGACCGAGCGCGGGGTCACCGTCCCCACCTCCGGGCACGTCCCACTCCCGGCCACCGCGCGGTGGCCGAAGCTGTACGTACGTCCCCACATGCCCTATCACCACGCCCACCTTGCCGCTTCGCCGGTCGACCACCAGGGCGCCGGCATCGGGCGAGACGGTGTGCCCGTCGCCCTCAGGGGTGGGGGCCGTCATCGTGACCACCCCGGCGAGGCGGCGCGCGACCGGGCGTCCAGTCGCAGGGCGGGAACACGTGGGGTGGCGCTCATTCGCACGGTGACGCTCCTTGGCGGCGTTGATGCGTGCCCCTGGGTCTGTTGGTGCCGCAGGGTCGGCACCGATCCTCACGCCGGTCACCGGGACGAAGGAACCTCCACGAAACCCCACTTCGGGACGTCCCGCACTGTGTAGAACGTCCCTAGTGCCGTCCTGAGACGAAGGGGGAGACTCGTGCCGAACGAGAGACTACGAGCCGTCATGGCGGCGGGAGGCTGGACGTACGCCGCACTCGCTCAGCAGGTCGAGGTCGACCCCAAGTCGGTCGAGCGCTGGGTGAACCTCGGGCGTATCCCACGTCGTGCTACCGCCCTCCAGGCGGCCAAGGCCCTGGGAGAAGACGTGCACGCACTCTGGCCGGCGCTCCGCCAGGCCCGCCCCGCCCGCGCCATCAGCCCCGAACTGGTGGCGCTCTACGAGCAGCGGGCCGATATCCCCGTCTCGACGTTCACCGACCTGATGGCCCAGGCCCGGGAACGGATCGACATCCTCGTCTACGCGGCAGTCTTCCTCCACGAGGCGTACCCGCGGCTGAACGAACTCCTCACCGAACGCGCCGCCGAAGGCTGCACCGTCCGCATCGCGGTCGGGGACCCCGACAGCGACAACGTCCAAGCCCGCGGCCAGGAAGAGCGGTTCGGCCACGGCATCGAATCCCGCTGCCGCCTCGCACTCATGCACTACAAGCCGCTCGCCGACACCCCTGGCATCGAAGTCCGCACCCACGCCACCACGCTCTACAACTCCCTCTACCGCGCCGACGACCAGCAACTCGTCAACGCACACGCCTGGGGCGTCAACGCCTACGCAGCCCCCGTATGGCACCTTCGCCGACACCAGGAGAGCGGCATGTTCGACACCTACGCCGACAGCTTCGACGCCGTGTGGACGACGGCAACCCCCGTACGAGAGGAAGGCTGACCGTGGCCCGCACCGAGTACTACGACGACCCCAACGCGCCCAAGCCGAACAGCATGGTCGTCGCCGCCTCCGCCGTCGTCACCGACGACCACGGGCGCATACTCCTCCAGCGCCGCCGCGACAACGACCTGTGGGCCCTGCCCGGCGGAGGAATGGACCTCACCGACTCCCTGCCAGGCACAGCCGTCCGCGAGGTCAAAGAGGAGACCGGCCTCGACGTCGAGATCACCGGCCTGGTCGGCACCTACACCGACCCGAAACACATCATCGCCTACACCGACGGCGAGGTCCGCCGCCAGTTCAACGTCTGCTTCACCGCCCGCATCACCGGCGGCCAACTGGCAATCTCCGACGAGTCCACCGAGCTCCGGTTCGTACTGCCGGAAGAGATCGAGCAGTTGCCGATGCACCACACCCAACGACTCAGGCTCCACCACTTCCTGGAACAGCGCGAAAAGCCGTACCTGGGCTGAACC
>NZ_LGDW01000055.1 GCF_001280005.1 Streptomyces sp. NRRL WC-3618 | reverse complement strand
CCTCCAGGAGCGTGAGAAAGCCTGCGGCGGTGCCGGGCAGGGCGGCGCGGTAGCGGGCGAGGTCGGCCACGAGGAAGGCCCGCAGCCTGACCCCCTCCCGCGTCGCCTCGTCGACGGACTCGGCGAGCCGGAGACAGTCCTGGACGTCCTGGGCGGAGGCGGAGGCGGAGGCGGGGCCGGGGTGGAGGGCGAGGGCGAGAGCGCGACGGAGCACACGCAGCTCCTCCGCACCGAACGCCATGCCGCCGCGAGATCCGAATGGCGTGGGCATGCGGCGACGATACGCGCTAATCAGACAAACTCGACATCGAAAGGAGGGTGTGGCGCAGGGAGACACCCAGGTGGACCTGCGGTGGTCACATACGGGACACGTTCCGCTCGTACACCAGCCGCAGCCCGATCAGCGTCAGCCACGGCTCGTGCTCGTCGATCACCGACGCCTCCCCGAGCACCATCGGCGCCAGGCCGCCCGTGGCGATCACCGTCACGTCGTCCGGGTCCTCGGCCAGCTCCTTCGCCATCCGGGTCACCACACCGTCGACCTGACCGGCGAACCCGTAGATGATGCCCGCCTGCATCGCCTCGACCGTGTTCTTGCCGATCACCGCGCGGGGCCGCGCCACCTCGATCTTCCGCAGCTGCGCCCCGCGCACCCCGAGCGCCTCGACGGAGATCTCGATCCCGGGGGCGATGACCCCGCCGACGTACTCCCCGCGCGCGGACACCGCGTCGAACGTGGTCGCCGTACCGAAGTCGACGACGATCGCGGGGCCCCCGTAGAGCTCGACGGCGGCGACCGCGTTGATGATGCGGTCCGCGCCGACCTCCTTCGGGTTGTCGGTGAGGATCGGTACGCCCGTCTTCACGCCGGGTTCGACCAGCACCGCGGGCACATCGCCGTAGTACCGCCGTGTCACCTCGCGCAGCTCGTGCAGCACGGACGGCACGGTCGCGCAGATGGCGATGCCGTCGATGCCGTCGCCCAGCTCGTCGCCGAGGAGCGGGTGCATGCCCATGAGGCCCTGGAGGAGGACCGCGAGCTCGTCGGCCGTGCGGCGCGCGTCGGTGGAGATGCGCCAGTGTTCGACGATCTCGTCGCCGTCGAAGAGCCCGAGGACGGTGTGCGTGTTTCCCACGTCGATGGTCAGCAGCATGGCCGTGTACCTACTCCGCCGCTCGCAGGTCGAGACCGATGTCGAGGATCGGCGCGGAGTGGGTGAGGGCGCCGACCGCCAGGTAGTCGACGCCGGTGTCGGCGTATTCCTTGGCGTTCTCCAAGGCGAGCCGGCCCGAGGCCTCCAGCAGGGCGCGGCCGTCGACGACCGCCACGGCCTCGTCGCACTCCCCGGGGGTGAAGTTGTCCAGGAGGATCAGGTCGGCGCCCGCGTCGAGCACCTCGCGCAGCTGGCTCAGCGTGTCGACCTCGACCTCGATCGGGACGTCCGGGAAGGCTTCCCGGACCGCTTCGAAGGCCTGGGCGACGCCGCCGGCGGCGACCACATGGTTGTCCTTGACGAGTGCCGCGTCCGACAGGGACATGCGGTGGTTGACGCCGCCGCCGCAGCGGACCGCGTACTTCTCCAGGGAGCGCAGGCCGGGCGTCGTCTTGCGGGTGTCGCGGACGCGCGCCTTGGTGCCCTCCAGGACGTCCGCCCACGCGCGCGTGGCGGTCGCGATGCCGGACAGGCGGCACAGGATGTTGAGGGCGCTGCGCTCGGCCGTCAGGAGGTCACGGGTGCGGGTCGTGACGCTGAGCAGCTTCTGGCCGGCCTCGACGCGGTCGCCGTCCTCGACGTGCCGCTCGACCTCGAACTCGTCGGTGCAGACCACGGAGACGACCGCCTCGGCGATCCGCAGACCGGCGACGACGCCCCCTTCGCGGGCGGTGAAGTCGGCGGTGGCGCGGGCGTCCTCGGGGATGGTCGCGACGGTCGTCACGTCCACACCGTTGTCGAGGTCCTCCTGGATGGCGACGTTGGCGATGTCCTCGACCTCCAGCGGGTCGAGGCCGGCGTCGGCGAGGAGGGCGGCGAGCGCGGGGTCGAGGCCGCACTCCAGGTACATCTCGTCTGCCATGTCGGAGGCGTCGCCGCAGGCGCAGCCGTCGCCGCAGCCGCCGCTCTGGGCGAGGGGAAGGTCGGGGGTGGTCACTTCTGTCACTGCTCCTGGGGACGGTGCTCCGGCTGATGATGCCGGGTCGGGGGGAAGTCTGCGGTGTCGGTGGTGTGTACGGCCAGCGTCCGGTCGGGATTCAGCCGTACGACGATGTGGCGGCGCCAGGTCGTGTCGTCGCGCTCGGCGTGGTCCTCGCGCCAGTGGCAGCCGCGGGTCTCCTCGCGCAGGCGGGCGGCGGCGACCAGGACGCGGGCCACGCACAGGAGGTTGGTGGCCTCCCAGGTGTCGACGCCGGGCTCGGCGGTCTTGCCGTTCTCGTCGAGGGCGTCGCGGGCGTCGGTGTGCAGTTTCTGGATGGCCGCGGCGGCGGTGTCCAGGGAGGCGGCGGAGCGCAGCACTCCGGCGCCCTCGGTCATGACGCGCTGGATCGCGAAGCGGGCCTCGGGCGCGAGGAGCGGGTGTGCGGGCTTCTCCGGGTGCGGCACGGGGGCGGGTACGCGCGCGTGGAGGCCGTTTCCGGTGTGGGCCGCGATGATGTCGGCGACGATGCGCTCGGCGTAGACCAGGCCCTCCAGGAGCGAGTTGGAGGCGAGCCGGTTGGCGCCGTGCACGCCGGTGCAGGCGACCTCACCGCACGCGTACAGGCCGGGGACGGTCGTGCGGCCCCGGGAGTCGGTGCGGACGCCGCCGGAGGCGTAGTGGGCGGCAGGGGCGACCGGGACGGGCTCGGTGACCGGGTCGATGCCGTGGGCGCGGCAGGCGGCGAGGATCGTCGGGAAGCGGTTCTCCCACATGTGGGCGCCGAAGTGCCGGGCGTCCAGGAACATGTGTTCGGCGCCCTGTTCCTGCATGCGGCGCGTGATGCCCTTGGCGACGATGTCCCGGGGCGCGAGTTCGCCGAGTTCGTGCTGGCCGGTCATGAAGCGCACGCCGTCGGCGTCGACGAGATGGGCGCCCTCACCGCGTACCGCCTCGGAGACGAGCGGCTGCTGGCCCTCGGCGTCGGCCCCCAGGAAGAGCACCGTGGGGTGGAACTGGACGAACTCGAGGTCGCTGACCTCGGCGCCCGCGCGCAGGGCGAGGGCGACGCCGTCGCCGGTCGACACGGACGGGTTGGTGGTCGCCGAGAAGACCTGGCCCATGCCGCCGGTGGCGAGGACCACGGCGGGGGCGTGGACGGCCCCTACACCGTCGTGCTGGCCCTCTCCCATGACGTGCAGGGTCACGCCCGCCGTACGGCCGTCGGCGTCCGTCAGGAGGTCCAGGACGAGCGCGTTCTCGACCGTGCGCAGGCCCCGCGCGCGGACCGCCTCGACGAGCGCGCGGGAGATCTCCGCGCCGGTGGCGTCGCCGCCCGCGTGCGCTATCCGGCGGCGGTGGTGGCCGCCCTCGCGGGTCAGCTCCAGTCGCCCCTCGGAGGACTCGTCGAAGTGGGCGCCGGTCTCGATGAGCCGCCGTACGGCGTCCGGGCCCTCCGTGACGAGGATCCGGACGGCCTCCTCGTCGCACAGGCCCACGCCTGCCACCAGGGTGTCGTCCAGGTGCTGTTCGGGGGTGTCGCCCTCGCCCAGGGCCGCCGCGATGCCGCCCTGGGCCCAGCGGGTGGAGCCGTCGTCGAGGCGGGCCTTGGTGACGACGACCGTCTTCAGGCCGGCCGCGTCGCAGCGCAGCGCGGCGGTGAGGCCGGCGACACCGGAGCCGACGACCACGACATCCGCGGCGAGGGCCCAGCCGGGGGCGGGGGCGTGCAGCCGTATGCCGGTGCGTTGGCCGGCGGTGGGGCCTGTGGTGCTCACGAGGCGGCTCCGGGGGTTCCGAAATGGAGAGGGATGTTGTCGATCAGCCGGGTCGTCCCGACCTTGGCTGCGACGGCGAGGACGGCTTCGCCCGTGAAGTCGTCCGGGATCTCGGTGAAGTCGGCGGGGTCGACCAGGGCGAGGTAGTCGAGGACCAGCGCGGGCCGCAGGCGGGCCGCGTCGTCCAGGAGGAGGCGTGCGGCGGCCCGGATGGCGGCGGGTCCGCCGCCGGGGACCTGGGCGACGGCGTGCGCGTCGGCGGCGGCGCGGGATTCACCGATCGCGCTGAGGGCCTGGGCACGCGCGTGTGTGGCGGGCACTTCGCGGGCCCGCGCGCGCAGCGCCTCCTGAGCGGCGTGCCGGTCGCTGCCGGCGAACAGGGCCTGGGAGAGGGCGAGCGCCGTACGCCGTTCCTCCGGGGAGAGGTAGCGGTTGCGGCTGGACAGGGCCAGGCCGTCGGCCTCGCGGACGGTCGGGACGCCGACGATCTCCACGCCGAAGTTCAGGTCGCGGACCATGCGGCGGATCATGGCGAGCTGCTGGGCGTCCTTCTGCCCGAAGAACGCCACGTCGGGCCGGGTGAGGTGGAGCAGCTTGGCGACGACGGTGAGCACACCGTCGAAGTGCCCGGGGCGCGTGGCGCCTTCCAGCCGCTCCCCCATGGGGCCCGCGCTGATCCGCACCTGGGGCTGTCCGCCCGGGTAGACCTCGTCCGCGGAGGGGGCGAACACGGCGTCCGCACCCGCCTGTTCGGCGAGTGCGAGGTCGGCGTCGAGGGTGCGCGGATAGCGGTCGAGGTCCTCGCCCTTGCCGAACTGGAGGGGGTTGACGAACACGGTGACGGTCACGAAGCCCTGGGGGCCGACGTGTGCGCGGGCGGCCCTGATCAGGGTGGCGTGGCCCTCGTGGAGGGCGCCCATGGTCATCACGACGGCTGTCGCTCCGGACCCGCTGAAGTGGTCCCGTACGGAGGTCAGGTCGTCCAGGGTCGGGGCGAGTTCGAAGGGACGGCGGCTCATCGGTCTCCCCCGTTGCTCTTGGGGCTCTCGGGGCTCGCGGGCGGGTTGGTGCCCTCCGCGAGTACCCCGAGGAGGTCCTCGGCCAGCTCCGGCTTGAGCAGGCCGTACGCGAGGGCGCGGTCGGCGGTCGCGCGGGCCATCGCCAGATAGGCGGCGACGCTCTGCGGGGAGTGCTTGCGCAGCTCCGCGACATGCGCGGCGACGGTGCCCGCGTCCCCGCGCGCGACGGGCCCGGTGAGCGCCGCGTCGCCGGAGCGCAGCGCGTTGTCCAGGGCGGCGCCCAGCAGCGGGCCGAGCATCCGGTCGGGGGCGTCGACGCCGGCCGCGCGGAGCAGTTCCATGGACTCGGCGACCAGGGTGACCAGGTGGTTGGCGCCCAGGGCGAGGGCCGCGTGGTAGAGCGGGCGGCTCTCCTCGGCGATCCATTCGGGCTCGCCGCCCATCTCGATGACGAGGGCTTCGGCGGCCAGCCGCAGTTCGGGGAGCGCGGTGACCCCGAAGGAGCATCCGGCGAGCCGCTGGACGTCCACAGGAGTGCCGGTGAAGGTCATGGCGGGGTGGATGGCCAACGGCAGCGCGCCGGCCCGCAGGGCGGGGTCCAGGACCTTCGCGCCGTACCGCCCGGAGGTGTGCACGAGCAGCTGGCCGGGTCGCACGGCGCCGGTCTCGGCGAGCCCCTCGACGAGCCCGGGCAGGGCGTCGTCCGGGACGGTCAGCAGGACGAGTTCGGCGCGCTCCATGACCTGGGCGGTCGATACGACGGGCACGTCCGGGAGCAGTTCGGCGGCTCTGCGGACGGAGGCGTCGGAGACCGCGGAGACGGCCACCGGACGGTGCCCGGCGAGTTGCAGGGAGGCGGCCAGCGCGGGGCCCACGCGACCGGCGCCGACCACGCCGACGGTGAGCCGGGCGGGACGGTCCCTGGGGTCTGGCTGTTGGAATGTACTCACTCGACGGCGGCCTTCCCGTTCCAGTCCGCTCGGGGTACCGGACGATGTACCGGACGATTTCTCGTCATGTTAACGCGATTGGTCCGAGGGGCGTCGGTTGTCCACAGGCTGTGGGCGCCCGTACGCCGCCCGCACAGGGGGCGAGGGGAAATCCGCGTGACCCCTGAACCCGCGCACGGCATGATCGCGAGCATGAGCGATACGGCCGAAGAGAGCGGGCGACCGGGCGACGATCCCGGCGAGAAGCAGGGCGGGGACGAGCGGCGGTTGCGGCGCAGGGCCGCGCTCCGGGACGCCGAACGGGTCCTGGCGCGCCCCGGGTTCCTGGGGACGATCGGGCAGCGGCTGGCGCTGCTCGACGAGGCACGGGAGTCGTACGACCTGGACGAGCCGTCCGACATCTACGGCGGCGGGATCGTCGAGACCCTGGAGGAGCGGACCGCCGGGCTGCTCGGCAAGGAGGCCGCCGCCTTCTTCCCGACCGGCACGATGGCCCAGCAGGTGGCCCTGCGCTGCTGGGCGGGCCGCACCGGCAACCCGGCGGTGGCCCTGCACGCGCTCGCCCACCCCGAGATGCACGAGCGGAACGCGTTCGGCACGGTCAGCGGACTGCGCCCGCTCCGGGTGACGAGCGAGCCCCGGATGCCGACGGCCGACGAAGTGCGCGACTTCGACGAGCCCTTCGGGGCGCTGATGCTGGAACTGCCCCTCCGGGACGCCGGTTTCGTGCTGCCCACCTGGGAGGAGCTGACCGAGGTCGTGGCGGCGGCGCGGGAGCGCGACGCGGTGGTGCACTTCGACGGGGCCCGCCTGTGGGAGTCCACCACCCATTTCGGGCGCCCTGTGGACGAGATCGCGGGCCTCGCGGACAGCGTCTACGTGTCGTTCTACAAGTCCCTCGACGGCTACGGCGGCGCCGTACTGGCGGGCCCGCGGACCCTCGTCGACGAGGCGAAGGCCTGGCGCCACCGGTACGGCGGCGCGATCTTCCAGCAGTTCCCGACCGTCCTGTCGGCGCTGGTCGGCCTGGACCGGGAGCTGCCCCGCCTCCCGGAGTACGTGGCCCACGCGCGCGTGGTCGCCGCCGCGCTGCGCGAGGGTTTCGCGGCGGCCGGGGTGCCGTGGGCGCGCGTTCACCCGGAGGTGCCGCACACCAACGAGTTCCAGGTCTGGCTGCCGTACGACCACGAGGCCGTCGCGGAGGCCGCGATCCGGCACGGCGAGGAGACGAAGACCGTCCTGTTCGCCAACGAGTGGCACCGCGGCGGCCCGGGTCTCGCGGTCACCGAGGTGTTCGTGCGCGCCGCCGGCCTGGAGTGGACGGCGGAGGACGTGAAGGCGGCGGTGACGGAGTTCGTGGCGCGTCTGTAGGGTCCGCGCGGGCGTTTTCGGGGGCGTTGTCAGTGGTGGGGTGCACCATGAACGCATGAGCGTCAGCATCGACCTGTGCGGGCTGGGGCGGGAGCGGATCACCGTCGTGCCCTCGCCACTGGCCGAGCTCGGCATGGCGCTGCACGCGCTGACCGAGCCGGGACACCACCCCCGGCTGCGGGGCTGGGCGACGGGGGTGACCGCCGGGCTCGACCCGCATCTGGCCGACCGGATGTGCGAGGCCGACTTCCTGTGGCGCTCCACGTTCCCGGACATCTTCCTGCCGTACGCGGGCCTGGGCGCGGGCACGCTCCCCGCCGGCACGCTCGGCGCGGAACTCGACCAGCTGGACCGGTTGACGGACGAACAGTTCGTGGACTCGTGCCTGGAGTTCACCTGCGCGCTGCCGTACGACGAGCAGGGATTCGGCGCGCTCACCGACCCCGGGGCGCGCCAGCGGGCCCTAGATCTGGCCGCCTCGCGCAGCCCCCTCCAGGTGCGGTTCACCAGGCGCCTGCTGGACGACCCGCCCCGGATCCGCGCCTGGCTGCGACAGTTGTTCGCGGACTGCGAGGAGGCATTCTTCGCCGAGACGTGGTCCCGGGTGCACCCGCAGCTCATGGCGGACGCCCGCCACAAGACGGACCTCCTGCGCCACAAGGGGCTGACGGAGGCGCTGGCGTCGGTGTCGTCGGCGGTCACGCTCGAGGAGGCGGCCGGCCGGATCACCGTCGACAAGCTGGGCAACGGCCACACGACGGCGTCGGGCAGCCTCCTGCTGGTGCCGACGAGCATGGGGTGGCCCCATCTGATGGTCCTGCACCGGCACGGCTGGCAGCCGGTCCTGCACTACCCGGCGGGCTCCCCCGAGCTGGCCACCCCGCCCTCGGTCGAGCAGCTAGGCCTGCGTCTGACCGCGCTGTCCCACCCGGTGCGGATGCGGCTCTGCCGCCAGCTGGCCCGCAGCTCGTTCACGACGACGGAGCTGGCGCGGACGCACAGCATGACGGCCCCCGAGATATCCCGGCACCTGGCCGTCCTCAGAAAGGCCGGCCTGACCACCACCCGCCGCCGCGGCCGGTACGTCCTGCATCAACTGGACGTGACGATGGTGGCCCGGCTGGGCAGCGACTTCCTGGAGGGCATCCTCAGATAGCGCCGCCCGCCCGCACGAGCCCCGTCTCGTAGGCGAGGACGACCACCTGCACCCGGTCTCGCAGGCCCAGCTTGGTCAGGATGCGGCCCACGTGGGTCTTCACGGTCGCCTCCGACAGCACCAGGCGGGCCGCGATCTCGCCGTTCGACAGGCCCTGGGCGACGAGGATCATGACCTCGCGCTCACGGCCGGTGAGCCGTTCCAGTTCCTTGTACTGGGGCTGCTCGCCGGTGCTCGGCAGCATGGGTGCGAAGCGGTCGAGGAGCCGCCGGGTCGTCGAGGGGGCCACGACCGCGTCGCCGCTGTGCACGGAGCGGATGGCGGTGAGGAGCTCGCCGGGCGGCACGTCCTTGAGCATGAAGCCGGACGCGCCGGCCTTCAGCCCCGAGAAGGCGTACTCGTCGAGGTCGAAGGTGGTCAGGATCAGCACCTTGGGCGGGTTGTCGCCCTGGCAGACGCGCCGGGTGGTCTCCACCCCGTCCAGCTTCGGCATGCGCACGTCCATCAGCACCACGTCGACCTCGGTCTCCCGCAGCACCTGGAGAGCCTCGACGCCGTCACCCGCCTCCGCGACGACCTCCATGTCCGGCTGAGCGTCGAGCACCATCCGGAACCCGGTGCGCAGCAGTACCTGGTCGTCGACGAGCATCACACGGATGTGCATGGCGGGGTCCTCCGGTAGGTCCGTATCGAACGTCAGTGCGTTGATCGAGCGGGCACGTGTCAGTGGGCGGGTTTGAGCGGCAGCAGGGCGCTGATGCGGAAGCCGCCGCCCGGGCGCGGGCCGGCGTCCAGGGTGCCGCCCACCATGCCGACGCGCTCGCGCATGCCGATCAGGCCGTGCCCCTGTCCGTCGACGCCGCCGTCCTCGTAGTGCTCGTGCGGTGCGCCCTTGCCGTCGTCCTCGACGAGCAGGCCGAGACCGTCGTCGAAGTAGACCAGGCGCACGCTCGCTCCGGTGTTCGGGCCGCCGTGCTTGCGGGTGTTGGTGAGCGCCTCCTGCACGATGCGGTACGCCGTCAGCTCCACCCCGCTGGGCAGCGGGCGAGGGGTGCCCTCGATCTTGTAGTCGACGGGCAGGCCCGACGTACGGCACTGCTCGATCAGGTCGCCGAGCTGCTCGACGTCGGGCTGCGGCACGTACTCGCCGCCCTCCTCGTGCTCGCCGGTGCGCAGGACACCCAGCAGCCGGCGCATCTCGGCGAGGGCCTGGCGGCCGGTGCCCGAGATGGTCTCCAGGGCCTTCTTCGCCTGGTCGGGGGCGGTGTCGAGGACATAGGCGGCGCCGTCGGCCTGGACCACCATCACGGAGACGTTGTGCGCGACGACGTCGTGCAGCTCACGGGCGATCCTGGCGCGCTCGGCGGCGACCGCGACCTTGGCCTGCGCCTCGCGCTCCTTCTCCAGGCGGGCGGCGCGCTCCTCGAGCTGGGCGAAGTAGGCGCGGCGGGTGCGCAGCGAGTCGCCGAGCACCCAGGCAAGGGCGAACGGCACCGCCAGGAAGACCACCAGGGCGAGCCTGCCCGCGGCGCTCGACTCCTCCTCCGGCCAGCGCAACTGGGCCAGCGGGGACGCGCACAGACCGCCGATCAGCGCGAACCGCGAGGCCCAGGGAGGCCCGCTCGCCGCCACGGAGTAGACGATCACCAGCAGAGCGAAGTCGGCGAGCACCGGCTCGACGTCCAGAGCCAGTTGCGCCACCCCGACCACGGCGGCCAGCACGAGCATCCGCTCGGGCACCCGCCGACGCAGGGCCACCACCAGGCACAGCAGAAGCGTCACGACAGCGTTCACCGCCGGCGACACGGTGTGCGGAGTCCTCTGGACGGCTCCGCTCAGCAAGGAGATCCCGAACAGGAAGACGGCCCAGAAGCCGTCGACCCATGTCGGGTGTCTGCGGAGGAAGTCATAGACGCTTTGCACGTAACCCAGCGTAGGGAAGCGTTGTGCATGCCTGGGTCAACCGGAGGGCCGATCCGCGACACGCCCGCGTACTCCGCAAGGTGGATGCCTTCTCCCCTGGGTGGCGGGTCGACAGGACCTAGCCTGGCCGCGTGGCAGAAGAGACGGTGGGCGAGTGGCGTGGCTGGCGAGTGGCGGCGCAGGGGGCGCTGTACGGCGAACACGGGTTCTATCGCCGGCCCGAGGGGCCCGCCGGGCACTTCCGTACGTCCGTCCACGCCTCGCCGCTCTTCGCCGGTGCCGTGGCACGGCTGCTGTGCCGGGTCGACGAGGCACTTGGCCGCCCCGCGTCGCTCGGCTTCGTCGACATGGGCGCAGGCCGGGGCGAACTCGTCACCGGCGTCCTCGCGGCCCTGCCCCCGGCGGTGGCCGCCCGCGCGCGCGGGTACGCCGTCGAGCTGGCCGACCGCCCTGCGGGCCTCGATCACCGGGTCGAGTGGCTGACCGAGCCGCCCGGCGGCGTCACCGGCCTGCTGTTCGCCAACGAGTGGCTGGACAACGTCCCCGTGGAGGTGGCGGAGGTCGACCCGACGGGCGTACCGCGCCTGGTCCTCGTACGCCGGGACGGGACCGAGCGGCTCGGGGAGCCGGTCGCCGGTGCGGACGCGCGGTGGCTGGCACGGTGGTGGCCGCTGCCGCCGGAGCCGGGGCTGCGGGCCGAGATCGGGCTCCCCAGGGACACCGCCTGGGCCGCCGCCGCAGCCACGGTCGACCGGGGGCTCGCCGTCGCCGTCGACTACGCGCACACGGCCGGCGCCAGGCCGCCCTTCGGGACGCTCACCGGCTTCCGGGCCGGACGCGAGAGCGCGCCCGTGCCGGACGGCTCGTGCGACCTGACCGCCCATGTGGCACTGGACGCCTGCGCGGGCCCCGGAGCACGCCTGCTGACCCAGCGGGAGGCCCTGCACGCCCTCGGGGTGGCCGGGGAGCGCCCCCCGCTGTCCCTGGCGTCCACGGACCCCGCCGCGTACGTACGGGCCCTGGCGGGCGCCGGAGAGGCCGCCGAGCTGACGGCGACGGGCGGACTCGGGGACTTCGGGTGGCTGGTGGAGCCCGCGGGAATCCCCGACCCGCTCCGGTGAGGCCGCGAGGCCCTACTTGTCGATGTCTCCGACCACGAAGAACAGCGACCCCAGGATCGCCACCATGTCCGCGACCAGCGTCCCGGGCAGCAGGACGGCCAGCGCCTGGATGTTGTTGTAGGAGGCCGAGCGCAGCTTCAGCCGGTACGGGGTCTTCTCGCCCTTGCTGACGAGGTAGTAGCCGTTGATGCCGAGGGGGTTCTCGGTCCACGCGTACGTGTGCCCCTCGGGCGCCTTCAGCACCTTCGGCAGGCGCTGGTTGATCGGGCCGGGCTCCAGCTCGGCGAGACGGTCGAGGCAGGCGTCGGCGAGGTCGAGGGCGTTGTGCGTCTGCTCCAGCAGGCATTCGAAGCGGGCGAGACAGTCGCCCTCCTGCCGGGTCACCACCTTCAGGGTGTCCTGGAGCTCCCCGTACGCCAGATACGGCTCGTCCCGGCGCAGGTCGAAGTCCACGCCCGAGGCCCGCGCGATCGGCCCGCTCACGCCGTACGCGTGCACGGCCTCCGCCGAGAGCACGCCCACGCCGCGCGTGCGCCCCCGGAAGATCTCGTTGCCGATCACCAGGTCGTCGAACCGGTCCATGCGGGAGCGCACGGCCGAGACGACGGCACGCGCGCGTGTGGTCCAGCCCGCCGGGAGGTCCTCCTTGAGGCCGCCCACACGGTTGAACATGTAGTGCATGCGCCCGCCGGAGAGCTCCTCCATGACGTGCTGGAGTTCCTCGCGCTCGGTGAAGGCGTAGAAGATCGGGGTGATCCCGCCCAGTTCCAGCGGATACGAGCCCAGGAACATCAGGTGGTTGAGCACCCGGTTCAGCTCCGCGAGCAGCGTGCGCGTCCACACCGCGCGCGTGGGGACCTCCATACCGAGCATCCGCTCCACGGCGAGGACCACGCCCAGCTCGTTGGAGAACGCCGACAGCCAGTCGTGCCGGTTCGCCAGCATGATGATCTGACGGTAGTCACGCGCCTCGAAGAGCTTCTCGGCACCGCGGTGCATATAGCCGATCACCGGCTCCGCGTGCTGGATCCGTTCGCCGTCGAGCACGAGCCGCAGCCGCAGCACGCCGTGCGTGGAGGGGTGCTGGGGTCCGATGTTGAGCACCATGTCGGTGCTCTCCGCGGCGCCGCCGATACCGACGATGGTCTCCGTGGGTTCCGTGGACTCCGTCGTGGGACTCATGGAGACAGTCTGTCGTACGTACGCTTGCGCCATGGAGACGGGGAGCCCGGAGACCACGGGCGAAACGCGGGACGAATCGCACGACGAGCCGGTGTGGCGGGGGCTGCCCAGGGACTTACTGCGGATGCGCCGACTGCTGCTGGTGGTCTGGCTGGCACCGCTGACACTCGGTACGGCGCTGCTGCTCGGCCTGCTCGCCGGGCCGGCCTGGGCCGCCTTCGCGTTGCTGCCGCTCGGCCTGCTGCTGTGGGGCTGGCCGCTGCTGGGCCGCAACTGGGCCTCCTGGCGGTACGCCGAGCGCGCCGACGACCTGCTGATCAGCAGGGGTGTGCTGTGGCGCGAGGAGACGATCGTGCCGTACGGGCGGATGCAGCTGGTCGAGGTGACGTCGGGGCCCGTCGCGCGGCACTTCGGGCTGGCGAGCGTGCAGCTGCACACGGCGGCCGCCGCGACCGACGCGCTCATCCCCGGCCTCGAACCGGCGGAGGCGGAACGCCTGCGGGACCGGCTCACCGAGCTCGGCCAGGCCCGATCGGCGGGGCTGTGACGACCCCCGGCGCCGAGACGGACGTACCGACGCAGGACGGCAAGCAGCCGGTCGTCGAGCAGCGGCTGCATCCCGTCACACCGCTCAGGCGGGCGTGGGCGCCGGTCGCCGTGCTCATCGGGTGGGGCGTGCACGACCCCGACCAGGCGCAGCGGCAGCTGACCCGGCTGACGACCACGACCCTGCTGCTCGGCCTCGCCGCGTGCCTCGTGGGCGGCGCCCTGTACGGCTTCCTGACCTGGTGGTTCACCCACTTCGCGGTGACCGACAGCGAACTGCGCATACGCACCGGCCTGTTGTTCCGGCGCACCGCGCACATCCGGCTCGAACGCATCCAGGCCGTCGACATCACCCAGCCGCTGCTGGCCCGGGTCGCGGGCGTCGCCAAGCTCAAGCTGGACGTCGTCGGGACGGACAAGAAGGACGAGCTGGCCTACCTGGGCGAGGCGCACGCGCGTGCCCTGCGGGCCGAACTCCTCGCCCGCGCGGCCGGGTTCGCGCCCGAGACCGCGCACGAGGTGGGCGAGGCACCGGCCCGGCAGCTGCTGCACGTCCCCGCGCGCGTGCTCGCCGTCTCCCTGGTGCTGACCGGCTCGACCTGGGGAGCGCTGGCCGCCGCGCTGGTCGTACCGCCGGTCCTCTGGTTCGCCACCCACAGCCTGTGGACAGTCCTCGCGACCGGCGTCCCGCTGCTCGGCGCGGCGGGCGCGAGCAGCGTGGGGCGGTTCATCAGCGAGTACGACTGGACGGTCGGCGAGTCCCCCGACGGGCTGCGCATCGACCACGGCCTCCTGGACCGTACGCACGAGACGGTGCCGCCGGGGCGCGTGCAGACCGTAAGGATCGTGGAGCCGCTGCTGTGGCGGCGGCGCGGCTGGGTCCGGGTGGAGCTGGACGTGGCGGGTTCGTCGAACTCGGTGCTGGTGCCGGTCGCTCCGCGCGAGATCGCGGAGGCGGTCATAGGGCAGGTGCTGCCCGGGGTGACCGTGCCCGCGTCCCTGTCGCGTCCGCCGCGCCGGGCGGGCTGGTGCCTGCCGTTCTGGTGGCGCGGCTACGGCATCGCCGTCACCGACAGCGTCTTCGTCTCCCGGCACGGGCTGCTCAGCCGCAGCATCGCCCTGGTCCCGCACGCCAAGGTCCAGAGCGTACGGCTGGAGCAGGGGCCCTGGGCGCGCTTCAAGGGCCTCGCGGACGTCCACGTGGACACGGGGGCCAACAGGACGGTCACAGCCGGTCTACGGGACGCACAGGAGGCCGCGGAGCTGCTCCGGGGTCAGGCGGAGCGCTCCCGGACGGGACGGCGGGACGCACGACCGGACCGCTGGATGGCGTAACAGGGCCAACGGGGGACCTCGGGTACCGGACGTGACGGCGCGACAGGAGATGACCGACCGTCAGGACACCGCGCTCCGCAGCCCCTGGAGGTCGATCTGCTCGGTCTCGTCGTGCGCCGTCAGGTCGATGACCTGGCTGATTCCGATGCCGCGCGACTGCTCGTCCGCCGGCTTGAACTGCGCCTCGGACTCCGCCTTGTGCAGCGCGAGGGCCTCCTGACCGACGACGTCGGCGAGGTCCTCGTTCTGCACGGCGTCCAGCGCGGCCGACGCCGTCTCCTTCTGCGTACCGAAGAAGTCGAACCCGCCCTCGGCCGGGGGCCTGCGTACGGGCGCGCTGGTCGGTACGACGGCCACCGCGGTCGGCACGGTGTAGTGCCCGTCACCGCGCGTGGGGTTGGCGGGCTTCGCCTCGGTGGAGGTGGAGGTGGAGCCGGAGGTGGCGGCGGCGCGCGTATGCCCGCGAGCCGCCTCGGACTTCCCCTTCGCCTCGTCCTCCAGCGCGGCCTCCGCCTTGCCGACGGCGGCGCCGTCAAGGGCCTTGGGGGCCGCTGAGACCGCTGCGGACACCTTCGCGGCGACAGGGGCCGGTTCGGTCCTCCTCGGAGCCTCACCGTCGAATCTGGCCAGCGCAGCCTGCGCCCGCAGGAAGAGCGAGGAACCCGCCGGGGAGAAGATCGCCGGTGCCGCCGAGGTCTCCTCCGCGTCCCCGTCCCCGTCCCCGTCGTCCGGCGCCGCCGACACACCTGCCGCCGCGTCCAGTGCCGCCGCGTCGGAGTCGGCCTCGTCCGTCGCCTTCGCCGCCTTGCCGGACCCGGCGGGAAGCTCCCGCGCCGAGCTCCTGGCAGCGGGCACCTTCACGCCTGCGCCCGCACCCGCGTGCGTGTCCGCGTCCTGCGCCGGTTCCGACACCTCGAGCTCCAGCAGTCGCCGGCCCTCCAGCGCGCTGGCCCGCTCGGTCTCCGCCGTGGCGTACCGCCGCAGCAGCGCCGCGTGCTCGTTGCGCAGGCCCTGGAGCTCGGTGCGCTTCGCGCGCAGCTTCTGCTCCAGCTTGGCGCGCAGTTCGCGGGACTCCTCCAGGTCGGTCTCCAGTTCCGCGACGCGCTCCTCGTGCCGCCAGTCGTCGCCCGCACGCGCGCGCGTGAGGTCGGCGACCTGCTTGCCCGCCTCGGCGTCCCAGCGGCGCATGACAGCCGCGCCCACGACCGTGATCGCCGCGGCGAACGCGGCGAGCACCCGGAGGATGCCGGTATCCGTGAACACCCATGGCCCCAGCGAGCAGGCGAGCGAGACGCCCGCTATCGCTGCGGGAGGCAGCAACCTGTGCAGAGGTGGTGAATGGCGGTGGCGTCCACGTGGCATGGCCAGAAACTTACCGCGCGTAGGCGAATCTTGGCGCCTCGCGCGGCAAAAACACTGCAGCCCGAAACCCTTACAAGGCTTGGGGCGTCAGCGTTCTCGCCGTGTGCGGCAGGCGCCGGCGGTCCGTCAGCGGTCCGTCAACCGCTGGCTCAGCCACTCCAGCGACGCGGGTATCTCGCGCCGCCAGGTGTTGAAGTTGTGGCCGCCGCTCTCCAGGACGATCGTCGAGATCCTGGTCGGGGCCTTCCCCTTGACGAGATCCACGAACCGCATCGTCGCACCGTGGTTGGTCTCCCCGTGCCTGCTGGTGGTGACCAGCAGGGAGACGTCGGGCGCCGGCATGTGCTCGGCGTACCACTCCAGGTCCGCTTCCCGCTTCAGCTTCTTGTCGCCCTTGAAGAGGTCCCCCGTGGTGGCGTCGACCGGAGCCTTGTAGTACGGCGACAGACCCACCGCGGCGGTGTACGCGCGCGGGTGGTGCATCGCGATCTTCAGCGCGCAGTAGCCGCCCGTCGAGTCGCCGATGATGCCCCAGCCGCCGGGCCCAGGACCCACCCGGTAGTGGCCGGCGAGGGCCGCGGGCAGGTCCCGCGCGAAGAACGTCTCCGTCTGCGGCCCGCCCGGCACATCCACGCACTCGGTGTCCCGGGGCGGCGCCACGGTCGGCCGCAGCATCACCAGGATCATCGGCTGCGCCCGGCCGTCCCTCGCCAGTCCGTGCGCGGTGTCCGGAAAGTTGAGCTTGTCGACCAGGGCCTTGGCGGTCCCCGGATAGCCGGTGAGGACAACGACCACCGGAAAGGTGCGCTTCGCGTACCGCGGCTGGAAGTACTCCGGTGGCAGATAGACGTACGCCGGGGAGGTGATGCCCGACTTCTTGCCGACGACCCCGATCTTCTGGATCTGTCCACCGACCCTGGGCATATGACCGCCGGGCACACTCACCGACTGGGTGGAGAGGACCCGGAAGTCGCGGTGCGCCCCCTTGCTGTGGTCGACGACCACGCCCTGGTCGGTCTCCCTGCCCAGGAGGTCGTCCCAGGACGCGTAGAAACCGAAACTCTGGTTGACGGCGAGAGCGACCGCGGCGAACACCGCGACCTGGGTGGCCAGCAGCAGCACCGCCCGGCCGCCGACGGCCCGCCAGTTGGGGCGCGCCAGCCGGGGCCAGAACGCGATCGTGCCGATGAACAACAGGGCGGCCGCCAGGATCGCCAGCGCCAGCACCGTCTTGCTCGTGAGACCCATGACTGCAGTTGCCCGTTCTCTCCGCCGACGACGGCCGCTTCCTTCGTGTACCTTCACCGCAGCTTGCCCCGGACTTTGACTGTCCTTTGATATGGCTTTCCGCGGGTGAGTGAACCTCACCCACGGGGACACCGTCCTAGAGGGCGCAATGCCACCGGATGCCGGATCGGCTCCGGATTCGAGGTCTCTCGCAGAACCAATGGGATGCGATGTCTGTCAGGATAGATGGCGAAATGTCGGGCGAGGTTCCGGAACGATCACGTCAATTGCCGCGCGTACTGCGCGGTCCGCGTCCCGAAGCCGTCCCCGCCTGGGTAGCCCGGGCCTGTGCGCTCGTGGGCCTGGTCGACATCGCGGCAGGCGTGTTCCCGCGCTTCCGGCACAGCCGGATGCACGCGCTCGCGGAGGTGCTGCCCGGCGCGCTCGGCCCCTTCGCCGCCGCGCTCTCGCTCAGCACCGGCGTCCTCCTGCTGCTCCTCGCGCACGGCCTCAGGCGCCGCAAGCGCCGGGCCTGGCGCGCCGCCGTGGCCCTGCTGCCGGCCGGCGCCGTGGCCCAGTTCGCCTACCGGCACTCGTTCGTCGGGCTCCTCATCTCCGTACTCCTGCTGGTGATGGTGCTGCGCCACCGTACGGAGTTCGAGGCGCTGCCCGACCCGCGCAGCCGCTGGCGCGCGCTGACCAACTTCGTGCTGATGAGCGCCGGTTCGCTCGGGCTCGGGCTGGTCATAGTGAGCGCCCACAGCAACCGCATGTACGGCGATCCCAGCCTCGCCGAGCTCCTCTCCCACGTCATGTACGGCCTGTTCGGCTTCGAGGGCCCCGTCGACTACGCCGGGCCGACCTCCTGGACCGTCGGATACTCGCTCGGCGCCCTCGGCCTGCTGACCGCCATCACGACGATCTACTTCGCGTTCCGGCCCGAACACCCGGCCGCCCGCCTGACCCCGGAGGACGAGGACCGGCTGCGCGTCCTCCTCGACAAGCACGGCCGCCGCGACTCCCTCGGCCACTTCGCGCTGCGCCGCGACAAGGCGGTCGTCTTCTCCCCCAGCGGCAAGGCCGCCGTCACCTACCGCGTCGTCTCCGGCGTGATGCTCGCCAGCGGCGACCCGATCGGTGACGTCGAGGCCTGGCCGGGCGCCATCGAACGCTTCATGGACGAGGCCAAGGCCCACTCCTGGACCCCCGCCGTCATGGGCTGCTCCGAGACCGGCGGCGAGGTCTGGACCCGCGAGACCGGCCTCGACGCGCTCGAACTGGGCGACGAGGCGGTGGTGGACGTCGCGGATTTCTCCCTGGCCGGGCGCGCGATGCGCAACGTGCGCCAGATGGTCAAGCGCATCGAACGCGCGGGCTACGAAACCCGGGTACGGCGCATCCGTGATCTCGGCGACGCGGAACTGGACCGCATTCGGCTCGCCGCGGAGGACTGGCGCGGCACCGACACCGAGCGCGGCTTCTCCATGGCGCTGGGCCGCATCGGCGACCCGGGCGACGGCGACTGCCTGATCGCCACCGCCCACAAGACCGACGACCAGCCCGGCCCGTACGGCGACCTGAAGGCGATCCTGCACTTCGTCCCCTGGGGCCCCGACGGTGTCTCCCTGGACCTGATGCGGCGCGACCGCGCGGCCGACCCCGGCATGAACGAACTCCTCATCGTGGCCGCCCTGGAGGCCGCCCCCCGCCACGGCGTCACCCGCGTCTCCCTCAACTTCGCCATGTTCCGCTCGGCACTGGCCCGCGGCGAGAAGATCGGCGCGGGGCCGGTACTGCGCGCGTGGCGCGGCCTGCTGGTGTTCCTGTCCCGCTGGTTCCAGATCGAGTCCCTGTACAAGTTCAACGCCAAGTTCCGCCCCCGCTGGGAACCCCGCTTCGTCGTCTACCGCGCCTCCGGCGACCTCCCCCGCATCGGCCTGGCCGCGATGCAGGCGGAAGGCTTCGTCACCCTGGCCCTCCCCCGCTTCCTCCGCCGCCGCACCGCGCCCCCCCGCCC
>NZ_LGDW01000054.1 GCF_001280005.1 Streptomyces sp. NRRL WC-3618 | reverse complement strand
GTGAGCGTCACAGCGAGCGATCAGGAACAGGTGGAGTGGGAGCGGCGGGCTCGGTGCAGGACCGAGCCCGCCGCCGCACGTGCAGAACCCGGTCGGTGGCGGCCTCGTCCTGGTCGACCACGAGACGCGGAACGTGTCGGCGTCAGGCCGCTGGAAGCGCTCGATGTTCAGGGCGATGGCCGTGAACGGTGCCGCAGGCGGCCTTTGCGCCGGCCCCGAGCCGAACGGGGGAGGAGACCGGCGTCGATCAGACGAAACGTCCCTTGTGGAACACCAGGGGAGCGGTGTCCCCGTCGCCTGCCCCCAGCGCCTCCACCCGACCTACGACGATCAAGTGGTCGCCTCCCGTGTGCACCGCCTGGATCGCGCAGTCGACCCAGGCGGCGGTGCCCGTGAGGCGCGGCGAGCCGGAGACCGGGGCCGCGTCGTACTCGACGCCCGCGAACTTGTCCGTACCGCTCCTCGCGAACCCGCGGCACAACTCGCCCTGCTCGGCGCCCAGTACGTTGACGCAGAAGACGCCCGCGCGGGCGATGAACGGCCAGGTCCTCGACGTACGGCCGACCATGAAGACGACGAGCGGCGGGTCGAGGGAGAGGGCGGCGAAGGACTGGCAGGCGAAGCCGGCGGGTGAGGTCTCGCCTTCGGCGGCCGGGGCGGTGATGACGGTGACGCCGGTGGCGAAGTTGCCCAGTACGCGCCGGAATTCGGCCGGGGCGACGGGTGCCCGCTCGTCCTCGCCGACCGCCCGTAAGTCCGGCCGGGGCAGCGCTTCGACGGGGCCCTCGACGGTGGGTGCCACTGTTGGTGCTCCGGTCGACCTGAGATACCGGACGGCAGCCGCCGCCATTCCCGCTTGTCCCAGCATGCCCTCCATTGGAGCTGACGGAACGTCAGAAGTGAAGCCCCATAGGGCAATCAAGACGGGTCAACTACCGCTGTAGCGCGGGCTCCGCCGCTCCACGAAGCTCGCCACACCTTCCCGCGCGTCCGACGTCGTCATGTTGATCTCCTGGGCGGTGGCCTCGGCGGCGAAGGCGGTGGCGCGGTCGGAGTCGAGAGAGGCGTTGACCAGTTGCTTGGTCAGGGCGAGGGCGCGGGTCGGGCCGGCGGCCAGGCGTTCCGCCCACTCGCGGGCCGTCTTGTGGAGGTCGTCGGCCGGGACGACCCGGTTGACCAGGCCCAGGCGCTCGGCGTCCGGGGCGGTGAGCGCGTCGCCGAAGAACATCAGTTCCTTCGCGCGCTGTGGGCCGACCAGCCGGGGGAGGAGATACGCCCCGCCGCCGTCGGGGACGAGTCCGCGCCGTACGAACACCTCGATGAACCGCGCCTGTTCGGCGGCCAGGACCAGGTCGCAGGCGAGGGCCAGGTGGGCGCCGAGGCCGGCCGCCGTGCCGTTCACGGCGGCGATGACCGGCTTCTCGCAGTCCAGGACGGCGGCGATCAGCCGTTGCGCGCCGAGCCGGATGACCCGGGCCACGTCACCGGCAACCCGTTCCCCGTCGGCCTGTCCGGCACCACCTCGCAGGTCCGCGCCCGCGCAGAAGCCGCGGCCGGTCCCGGTGAGGACGACGGCTCGTACGGCGGGGTCGGCGGACGCGTCCGAAAAAAATTGGATCAGGCGTTCTCGCTGGTCAGGGGTGATGGCGTTGAGGGTTTCGGGGCGGTTGAGGGTGATCCACGAGACGTGATTGTCAGTGGCGTGCAGTACCAATGACTCAGACGCATCAGCGGATTTTTCCGGCTCTTCCGGGATTTCCGGCGTGCTGGACTCTTCGGGGGAGGAAGTCATGGGAGTGCTGCTCCGTTTCTTGTGGCGGCTACAGCGGCTACAGCGGCTACAGCGGCTGCTGGTTCACGTCCTGGTTCTCCGGACCTGGGCCGCACACCGCCAGCGCGTCCAGCGCCACCGCTCCCTGCCCCCTGGGCAGCACCATCAGCGGGTTGATGTCGAGCTCCGCCAGCTCGTCCCCGAGTTCCAGCGCCATGCGCTGCACCCGCAGGACGACCTCGACGAGCGCGTCCAGGTCGGCCGGGGGGCGCCCCCGGACACCGTCGAGGAGGGGACGCCCGCGCAGCTCGGTCAGCATGTCCCGCGCCTGCTCCTCACCGAAGGGCGGCACGCGTACGGCGGTGTCCCGCAGCACCTCCACGAGCACGCCCCCGAGCCCCACCGTCACCGTCGGGCCGAACAGGTCGTCGTGCGTGACGCCGACGACCATCTCGACGCCCCGCTCGACCATCTGGCACACGAGTACGCCGTCCAGGTCCACGCCCTCGTAGCGGGCGATGTCGGTCAGCTCGCGATAGGCGTCGCGGACCTGGCTGGCCGAGGTCAGCTCGATCTTCACCAGCCCGAGTTCCGTCTTGTGCGCGATCTGGCCGCCCGACGCCTTCATCACCACCGGGTAGCCCACCAGGCCCGCCGCCCGCACGGCCGCCGCAGCGCTGGTCACCAACTGCTCGCGCGGCACCCGGATTCCGTACGCGCGCAGCAGCAGCTTCGCGGCGTGCTCGCTCAGCGCCTCGCCCGGCCGCATCAGCGCACGCGCCTTGCGGAAACTGGGCGAGGGGGTGCGCGGGGCCTCGTCGAAGGGCGAGCGGTACGAGGCGGTGAACCGGGCGTGGTCGAGATGGGCGCGCACGGCGGTCACGCAGTTCGCGAAGGTACGGAACGTCGCCACCCGGGAGGACCCGAGCAGCGTCTCGCGGTACGCCGACTCCGTGCCGACCGGCGATCCCCAGATCACGCACACCAGCTTGTCCGTCTGCTCGGCCGCGTCCACGAGGTCCTGCGCGAGCTTGTCGCTCATCGGGGGGAAGGGGCCGGTGATGGGGCAGACCAGGACGCCCACCGCCGGGTCGGCGAGGATCGCGTCGATGATCTTCCGGCCGCGCCAGTCGCCGACCGGATGCCCGCCGCTGTCGACCGGGTTGGCCACGTTCAGGTAGTCGGGTATCCACTCGTGCAGCTCCGCCTGCTTGGCGGCGGACAGCTGCGGCAGGTTCAGCCCGGCCTCCGTCGCCAGGTCCGCGAAGTGCGCGCCCGTGCCGCCCGAGATCGAATAGACGGCGACCCCGTCGGCGAGAGGACGGCGGGCGCGGGCCAACAGGGCTGAGGTGTCCTGGAGTTGGTCGAGACCGTCGACGCGGATCACGCCGTACTGCCGCATCGCCGCGTCCACCACCGTGTCGGCGCCGGTCAGCTTGCCGGTGTGGGAGGCGGCGGTGCGGGCGCCGGTCTCCGTGCGGCCCACCTTGACCGCGACGACCGGTACTCCGCGCCGGGCGGCCCGGTCGGCCGCGAGGAGAAAGGAACGGCCGTCCTTGAGGCCCTCGACGTAGCAGGCGATGGCGCCCACCTCGGGGCGCTCGGAGAAGTAGGAGATGAAGTCGGCGGTCTCCAGATCGGCCTCGTTGCCGGTGGGGGCCCAGTGGGAGAGGCGGATGCCGAGTTCCTGGAGGGCGAACACCGGGCGGCCCTGGTGGCCGGACTGGGTGATCAGGGCGATCGCGGGGCCGTCGAGGTCTTCGCGGAAGTTCTCGAAGGCGTTGAGGTTGGTGTTCGGGCCGAGGAGACGCAGGCCGGAGCGGCGGACGGCGGCGGACAGACGGGCCTGTGCCTCCGCTCCCGCCTCGCCCGTCTCCGCGAACCCGGAGGCGAAGGCGACGGCGAACCTCACCTTGGCCTCGGCGAGTTGCTCGACCAGGGGAAGGGGATCGGCGACCAGCAGCACGGCGAGATCGACCTGCTCGGGCAGGTCCGCGACGGAGGGGAAGCAGGGGATGCCGAAGACGGCCTCGCGGGTCGGGTGCACCGGGTGCAGCCGGGCACCGACCCGCTCGGCCCACGCCAGCAACTGCCGGGTGATACCGGTGTTCGGCCGCCCCTCGGCGTCCGAGGCACCGATCACCGCCAGGGACTGGGGCCGGAAGAAGCGGTCGAGGTCGGGCACGCCGGCGTACAGCGGCCGGCCGCTGACGTCGAGATCGTCGACGTCGGCGGGCCTGCCGTGCACGACCGGCGAGGGCTGCTCGCCGCAGGCGATGACCCGGGCCCGACGGGAGGTGGTGGTGAGGGTGCCGTGGGTTGATCCAAGCATCGGTCCGCCCGCTCCTCTGTGACAGCTCGTGACAGCTTCGTGACAGCCAATAAACTGACGCAGTGTCAGGTTACTTCTCAGGTTACTGAACTGACACTCCGTCAGGAATGGCTGTGCGAGGAGCAAAGTCGGACGACCGATGGTTGTGGTCGTCAGAGTTCTTCGAGCAGGGCGAAGGTCAGCGCGTCGACAGGGCGGGGCTCGGTGTCGGACTCCTCGCTTGCGGTGTTCACCATCATCACCACCGCCGTCATGCTCTGCCGGCTGAACGCCGCACAGGTACTGAATCCGCCGGTGCCGCCGTTGTGCCAGGTCATGGTCCGGCCGTCGGACAGCGCGCTGAGATGCCAGCCGAGCCCGAGCCGCAGGTTCTCGTCGACGGTGAAGTGGGGGCGCTGGGTCAGTTCGATCGCGTCCCGCAACGGCGAGCGTTCCGGGCGCAGTTGTGCGCCGAGATAGCGGAGCATGTCGTCGGCGGTGCTGTAGATGGAGGTGCCCGCGGCGGTGAGGACGTGGTCGTGCCAGTCGGGGACGGGATCCCCGTCGAGATGACCGACGGCCTTGCGGGAGGCCATGTCCGGCCTGAGGGTCGTCGTCGTGTCGGGCAGGCGCAGCGGCCGGGTCACGTCGCGCTCCAGCATCGCGGGCACGTCGTCGAAGGCCAGCGACTGTCCGAGCAGTCCCGACCCGAGGTTCGAGTACTCGTAGGTGCTGCCCGGCTCGGCGCTCAGCGTCGTCTCGGCCAGGCCGACGGCCAGGTCGTCCAGCGTGTAGTGCGCGTACGGGTCGTAGGGGTCCGCTTCCGCCAGGAGATTCGGAGGCAGTGAGGGCAGACCGGAGGTGTGGGTCGCCAGGTCGACCAGGGTGATCGGCCGAGGGCCCTTGCGCGGGATGCGGAACGCGGGGGGCAGAACGAGCGGCGCGTCGAGGCGGGCCGTGCCCGAACACACGGCGCGCGCGAGAGCGGTGGTGGTGAGGGTCTTGCCGATCGAGCCGAGCTGGAACACCGTCCTGCCGCCCGGTGTGGGGCCGTCCTGGGCTGCGCCGGCCGCGTATCCGTGTCCGCCGCGGATGACTCCGCACACCGCGCTCGGGCTGCCGGCGGCCAGTGCGCGGTCCAGGTATCGCCGCACCCGCGCGGCCAGTTCACCCTCGGCCGCCGTGGCGCTTCCGACCGCTGTGGCGTTCCCGGGTAACAGTGACGCACCGGCACCGGCTGTCACCGAGCCCAGTAGCTTCCGTCGATTCATGAACCACTCCTCGTCCTCGTCCTCGTCCTCGTCATCGTCACGTCAGGTCTGTCATGTCATCGAGTTCGGTGCCGGCGCCATCGCGGACAACGGCGCGAGCAGCGGCACCACTCTGCCTGCGGGCACCTGGTAGTGCCCATGCCCCTCGGAGCCGGCCGGCGGCGGTGAGTTGTTCGAGGCGTCCGGGGCGTGCGGGGATGTCGTCAGACAGGGAGCCGGGCGGCCTGGCGTTTGCCGTCCTTGGCGATGACTTTGGCGATTTTCACCGCGTCGATCGCCAGCTCGCGGAACATCCCGCTGATGGGGTTGGTGAAGCCGGTGAAGTAGAGGCCTGGCGCGTTCTTCGGGGAGCGGGGTCCGTGGACGACCGGCTTGCCGTGCGCGTCGAGTACGTCGAGGTGGCCGACGAGGCCTTCCAGGCCCCGGAGGTATCCGGTGGCGGCGATGACGGCGTCCGGTTCGAGGCGCTCGCCGTCGGCGAGGACGACCTTGCCGTCCTCGAACCCGTCCACGGCGGCCACGATCTCGACGCGCCCCTGCCGTACGGCGTCGATGAGGCCGACGTCCTGTACCGGGAGGGAGCCCTCGGTCACCCGTGAGTACAGCCCGGTGTCGGGGCGGGGCAGCCCGTGGGCGGACAGGTCGGGCACGCTCACCTTGGCCATCGCCCCGGCGAGCCGGTCGACGAGCCGCACCGGCAGTCGTCGTACGGCGATGCCCGTGAACTGGGCCGCCCAGCCGGCCGTGGAACGCCGCACGATGTGCGGAGCGGTACGCACCGACAGCCGCACCCGCGCGGCCCCGCCCTCCACCAGGTCGACGGCGATCTCGGCACCGGTGTTGCCGATGCCGACGACGAGGACGTCACGGCCGGCGTAGGGCCCGGCGTTGCGGTAGTGGCCGGCGTGCAGCAGGTCGCCGAGGTAGGCGTCGCGCCCCGGCCAGTCGGGGATCCGGGGGGTGTGGTTGGTCCCGGTGGCGACGACGACCGCGCAGCCGGTCAGCTCGCGCCCACCGGTGGCGTGCAGCAGCCAGCCGGTGCCGTCGGCGGTCCGCTCGACCCGGGACACCTCGACGCCGGTGACGACCTCCAGCTCGTGGTGCTCGGCGTACTTGTCCAGATACCGCACCACGTCGTCCCGGGCCACCCACCGCCCGAACGAGCGCGGCATCGCCAGCCCCGGCAGCGAGGACAGCCGCCGGGTGGTGTGCAGACGCAGCCGGTCGTAATGCCGCCGCCAGGACGCCCCGATCCGGTCGCCCCGCTCCAGCACGACGGCCCGCACACCCTGCGCCCGCAGCGCGTGCGCCACGGCGAGACCGCCGGGGCCGCCGCCGATGACGTACACGGGGGCGGGCGGAGACGGTAGGGGTGTCGGTGAGGCGGCCATGTATCTGAGCGTATTCACGTGCTCACTTGGTAGGTCTCGGGCAAGACCGGAATTGGTTGCGGATTGATCACGGCTGTGGGGGAGATGGGCGGGGCCGGTGGGGCAGGCGGCCTGGTTGCGGGGGTGCGGTGAGGGCATACTGAGCCGACGTAGCGAGCTGACGTGCCGTCAGATTCGGACATTTGTCAGGGGGCCGTGGACATGGGCACGGACAGGAACGGGTTCGACATTCCGGAGATCGACGCCTTCACGCGCGTCTACTGGGACGCGGCGGCCGAGGGGCGGCTGCTCGTGCGGCGGTGCGGGGGGTGTGGGCGCGCTCATCACTACCCCCGCGAGTTCTGCCCGCACTGCTGGAGCGAGGACGTGACGTGGGAGACCGCGAGCGGGCTGGCCACGCTCTACACCTGGTCCGTCGTCCACCGCAACGACCTGCCGCCCTTCGGGGAACGCACGCCGTACGTCGCCGCCGTCGTCGACCTCGACGAGGGGCCGCGGATGATGACGGAGGTGGAAGGGGCGGAAGGTGGGTTGCGGGTCGGGATGGGGCTGGAGGTCGCCTTTCGGGAGGGTGTGCCGATTTTCCGTCCCCGAGGTGGGAGTCGTACAGCCGTACGGGCTTCAATGGGCTGATGGCCCATATCCATGAGCACGCCCTCTCTCAACCCATCCCCACCCAGCCCATCCCCGAATTTCCCGAGCTGCTCGGTCACGGACTCCGGCTGCGGCAGTGGCGCGCGGACTCCGACACCGACGTCGACGCGTGGCTGCGCGGACTGACCGACCCGGACTTCAGGCGCTGGAACACCCCGATGAAGCCGGTCACCGACGTCGACAGCGCCCGTGACTCCCTCGGCACCCGTTCCGGGACCGCGGCGGACGGCACCCGGGTGTCCTTCTGCGTCACGGACATCTCCACCGGCGCGATACTCGGCCACCTGGGCATCAACGACATCGACCCCTTCATGCGGCTCGCCCGCGTCGGCTACTGGGTCCTGCCCGAGGCCCGTGGCAAGCGCGTCGCCACCCGCGCCCTCGCCCTCGGCGCGCGCTGGGCCTTCGACAGCCTCGGCCTGAACCGCCTGGAACTGGGCCACGCCGTCGGCCACGACGCCTCCTGCCGCGTCGCCGACCACTGCGGATTCCGGTACGAGGGAACCCTGCGGGGCGCGATGTTCGAAGCGGAACGGCAGGACCTCTTCCGGGATGTGCACCTGCACGCGCGGGTCGCCCAGGACCCGGAGCCGAAGCCGAAGCCGGATCAGGGGGAGGGCAGGCCTACGGCCACAGCAACTCCCTGAGCCAACCCGTATCCGTGCGGCGGTACTTGAGCCGTAGGTGGCGGCGCTCGGCGTCTCCCTGGAAGAACTCGGCCTCGTCGGGGCGCAGACGGTACAGGGTCCAGGTCGGTGCGGGGGCGTCCGGTTCGCGCTGCGCCCGTTCCCAAGCCTCCCGCGAGGTGTGCTCCAACTCGGCCACCGAGCCCAGCACTTCACTCTGGCGGCCGGTCAGCGCGGCGGCCAGTGCTCCCGTCGAGCGGGCGTGCAGGTCGGCCTGTGCTTCGGGAGAGGGGGCGGACTCGACGGGGCCCCGCAGCCGGATCTGGCGGCCCAGCGCGGGCCAGTAGAAGTGGAGCGCGGCGTAGGGGCGCGCAGCGAGTTGGCGCCCCTTGGCGCTTCCGGAGTGCGAGGCGAAGGCCCAGCCGTCGGCGTCCGCGCCGTGCAGCATGACGGTGCGTACGTCGGGCAGGCCGTCCGCGTCCGACGTGGCCAGGGACATGGTGTGCGGCTCGGGCTGGCCGGCGGCCACCGCCTCCGCGAACCAGGTGGTGAACAGGGGGAGCGGGGCGGAGGGTGCCGTGTCCGGGGCGAAGGGCGGCAGCGTGGTGACCTCGGGGGACCACACCCGCAGGGTCCTGAGCAGCTCGTGAAGATCCGGATCCGGTTCCATGGGACGAGTATCGCGGGTACGAGTATCGCGGGTACGTGGATCTCGGCAGTCATGGTGCCGTGCTGTGCCGTGTCGCTGTGGCGCCCGCACGGCGAAACGGCCCTCCCGCCCGGCTGGTTGGCCGAACTGGAGGGCCGCGTCACGATCGGCGAAATCGCCGGCGACTTCGCCATGGTGATGACTCAGGGCCCGGCACCGGCGCGCTTGAGCCGCCTGGCGGCGTTACGCGAGCGAAGTCACAGGCCCGGACGGAACCTGGCTCAGAGCTCCTGGAGGTACACCTTCACGGCGTTGCGCGAGTCGGTGTACGACTTGTTGCTGAAGTCGAACTCCACGGTCTCCCCCTTGGGGCAGGCCTTACTGCTGTACTGCTTGCTGCCGTCGTTGTAGACCGCGTAGACGCGGGCGCACTCACCGTCGGATGCCTTGTCGGTGACGTTGCCGAACACGTCGACCTTGCCGCCCGAGCAGTTGATGGTCCAGTCGGCCTCGGCTCCGCTGCTTGTCACATGGTGCTCGGAGTTGCACTTGGCGAGTACGCCCGCCGACTGTGCGCCTGCCGATCCGGTGGTCAGCATCAGCCCGCCCGCGAGGGCGGCGGTCGCGGCGGAAGCGGCCATCAGTGTACGGATCTTGGACATGATTTCCTCCCGTTTGTGCCGTGCGGTGTGTTGCCCAAGCAACGGTGCCATGGAGCGGCTGTGAGGATCCTGAAGGTTCCTGAAGGCTTCCTCAGGAACCTCGCGACCTGTGGTCATCCTGAATGTCATGCGGATATTGGTGGTGGAGGACGACCTCAGGCTGGCCGAGCTGCTGCGACGCGGACTTGTGGGCGAGGGGTACGCCGTCGACCTGGCTCATGACGGGTTGCACGGGCTGGAGTTGGCGCTGGAGACCGGTTACGACGCCATCGTCCTGGACGTGATGCTGCCGGGCCTGAACGGCTACCGGCTGTGTGGGCGATTACGCGAGGCCGGCGTATGGACACCGGTGCTGATGCTGACCGCCAAGGACGGGGAGTACGACGAGGCCGAGGGTCTGGACACCGGCGCCGACGACTATGTCACCAAGCCGTTCTCCTTCGTCGCCCTCGCCGCCCGCATGCGGGCACTGCTGCGGCGCGGCCGGCCCGAACGTCCCGCGGTCATCCGGGTTGGCGACCTGGAGATCGACCCCGCGGCACGCAGCTGCCGACGGGGAAGCGCACCCGTGGAGCTCACCGCGCGGGAGTTCGCCGTCCTGGAGTACCTGGCACGACGCAGCGGTGAGACCGTCTCCAAGAGAGAGGTCCTGGAACACGTGTGGGACCACCGGTTCGACGGTGACGTGAACGTGGTCGAGGTGTACGTCAGTGCCCTGCGCCGCAAGATCGATGCTCCGTTCGGGCGGCGCACGATCCACACCGTCCGTGGTGTCGGCTACCGCTTCGACGCCGCCGAAGGCGCACGCGCATGAGGCGCCGTCATCTGCGAAGGCCATGGCGATGGTTGTGGCCGAGCACGCTGCGTATGCGGCTGACATTGCTGTCCGTCGTCATGACCGTGATGTTGCTGATCGCCTGTGCTGTCGCGCTCAGCCTCACCTTCGAAAGGCTCGAGCCACGACTGTCGTTCATGCCATGGGCTGACGACCGGGCGTCTACGCCTATCCGGATGTACTACTCCGGACCCGGACAGGATGGATTTACTTTCGCTGGAATCAAGAGCTATCAAGGCCAGTTGAACGCCCTCATGTGGAAGATGGCTTGGAGCGCACTGGGTCTCACGCTCCTGACCGGCGCGAGCACCTGGTTCGCGGTGGGCCGGGTACTGCGCCCGGTCGAGGGCATCCGTGCCGAATTCGCCAAGCTCAGTGCCCATCACCTCGACCGGCGCGTTCCCGTACCCCGGGCCGGGAACGAGATCGCCCGCCTGGCCGAGACGATGAACGCCACCCTGGACCGACTGGAGACCGCAGTCGACCGGCAGCGCCAGTTCGTCGCGGACGCTTCCCACGAACTGCGCACTCCCCTTGCCTGCCTGCGCACCGAACTCGAACTCGCCCTCCACCGCACCGGGGCCGCCGACTGGCCGCAAGTCGTCCACGACGCCCACGAGGACACCAAACGCCTCCAAGACCTGACCGAAGACCTCCTGCTCCTGGCCCGCCTCGACGCCAACCACACCGACCGGCAACCGGACCGGAGCGTCGACCTCACCGACCTGGTCCGCGACGAGACCGCCCGTCGCCGCCCGCCCCGGGGCCTGGCCGTCGACGTGCACACCGAACCCGGCCCCGTCACCGTGCGAGGCCATCCGATGCTGCTCGCCCGAGTCCTCGGCAACCTTCTCGACAACGCCGAACGCCACGCCAACAGCACCATCACCGTCCGCCTCACCCACGACCGCGACGGCGGCGAAGCCGTCCTGGACGTCCAGGACGACGGGCCCGGTATCCCGCTCAAGGACCACCAGCGGGTCTTCGAGCGTTTCACCCGCCTCGACGACGCCCGCACCCGCGATGCCGGCGGCTCCGGACTCGGCCTGGCCATTGCCCACCGCATCACCACGACTCACCACGGCACCCTCACCATCAGACCCAGCGCTCACGGCGCGCACTTCACGCTCCGCTTCCCCCAGCTCCGTTCCGGATGACAGCCGACGGGCCTGTCCATGGCCCGCATCCGCCGGGTTCGGCGAATATCACCCCAGGCCCTGACGGCTGCGCGCGAACTGCGCCATCAGCACCCCGTGCAGCAACTCCGCGTCCACGAACTCCCCCACCTCCGGCGCCCCGCAACGCCAGCTCAGGGGGTACGTGTTGCCCTCCGCCGCCGGTACCCCGACGTACTCTGCCTGCGCCACCGACCGCGCGAACTTCCTTGCCCCCGGCGGCCATTCGTACTCCTCGCTCTCCCCGGGCGCGAGCAGGAAGTACGTCGATCGGCCCCCGCCCACCTCGCGTACGACGGGGCCGGGCCGTCCGCCGGTCAGGGTCAGGAGATGGTGCACGGCTGCCTCGCCGCGTACCCCGTCCACGCGGACGGCGTCGAACTGGACTCCGGCGAGACGTAGTTGAAGGCCGGACTTGGGGACCCAATTCGGGGGGAGTTTGCTCGTCATAACCACAAGGGTCGCGCCGAATACGTAGCGTGACCAGCAGGACGCGGTGTACTTCAGTGGTTGTGGGGAGGACGGTGGTCGTTGTGGGATCGAACGGTGAGGTGTCGAAGGAACGGAAGCTTGTGGGGGAGCTGCTGCGGATCTCCCGGGGCCGCCTGGAACTGACCCAGAAGCAGGCGGCGGACGTACTCCTGGTCGCGGAGTCCACCTACGGGTCGTATGAGCGGTGCGAGCGGATTCCGCCGATCGACTTCCTGCGGGACGCGGACCGGGGGCTCGACGCGCGGGGCGCGATCATCGCCTGCATCGAGATGATGGAGGAGGAGAAGTACCCGCCGGAGTTCGTGAGTTGGGTGCGGATGGAGCGCAAGGCGCTCATGATCAGCGCGTACGAGAACATGCTGATTCCGGGACTGCTCCAGACCCCGGCGCACGCGCAGGCCCTCTACGAGGCGCGGCGACCGGCATACACCGAGGGGGAGATCGAGAAGCTCGTCACCGCTCGACTGGAACGGCAGGAGGTACTGACACGCAACCCGCCGCCGTTCGTGGGATACGTGATCGAGGAGTCCGTGCTGGAGCGGAATCTCGGGAGCGACGAGGTGCTGAAGGAGCAGTTGCTGTACATCCTGGAATGCATCGGGAAGATGCGACAGCACCTCACAGTCCAGGTGATGCCGACCAGGCGGCACACGCACGCTGGGCTCAACGGCCCGATGCAGCTGATGAGTACGGACGAGGGGAAAAATCTGGTGTACGTGGAGGCGCACGGCGGCAGTAGGTTGATCCACAAGTCGGAGCAGGTGATCGATCTGTTCGAGAAGTTCGGCATCCTGCGCGCCCAGGCCCTCACTCCCTGGGAGTCCGAGGAGCTGATCCAGCAGAAGGCGGGAGAACTGTGAACGCGACCGGACTGGCCTGGTTCAAGTCCAGCTACAGCAACAACGAGGGCGAGGCCTGTCTCGAAGTCGCCTACACCTGGCGGAAGTCCAGCTACAGCACGAACGAGGGCGGAGAGTGCGTCGAAATAGCCGCCTGCCCCCACACCATCCACATCCGCGACTCCAAGAACCTGCTGAGCCCGGACGCCGACGCACCCACCCTCGCCGTCGCGCCCGTCACCTGGACCAGCTTTCTGCGTACCGTCGGCTGAGGCCGCGTAGAGACGGAAAACGTCCAGGCCGACCCGTAGCGTACGGGCCGACCTGGACGTCGTGACTCAGTCGATCAGTCGATCAGCGGATCAGACGAGGTCGAAACGGTCCGCGTTCGACACCTTGACCCACGCCTTGACGAAGTCCTTGACGAACTTCTCCTTGGCGTCGTCGCTCGCGTAGACCTCCGCGACCGCGCGCAGCTCGGAGTTGGAGCCGAAGACCAGGTCGGCACGCGTGCCGGTCCACTTGACCTGGCCCGAGGCGTCGCGGCCCTCGAAGGTGTTCTGGTCCTCGGACGTGGCCGTCCACTCCGTACCCAGCTCCAGCAGGTTGACGAAGAAGTCGTTCGTCAGCTTGCCCGGGGTGTCGGTGAAGACGCCGTGCGAGGAGCCCTGGTGGTTCGCGCCGAGGACGCGCAGGCCGCCGACGAGGACGGTCAGCTCGGGGGCGCTCAGGTTGAGCAGGTTGGCCTTGTCGAGCAGCAGGTACTCGGCGGGGAGGCGGTTGCCCTTGCCGAGGTAGTTGCGGAACCCGTCGGCGGTCGGCTCCAGGGCGGCGAAGGACTCGACGTCCGTCTGCTCCTGCGTCGCGTCGACGCGGCCCGGCGTGAAGGGGACCTCGATGTCGAAGCCGGCGTCCTTGGCCGCCTTCTCGACGCCCGCGGCACCCGCGAGGACGATCACGTCGGCGAGGGAGATCTGCTTGCCGCCGGACTGCGCGGCGTTGAAGGACGACTGCACGCCCTCCAGGGTGCGCAGCACCGTGGCGAGCTCGTCCGGGTTGTTGACCTCCCAGCCGGCCTGCGGCTGGAGGCGGATACGGGCACCGTTGGCGCCACCGCGCTTGTCGCTGCCACGGAACGACGAGGCCGCGGCCCAGGTGGTGGAGACCAGCTGGGACACCGTGAGGCCGGAGTCGAGGATCTGCGCCTTGAGGGCGGAGACGTCGGCGGCGTCGACGAGCTCGTGCGTGACCGCGGGCAGCGGGTCCTGCCACAGCAGCGTCTCGGTCGGGACCTCGGGGCCGAGGTAGCGGACGACCGGGCCCAGGTCGCGGTGGGTCAGCTTGAACCAGGCGCGGGCGAACGCGTCCGCGAACTGCTCCGGGTGCTCGTAGAAGCGACGGGAGATCTCCGCGTACGCCGGGTCGAACCGGAGCGCGAGGTCGGTCGTCAGCATCATCGGAGGCTTGGACTTCGACGCGTCGTGGGCGTCCGGGATGGTGCCGGCGCCGGCCCCGTCCTTGGCGACCCACTGCTTGGCACCGGCGGGGCTGGTGGTCAGCTCGTAGTCGTACTCGAAGAGGTTCTTGAAGAACCCGTGGCTCCACTGGGCCGGTGTGCTCGTCCAGGTGACCTCGAGGCCACTGGTGATCGCGTCGCCGGCCTTGCCCGAGCCGTACGTGCTCTTCCAGCCGAAGCCCTGCTGCTCGATCGGGGCGGCCTCGGGGTCGGGGCCGACCGCGTCCGCCGGACCGGCGCCGTGGGTCTTGCCGAAGGTGTGGCCACCGGCGATGAGGGCGACGGTCTCCTCGTCGTCCATCGCCATACGGCGGAACGTCTCACGGATGTCGCGGGCCGAGGCGAGCGGGTCCGGGTTGCCGTTGGGGCCCTCCGGGTTGACGTAGATGAGGCCCATCTGGACGGCGCCGAGGGGCTCCTCCAGCTCACGGTCGCCGGTGTAGCGCTCGTCGTCGAGCCAGATCTTCTCGGGACCCCAGTACACGTCCTCGTCGGGCTCCCAGACGTCCGCGCGGCCGCCGCCGAAGCCGAAGGTCTCGAAGCCCATCGACTCCAGGGCCACGTTGCCCGCGAGGATCATGAGGTCGGCCCAGGAGAGGTTCTGGCCGTACTTCTTCTTGACCGGCCACAGCAGACGGCGGGCCTTGTCGAGGTTGCCGTTGTCCGGCCAGCTGTTCAGGGGGGCGAAGCGCTGCTGACCGGCGCCGGCGCCACCGCGGCCGTCGCTGATGCGGTACGTGCCCGCGCTGTGCCAGGCCATCCGGATCATGAACGGGCCGTAGTGCCCGAAGTCGGCCGGCCACCAGTCCTTGGAGTCGGTCAGTACCGCGGCGATGTCCTGCTTGACGGCCGGAAGGTCCAGGGTCTGGAACGCGGCGGCGTAGTCGAACTCCTCACCGAGGGGGTTCGAGACGGCCGGGTTCTTCGCGAGGATCTTCAGGTTCAGCTGCTCGGGCCACCACTGACGGTTGCCGCCGCCCTGGGTCGGGTGCGGGGCGCGCGTGTGCGCGACCGGGCAGCCGCCCGTGCCCTCGGTTTTCGCGTCGGTGACGATCGCGTCATGGTTCTCAGACATGGGAATCCTTCCGGACGGGGCAGATCTCGGTGTTGCTCACGAACTGCTTTCTCAGGAACTGGGGGGTGGGGGGATGCTCGGGCCTGTGGAGGAAGTCACACACGCCCTCGCGTCGCTTCTGTCTCCTGCCGCACTGGAGTCTCTTCCTGTCCCTTGGCTCCCTTGGCCATCGCCGTAAGCGATCCTACAATGGACAAGGTCCAAGTCAAGAAGTGTGACAAATCCATATCCTATCGGAACCCGGACGTCCACTGGTAAAATCCGTGTATTCCGCCGAACCTGAATAGGTGAACAACATGAGCGACCTGCTGGAGCGACTGCGTGGACGCGGCTGGCGGATGACTTCCCAGCGGCGTGTCGTTGCGGAGGTCCTCGACGGGGAACACGTCCATTACACGGCCGACGAGGTGCACGCCCGTGCCGCCCAGCGGCTGCCGGAGATCTCCCGGGCGACCGTCTACAACACCCTGGGTGAGCTGGTCTCACTGGGCGAGGTCATAGAGGTCGCCACGGACGGCCGGGCCAAGCGCTACGACCCGAACGCGCACCACCCCCACCACCACCTGATCTGCTCGAACTGCGGCACGATCAGGGATGTCCACCCCACGGGCGACCCCATGGCGGACCTCCCGGCGGAGGAACGCTTCGGCTTCACGGTGTCCCAGGTCGAGGTGACCTACCGGGGGCTGTGCGGGGCCTGCGCGTAAGCGGAGCGAGGCGGATCCAGACGGAGCAGGCCGCGAAGGCCGACGGGGCCCTCGCGGCGGCCGCGCGTCACGCGGGTCACGCCCGTCACGCCGTCACGCCTCACGCCGTCACGCCGTCACGCGACGGTGTACGCGGAGTCCCCGAAGTCGGCGATCACTCGAAGCTCCCCGCCCAGGGCGCGCACAAAGGAGCACTCCAGCGGGTGAACCGGGCGCCACGCGCCGGCGACGCCCCGCTCACCCCCGGCCCAGTACCACCGTGCCCGACGAGCAGAACCAGCCGCCCGTCCCCGACGCCACGCCGAGCTTCGGCAGGTCTCCCGCAGCCGTACGGACCTGTCGCGCGCCCGCGTCCCCGCGCAGCTGCCGTACCGCCTCCACCAGGAGGAACAGCCCCCGCATGCCCGGGTGTTGGGCCGACAGGCCGCCCCCGTCCGTGTTGACCGGCAGCTCGCCGCCCGCCACCCGCAGGCGGCCCTTTCCGGCGTCCACGAACTCTCCGCCCTCGCCCTTTCCGCAGAAGCCGAGGTCCTCCAGTGTCACCAGCGTCATGTAGGTGAACGCGTCGTAGATCTCCGCGAAGTCCATCTCGTCCGGCCTGACCCCCGCCCGCTCGAAGGCGAGCCGTCCGCTCGCCGCCGCCGGGGACACCGTGAAGTCGGCCCACTCCGACATGCTCACGTGCGAGACGTGCTCACCCGTGCCGAGGATCCACACCGGCCGCGTACGGCAGTCCCGTACGTAATCCTCGGCCGCCAGCAGCACCGCCGCGCCCCCGTCGGAGCGCAGACAGCAGTGGAGCTTGGTGAAGGGGTCCGCGATCATCGGTCCTTCGAGCACCTCGTCGACGGTGATCGGCGTGCGGAACATCGCCTCGGGGTTCAGCGCGGCGTTCGCCCTCGCCTGGACCGCCACCGACGCCAACTGCTCGATCGTCGTGCCGTATTCGTGCATGTGGCGGCGGGCGGCCATCGCGTACTTGGCGATGAGCGTGTGGCCGTACGGCACCTCGAACTGCAGGGGGCCGCGCGCGCCGAAGGAGAGGTTGCCGGTCCGCCGGCCCGCCTTGACGTCCGCGCGGGCCGTGGAGCCGTAGACGAGGAGTACGGCGTTCGCGTGGCCCGCCGCTATCGCGTCCGCCGCGTGCGCCGCCATGACCTCCCAGGTCGAGCCGCCGACCGAGGTGGAGTCGACCCAGGTGGGGCGCAGCCCGAGATATTCGGCCACCTCGGCGGGGGCCAGCGTGCCGAGACCGGCGGACGCGAAACCGTCCACCACCTCCCGGCCGAGCCCGGCGTCCGCCAGCGCCCGCCGGGCGGCCTGCGCGTGCAGGGCGTACGGGGTGACGTCGTCCACCCGGCCGCAGTCCGACAGGGCCACCCCGACGATCGCGACCTTCCGGCTCACCGTCTGTCCCTCCCTCTTGCCGTCCGCCGATTTCACCGTCGACTCGGCATGAATCTGACGGTATATCAGCTCTGGCTCTGTGCGGCAGGGTGTGTCCCGCCCTAATATGACGAACCGTCAGATCCCGCTGACCGGGCGGCGCGGACGCCCAGGAGGGCCAGGTCAATGGACGCCCGTCTCACCCCCGAGCAGGACCACATCCGCCGTACTCTCCGCGAACTGCTCCGCAAGCGGTGCTCGCCCGGCGACGTACGGGCCGCCGTCGACACCCTCGCCGGGTACGACCCCGCGCTTTGGACCGCCCTCGCCCGCGACCTCGGTCTCCCTGGCCTGGCCCTCCCCGAGAGCTGTGGCGGAGTCGGCGGCACCCCGACCGAACTCGCGCTCATCGCCGAGGAGTTGGGGCGCGTTCTGGCACCCTCCCCGCTGCTCGCGACCGCCGTCCTGGCCGCCCCCCTCGTCACCGCCCTCGGCACCGACGCCCAGCGCGCCGACCTCCTCCCGCGCATCGCCTCCGGTGACCTGACCGCCGCCCTCGCCGTCCCCGGCACCGCCCTGGCCGCCGTGCTCTCCCTCACCGGCGAACCCCGCCGCGACTGGGCCGGGGGCGGCCGGGCCGGAGGCGTGCAGGCGACTCGACAGGCGGCGGGTTGGCGGCTCTACGGGCAGGTCGGGCAGGTCCTCGACGGGCACAGCGCCGGGCTCCTCCTGGTCGCCGCCCACGCCGGTGGGTACGCCCGGTCGCGCCCCCTTCTCTTCCTCGTCCCCGGCGCCGCCCCCGGTCTCGTCCGCACCCGGCAGACCTCCCTCGACGCCACCCGGCCCCAGGCGCGCCTCGAACTTCGGGACGTTCTCGCCGAGTTGCTGGGCGACGAGGACGCCGACGTCGAAGGCGCCCTCGTCCGCGCCGGAGACGTCGGCGCCGCCGTGCTCGCCGCCGAGGCCGTCGGGGCCGCCGACCGGATTCTCGAGCTGACCGTCGAACACGCCCTGCGCCGCGAGCAGTTCGGGCGGGCGATCGGGTCCTTCCAGGCAGTCAAGCACCGGCTCGCCGATGTGTATGTCCAGGTCCAGGCGGCGCGTTCGGCTGCCTACTACGCGGCCTGGGCGGTGGCATCAACGGGCGCCGAGGGCGAGCGAGTTGGCGGGTTGGCCCTCGCCCAGGCCCTCGACTCCCTCCGTACCGCCGCCGCCGAGGGCATCCAACTGCACGGCGGTATCGGCTTCACCTGGGAGCATGAGGCCCAGTTGTACTTCAAGCGCGCCGCGGGCGACGAGCTGCTGTTCGGGCCGGTGCACCGGCTCCGGGCGCATGCAGCCGAGGCCGCGCGGCTCTTCGACACCAAAGAGGTGGCGGTCTGATGCCTGTGAAAGCGACGGCGGTCGTGAAAGCGGTCCAGAAAGTGTCCTCGACCCGGGCCTTCGCGCGGATCGCCCCGTACGTCCTGCCCGCGCTCGACCGCGCTGTCCACCGGCTGACCAGGGGCAAGGTGCTGCTCAGCGCCCAACTGCTGCCCGGGGTGGTGCTCGCCACGCGCGGGGCGAAGAGCGGGCAGCTGCGGCGTACGCCGCTCGCGTGTATGCCGGAGGGGGCGGCCGGCGGGGGCAGTTGGCTGCTCATCGGGTCCAACTTCGGGCGCACCGGTCACCCCGCCTGGACCGCCAACCTCCTCGCCCATCCGGACGCCGAGGTCAGCTGGAAAGGGGAGGACATCCCGGTCCGGGCCCGGCTGCTGGCGGGTGAGGAACGGGAAGCGGCCTGGAAGGCACTGCTCGCGTTCTGGCCGCCGTACGCGACGTACCAGGCGCGGGTCGAGCGGGAGATACGGATCTTCCGGATCGTACGGCGCTGAGCGGGCGGTGGGCCGGCGGGCGAGTGGCCGAGTCGCCCGGGTGCCATGGTCGGGTGCGCGTTCGTTGTGGGTGGTCGCGCAGTTCCCCGCGCCCCTATAGGGGCGGCCCTGGCGCCGGAGGACGCGCAGTTCCCCGCGCCCCTATAGGGGCGGCCCTGGCGCCGGAGGAGAGAGGGCTCACGCCCGTCGCCGGGGGGCTGGCGGTGCCATGGTCGGGTGCGGGTTCGTCGTGGGTGGTTGCGCAGTTCCCCGCGCCCCTCTATAGGGGCGATCCTGGCGCCGCGCGCGCGAGAGAGCGGCTGGGTGGGCGGGCGGCCCGAGTTGAGTGGCCGAGCGGCCGGTGGTCGAAGCGGTCGGGTGGCCGGTAGGCGGACAGGTACCGGCCGGTGATGCGCGGCAGGCGGTGGTTCACCTGGGTGAACCACCGCCTGTGTGACAGGACTTGGGCCCGAGAAGGGGCCCGCCGGACCTGGATAAAAGGGGCATGGCTATTTCGTCGGCTTTCGGCCGGTCACGCCCAGGTGGACCAACAGGGCCAGGTTCGGCTTCAGTTCGGCCTGTTTGACGCCCCAGGTCTGGAAGCCCCTCTGATGCGAGGCCACCGCCGCGAGCATCGCGACGAGGGAGCCGGCCACCGCGGCGGGGTTGACGTCCTTGTCGACCTTGCCCTTGGCCTGTAGCTCGGTGACCGTGTCCGTAAGGGAGTTGTTCACGGAGTTGAGGATCTTCATGCGGATCTTGTAGAACCGCTTGTCGCCCTCGGCGGCGCCCAGATCGACGACCCTGAGGATCGCGTCGTTCCTGCGCCAGAACTCCAGGAACCCGTCGACGAGTTCCTGGGCGGTCTGCCAGCCGGCCTTGCCGACCCATGACCGGCCCGCGAGCAGCTGGGTCAACCCGGCGCCCTCGGTGGCCATTTGCTCGGCGATCTCCAGGACGGCGCCTTCGACGTCCGGGAAGTACTGGTAGAAGGTGGCGGGCGAAGTCCCCGCCTTCCGGGCGACATCGATGACTTTGACGTCCCGGTAGGGGGAGGAGCTGAGCATCTCGCTGAGGCAGTCGAGGAGCTTCTGCCGGGTCGCCTGCCCACGCCGACCGGCCACCCGGCCGTCAACGGTACGCACTTGTCCTGTCATGCCGTCAGCTTACCGAGGGGTGATCGGAGCGCGATTCGGCCGACTGCAAATGGGGTGCGGAGGAGGTGAGAGGGCGTCTGGGGGGCCAGGAGAGGCTGTTGTGCCCGGTCGCGCGCCCGGATCCCACCGCCTGCTCTGCGGGATGCGTGAAGGACCGTTAGCTTGACGGTATGGCCGAAAACAGGGCATCCGCCCGCACAGAGGGCGTCCCGTGCTGGCTGGACGCCCAGCTGCCCGACGTCGAGGCGGGCAAGCGTTTCTACGGTGAGCTCTTCGGGTGGTCCTTCCAGGAGAAGGACGGCCTGACGCTGGCCCTGTGCGACGGCGCACCCGTCGCCTCCCTCACCCACAAGGCCGACGGCCGCATGCCCACCGTCTGGACGGTGTACTTCGCCACCCCGCACGTCCATGACCTCGTCGCCCGGATCCACCAGGCCGGCGGACAGGTGATCACCGCGCCGGTTCCGGTGGGCGAACTGGGGACGATGGCGCTGGCCACCGACCCCGAGGGGGCCGTATTCGGCCTCTGGCAGGCCGGTACGCACGCCGGATTCGGCCGCCGTCACGAGCCCGGCACCTTCGGCTGGGCCGAGCTGTACGCCCGGGACACGGAGGTCGCCAACGCCTTCTACGGCAACCTCTTCCGCGACGCGCTCTTCGGACCGGAAGCGGTTCCCGACTTCGGCCGGGCCGCCGTCTCGGAGGTGTTCCCGGCCGAGATGCCGCCGCATTTCCTCGTCCATTTCGCCGTGGCGGACATGGAGACGGCGCTCGGGACGGTGAACCGGAGCGGCGGCCGCGTCCAGGTGCCGCCCTTCGACACTTCGTACGGGAATGTGGCGGTCGTCACGGACAACCAGGGAGCGTCGTTCGCACTCCTGACGAAAACGAGCACGTCGACGCACGTCAGCAGTGGTCACCGGCCCTCCTGAGCGGGCGCGGGGCACTCCGGGGAATCCCTTGGGGGAGGCATTTGCCCGGGGTTATGGGGAGACACCCCGATCCGGACCCGAGTTCGCAACCTGTGCTCCGGCCAGGAAGAATCGGGGTGCGTGCCGCCAACGCGGTGGCGGTGGTGAGACGCTGCACGAGGTCGCGTACATATGTGGGTGACGCGGCTCGTACGGGGAGGTGGCAGGCAAAGTGGTGACTCAGCTGACGCAGCACGATCCGCGGCGGATCGGGCCCTTCGAGGTGCTGGGACGGCTGGGCGCCGGCGGCATGGGGCTGGTCTATCTCGCGCGCTCGGCCTCGGGCCGCCGCGTGGCGATCAAGACGGTCCGTACGGAGCTCGCCGAGGACCAGCTGTTCCGGGTGCGCTTCACTCGTGAGGTGGAGGCGGCGCGGGCCGTCTCCGGCTTCTACACGGCCGCCGTCGTCGACGCCGATCCGCGGGCCGCCGTCCCGTGGCTGGCGACCGCCTATGTGCCCGCGCCCTCCCTCGAGGAGATAGTGAACGAGTGCGGGCCGATGCCGGCCCAGGCGGTGCGCTGGTTCGCGGCGGGGGTCGCGGAGGCACTGCAGTCCATCCACGGCGCCGGCCTCGTCCACCGCGACCTCAAGCCGTCCAACGTGCTGGTGGTCGAGGACGGCCCCCGCGTCATCGACTTCGGCATCGCGTCCGGCGTTTCGAACACGCGTTTGACGATGACGAACGTCGCCGTCGGTACGCCCGCCTACATGTCGCCCGAGCAGGCGAAGGACTCGCGGAGCGTGACCGGCGCCAGCGACGTGTTCTCGCTCGGCTCGATGCTGGTCTTCGCGGCCACCGGCCACGCACCCTTCCACGGCGCGAACCCCGTGGAGACGGTCTTCATGCTGCTGCGCGAGGGCCCCGACCTCGAAGGCCTCCCGGACGAGCTGCGCCCCCTCATCGAGTCCTGCATGCAGATGGAGGCGACCAACCGCCCCAACCCCGCCGACCTCCAGGCACAGCTGGCCCCCCACCTCTACGGCTCCGGCTCCGACGACAGCGGTACGGCATCCGCGTGGCTGCCCGAACGGGCGACGGCCCTCATCGAGCAGCGCCGGGGAGGCCGTCCGGCGCCGAAGCCCCAGACGTCCGGCGGCGGACGCAGCGCCGGCAGGCTCGCGATCCCGCCGCCCCCGTCCCACGACCCGGCGCCGGGCTTCGGACGCGGCCCCGGACCAGGCCTCCCGCCCGGCCCCATGCCGTCCGCCCTGCCGCCGACCGGCGCCCCCGACACGGGCCCCGTCCGGCTGGCCGGCGCCCCCGTGCCCATCGGCCCCGGCCCGCGCGTCGCCGACGCCCGCGCCGCCGCCGTACAGGCGCCCCCGCCGGAGGCCGGCCTCGTCGCCTCCTGGTCGCGCCCCCGCCCCGGCGTCAATGGCGCCGACCCGAACCCCCTGCCGGTGGCGCCGCAGCCGCCCCCGGAGTCCCCGGCGGGCTGGCGCCCCTGGCGGTTCCGTATGTCGAACGACGTCTGGGGCACCCCGGCCGTCGACGGCGACCTCGTCTACGTCACCTCCTTCGAGGTGCACGCCCTGGACGTGATGACGGGCCGCCGCCGCTTCAAGACGAGGGACGTCGCCTGGTCGATGGCGGTCGCGGACGGCCGTATCCACGCCTCCGACGGGCCGACGCTGTTCGCCCTCGACGCCCGCGAGGGCCGGGACCTGTGGCGGCTGTCCACGGACGCCTGGGTGTACTCCCTGAAGGCCGACCGGGGCACCGTCGTCACCGGTACGCGCGGCGGCGGCGTCCAGGGCTGGGACGCGGCCACCGGCCAGAAGCTGTGGGAGCTCACCGGCGCCCAGACGGACTTCGAGTCCCCGGAGGCCGGCCCCCACGTCCACGAGGGCACCGTCTTCGTGTGGCAGGACGCGCGACTGCGCGCCCTGGACGCCCGTACGGGTGACGAGCGCTGGAACTACCCGATCGGCGACGCCGCGTCCTGCGGCGGCGTCCCGGTACGGCTGACCCCGGGCCCCGACGGCCAGGTGTACGTCAGCGCGGGCACCCGCGTTCTGGCGATCGACGTCGCCGCCGGCCACGTCCGCTGGCACTTCGAGGCCCCGGCGGTCTTCCTCTCACCGCCCACCTTCGCGCCCGGCCCCGCCGTCACGGGCGGCGGCGTCTATCTCGCCGACTACCTCGGCACGGTGTACGCCCTCGACGCGGCGGACGGCCGGGACCGGTGGCGGATCGCGACGGAGTCGCGGGCCTCGATCGAACCGGTGCTGGTGGCGGCGGGGCATGTGCATGTGGGCAGCGGCAAGGGCCTTTACACGCTCGACGCGGTCACCGGTACCCCCAAATGGCGGTTCCAGGCGGGTGGCGACATCGTCGGCGCCCCGGCGGTGGCCGAGGGCCGCATCCACTTCGGCTCCACGGACCACCTCCTGTACACCCTGAAGGCCGATGACGGCCGCCTGAGGTGGAAGCTGGCGACCGGCGGTGAGATCACCGGGGCTCCGGTGGTCAAGGACGGCGTGGTGTACGCGTGCAGCAAGGATCGGTGCGTGTATGCGCTGGACGCGGAGAAGGGGACGGGGACGGCGCGTACGGGGTGAGCGGGGTGGGCGGTTGGCGTCGCGCCCCTGGCCCCCCCGGTCCGCCCGGGGGTGTCTGCGGTCGCTTCGGCTGCGGGCCGGTGGGGGCTTGTCGCGCAGTTCCCGGCGCCCCTATAGGGCGCCCCGCCTCCCCGGTTCCAGGGGGTTCCAGGGGAGTGAAACCGGTGTGAAACCGCGCTGAAGGTGGTCTGCCGCAGGCTCTGCGGCATGACATCGACGACCACATCGCACTCACTCGCCATCGCGGCCAACGGGCTGCGGAAGGCCTACGGGGACAAGACCGTCCTCGACGGTATCGATCTGGCGGTGCCGGCCGGGACGGTCTTCTCTCTGCTCGGGCCGAACGGCGCCGGTAAGACCACCGCCGTGAAGATCCTCTCCACCCTCATCACCGCCGACGCCGGCGAACTGCGCGTAGGCGGCCATGACTTGGCCACCGACGCGCAGGCCGTGCGCGCCGCGATCGGGGTCACCGGGCAGTTCTCCGCCGTCGACGGCCTGGTCACCGGCGAGGAGAACATGCTCCTCATGGCGGACCTTCACCACCTCTCCCGAGGGGAGGGACGGCGGGCCGCCGCCGAGCTCCTTGAGCGCTTCGACCTCACCGAGGCCGCGAAGAAGCCCGCCTCCACCTACTCCGGCGGCATGAAGCGCCGCCTCGACCTCGCCATGACGCTGGTCGGCAACCCGCGGATCATCTTCCTCGACGAACCGACCACCGGCCTCGATCCGCGCTCCCGCCACAACATGTGGCAGATCATCCGCGGGCTGGTCGCCGACGGCGTCACCGTCTTCCTCACCACCCAGTATCTGGAGGAGGCCGACGAACTCGCCGACCGTATCGCGGTGTTGAACGACGGCAGGATCGCCGCCGAGGGCACCGCGGACGAACTGAAGCGGCTGGTCCCGGGCGGGCATGTGCGGCTGCGCTTCACCGACCCGGTCGCCTACCGGTCCGCCGCCGTCGCCCTGCGCGAGGCCACCAGGGACGACGAGTCGCTGTCCCTGAGCATCCCCAGCGACGGTACCCAGCGCGAACTGCGCGCCGTCCTCGACTGGCTGGACTCGGCCGGCGTCGAGGCGGACGAACTGACCGTGCACACCCCCGATCTCGACGACGTGTTCTTCGCCCTGACCAGCACAACGAGCAGCACAACGGCCGGCGCCACGATTGCCGCAACGACCACCACCACCGTGCCCAGCCAGTCCAAGGAGAACGTCCGATGAGCGCCCTCTCTCTCGCCGTACGCGACTCGTCCACGATGCTGCGCCGCAACCTGCTGCACGTGCGCCGCTACCCGTCCATGACGCTGAATCTGCTGCTCACCCCGATCATGCTGCTCCTGCTCTTCGTCTACGTCTTCGGGGACGTGATGAGCGCGGGCATCGGTGGCGGCGGCGCGGACCGCTCCGCCTACATCGCCTACCTCGTCCCGGGCCTCCTGATAATGACCGTCGGCTCCACCGTGATCGGGGCCGCGGTCTCCGTCTCCATGGACATGACCGAGGGACTCATCGCCCGCTTCCGCACGATGGCGGTCTACCGCGGGTCCGTGCTCGTCGGGCACGTCGTCGGCAGCGTGCTGCAGGTGCTCGCCAGCCTGGTCCTCGTCGGTGCCATCGCCGTGGCCATCGGTTTCCGGTCCACGGACGCCACGGCCCTGGAGTGGCTCGCGGCGTTCGGACTGATCGCGCTGTTCACCCTGGCGCTCACCTGGATCGCGGTCGGGATGGGCATGGCCAGCCCGACCCCGGAGGCGGCCAGCAACATGGCGACGCCGCTGATCCTCCTCCCGCTCATCTCGAGCGCCTTCGTGCCGATCGACGCGATCCCGGGCTGGTTCCAGCCGATCGCCCAGTACCAGCCCTTCACGCCCGCCATCGAAACCCTCCGTGGGCTGCTCCTCGGCACCGAGATCGGCAACAACTGGTGGATCGCGCTCGCCTGGTGCGTCGGCCTGACCGTGCTCGGTTACCGCTGGTCGACGTCGCTGTTCAACCGCGACCCGAAGTAACCGCCATGACAGCGCGGGCCGCCTCCCGCAGCTCGTCCCGCCCCAGGGCGGCGTACTCCGACACCGCGTCGGCGTACGCCGCCCCGTCGGCTTCCTCGGCCGCCCGCCGGGCGCGGTCCGCCGACATCGTCGGCTGGAAGTCCCGCAGCACCCCCAGCCGTTCGGCCAACGCGAGCATCCGTACGGCGGCCAGGGCGTCGTCGCCGGAAGCGAGCTCCGCCATGCCGAGGGCGTGCAGCACCGTCCCGAGCACCGGAAGCTCCATGGGCGAGCCGGCCGGAGCGGAGAGCAGCGCCCGCAGCCTCTGCCGCAGTCGGTCGACCGGCTCCGCGACCAGGGCGAGACGGCCGGCGTGGGCGTGCGCCGTCACCGCCACCGACAGGAGCTGCAGCACCCACCGGTCGAAGAAGGGGTCGCCGCCGCCGGGTGCCGAGTCGGCCGTGGTCAGCGGCCGCACGGCGCTGCGCCACAGGCCGAGCCCGACCTCCGTCAGTCCCCGGGCGAGCGCGATCTCGGCGCGCCCGAGGAGGTCCATACCGTAGTCGTCCTGCTGTGTGGCCCTGGCGCTCTCGGCCTGCCGCAGCCAGTACTCGGCCTCGTCGGGGTCGCCGCGTTGCAGGCAGGCGAGGACGAGGCCCCAGCGGATGCCGATGAGGTCGTGCTCGTCGCCGAGCCGGGGCAGCGCCCGCAGCGCCGCCCCGAGGTGTTCGTACGCGGCCTCCCCCCGCTCGGTCCGCAAGCACAGCTCGCTCAGCCGGGCGTGCCCCATGACCTGCAGAAACGGGTTGTCGACCGGTCCCAGTACGGCGACGATCCGGCGGGCGGAGGCGAGCGCGCGGTCGATGTCGTGCTCCGCCTCCCAGACGTACGTGGCGACGCACTCGGCGATGCCGGCGAGCAGCGGCCGCTCGCTCTCGCAGAGCTCCCGCAGCACGGCGTAGTCCGGCGGACGCATCTCGGGGACGGCGCTCAGCACCACCGCGACGGCGCGCAACAGCGTGTCCGGCGGGGCCGGGGGCAGCCGTCGGAGGGTGACCAACTGGCGTACGACGTGCGGGCCGTAGCCCATGAACAGGCTCGCCGTGCACAACACGGCGGCGGCGCGGGCGACTTCGACGTACTCGGGCTCGGGGCGGTAGTGCGACAGCGGCGGGCCGGTGTCCGCGGCGAGGGCGGTGAGGCGGGGGTAGTCGGAGCCGGTGGACCACAGGGCGGCGAGGACCGCGGTGAGGGCGGCGAGAGTGGGGCCGTCCGTGCGGACCAGCGCGTGCCGCAGCGCCAGTACGAGGTTGTCCTGCTCGGCCCTGATCCGCTCCCGGGCGGCCAGCGGCTCGGAGCTGAAGAGCCAGTCGTGGTACTCGACCCCGAAGTCCCGTGCCCAGCGGAGGAGTTGGTCGACGACCTCGTCCTCCTCGCCCGCCTCCACCCGCCGGGTCGCGCTGAACTCCCGTACGGTCTCCAGCATGCGGAAGCGGACACCGGCCGGGGTGTCCGCGACGGTGAGCAGGGACTGGTCGGCCAACTGCTCCAGCAGCAACAGCGCATCCTCGCCCAGGACTTGCTCCGCCGTCTCACCGGCGAAGCCGCCGGGGAAGACGGACAGCAGGCGCAGCGCGGCCCTGGCCTCCTCGGCGAGGAGGTTCCAGCTCCAGTCGACGACCGCGTGCAGCGTGCGGTGGCGCTCCGGTACGTCCCGGGCGCCGCCGCGCAGCAGCGCGAACCGGTCGCCGAGGCGGCGGGCGATCTCCGGCACCGACAGCACCCGCACCCGCGCCGCCGCCAGCTCCACGGCGAGCGGCAGCCCGTCGAGATGGCGGCACAGCCCGGCCACCGCGTCCGGCGGCAGCTCCACACCGGGCCGAGCGGCCCTGGCGCGCTGCGTGAACAGCTCGACGGAGGTGGCGAGTTGGAGCTCCGGGAGCGCGTACACCGCCTCCGAGGTGAGGCCCAGCGGGGCCCGGCTGGTGGCGAGCACCCGCAGGTCCTTGGCGGACGAGACCAACGCCTGTACGAGGGCGGCGGCACCGGCGACGACCTGCTCGCAGTTGTCCAGGACCAGCAGCGCGGGCCCGGTGCCGAGCACGCCGAGGATGCCGGGCACGGGGTCGGGGCTGCTCATGGCACCGGGCCGCTTCTCGCCCGCACCGAGCGCGGAGGCGACCTCGGCGGCCACGTCCGCGTCGGCGGTGACACCGGCGAGCGGCACGAAATACACCACGCGCTGCTCGGCCCGACGGCTGACGGCGTGCGCGAGCCGGGTCTTGCCGAGGCCCCCGGGACCGACGACGGTGACGGCTCGCGAGGCGCGCAGCAGCCGCTCGACCTCGGCGATGTCGTCGTCCCGCCCGAGCAGCGGGTTCGGCTCGTGCGGCACACCGTGCCTGATCACGGGCGGCTCACCCGCCAGCAACTCCTGCTGTACGGACTTGAGGTGGGCCCCCGGGTCCGTGCCGAGGGTCTCGCGCAGCCCCCGTCGGTAGGCCTCGTACCGAGTCAGGGCGGCGGACGGTCCCGCTGTCGCCGCCTCGGCGCGCAGCAGTTCGGCGAGCACCTCCTCGTCGCGCGGATGCTCGGCGGCTGCCACGGCCAGCGGCCCGGCGGCCTCCGCGTGGCGCCCGAGGCGGGCGAGCGCGAGGGCCCGCGCGCGGACGAGGGCGGTGCGTACGGGGGCACGCTCGGCGCGCAGCGCGGCCACGGGGTCGCCGCTGTCGTCGCCGGCCTCGCCCGTCGCCCCCTCCCACAGTGCGAGCCCGGCCCCGGCGGCGGCCAGCGCGCCCGCGTGATCCCCGGCCCTGGCGCGCTCCCCGCTCGCGGCGGCGTGCAGCAACAGGGCGGAGGAATCGACCTGTTCCTCGGCGAGGTCGAGGCGGTATCCGGTCGGCGTGCTGACGATGAGGTCCGCGCCCAGCGACGCCCGCGCCCTGGACACCAGAACCTGCAGCGCCTTCCCCGGCCGCTCCGGCAACTCCTCCGGCCACAGCCCCGCGACCAGCCGCTCGGCACCGCAGCCGGTGCGCAGGTCGCCCGCGAGGAGGGCGAGGAGGGCGCGCAGGCGGGGCGCGGTGACTTCCTGTCCGCGACAGGCGACGCGCGGGAGGAGGGTCAGGTCGGTGGGCATGCGTGCAGCGTAGCCAAGGGGCCGGTGCACCGCGCGGCCGGTGAACTCCCGCTGGCGCGGGCGGCTGTCGGGGGCATCGAGGTCATCGCACTGGCCCGGCGCCTCTCCACGGGGCCTGGTGCGATCTACCAAGTCCATCGGTAGTGCTCCGCCGTTCACGGTGGAGGTGAAGCCGATCCGGTTGTAGGGGCGCGGAGCGCCGCAGTGTCTGGTGTTGTCATGAACTGGCGCGGAGCGTCGGGGCGGTGTTCCGGCGGAGCCGGAGTGCGTGTGGTCAGGCCGGGCGTTGCTGCTGGCGGATGTACTGCTTGACGACGGTGAGGGGTGGCCCGCCGCAGGAGGCGGCGAGGTAGGAGCCGGACCAGAAGTGACCGCCCCACAGGTAGCGGCGCACGTGGGGTTCGAACTCCTGGCGCAGGCGGCGTGAGGAGACTCCCTTGAGTGAGTTCACCAGCTTCGACAGGGCGACCTTGGGCGGATAGCGCACCAGGAGATGGACATGGTCGTGTTCGCCGTTGAACTCACGCAGTTCGGCCTCGAAGTCCGCGCAGACTTCCCGCATGATCTCCTCGCACCGGTCCAGCATCGCCTCTGTGAACACTCCACGACGGTATTTGGTGACAAAGACCAAGTGGGCATGGAGGTTGTAGACCACATGACGACCGGTTCTGACATCCTTGTTCTGCTTCCAGCGAGGTGACATAAACCAATGCTAGCGTCGGCACGCATGGAGCAACAGGAGAGCCAACAAGGGCTGGTGAAGCGGCAGTTCGGGCATCGTGCCCGGCTGGCGCTCGACCCTGCCCAGGTGGCGGTCCTGGACGCACAAGGGCATGCGGGGCGCACCACCTGGAACCTGCTGCACGACTGGTGGCTGATGCTCCCGAAGGCGAAGCGGACCCTGGCGGCGGCCGACGCGGTCATCCGCCAGGGGCGCAGGGAGCTGGACTGGCTCGGTGTGCTGCCCGCGCAGGCCGCCCAGGCGGTGCTGAAAACCTACTTCCAGGCGTGGAAGAACTGCTGGGAGGGCCGGGCTCAGGCGCCAGAGTTCAAGGGCCGCTTCCGTACGAGGATGAGCATCGACATCCCGCAGGGCCGCGACCTGCACGTGGTGCGGGTGCACCGCCGGTGGGGCATGGTCAACATCCCCAAGCTCGGCCGGGTCCGCTTCCGCTGGACCAAAGACCTCCCGGTCGGTAAGGGCGCGGACAAGGACAACAGGATCACCGGGGCCAGGCTGGTCAAGGACGCTCTGGGCTGGCACATCGCCTTCCGCGTCCAGGCCCTGACCGAAGCCCCCACAGAACATCCGGGGCCCGAGGTCGGCATCGATGCCGGGATCACCGTCCCGCTGGCCCTGTCCGACGGCGAAACCGCCCACCACGGCCCATGGCTCAGCAAGAGGGAAGAAGCCCGCCTGCTCCACTACGAGCAGCGAGCGGCCCGCCGCAAGAGCCACCGTAAGAAGGGCGAGCGCACCAGCCGCCGCCTGAGCAAGACCTACGACCGGATCGCCCGCATCCGCGCGACAGCCAAGCGCCGACGCGAGGACTGGCAGCACAAAACCACCACCGTCCTCGCCGACACGTACGGCACGGTGGTCGTCGAAGCACTGCACATCACGAACATGACCAAGTCCGCGAAGGGCACCGTCGAGCAGCCCGGCAGGCAGGTCGCGCAGAAGGCCGGCCTGAACCGTGCCATCCTCGGCGAAGCCTGGGGACGGACCGTGCACCTCCTGGCCTCCAAGCTCGCCCGCCGGGGCGGACTCCTGGCCGAGGTGCCCGCCCCGGGCACCTCCCAGGAATGCTCCCAGTGCCACACGGTGACCCCGGGCAGCCGCAGGAACCAGGCCGAGTTCCTGTGCAACAACCCCGCGTGCGGCTGGCAAGGCAACGCCGACACCAACGCCGCCCGCACCGTGCTTCACCGATACCGGACGGGCCACGCGCTCGTCCCGGCTGCCGGGAGGGCAGTCGTCAGGCGCGCTTCGAACGGCGTCAAACCCGCCACCGCAAGGTAGGCAGGAATCTCCCGGATCCATCCAGGAGAGAGCTTCAATGGCACGTCACGGGCAAGAATGAAGCTCCTCGGCGCCGCCACGGCCACCGACGACGCCACGCCACAGGACGCGGTCCGTACCAGGAGGAGTTCCTGGCCGGCATCGACCTCATTCTCGCCGGGATCATCGGGATCACCGCGCGGCCGTGACCTCCGCCAGGCGGAATTTCCTCGACCCTGAGACCCTACGTGTGTTGTAGTGTCGAAGGATGCTGTTCGCCACGCCTTCCCTCACGCCGGACGACCGTCGTGTCGTCGAGGAGATCGAGGCGCTCCGCTCCAGGGTCCGTCACCGGCTCGCTCAGCCCCGCCGCTGGGAGGGGCAGCTCCGCCGGTCGCTCACCGCGGCCGCGGTTCGAGGCTCGACCCATATCGAGGGCTACACGATCAGCTCCGAGGACGCCGAGACCCTGATCGCCGGCGGGGACATCTCCCCCGAGACCGACGAGGCCACTCGTAACGCCGTCACCGGCTACCGCGACGCCCTCACCTACATCCAGCACGCTGCGGACTTCCAGATCTTCGCCTGGGACCACACGCTGCTTTCGGCCCTGCACTTCATGATGGCCAGGGGCGCCGACCGGGAGGTGCGCCCCGGCGAGTACCGCACCAGCAGAGTATGGGTCTCCGGCGGCCCGAACCGTCCGCCCGTCTACACCGCCCCGGAACCCGAGCACGTACCCGCCCTCATGGACGAGCTTGTCCACTGGCTTGCCGAAGGCGACCTCGAGGCCCCGGCCCTCGTACGTGCCTCCATGGCCCACTTCAACCTCGTCTGCATCCACCCCTGGCGCGACGGCAACGGCCGGATGTCCCGCGCCGTGCACACCCTCGTCCTGGCGCGCGAGGGCATCCTCGCCCCCGAGTTCTCCAGCATCGAGGAGTGGCTCGGCGCGGACGAGTTCAACACCCTTGAGTACTACGGCGCCCTGCGCACCGTGCAAGGCGGCTCCTGGCAGCCGGAGCGTGATGCGGCCTCCTGGATCAGGTTCTGCCTTACCGCCCACCACCTCCAGGCTCAGGAGGTGCAGCGCCGTTTCGAAGCGGCGTCCCGGGTCTGGTTCCGCCTGGAGCGCCTCGCCGAGCAGCACCGGCTCGGCGAACGCACCGTCTCCGCCCTGTACGCCGCCACCGAAGGGCACCTGCGGCGAACCACCTACCAGGCCGAGGAAGCCCTCACCCGCGACCAGGCCCTGGCCGACCTCCGCACCCTGCGCAGCCTGGACCTCATCGAGTCCGTCGGCCACGCCCGCACCCAGAGGTACATCGGAGGAACCGTTCTCCGGAAGATCCGCTCCGAGGTGCACGCGGAGGTCCACGCTGATCTGTACCGCGAGCCTTACCGTCAGCCGTGAGAGCGCTCGTCGTGCTCGCCCCGCTCATGTCGTCGCGTGAGCTTCGGGCCAGGGGGCGGGCGGCGTCCGGGACGAAACTTTGATGGAGGCCCTTCAGCGGCCAGCCGTTTCGCTGAACGGCTGAATCAGTCACACGTTTCCAGTCCCGATCCGCGTCTCAGGGCTGCCCCGGTTCACTGTGCGGCGGTGAACTCCCGCCAGGCGGTGGGGGAGAGGCGGAGTATGGGGGTTTCGGGGGAACCGAGGGGTGTCGTCTTGGAGTCACGGACGGCGACGACTCCGCGGGTGTTGCGGGCGACTTCGACGCACTGGCCTCCGGTGTTGCTGTAGCTGGACTTCACGAAGTCGAATTCGGGCATGGGTCAGAACTCCTGGCGGATGGTGTCGATCAGCCGGGCCGAGTCGTGCTGGGCAAGGCTCAGCCTGGCCGTACGGTCGAAGAACCCGCTGTACGCGGCACTTTCGGATTCGTTTTCCACCCACACAGTAGAGGCGATGGCGTCGGCATGGACCACGTCTACGGCCTCGGTCTCCACGAACGAGACGATAGTGAACGGACCTGAAATACAAGGGTGTCCGCCCGCACGGTACGGCAGGACCTGTAGACGGATGTTGGGCAGTTCGGCCACCTTCAGCAGGTGCTCCAGCTGAGCGCGCATGGTGTCCGGCCCGCCGATCTGCTGCCGTAGTGCCGCTTCCCAGACGATGGCGTACACCTCAAGGGGGCGCTCGTCGTGCAGACGTGCCTGGCGGCGCATACGGATCTCGACCATGCGCTCGATCTCGGGTTAGTCGCTACCTTCAGTGCTCAACCGATCACCCCAAGCACTCGGAGGTGCCCCCCATGTCCGACCCCCTCCTCCAAGAAGACCGCCTCGACTACACCCCCGTAGCCCGCAGCGTCCCCCTCGCCCGCCACCGCACCGCCCGCCTGGTCGCCGCGTGGGGGCACCCGGAGCTGGCCGGGGACACTGCCCTGGTCGTCAGTGAGTTGATGACCAACGCGCTGCTGCACGGGAGCATCCGGGGGCGGCTCATCCGCGTACGCCTCACCGCCACGTCCGCCGCGCTGCGCGTCGAGGTCAGCGATCCGCGCGGGGAGAGGGTGCCGTGTCCGCGTGAGGTGACCGGCGATGACCAGTTCGGGCGAGGGCTGCTGCTGGTGGGGGCGCTGGCCGAGCAGTGGGGGGTGGGGCCGCGCGAGGGGGTGGGGAAGACGGTGTGGGCGGAGTGGGGGGTCGCTGTCGCACCGTGTGGTGCCGTTCCGCTTGTCGGGGTCAAGGAGTGACGGAGCTGGCGACGGGCGTCGTGACCGGGGGACACCGGGAGACCGTGTACCGGTTGTGGGAGGCTCAAGTATTGGCCTCACACCCCTCGGTGGGCTCTGTGGCGGCCGGTTCCTGTCTGGCGTTCGAGAGTGACTGGACTTCTCTGTGAACAGTGATCACCGCATTCCCCCCAGGGCTGGACGGCCCTTCCGACTGATGGTCACGGGTGGCGGAACCGGGGGCCACACGTATCCGGCCCTGACCGCGGTCCGTACCCTCCAAGCTCGGCTCGCGGGGCAGGGTGGCGGGCTGGATGTCCTCTGGGTGGGCAAGGCCGACAGTCTGGAGTCCAGGGTCGCGGCTGCTGAGGGCATCGCGTTCACGTCGGTGGCCACGGGCAAGATCCGACGATCGAGCAACCCTCTCAAGCTGGTCTCGCCGTCGAATGTGGCGGACATGAGCCGGGTTCCGCTCGGGGTGCTCCAGGCCCGGAAGGCGATCAACGGATTCCGTCCCGACGTGGTACTGGCGACGGGCGGATACGTCGCGGTGCCGGTCGGTGTCGCGGCGACCCGACTGTGCCGAGTTCCCCTGGTCGTGCACGAGCAGACGGTGCGGCTGGGCCTGGCCAACCGCACGCTCGCCGGAGCGGCGACACGTGTCGCGGTGTCGTCGGAGTCGACGCTTCCGTTGCTGTCGGACAGCGTGCGTGCCGCAGCGGTGGTCACCGGCAATCCGGTGCGGGCCGAGGTGTTCACCGGGCAGGCCGACAAGGCGATCGAGGCGCTGGGCCTGCGCGGATTCGATCGCCGTCTGCTGACTGTCTATGTGACCGGTGGCGCGCAGGGCTCGCAGCAGATCAACCACCTGGTACGCGACGTGCTGCCGTGGCTGGTGGAGAACGCCAACGTGATCCACCAGTGCGGTCCCGACAACGTCACGCAGCTGCGGCAGGACACCGCGAGCCTGTCGGCGTCGAGCGCGGCGCGCTACCACCTCACCGGGTACGTGGGGGCCGAGCTGCCCGATGTGCTCGCGCTGGCCGACCTGGTGGTCTCCCGCAGCGGTGCCGGGACGATCGCCGAGCTGACCGCGCTCGGCAAGCCGGGCGTGTTCGTTCCGCTCGCCACGTCGGCCGGAAACGAACAGGTGCACAACGCCCGGCACTTGGCGGACAACGGGGCCGCACTCGCGCTGGTCGACGACGTTTCCCCGGAGCGGCTGCGTGAAGTGCTGGCGCCGCTGCTGGCCGACCCTGAGCGGCGCTCGGCGATGGCGGGGCGGGCCCGTGCGTACGGCCGTCCCGACGCCGCCGAGCGACTGGTCGACGTGGTGCTCGCGGCGGCCGGGGAGTAGGTCTCGAAACCCGGCCCCGGGTGCCCTCAGGGAAGGTGCTGCTGTACGGCCGCCTCGACGAGGTCCGCGCACGCGGTGAACGCGTTCTCGTCACCTCCGTAGGGGTCGGGAACGTCCCGGTTGCCGACATGATGCGGGCCGTCACTGTGTGTGTCAGCGTGGTCCGGGAGGAATCCGTACCCACGCATCAAAAGGAGTCGCCGTCATGGGCGGTACGCAGGACAAGCGCCAGGAGCCGGGCAAGGGCCGCGAAGCGCAAGAGCACCAGCGCCCCGGAGACCCCGCGCACCCCCAGCCGGGCAAGTCGTCGCGCGAGCAGGGGCAGAAGCAAGGCCCGAAGCAGGGCCAGAAGGAGACCTCGCGCCGTCGCGAGGACGACCTGCTGCGCGAAGAGGACCTGCACGACGAGAACCTTTGACCAGAGCACCACACGCCCAGAGCCCAGCCGGTCCGCAGTCATCCCGGCCGGGCTCTTTCACGTCCTGCCCGACGCCGGCCTTGAGGCCCGCAGCCGCACACGCTGTCGACGTCACGGTTCGCGGCAGTCCGCCCACCCGGCAGGACGGCAAGTGCGCCACACCTCCCACGGGCGGCCCGCCGCAACGGGGTGCGGCCCATCAGTAGTTGGCTTCCCTGCCGAATTCCGGACTTCGCCAGCGGATCGCGGTCACGCACGAGATGCCCGCCGGTTCAGCAATGCGGCGGCAGGGGACGCCGTCGGCGTGCTCTCCACTTTGACGACACGACGGATTCGCACGGACGTGCGGCCGGTTCCTGACGTCCCGTCACTCGCGTAGATACTTTTTTATGATTTACGGCCTATTGTTGCGAAATGTGCGTGACTACTCCCGCGTGACGGCGTATCACTACCTGTCGGGCAGGGAGTCGCTCTCGGTCCCCTCAGGGGGAGCCTGCGCATCGGCGCAGGTAGAGGGGCTCGCGGCCCTGAGTAGCCATCGTCGCGGGCGCTCGGGATCCTCCTTGGGAGGACTGAGACCCGAAGCAACAAGAAAGGTCTCTGCTGTGGCATTGGACGTCATCCTGTCGGGTCCACCCGACAGAAGACCTAGACGCAATCTGTTCAGACGGGGAGCACTCGTGCTGCTCCCCGCGGCGCTCCTGGCGGCGGCGACCCTGGGGGTCCCAAACCTCGCTCACGCCCTGGAAGCCCCCGTGGGACTGGGGACCGCCACCAGCTACGCGGTCCTGGCCGGTTCGACGATCACCAACACGAACCCCACCGTCATCAACGGAGACCTGGGGCTCCATCCAGGCACCGCGGTGACCGGCTTTCCGCCCGGCATCGTCAACGGAACACAGCACATCACCGACGCCGCCGCCGCTCAGGCGAAGTCCGACCTCGTCGTCGCCTACAACGACGCGGCAAGCCGGGGACCCGGCACCGCCACTCCGGCCGACATCGGCGGACTAACGCTGGCGCCCGGCGTCTACACGGCCTCGTCGACGCTGAACATCACCGGAACGGTCACTCTCGACGGCCAGAACAACCCCGACGCCGTCTTCATCTTCCAGATCCCCTCGACCCTGATCACGGCTCCGGCGAGCGTCGTGGCCTTGATCAACGGAGCGAATGCCTGCAACGTGTTCTGGCAGGTGGGCAGCTCCGCCACCATCGACACGAGTTCCCAGTTCAAGGGCAACATCCTGGCCCTGACATCCATCACGCTGAACAACGGCGCCGTGATCCTCGGCCGCGCCCTGGCGCGCAATGGCGCGGTCACGCTGGACAACAACACCATTACGAGGGCGGCCTGCGCCGTTGGCCCGCCTGGACCTCCCGGCCCGAGCGGACCTCCCGGCCCGACGGGTTCTCCGGGCCCGACGGGCTCTCCCGGTCCGACGGGCTCTCCCGGTCCGACGGGTTCTCCGGGCCCGACGGGCTCTCCTGGACCGACGGGCTCTCCCGGCCCGACCGGTGCTCCGGGCGTTCCCGGTGCTCCTGGCCCGACCGGTGCCCCTGGCCCGACCGGTAGCCCTGGTGCTCCTGGCCCGACCGGTGCCCCTGGCCCGACCGGTAGCCCTGGTGCCCCTGGTGCTCCTGGCCCGACCGGTGCCCCTGGCCCGACCGGTAGCCCTGGTGCCCCTGGTGCTCCTGGGCCGACCGGTGCCCCTGGCCCGACCGGCAAGCCCGGTGCCCCTGGCCCGAACGGCAAGCCCGGTGCTCCTGGCCCGAACGGCAAGCCCGGTGCTCCTGGCCCCGTCGGCTCCCCCGGACCTGCCGGACCTGCCGGACCTGCCGGATCCGCCGGACCTGTGGGACCTGCCGGACCTGCCGGACCTGCCGGACCTGCCGGACCCGCCGGACCCGCCGGACCCGCCGGACCCGCAGGGCACAAGGGGCCTCGCGGCGACAAGGGCGAAAAGGGTGACTCGGGCGATCACGGTCACCACGGTCACCACGATCAGGGCGATGAGGGTGAGCACGGTCGCGGTGACGACCACGGCAAGCCCGGCCACGGTTATGACGATCAGGGCGATGAGGGTGAGCACGGTCGCGGTGACGACCACGGCAAGCCCGGCCACGGTTATGACGATCAGGGTGACGAGGGTGAACACGGTCGCGGTGACGACCACGGCAAGCCCGGCCACGGTCACGACGTCCACTACCAGGGCAAGCCCCCGTGGGCCGACCTCCTGCCAGGCGGCCTCGACGATGCTCCGGGCCACTACGGTCCCGGCCACACAGCCAAGAGCGTCAACGTGGCCCCCGTGAGCGCCGCCACCGGCCAGCCGTCGAAGGAGGCGTCGCCAGACCTCGCGGCGGCCGGCTCAAGCAGCGAGACCGGCATCATGGCCGCCACTGTGGCCGCGCTGGTATTCATTGGAGGCTCGGCCTTCTTCGCCATGAAGCGGACCCGGCGGGGTACAGCAACCCGACAGGACTAGCCCATCGCAGGCAGGGGCTGAAGCTCGATCAACCACATAAGCCGTCCGGTCCGCCGTTCGGCCACCGAGCCCCTGGACACATCGTCCGGGGGCTCAGTGGCGCTCGCGAGTGGTCGCAGAAGCACAATTTGCGGAGCGCACAGATGTCACACTTCCCGGCGCACGACGCTCTTCGTGCGGGCGGCTCACCGTGAGGTCGCCGGTGGATGACTGGCCCGGGGAGCCGGTTCAGGGGGGCCTGCTGGGCGGCCCGGAAGTAGCCGCACGCGCTGATGGCGGTGTTGGAGTCGGGGAGCGGCATGGTTGGTCGGCCGGTCCGGGCTGACCGGCGAGGGCGCGGACGAGTGCGTGCAATATGTCATCGGGCGCATCCGTCCGCAGGCAGACGCAAGCAGACGCAAGCAGACGCAAGCACGCGGGCGGATGCGCTGATCGTCAGAATGCTCACGGCTGGGGGAGCGAGTGAACCGGTGATCAGGTAGCTGGACTCGGCGAGTTCGCCCGTCCGTCGTTCGAACCCCCTTCGCTCTGCACTTACGGCGCCACCGTGCTGTCCGCCGCCGCTGTGGCCCCGCTCCCGCCCGGGCCCGGCGACGGCACGACCTCCGCCGGAGTCGGCGCTGTCGAAGGCCCGTCTGTGGGTACCGGTGACGCTGCCTCCGTCGGGGTGTCGGGCGCCCCGGCGGGCGGTTCGTCGAGGCCGGTGGGGTCCGTGGTCGCGTCGGTGGACGGGCGTTGTGGGGCGGGGGCGGACGGGTGCGGTGTCGCGGGGGCCGGTGTCGCGGG
>NZ_LGDW01000053.1 GCF_001280005.1 Streptomyces sp. NRRL WC-3618 | reverse complement strand
TGCCCCACCCCAAGATCCACAGACACGGCAGAACACAACCACAGCCACCGGCAGAACTCACAACTGCCCTACCAATAACTGTGATTGCAGTACTAGGACTGCGTCAGCTTGTCTGATCCTCAACTGGGCTCAGACAGCGGCTGCCCCCGGACCGGGCAGTCGCCGGTCAGCCCGCGATGGAGTCCAGTTGTTCCGCCGCCGGGCGCAGGGCCCACAGGTCACCGCCCGGCGGCTCCTCCAGCAGGGGAACCGCACGCCGCGCCCGTACATCACCGGCGTCGGCGGCCGCGTGGACGACGTCGTCCGCCGCGTACCGGAGGAATCCGAGCTCCTGATGCGGCCAGGCAGCGGATCCCGTCGCGGCGGGCAGCAGGTAGTCGACCGCCTTGAACAGGCTCTGTCCGTCCGGGCCCCGGTACGCCCAGAGGTTCACGCCGACGTGCCGGCCGATGGCCGCGAGCCGGGTGTGGGCGACCAGGGCGAAGGTCGAGTAGTGCCAGCTCCTGGTGCGCGCCAGCTCCTGCGGCTGGCTGCCGTCGGACGCGATCTGCGGCGCGATGCGTGTGCTCCGGACGTTCAGGACGGTTCGGCGGGCCAGGTTCCTGTCGCCGGTCGCGTGGGCGAGTGCGGCGAGCTGCATGTCGTAGAAGGTGCCGTGGTTGTTGGTCGCGGCGGCCTCCTCCTTGCCGAAGTCGCTGTTCCTGAGCCAGCCGAGGAAGTCGCTGTTCCACGTCGCCAGGCCGGCGCGGTCCTTCCCGGTCCAGCCAGGGGCGCCGGTGTCCAGGAGGGCAAGCGCGTCGAGGACGCTGGTGAAGGACTGCGAGAAGTCGATGATGCCGATGGCGCGACCGTCGTACTTGCAGGGGATGAACTGCGCGTGGTTCAGATTCGGGTTCATCCTCGTTGCGGGGTCGAGGAACCAGGTGCGCAGCACCTGTCCGGCCTTCTCGGCGTACCGTTTCCTGCCCGTGAAGTACCAGGCGAGGGAGAGGTCGTACGCGGCGTCGAAGGTCTTCTCGACGTCCTGGCGGTCGGTGCCGGTGTCGACCTCGGGGTTGCGCTCGCCGTCGCGTTGCACGTAGGGGCAGCCCCAGGTGTTGTCGGCGGTGGGGGGCTTTGAGGGCCACCAGTAGGGCGCCTGGCTGAGGTAGTCGTGGACGTCGCCGCCGGGCGCGGGCCGTGGTTTGTCGACGACCGTCCAGGGTCCCTGGTTCAGCCAACTGTCGGCTCGGGCCGTCAACGCCTTGACGGCCAGGCGCAGTTGAGGGTCGCCGCGGTCCACGCGGAGCTTGGTCCGGTGGAGTCGGGCGCCGTCCAGTACGGTCGTGTGCGGGATCTCGGGTGTGACCTCCGCCGTCACCCGCGCCGAGGCGGTGGGGACGGCGGCGCCGGCGGCGAACGCGGCGAAGGCCACCAGGAGGACGCCCAGCCGTGACACTGCCGGGGGTGCGCTCATCGATCCACTCCGTTCATGTCCGTTCATGCGGGCGAACGTGCGGTGGTGACGCGCGTTAACAACGCTCGTGATCAATACAGCTGGAGCATGCGCTGTGCCGCGTGCAGATTCCGCGGCCGTACGGCGTGAGGGGTGCCGTAGAGCTCCAGGCGGCTGTGGAGGTCGCCGGTGAAGTCGGGGACGTCGATCTGGTCGAACTCCCTGACCTCGTCGATGCCGACGGTGGCGGAGTACGGTGCCAGGCCGTCGATCCTGACGAGGCCCGCGCGGGCGTTGGTGACGCGGATGTTCCAGTGGGCGAAGCGGGCCCCGAACAGGGGGCCGGCGTTCGCGTCACCGCCGTGGCGGCCGTTGTTGTTCAGGGTGATGTCGGTGCGGACGTTGGCGAAGGGCAGTCCGCGGTGGCTGTCGAACGTACCCATGCGCATGTCGCCGCGCGACCAGACGTTGTACGAGGACAGCCCCTCGACGTTGATGCCGTGCAGTTGCGTGTTCGAGGGGGCGGGGCCGGTGCGTTCCTCGATGGTGAAGTCCTCGACGAGGTTGTCGTGCGAGCCCTCGCGGCAGAAGTAGGGGTGGTGGGAGCCACGGCCGGTGACACGTGTCCGTCGCAGGGTGCACGCGGAGGCGGACACGAGGCCGAAGCCGTTGTCGACGTGGCGGACCGTCACGTCGTCCACCCAGCAGTCGTACGCGCACTGCAGGACGACCCCGTTGTACCCCTTGTCCAGCAGATGCGGCTGCTGCGGGGTCTCCATCGCCTCCAGGGTCAGCCCCTCGACCCCCGAGCCCGTCAACTCCGTTACGTGCGTGGTCAGTTGAGGGCGCCATTCCGGGCGTACGTCGAGTGGGAGCGGGCGTTCGAGGGTGACCTCGCGGCCCCGGATCCGGGCGATGCGGACGGGCCACTCGTAGGGGACGTACGACGTCAGCTTCGTCTTGTCGTCCCAGAAATAGGCCTCCGGCCCGGGGCCGCCGCCGCACATGTGCTCGAGGAGTGTGTGGTCCGCGTCGTCGGCCAGCCGGAGGAGGACCAGGGCACCGGGGTGCAGTGACGACGGGTCCGTCACCGTGATCGTCCATGAGCCCTGCCGGGCCGGGGCGATCGCCGTGAGCGGGCGCCACTCGTCGCGCCGGTTACCCGTCCATCCCTCGAAGGGCCACGCCTTCGCCCTGATCGCGGCGACGAGCGAGGACCAGCGGGCCTTGGGGGCCAGCCAGATCAGTCCGCCGGCCCATGACCAGCCCGACTTGTCGCCGCCGTAGCGGGAGCCGTACGCGCCGATGAGCTCGGTGAGGTTCTTCGTCGCGTACAGGGTCGTGCGGCCGCTGCCGGCGCCCCTGAGGATCACGTTCGACCGGTCCAGGCGGATCACGTCGTCGATCCGGAACGTGCCGGGCGGGATGGTGACCGTGCCACCGCCGGCCCTGCCGGCGGCGGCGATGGCACGGTTGATCGCCGGGGCGGAATCGGTCGAACCGTCGGCCACGGCGCCGAAATCGCGCACGTCGGCGACAACGGCGCGGCAGGGACGGCGGATCGCTCCACCGTGGCAACCCGCGCGGCCGATGTAGGGGATCTGCGGGTGCGTGAAGGGTGTGCGCATGAACTCCCGCCAGAGGAGCGGGGTGTTGGCCGGCCGTGTTCCTGATTCGGCCGCCGCCGCGGTTCCGGCGCCGACCGCTACGGCGATGGCGCTGCCCAGAGCGGCGCGCCTGGTCATACCCACGGTCATGCCCATGACATTCGAATAGCCGGTATCGGCTGCCTGTACGTCTCTCATGTACGTTCGCCCTTCCCATGTTTTTCATGGATGTGAACGACGTTCAGATGTGCGCTGAGCGGTGAGCATGCCATGACGGGCTTGAGGACGAAAGAGCTTGTGCAGCCCTTTGTTGATTTGGACCTTCAAGGGGAGGGGTCCTCATCCGGTCAGATGAGTGAACCAGCCGGAGGTACCGGAGGGGGGCCGCTGCTCTCCCGGACCACCAGTCACGTCGCCACCTCCACCCGCGTCGTTTCCGGCGCGGGTTCGTCGATCGGCATCACCAGCGCGTAGGGAATGCCGAGCCGGCTCAGCTCCTCGTGCTGCTCGGGGGTCAGTTCGGGCACCACGAGAATCGCTCCGCGTGTGGAGCGGGTGGCCAGTGAGTCCAGCCACTGACGGGCGCGCCTGGTCCGGCCCTGCGTGGAGGAGGCCACCAGTCCCATGCCCGCGTCGTGCAGCACGTCCTCCGCGCCGCGGATCGGCTCGACCGCCCAGGGACTGTCCAGTTCGTTGATGACGAGGTCGATCAGCCGAGCCGGTCGGCGCCGTGGTGGCCGCCGGGTGGTGTTTCGCCAGATAGCCGTGCTGTTCCTGCAGTCGCTGTACCCTGGCCCGCGTTTCCGCTGGTGCACCGGATTTGTTGGGCAGCACCTTGGAGACCGTGGACACCGAAACGCCTGCCTGTTCGGCTATACGGGCAAGAGTGCGCTGCCTTTCCCGGTCGGATCCTGCTCGAACCGTTGACGTCATCGGATCAATCGGCACTGTCACGTTGGCTGACCGGTGAGATGATCTTCTGGTTGATCGCACTGGAGGGGGTTGTCCGTGGGGTCCGTGTCGCTTGAAGTGGAACTCCCTGCCCGTCAGTGCTCTCGCGGAAGCCGATGTGCTGCGACGGGCGCTGGACGCCCTGTGTCTCAAACTGGACGGCAAGGAGGCTGCGGCAAAGACGGCTCAGCGTAAGCGGGCTGCCAGCGAGGCCTCAATGTCGCTGTGGCGAGAGGTTGCTTCACGGAGAACCCCCTCAGCGGGCTCAGGTGGAACGCTCCTGCGGTCAGCGAGGAGGTGGACCCGGCTGCCGTTCCCAATCCAGCCCAGGTCGCCCGGCTGCTCGCGGCGGTTGCCCAGCAGCGCGGGCGTGGCCCTCACCTGGAGGCGTTCTTCGGCTGCATGTACTACGCGGCGATGCGGCCTGCGGAGGTCATTCATCTCCGGTTCGAACAGTGTCATCTGCCCGACTTCGGACGGGGGATGCTCAACCTTTCGGGTGGCGTCGTCACCTCAGGCAAGGAGTGGACGGACAGTGGCTCGGTGCACGAGGTGCACTACCTCAAGCGCCGCGCGGCTACCGCGACGCGGCCTGTTCCCATTCCGCCGCAGTTCGTACGCATGCTCCGTGGGCGCACATCGAACGCTTCGGCGTGGCGCCGGACGGCCGACTGTTCCGGAATCAGGCCGGCAACGACGTGGACGCAGCTGCATATGGCACAACGTGGGCGCGGGGACGGAGGTACGTCCTGACCCGTACAGCACTCGCCTCCAAGCTGGCCGAGCGGCCCTACGATCTTCGGCATGCCGGGATCTCGTTCTGGCTCTACTCCGGTGTGGACCCCGTGGAGTGCGCTCGCCGCGCGGGCCAGAGCATTGAGGTCCTCTTCCGCCATTACGCCAAGTTCCTGGACGGTGTCCGAGAGCAGGCCAACCGCCTCATCGAGCAGTCCATGCAGGAGTGGGACCGCGTCAGCCAGGGCGCGGAGCCTGAAGTGAGTCGGGGTTTGGTCCGTGACTGGTCCGGACGTACTGGTCAAGAGCGGGACGGTGGTAGGAGGAAATGGGAGCTATGGCGTAAGTCGGTCCTTGCTCTGGGTCGACCGGGAGGAAGGCGCCTGGCGCCGTCCGGGGCGTCTACACCAGTCAATCGCGGGCATGAAATTGCAGGTCAGGGCCTACTGGCACGAGAGGGGCCGCCCAGTTCGTGATAGCTGGGTGATACAGCGAGGCCCGCCAGAAACCGTTCCGACGGGGACCTCCGCGCGGAGCCGTGAGACGCCGAAGCCGCACCGGAGCGCACCGGCGCGGCTTCGGCGTGAGATCCGTTGCGCTCGCACGAGTGGTTCCCGGAGCGGTGCAGGAACGCCTGCCCGAGCAGTCGACCCGCCGTATGAAGGCACTCCCCGGTGCGAAATACTCTCCCGATGAGTTCACGCACTTCCCCGATCAGCCAGCCGATCACGATACGGAGGGCCGTCGCGCGGGATGCCAAACGGCTCACGCGGCTCGTGCGTGGCTCAGGCGCATACGAGGGCAAGTACGAAGCCGCAGTGGTGGGCTACCGGGTCGGTCCTGATTACATCGAAGCTCACCGCGCCTTCGTAGCCGTCGCCGCCGACGAGCATGGAGGCCGGGTCCTCGGGTTCTACTCGCTCGTCCTCGCTCCACCGGAGCTCGACCTGCTGTTCGTTGCCGACGAAGCGCAAGGACGTGGTATTGGACGGCTGCTCGTGGCGCACATGCAGGCCGAGGCCCGTGCCGCTGGGATCGACCGTGTCAAGGTCGTGTCGCATGTTCCCGCCGAGGACTTCTACCACCGCGTCGGCGCGGTGCGGACCGGGACCGCGCTCGCGAACCCGCCCGCCGTGCCGTGGGACCGTCCCACATTCGAGTTTCGCATTCCTTCGGAATGACGCGGTGTGCCGGTTCGCGGGCACCGGCTTCGCCTGCAAGGGGCAGCGGGTGATCGTGCCAGTCACCAACTGCGGAGACGCCATCGGGCTGCTGGAATTCTTCCACCGATCTGTACACCTGGGGCTAACGCCCCCGACCGCCCACCCTGGCAGCGGAGATCCAGTACCAGCTGCTGCCCGCGTCACTGTCGTGTGAGGCCGCACAGTTCACTCTGTGCGGGAGCCTGGAGCCCTCCGCAGCCCTCAGTGGCGACACTTTTGACTACGCCTTGGACCGCGGCACCCTGCACATATCAGTGACCGATCCCATGGGCCACGACATCGACGCCGCCCTGGCCGCCACCGTCCTGGTGGGCACCCTGCGCGGCGCTCGCCTCGCAGGGGCCGGCCTCGCCGAGCAGGCCCACCTGGCCGACCACAACCGTGGTCACGCCACCGGGCAACTGCTGCGCTTGAACCTCCACACCGGGCGGTCCCAGCTCGCCAACGCCGGTCACCCCCTAGCCACTGCGCATGTGCGAGGGAGTGGCGGAGACGGTCACCTGCGAGGTGGACCATCCCTTAGGGCTGTCCGTGCGCGTACCCCACCCCTACCGCGTCCAGGACCTCGATCCGGGGATCTCTGCTCATGCTGACCGACGTCATGCTCGAACATCACGGAGAGTAGGTCGACCTGCCTACCCCGCTGGAGAGGACCCGGGATCTCCATCCACGGGAGACCGCGCTGACCCTGACGTCCGCAGTCCCGGACGCGGCCGGCGGCCGGCTCGAAGACGATGCCACCGTGATGTGCCTGGACTGGCACGGACGTCAGGAGACCCAGCGACACGTCAGCTCGGGCGCGGACACGCGCCACCCTGCCGAGGAGGTCGTCGATGTGTTGGTAGGCGATGCCCGGGCGCTGGCCAAGCGCTGAAGGAGCTGGGCGCGTTCGGGGGTGGCGCGGTCGCGATCGCAGCGACAATCGCCGCGATCGAGGGGACGGGGACGCCCTTGTCCTTCAGTGCAATTGCGAAAGGTGGGGCAATAGTCTGATAAACCGATCCAAAGGCGATTGAATGTGTGTCTTTGAGACGAGTGGCATCGGGGCGGGGCTGATCAGCGTGAACCGTGTGAACTGCTGGTGGTGTGGTGTTCAGCCTCGAGTGGCGGGTTACGGCCAACCCACCGGGTTGTGCGCGCTTCCCGGGAGCAGCCGTTGGCGGAATCCGCGCACAGGAGGCCGCAGGGGGCCCGGCGTCATGCCGAGCTGCGGTGGCTGGAATGCGCTGTCTCGCCCGGCTGTGACCGGAAGGCTCCCGGCGCAGGGTGCCCTGTCCGGTGCGCCGGTGACAGGTGGCAAGGGGCGGTGTCAAGGTTTTCACGCGGAACCCAGCGGGACTCCGGCCGGACCCGTTCCCGTGTCCTGGCGCCTGCCTCTTGCGGCGCCCGATTCCCCGGAACACATCTCACCAGCATGCCCCTGCCCCGCGACGGGCTTGAGGGCTGGAGAGGCACACGATGGCTTCATGGCAGTGGAACGACCAGAACAAACCCACACCAACGATCGGCGTCCGGGCCACCGCCGGCGCGGTCAGCGTGAAGGACACCCCGCAGGCCGGCCAGCGGCCGTACGTCTTCGTACGCGGCTCCGACTCACGGTTGCACGCCAACTGGTGGGACGGCGGCAAGTGGCAATGGAGCGACCACGGCGTACCAGCGGGGCGCACCATCCTCGAAAAGGTCGGCTCCGTCACGGTCCGGGACACCCCGAGTGCTGCCCAGCGGCCGTACACCTTCGTCATCGGCGACGACTCGAAGCTGTACGCGAACTGGTGGGACGGCAGTCAGTGGCACTGGGCCGACCACGGCGCACCGAGCGGGCGGTGGGTGCGCGAAGGAGTCGGTGTCGTCGTCGTCCAGGACGGCCCGAACGCGCCCGAGCGTCCCTACGCCTTCGTCCTCACCGATGACTTCCGGCTGTGGTGCAGTTGGTGGGACGGCAGCACGTGGAAGTGGGCCGACCACGGCACCCCGCCCAGCCACACCATCTCCCGCCCCTTGGGTGTCACCACCGTCCGGGACACCCCGAGCTCCTTCGACCGCCCCTACGCCTACGTCATCACCGCCGACTCCCACCTCTGGTGCAATTGGTGGGACGGCAGTACCTGGCACTGGGCCGATCACGGCACCCCGGCAGGCCAGCCGGTCAAGAAGGGCGCGGGCGTCGTCACGGTCCAGGACACGCCGAACGCGGCCCAGCGGCCGTACGTCTTCGTCCAGGGCTACGACTCGAAGCTGTACCTGAACTGGTGGGACGGCGGCACCTGGCACTGGAGCGCCCAGGGGGTGCCAAGCGGGAGGCTCATCCTCGACTCCGTCGGCGCCATCACGGTCCGGGACGCACCGACCGCGGCCCAGCGCCCGTACGCCTTCGTCATCGGCGACGACTCCAGGATGTACGCGAACTGGTGGGACGGCAGCACGTGGAAGTGGGCCGACCACGGCACCGCGACCGGGCGCGTTCTCGAACGTCCCGGCGAGGTCCTCACCGTGCAGGACAACACCAACGCCGCGCAACGTCCCTACGCATTCCTCATCACCGATGACTCCGAACTGTGGGTCAACTGGTGGTCCCTGCCCTGAGCAAGGCGAGGAGGCGGGCCGGGGCAAGTCCCACGGCCCGCCACGTCCTCTCCTTCCGGAAGGGCGGGACGAGGCCGAAGCGCGGTGCGTGACATATCGCGGTGCCTGTCAGACAACGGGGTTGACAGCGAGCTTCTTCAGAGCGGCCGCCGATTGGGCGACGGTCGATGGCCGTAGTGAGGAGGCTGCCGGCTGCGGATGTGGCGGGCGCCGTGGACCGTCGGTCGGAGGTGCGGGGTGAGGACGGTACTCCTGGCACCGGCAGCTTGCCGCCGTCCGGCTCTTATACCCGGTTACGGTCCTGCCGACGGCTGCGTCGCGCGTGGCTGCAGGTTTGTGCGCCGAGGGCCGCGCCGTCCGTGCGGCTGGCTGCCGCAGTGTTGGCGGCCTGCCGCGTGGGGCGCCGGTCAGGGGTTGTAGGACCTGGTCATGGGGAACTTCAGGAGCTGGGCGACGACCTGGCCGGGGGCGCCGAGCGGGGCGAAGTCGACGGGCTGCTGGAGCTGGTAGACGTCGCCCTGCGGAGGGAAGGTGGTGAGCCTGTCGCACTGGGTGGTCATCGTCCCGTACGCCACCGAGGGTCGTCATGGGGAATGCCTCCGAAAATGGGCAGTCCGCGCCGGGCGGTGCGGACACGCTGTCCGAGCAGCGATGCGCCGCACGCTACCGATCGGAACTGCACGCACCGTTTTGCCGTGTCGGACGGCCACGTAAGGGTGAATCCGACGCGGCTCGCCGGGTTCTGCGCCGCATCCGGCGCCTGCCCCGGATCGATCAGCGGCGCCTCCCCAGTCGGGCGCGTGCAGAACGCCCTGGCTCCCCGGGCACCGACGGACACGCGAATCGTTCCTGCGGTGAATCTGTTCGTCCGGGCGGGTGACGGCAGGCCACGTCTCGCCCACGGGGCAGTTAGTCGGCCTGTAGTTCAGGTGTCCGAAGCGGTTCTCTGCTGTGTTCCACAGCTCTGGAAGGGGTTCGTGATGAGCCGAGGTCTGATCGTCGTGGATGTGCAGAACGACTTCTGCGAAGGAGGCAGCGTTCCCGTCGCTGGAGGTGCGCGGATCGCGTCGGCGATCGCGGAACTGGTTGAGCGGAGTGCGGGGCGTGACTACCAGTACGTGGTGGCCACCCGAGATCACCACATCGATCCGGGCAGCCACTTCTCCGAGAACCCGGACTTCCAGGACAGCTTCCCCGTCCACTGCGTGGCAGGAGGAGAAGGATCTGAATTCCATCCTCATTTCGCTCCTGTCGTCGCGGACGGCAAGGTGCACGCCGTTTTCTTGAAAGGCGCCCACAGCGCCTCCAAGAGCGGCTTCGAAGGCGCGGACGCGGAGGGAACCTCCCTGGCGGAGTGGCTGCGCGTCCGTGGAGTCAAGAAGGTCGATGTGGTGGGCATCGCGACGGATCACTGTGTGCGTGCGACCGCCCTGGACGCCGTCGCGGCGGGCTTTCGCGCACGCGTACGTCTGGACTACTCGGTCGGGGTCGCCCCGCACACAACCGCTGCCGCGCTGAACGACTTCCGCAAGGCTGGCGTCGCGGTATCCGGCTCGGCACCGGTACCGGAATAGTCCCGGCACCGGTCGGCCTCCGTCCAGGATCACCAGCCATCGGCAGGCCCGCTGCTCTGCCGTGGGCTGCGACCACGCGGGGAAGCCTGTCTTCGAGGAAAGGGGCCAACCCGGCGCGGCCACACGGCCGGTGGCCGCAGACGATCACGCCGCCCCTTGCCCTTGACACGGCCGTAGAACGCACCATGACGGAGATCGCTCACATCACGCCCGTCGAAGCCCGCCACTGCGGTGCGCCCCAGGCAGGCGCAGTGCTTGGGTGCTGCCCTTTCTGCTGCCGACTCCCGCTGTGAGGGACGGGGCAAAGGTGGTGATCACCTGTACGGGCTAATTCAGGTGTCTGGCCCTGCTGGCAGGGGGGCGGTTCGGTCACCGTGTGGGTATGGACGACCGGCTGTCAGTCTGGGTGGGCTCCGGGTCCGGGGCGGTGCTGCGGTGGGCTCGGACCGTGGGTCTGGTGGTGGATGAGGGGGAGGAGCGGCGGCTTGCCGCGATGAGGTTGGAGGTGCTCGCTGAAGGCGCCCTGCCGCAGGCCCGTGCGCAGGACGTGGCGCTGACCGCCCAGTGGGCGGTGTTCATCTGCCTTGTGGACGACCTGATCGACCGGCGCGGCCTGGGGCTGCTCCCCGGCGAGGTGGAGGAGTTCACAGCTCCGTTGCGCGCGGTCCTGGCCGCCGACGCTGGGCTACCGCCCACGGCGACCTCCACGCATGCCGTCGTACTGAGGGGGCTGTGGGAGCGCACGGCCGAGGGGATGTCCGCCCTGTGGAAGGAGCGTTTCACTGCGGATTACACCGACTTCCTGGATGCGACCGAGGAGGAGTCGGCCCTGCGCCGTCACGGTGTTCAGCTGTTGTTCGAGCCGTATGTGCGGTTGCGCCGCCGAACGATCACGCTGCTTCCCCTTCTCGACGTGCTGGAACGCACCGGCAACGCCCCGCTGGTGGAATGCTCGCAGGTCAGTGCCCGACTGGGCGAGCTGCGGCAGGCGTTGGCCGACGTCGCGGGATGGGCGAACGACCTGGCTTCGGCGGCCGACGACGCGGTCATCGGCCAGGACAACCTGGTGACCGTCCTCGCCCGGCAGGACGGCTGCTCTCTGATCGTGGCCCGTGCACGGGCGGCTGCCATGACCGCCGAGCGCCGCAGCGACTTCCGTGCCATCGCCACCGCTCTGCGCGCGGGCCGGGGTGTGCCCCCGGAGCGGCAGGGGGACGTGTGCCGCTACGTGGATCTGACGCAGACGTTCATGGCCGCCACGCTGCACTGGCTGGCCGGCACCGGGCGCTTCACCTCCGATGCCGGGACGCCCTCGCCGCCGGGGGTGTCAGAACCGCCGCCCTGACGCGCAAGAACCTCCCAGACCGGCGCACCAGCGATACGACGATGCAAGGGAACGGACCCCGATGAGAATCACTGCCCCGACCTCGGGCCTGCCCCGCTGGCCCCGATCCGCGCTGCCTGGCCGCCTGGCACCGGCCACCGCACGGTTGCGCTCCCATCTCATAGAACTGATCCGGCCGGACGGAACACTGCACAGTCAGTGCCACAGCCGCGTCCTGGAATCCGCACTCCTCCTGGCCCTGCTGGAGCGGACCCGCCTGGAGCCCGCCGCCCGCAGCCGCCTGGCCGCCTACCTGACCCCGCACTGCGACTCTCCAGAACCGCTGGACCGGCTCCTGGCCCGGGCCGCCCTGCACCACAGACCCGACCCGGCTGACCTGCTGGATGTGGATGGGTTCCTCGCCCGGGCCCCGGACTTCACCGGCACCCGTAAACGCGCCCTGTTGCACGCCGTCCTGACGCTCCTGGGCGTCGCCCCGGCCGACGAGACCCCCGCTCCGGAGGCGTTCAGTCAGCACGGTCTGCACACCTGGGCCCGCGTCCAGGTCACCGCCGTCAAAACGATCCTCGCCCACGCTCACGGACACGGAGACCGCATGGTCGACCCACGCGACCTGAAACTGATGTGCTCCACGCAGCGACCCGGGACCGTCTGGGAGGCCAACCTCCTCATCCACCTGTCGGTCCTGCACGCCCTGCTACCCGTCCCCGGCCAGTACCGGCTGGTCGTCGAGGGGGTACGGACCGTGCTGCAGCATCAGCGGCCCGACGGCGGGGTGCCGTTCATCTGTGACGAGGACACCTGGGTCACCGCCACCGCCGGGGTCGCCCTGCACGCAGCCAGAGCCGGCGTACCGGTCGTGGACCTCATCGCCCGGCGTCTGGTGGCCCTCCAGCATCCCGCGGGCGGCTGGTCCTACACCGAGGACGTCCAACTCCCGGACGTGGACTGCACCTCGGTGGCCGTCGAAGTCCTCCACCTCGCCGGCCCCGGTGCCTACCGCGTACCGCTGCGCCGCGCACTGGGCGCGCTGCACGCCCTGCGGGGCGAGGACGGCGGCTTCCCGACCTACCTGACCGGCGCGCCGTCGGAAGCCTGCATGACCGCCGCCGCGGCCAACGCCCTCAGCACCCAGGGCCCGGCATACCGCCATGAGTTCGAAACAGCCCTGGCTTACCTCGCCTCCCATCAGCGCCCCGACGGCTCCTATCCGCCGGACTGGAGCAGCAGCCGTCTGCACACCGTCTCCCGCGCCGTCCTCGCGGCCTCCCGCCACCCCCGCATCACCTCCTGCAGCCCCGCGCGGCGCATCATCGACAAGGCTGTGAATCTGATGGCAGATTCCCAGAACGCGGACGGCGGGTGGGGTCAGCAGGACGGCGACGCGAGCGACGCCCTGAGCACCGCCTACGCCCTGACGGCCCTCAGCACCCAGAACACCCCCGGCCACGCTGCCCGCGGCGCCGCCTACCTGCTCACCCAGCAACGCCCCGACGGATCGATCGCCAGCATTCCGGACTCGATCGGACCCCGCCCGTTCGGCTTCACCGTCCCCGCGCTGGCCGACGTCTTCGCCTTGCTCGCCCTTGGCCACCTCACCCGCCGCATTGCCCCCGCACCACGCCGAATACCCTCAGTGACCAGCGGCGACAGAGGCGAACGCGGCATCCGTGAATCTCCCGCCCGCCACCGCGCTCCCCGCAGCCGAGATTGGACAGCGCTGCCCCTTCAGGCGGTACTCACAGGGGGACGTGACGCGCCACAGCCGCCGGCAACCGGGGGAGGCCGCCTTCCTCGAACGCCGCGACCTCGTCCAGAGTCCAGCTCTTGGCGAGGTCGTCGACCAGGGCGCGAGGGAAGAAATGGACGGCGAAGCCGCCATGTTTCCAGATGCCGTCTCCGTCTCCGTGCCCGGTCCCGGCCTGGTAGTGGGCACCTCCGGTGTGGCGGACGGTGTAGACCAAGGAGCCGCCCGGCGGCAGTACCCGTCGCACTTCGGCGACCAGGGCGATCTCCTGGGTGGACAGCGCCATGCAGAGCAGCATGTGCGCGAACACGACGTCCACCGAGGCGTCCGCGAGCGGCAGAGGCTCGCTAACGCTGGGCGCTCATGGCCAGACTGCACCCGGGAGTGAGAGCTGCAGCGCTTCTTCTCTGCCGCGGAACCGTTCGCGATACTGTTCGTTGGCCCGGGGTGCCCATTGTTCCGTTCCGTCCCCTTGCAGGCCCGCGCGGACTGCCGCTGCTTGGCAACCTTCCTGCTTTCGGCAGCGACCCGTTGGTGTTCCTGGAGCGTCTGCGCGACGGCTTCGGGGACGTCGTGACCTGGTCGCTCGGCCGATGCGGATCTTGTCCCTCGCCCACCCCGAGCACATCGCGCAGCTGCTGGCAAGCGACGAAGGACGCTTCGAGATTTTCGAGGCCGGCTGGGCGTTCAAACGACTGGTCGGCAACGGCGTCATGCGCAGCAAGGGGGCAGGCCGCCACCCGGCGGGCGTTGGCCGCGCTCGACCCCGAGGAGTTCCCGGTGCTGACCGGCCACCTCGCCGCCATCCTGCCCGCCATGGTCGACCACGAGGTCTACTTCGGCGGGCTCCGCCAACTCATCCACGCCGCCGACCCCACCCGCACCGACAAAGACCACGACCACACGGGGCTCGAACCTACCCACGAAGCGGAGTAGCCGACGATGGGCAGCAGCCACAGTCCCACCAGCCGAAGAAGAGGCGCCCCCTCGCGTTCACACACCGACTCCACCGCCCCAGCCCCGGAGGGCCGCGGCCTCCAGTGGCACGCCTACGGCGTTCCCTCCCCGGGCCTGCTGGCCCGAGTGGACCGGGGCTTCGCCCGGTTCTGCGACGCCCGCCGCTGACACCCCACACCACACGGGCGGCTGACCATTCCACCCGCCCCGCATGTGAAACGACGGCGCGCCCGGCCCACAACGGCCCGGCACGCCGCCGACGTGAGGTGGGTCGCTCTACCGGGCAACCAGGCGGAGATCGGAGTCGTGCCGCAGCTTGACGCGTCGCCGCCAGGCACATCCCTGCGGACTGTGTTTTGCACGGTCGTGGTCGTGGGGCGAGGTCGGATCGGTATGTACCGACGACGAACTCGCGCGCCTGGTCCAGGATTCCAGCGTCGCCGGCCTGCCCGCTTTCGAGGACGGCGATACCTCCCGGATGCCCTCGAACCCGGCACGCGGCCCTTTCCCCGCAGGGCGCTGCACCCGATCACTGACGTCGGTCGATGCCCCGCCCGGTCTGGTTTCCATGGTGCGTTCATACCTCTGAGTGAGGTCGGTCGGGTTCAAGGTCGGCGGGAGTAGAGATCTGCCTAGGGTGATTTCTGGGGTGGCGGGCAGCCGCTCCGATCGGCGCGTCGACTCATGTACGGGAGTTTGTGTGGCGCAGCAGCACACGACGTCACTCCGGCTCCGTCTCCGGTACCGCTTCGACCATCTGGTCTCGGGGGGAACGACCGCGCTCATTGGCTGGCTGGCCCTGGCCTGCCTCGCCGTTGTCGTTCCGGCGAGCATGGTCCTTGTCTGGTCCGACCGGGCTGCTCCGGCAACGCTCTCCGGCCGGCTCGCCGCCGTGTGGGTCAGCGTCGGCCAGACGCTGAAGATCGGGGGTGCGGTCGGTTCCCCGCTCTACGTGCTGGCTTCCGTATCACTCGCGCTGGTGGCGCTGCTCTTCGTGTCGACCCTGGTCAGTCTGATCACCACGGGCATCAACCGGCGCATCATGTCGCTGCGCCTGGGCCACTCCACCGTGCTGGAGACGCGGCACACCGTCGTCCTGGGGTGGTCGGACCAGGTTTTTCCCGTGATCGGGGAGCTGATGGCCGCCAATGCGAACCAGCGCCGCTCCGCCGTCGCCGTGCTGGCCCCGCAGGACAAGGTGTGGATGGAGGACGAGATCTCCACCCGCGTCAGCGACAGTGGCAGGACGCGGATCATCTGCCGCAACGGGAGCACCACCGACCCCACCGAGCTGTGCCGGGTGAGTCCGCGCACCGCGAAGGCGGTGCTTGTGCTGCCTCCCACCGGGGACACCGGTGACGCCCATGTGGTGAAGACGCTGCTGGCCCTCGACGCGGCCGTCCCAGGGTTCGGTGACGGGGAAGCGGTGGTGGTCGCCGCCGTCCGTGACTCCCGCAACCACATGACCGCCAGGCTGGCCGCCGGGCCCACGGGACATGTCCTGTGCGTCGACGACATCGTCGCCCGGCTCCTCGTCTCGACGGCCCGGCAGCCCGGCCTCTCGCTCGTCTACTCGGAGTTGCTGGACTTCGAGGGCGACGAGCTCTATGCGGTCGCCGCCGGGGGCCTGGTGGGGCGTATGTTCGGCGAGGCGCTGATGTCGTTCGCCACGTCCTCTGCGGTCGGCCTGCTGCACACCGACGGGAGTGTCACCCTCAATCCGGATCCGGGGGCGGCGATCGGCCCGGCCGACCGGATCATCGTCATCTCCCAGGACGATGACACGGCCGTGCGGGCGGACGTGACCTCCCATGTCGAGGAGGACGCGATCGTGACGGCCGGGCCCAGGACCGCCCAGGCCGAACGCCTCCTCCTGCTCGGCTGGAACCGCCGCGCCCCGCTCGTCATCGAGCAGCTCGACCAGTACGTGAGCCCGGGAACCACCCTGGACGTCGTGGCGCTCGGCGAGTACGCGGCCACGCGCGGCGCCCGATCCGTCACGGCCGAGCGGTCCCACCTCGAAGTGTCATTCCACGACGGGGACATCACCGACCCGCGCACCCTGGCCAAGCTGGACGTGCCCTCGTACGACAGCGTGATCGTGATCGGTGAGACGGAACTCGCGGCCCCGGCCTGCGGCTCGGCCTCGGACACGCCCGTCGCCTCCCTCGCTCCGGTGCCGGATCCGGAGGCGCGGGCGGACGACAGGACCCTGGTCACCCTGCTGCATCTGCGGGCCGTCGCGGAGGCCGCGCAGCGGGAACTCGCGCTTACCACCGAGATGTCCGACGACGGCAACCGGCTCCTCGCGCCCGCCCGGGACGGCGCCGACTTCATCGTGAGCGGCAGGCTGATCAGCCTGCTGATGACCCAGATCTCACAGAGCCCGTATCTCGCCGCGGTCTTCGAGGAGTTGTTCACGGCGGAGGGCCACGAGTTCCACCTCAAGCCGGCCGCGGACTACGTCCGGGCCGGCTCCGAGGTCTCGTTCGCCACCGCCGTCGAGTCGGCACGCCGTCGCAGGGAATGCGCGGTCGGCTACCGGCTGCGCGCGCGGAGAGCCACGGGCCCCGACTTCGGGGTGCGGATCAACCCCGACAAACGGCAGCGGGTCCGGTTCTTGGAGGGGGACTGGCTGATCGTGCTCGCCGAGAGCTGACGGCGCCGCTGGGGCGGCCGCTACGCCATGTGCACTTCCAGGGCGGTCCGCACTGCGGATTCCAGGGCTCCCTCGATCCAGGCGGGCTTGATGGAGGTGTGGCATCCGGCGAAGTGCAGGTTGCCCTCGGCCTTGCGGACGTGGGCGAAGAGCTCGGTGTGCTGGCCGGGCAGCAGCACGGACGCCTCACCGTAGGCGTAGGGGTCGCGCATCCAGGACTGGGTGCGGCCGACGCCGGTGTAGAACACCTCGATGCGCTGCCCGAACACCTCCTGCACCCCGGCGAGGGCACGCGGGTAGCGCTCCTCGTCGTCCAGGGAGTCCCACTTCAGGGCGTCGTCCGACCAACTGTAGGAGGCGAGGATGACGCCGCCCGGGCTGCCTGCAACGGGGTAGGAGGGCTGGAACATGAAGCGGTTGGGGTTGTCGGTGGCCGAGCCGCCGCCGATGACGCTGGCCGCCTCGGGCTGGTCTCGGGTGACCACGCGGCAGGCCGCGTAGTGGGAGCGCTGGCTTGCGGAGATGTGGCCCTCGGGGACGGAGGGGTGGGCGCCCAGCAGCATTCCGTTTGTCGGCGTCTGTCCGGTCTGGTACTTCCGGTACAGGCCGGGCTGTACGGTCTCCAGCTCGCGCTTCCAGTCGGCCTCGTCGAACTCCCACCAGCGGCGGCTGAATTCGAGCAGCACCTTGGTGGCGGCGTCGTAGTGCAGCTCGGTGACCGCGCGCCGCTTGCCGTAGGAGAGCGCCGGGGCGACGGGGATGTGGCGCAGCCCGGAGAAGGGGACGGTGATGATGGCGGTGTCGGCGGTGAAGGTCTCGCGCCGCACGGGGTGGCCGCCGCGGCCCTCGGAGACGGTCTCGACGCTGACCTTGCCCTCGCCGTGGGTGATGCGGGTGACACGGCGGTCGAGCCGTACCAGGTCCTTCACACGGGCGTACATGGCGTCGGCCAGGGTGGCGGTGCCGTCGGGCAGCTCGTAGAAGGCGGTGTCGGGGCTGATCAGGGAGGCGCCGATGAAGCTGTGTACGAAGGCGAGGTGCAGGCGGGAGGTGAGGTTCTCGACGGTTCCGATCAGGTCGATGGTCCGCTCGTCGAGCCTGGCCTCCTCCGTCAGGAAGCGGTACATCGACATGTGGCCGTAGCGCTGGATGACGCGTGCCCAGCCCTCGACGAGTTCCTTGTCCTTCTTGCCCTCGATCTCCTTGCGTACAGGGGCGAAGGCGTCACGGACGATCTGCGAGGCGGTGACGGACTCGTACGCCTGCGGCACTCCGAAGGAACGATTGAGCGTCTGCGGGGCGCGCGCGTAGTCGGCGCGGCGGACACGGATGCCGTTGACGTAGATCCACGTCCGGTAGGCGGGGCGGCCGGCCCCGTCCACGTCGACCAGGTGGAAGCGCCGGCGCTTGAGGCCGAGGCTGTCCATCAGTCCGGTGACCAGGGGGTGGCTGTCGGGGATGCGCATCGCACCGGCCTCGGCGTACTGCTTCGGGTCGGCGAAGGGCTGTGCGGCGTTCTCGTGGCCGCCGGTGCGGAAGGTCTTGATCCGGCCGCCCACCCGGTTGGCGTTGGCCTCGATGACGGTGACCTGGTGACCGGCCTCGCGCAGGAGGTGTGCGGCGGTGAGACCGGCCGGCCCGGCGCCGACGATCAGTACCTTCTTGCCGCGGCGGCGCGAGCGGGGCAAACCGTTGTTCAGGAGGATGTCGGCGTAGCGCGGGACGAGCGGCTGGTCCTCGTCGTCCCGTACGAGGATGGCCCGGGCGATCGTCAGGCAGGCGCCCCAGTCGGCGACAGCGGTGGCGGGGGCGGCCTGCGCGGTCCCGGCGGAGGTGGCGGCGACCGTCAGCCCGCCGGCTCCGGCGACGGCGGCCGCGCCGGCGATGACGTTACGACGGGAGGGCTGGCGGGAGGGCGCCGGTGCGGGCCCGCCGGGGGTACCGGGAGCTTCAGGGGTTTCGGAGTTGGCATCGGGATCCATGATCATGGCCCAACTCTTGCCGCCCGCCCGGACCCGAACGGCCAGAATGCACCCGCGCGGGAAAATACCACCCGGACGTGTGTCGCGCGCCGTCCCGTGCTGACGAACTGAGTTTCGTACGGGCGGTCTGTTCCGAGCAGTCGAGCGCCGCACTGGCTGCACCGCCGGTGTTCCCCCCTGGTCATGTGCCCCAGGCTTCTCCCGTCCGGCGGGGCCCAGGGACCTCCCCCAGCCGGTGGTCAGCGAGCTGGTCACCAACGCCCTCAAGTACGCACCTGGCCCTGTCCTGATGGAACTGCGCATCAACACCCACGCCGTGGACGTCGTCGTGTGGGACAACGACCCCGCCGTGCCCGCTACTCGGGGTGCCGGTCCCGGCAGGGTCGGCCAGCACGGCCTGGAGATCGTCAAGGCCGTCACCGAGGGGCTGCTTTTGCGAAGGGTGTTGAATTTGCCGGCGCGGGTAGGGTGACCCCGCAGAGTCGTGGTCGTTGGCCGTATGTGATCACACCACTCGAGCGGGGTCTGGCTCAGATTGTTTGGGCTTGATCCGCTTTGACGGACATCCGAGATCAGGGGTTCAGCCCCGGGAGGATGTCCATCATGGAGAGCATGGGGAAGAAGAAGCCTCGCCCTCGT
>NZ_LGDW01000052.1 GCF_001280005.1 Streptomyces sp. NRRL WC-3618 | reverse complement strand
GGAGCGGAAACAAGACGCCCGATGCCTCCCTCACTACGAGCCAGACCATGCCTGACCAGCAGAAATCAACCGATCATGTTCGGTTGAGACACGGCTTCTTAGACACGTAAGATACTTGAACTTGCGGATCTGAGAGCAGCCCTCGTCAACCGCCACTTCACCTCGGAGCGGTGAACACGAGATACGCCCATGGCGCCTTCTTTGGCGGCTATGACTCCAGCCCAGCGAGACAACCCACCGTTGGGTGAGTTGACACCGCTGAGAGCACCGCTTGGCCTGGCCGTCTCTGTCTAGCCCGTGCGGCTTGCCTCCACCCGTGTAGCGAGCAACCAGGCGGATCCAATACCCCCCTTCGGCTTTCACATACCAACGAAACCACTCCAAATTGCAAATGGCGACACTAGCTGTACGGCGGCCTAAGGGAGTTGGTGGCGATGGATGAGATCGTATTGTCCGCGGCCACGTCCTTGGTGGGAGCGATGGCCACGGACGCATGGCAGCAGGCACGAACAGCCCTCATAGCCTGGTGGCGACGTATACGTCCGAATCAGGCAGACCATGTGGACGCTGCGCTCGTAGAGGCCCGAGACCGCGTACTGACGGCCCGCCGAGCGCGGGACGGGGACGCGGAATCACACCTCGTCTCAGCCTGGGGGGCCCGTCTGACCGCACTCCTGCGGGACGACCCCGCGCTGGTGGACGAGCTGAAGCGGCTGATCGACGAAGAGATCGCCCCGCTCCTGCGCCGCGAGGACGGCACTCGCACCGGATCGCATGAGTTCCGCGCCGAGGCATCCGGACACGGCCGGGTGTACCAGGCCGGGCGCGACCAGAACATCCAAGGGCCATGAGTCCCGCCGACAGGCAGCCCCCAAACCAAGAGGACATCCGGCTGGAGGCCCATGCCTCGGACCGAGCCAGGATCTATCAGGCGCACCGCGATCTGTACCTGTCGGAGCGGGACCTACACCTGCATTACGAAGACGGCGTGCGCACAGCCCACCGCGTGCACGCCGCCGCTGTGTCTCAGGAGTGCCCGTATCCCGGGCTGGCCGCATTCAGCGCCGAACAGGCCCAGTGGTTCTTCGGCAGGGACGCGCTGGTGGCCAAGCTTCTGGTCCGGCTGGACGCCTGCCTCGCGGTGGGCGGGGCGCTGGTTGTCGTCGCGCCTTCCGGTGCCGGGAAGTCGTCGCTGCTCAGAGCGGGACTCCTGCCTGAGCTCGCCCGGGGGGCCCTGCCGGGCTCGGCGCACTGGCCTCGCCTGTGGCTGAACCCGACCGCCCACCCGATGGCAGCCCTTGACGCCAGCCTGTCGGAGGTGACATACGGGAGTCGGGGAGCCTCCGGCGACCGGACGCGAGGACCGGTGTGGCGACCGGCCGTCCTGCAGCGCGCGCTCGCGGCGGACGACAGCGACACCGGCGCGGAACGCCGCCTGGTCCTCGTCGTGGACCAGTTGGAGGAGCTGTTCACGCTGTGCGCCGACGAGCGGGAGCGGCGGCACTTCCTGGACGCGGTCCTACGCCTGGCGAACATCGGCCCTGCCGGCGAACCGCCCGTCGGTCTGGTCGTTTTTGGCCTGCGCTCGGACTTCTACACCGACTGCGCCACTCATCCGGGGCTCCTCGAAGCGGTGGAACGCAACCAGGTGATCGTGGGGCCGCTGTCACGGTCCGGGGTACGGCAGGCGATCCTCCATCCCGCCCGCGCGGTCGGGATGGAAGTCGAACCGGGCCTCGTGCAGGTCCTCTTGCGCGACCTCGGCGCACCGGAACCAGACCCCGAGCCCCCGGACACGGAGAAGGCCGACGCCTATGAGATCGGGCGACTTCCACTGCTCGCCCATGCGCTGCGGGCCACCTGGCTGTGCCGGGCGGGCCACGTCCTCACCGTGGACGGCTACGAGTCCACTGGCGGCATTGCGCACAGCTTGACGGCCGAAGCGGACCGCTGCTTCGACCAGCTGGACCCACAGGCGCAGCGGACCGCAGAGTCCGTGTTCCTGCGCCTAGTCAAGTTCGGCGACGGCACCAACGACACGCGCCGCCCGGCGCGATACACCGAACTACTCGCCCACGGCCCGCACTCCGACGAGACGGCCGATGTCGTCGAGACGTTCACCCGGGGGCGGTTGCTTACCCGAGAGCAGGACACAGTCACCATCACCCACGAGGTGCTGCTGCGGACCTGGCCGCGCCTGCGGGAGTGGATCGAGACCCACCGGGCTCAGTACATGGCACACCAGCGGCTGGAGGACGCGGCCACCGCATGGCAGGAGGCCAACCGCGACCCGGGGCTGCTGTACCGGGGCCACCGCCTGGACGAAGCCTGTGCCCTGGCCAAGGACAAGGGCGAGGTCGATTCGGACATGTCCGCGTTCATCGCCGCCTCGGTACGGCAACGGCATCGCGCGCGCCGGATCCGCCAGGGGGTCGTCGCGGGCCTGACTGTGCTTGCGCTCCTCGCCGCGCTGTCCGCCGTCCTCGCGTTCCACCAGCGCAACACGGCACAGCAGGAACGCAATACCGCGATCCTCGGCCAGATCAGGGCCCAGGCCGACCTGACGCGCGCGACCGACCCGTCGCTGGCCGCCCAACTCGATCTGGTCGCACACCGGATGTCGCCGGCCGCGTCGACGGAGACCCGGCTGCTCGGCGCCCAGAACGTGCCGCTGGCCACCGTGCTGACCCGCCATACCGACCGGGTGAACGCCGTTGGCTTCAGCCCGGACGGACGCGTGCTGGCCAGCGCCAGTGACGACGGCACGATCCGGCTGTGGGACACCGCCCGCGCGGGCCACCCGGTCCCGCTGGGCGATCCGCTGCGCGGCTCCAAGGGCGCGGTGCGGGCGCTCGCTTTCGGCCCCGACGGACGCCTCCTGGCCGGCACGGGCGAAGACGGCATCGTACGTCTGTGGGACCTCCGTGACCCTGGCCGCCCGGATGGACTCGGCACCACGGCCCGTGCCGGTACCAGCGCCTTGAGGACGCTCGCCTTCAGCCCGGACGGACACTCCCTGGCCGTGGCAGGCCACGACGGCCGCATCCACCTGTGGGACGCCACCGATCCGGGGCACCTGCGGCCCCTCTCCACGCCGCTCCCCGCCTCCGCGGACGAGGTGAACGGGGTGGCCTTCAGCCCGGACGGCAAGTTGCTGGCGAGCGCCGGAAACGATGGGACCGTGCGGCTGTGGAAGGTGACGGACCGTCGGCATCCATCGGCCGTCGGCCGGACGGCCGACATCTCCTTCAGGGCAGGGCTCCCCGGTTTCGCCCAGGCGGTCTCCTTCAGCCCGGACAGCCGCATACTGGCCGTGGCCGGGAGCGACCAGGAGACCCACCTGTGGAACGTCAGGATCCCAGCCAAACCTGTCCGGGTCGACTCCGCCGCCAGCAACAACGTCGTCAACACTGTCGCCTTCTCCCTCACGGGCAACCTCATGGCCTACGGCGGGGACGACAACACCATCTGGCTTGAGAACGTGACGAACCCGGGCGACATCCGGGACCTCACCTACGCCCTGGACGGTCACACCGGGCCCGTGCTGGCCCTAACCTTCAACCCAAAGGGCACCATGCTGGCCAGCGCGGGCGCTGACCACACCATCCGCCTGTGGACCATCCCGCGGACGATCCTGAGCGGCCACACCGGCTACGTCAACACCGTGGACGTAAGCCCCGACGGTCGGCTGCTCGCCTCGGGCTCGCAGGACAACTCTGTCCGTCTCTGGGATGTCAGGAACTCGGCCGCTCCCCGCCAGATCAGCGCGTCGATCACCGGCCACACGCCGTTCGTCAATTCGGTCGCCTTCAGCCCAGACGGCAGGGCCCTGGCCGTCGCCGCGGGGCCGGACATCCGGCTGTGGGACGTCACCGCACCGGCCAAACCCCAGCCGCTGGGTGGTCCGCTGCACAATCGCAAGGGCAACATCCTGGTCGTCGGGTTCGCCCCGGACGGGCGCACGCTGGCAGGCGGCGACGACGACGGCACCGTCAGGCTGTGGGACGTCTCCGATCCGTCCCGCCGCACGTCACTGGGGTCACTAGAGACCCAGGCTGGCCGGATCAACCGCCTGGCCGTCAGCCCGGACGGCCGCACGCTCGCCGCTGCGGCACAAGACGGCGCCCTCCGCCTGTGGGACATCGCCGAGCCCACGCAGCCGATGCCTCTTGGGACACCCCTGCATCCCAGCGCGGACCCTCTCCAGGCCGTCGCCTTCAGCCCGGACAGCCGTACTCTCGCCGCCGCCGGCAACGACAGCACGGTCCACTTGTGGAACCTCACCGACCGAGCGCGCCCCAAACCGACGGGCGCCCCGCTCACCGGCCACACGGACATCGTGTACACCCTGGCCTTCAGCCCGGACGGCCATACTCTGGTCAGCGGCAGTTCCGACACGACGCTCCGACTGTGGGACGTTGACGAGCGGGGCCTTGCGCGGGCCCACGGGCTGCCGGTGACCGGCGTCATCAACTGGGTCAACGCCGTCGTGTTCTCCCCTGACGGGCGTTTCCTCTTCATCGGCACCGGCGAGAACGCCGTGTTCACCCTGCCGCTGTCCGTCCAAGCCGCCGTCGACTACGTATGCCGGGCGACCGGGAATCTCCTGACACCCGCCCTCTGGCACAAGTACATCCCGCAACGGGACTATGACCCGCCGTGCCCCGGATGAGACTGAGCCCCCCGTGTACGGGGGATAGCTCCTGCACCGTGTTCAGGGCCGGGGGCGCCTGAGAGTCAGCCCTGAAGACACGGGGATGGCTCCTGCTTCGCGATCACCCTCGTTGGATACGCGCCGTCGGTCCCGCGCACGCGGGAATAGCTCCACGAACGACAACGGGTCGACCGAGGGCGACGGATCGGCTCGGGGCACACGGCGATAGCTCCGGCGTCCACATCTGGGGACGGCACGGACGTCGCGTCGGCCCCGCGCGGGCTGGGCTTGCCCCGTCCCCCGCGCCAAAGAACGAGCACCTCGTACGGAACGGGGTGAACGTCCACAGTCGTCTCCACGCACCCCGAGTGTCCCTTCGGACAGTTTCCTGCACGGGCCGTTTCTCGCTGCCCCGAGGTCGGCGGCTACGCCGTGATCCATGGGGCGCCCAGCACCCTGATCATCATCCGCCACCGGCTCCCGACACCCAGAGGTCGCCGGGCGACACCACTTCCGGATCCTCGCGTCCAGCCAGCGTCCAGAATTCAACGTCCAGACGCTCACACAGCCCACCCACGACGCCATCCTCCAGCAGTGGGCCGATACGTCTGCGCAGGTCAGAGCGACCTCAACTAACGCTTACGGCAGCGGAGTCGAACTCACGAGCAGCGGATTCAGCCCCGTGGCCCAAACCCCTGAATCCGCACCCCAGATGAGACGTTTCCGCAGGTCACAGGGGTGCATGGTGGGGCGGGTGGGACTCGAACCCACGGCCGACGGATTATGAGTCCGCTGCTCTAACCGGCTGAGCTACCGCCCCAATACGGCGCGTCGCGCACATTTGTGCGCGCCGTCTGCCGCAGCATAGCCGCTCATACGATCTCCTGCTTCGGATGGTCGGCTTCGCATGACCATGAGGACCTCGGTGCGGCTCGCACGGTTCCAGCGGACATGAAAAAGGACCCCAACGGGGTCCTCGTTCAAGCGCTCTCCCGACTGGACTCGAACCAGTAACCTGCCGGTTAACAGCCGGCTGCTCTGCCAATTGAGCTACGGAAGATCGAAGCTCCCCCGACTGGACTCGAACCAGTAACCTGCCGGTTAACAGCCGGCTGCTCTGCCAATTGAGCTACGGAGGATTGCCTCGTTTGCATTGAACGTACCTCCCTGGGTACTCGCCAGGAAGCGTGCGTTCGCTGCGACACATACATTAGCGCAAGCAGGGGGGTGCTCCGCCAATCGGTTCGCCGCACCCCCGCCCGTCACGCGCCTCCAGCCACTCCTCACCCGACACTCATCAAGGAAAGGTGGCCGTCATGCGCTACCGGCTCACGTTCGTCGCCGGACTGGCCCTGGGTTACGTGCTGGGCACACGGGCCGGGCGCGAGCGCTACGAACAGCTGAAGAAGTCCGGGCAGCGGATCGCGCAGAACCCGGCCGTCCGCAACACTGCCGAGTCGGCCGCGCTGCAGGGGCGGGAGTTCGCCGGCAAGGCGTTCCACAGCGTGAGCGAGAAGGTCGGCGACCATGTGCCCGACTCCGTTGCCGACCGGGTGCGTTCCCTGCGGGAGCGCAACGGCGTACGGGGCGGCGAGGACGACTGGGGCACCAGTAACACCTGAGCGGACGAGTGTTGGCATGACCACATCTGGGGTTCCCGCACGCCGCTGGGCACCGACAACGCACGGGTCGTGCCGAACGGATGGCCGACCCGGCGCGTTCACCTCTCCGCGTACGGCAGAATTTTCGCCATGGGGATAGTCGCCGGGTTGGACAGTTCGCCCGATTTCACTCGTATCGTCGTCTGCGACGCGGACACGGGGTCCGTGCTGCGGCAGGGCTATGCGCCACATCCGGTGGAATCCCCCGAGGGCGGGGGCGGCGGGCGGCCCTCCGACGTCGATCCGCAGGCCTGGCTGCTCTCTCTCGGCGAGGCGGCCGGCGGTGGGCTGCTCGAGGGTGTGCAGGCCATCGGGGTGTCCGCGCAGCAGAACGCGCTCGTGCCCCTCGACGCGCAGGGCAACACCGTACGACCGGCGATGGTCGGCGGGGACAAGCGGGCGCAGGTCGCCGCGGCCGATCTGATCGACGCGCTCGGCGGGCGTGAGGCGTGGGCGCAGGCCGTGGGGTGTGTGCCGCAGGCCGGGCAGCCGGTGACCAAGCTGCGCTGGCTGGCGCGCAACGAGCCGGACTCGGCGCAGCGCACCGCCATGCTGATGCAGGCCCACGACTGGCTGGTGTGGCAGTTGCTCGGGCGCCCGGTGCGCCGGACGACCGACCGGGGCGGGGCGTCCGGGACCGGCTACTGGTCGGCCGCCATGGGCTCCTACCGGGGTGATCTCGTCGAACTCGCGCTCGGGCGGCAGGCGATGCTGCCCGAGGTGCTCGGGCCTTCCGACGCCGCCGGTACGACGCCCGAGGGGCTGCTCATCTCCGCCGGGACCGGGGAGACCATGGCCGCCGCCTTCGGGCTCGGGCTGGGGCTCGGGGACGTCGTGGTGTCGCTCGGGGCCTCCGGGTCCGTGATGGCCGTACACCCCGAGGCGCTCTTCGACTCGTCCGGGATGATCACCTCGCTGGCCGACGCGACCGGGCTGCACCTGCCCGTCGTCACGACGCTGAACGCCGTACGGACGCTGCGGGGGACGGCCGAGTTGCTGGGGCTCGGGGATCTGGAGAGTCTGTCCGACCTCGCCATGAAGTCGACTCCCGGCGCTCACGGGCTGGTCATGCTGCCCTATCTGGAGGGTGAGCGGACGCCCAGTCTGCCGCACACCGCCGGGACGCTCGCCGGGCTGCGGCGGGAGTCCATGAAGGCCGAGCATCTGGCGCGGGCCGCCTTCGAGGGGATGCTGTGCGGGCTCGCCGACGCCCTGGACGTGCTGCGGGGCCGGGGGGTCGACGTACAGCGCGTCTTCCTGCTCGGGTCCGCCGCCGAGCTGCCCGCCGTGCAGGCCGCCGCGCCGTCGCTGTTCGGGGCGCAGGTCGTCGTACCGCAGCCCGCCGACTACGCGGCCATCGGCGCCGCACGGCAGGCCGCCTGGGCGCTCGGGGTGTCGCAGGGCACGCTCGACCCGCGTACCCCGCCGGCCTGGCACGGGGCCGCCGCGCAGGTGCTGGAGCCCGGTGAGGAGCTGGCGGTGGGGCAGGCGGTGCGACAGCAGTACGTGTCCGTGCGGGAGCAGACGCATCCCGGGGCATTTCGTAGCTGACGTCCCTCGCGCGGGCGGTTTCTTGGTCCGCTGTTGGATTAATCGGTTGAAGTAACACGGGTGCGGTGTTCGACGATGGGGGCGTGGGGCACTCCCCATCGTCCGTCACGGACAAACCGCCGACTCCGAGAGATTCAGCGTGCTCATACAACTTCTGCGCACTTACCTGAGGCCTTACAAGAAACCCATCGGGCTGCTGGTGCTGCTGCAGCTCCTGCAGACCTGCGCCACCCTCTACCTGCCCACGCTCAACGCGCACATCATCGACAACGGCGTGGTGAAGGGCGACACCGGCTACATCCTGCTCTTCGGCGCGGTGATGATCGGCATCTCGCTGGTGCAGGTCGTCTGCAACATCGGTGCCGTGTACTACGGCGCCCGTACGGCGTCGGCGCTCGGCCGGGACGTACGCGCCGCCGTCTTCGACCGGGTGCAGTCGTTCTCGGCGCGCGAGGTCGGGCAGTTCGGGGCGCCCTCGCTGATCACCCGCACGACCAATGACGTCCAGCAGGTGCAGATGCTCGCGCTGATGACGTTCACGCTGATGGTGTCGGCGCCGATCATGTGCGTGGGCGGCATCGTGCTCGCGCTGGGGCTCGATGTGCGGCTGTCGAGCGTGCTGGTCGCCGTCGTGCCGGTGCTGGGCATCTGTGTGACGTTGATCGTGCGGCGGCTGCGGCCGCTGTTCCGGACGATGCAGGTACGGCTCGACACGGTCAACCGGGTGCTGCGCGAGCAGATCACCGGCAACCGGGTCATCCGCGCCTTCGTGCGGGACGGGTACGAGAAGGACCGGTTCGGGACGGCGAACAACGAGCTGACCGAGGTGTCGCTGGGCACCGGGCGACTGCTCGCACTGATGTTCCCGATCGTCATGACCGTCGTCAACGTCTCGTCGATCGCCGTGGTGTGGTTCGGCGCTCATCGCATCGCCAGCGGTGGGATGGAGATCGGCGCGCTGACCGCGTTCCTCGCCTATCTGATGCAGATCGTCATGTCCGTGATGATGGCCACCTTCATGTTCATGATGGTGCCGCGCGCGGAGGTGTGCGCCGAGCGCATCGAGGAGGTCCTCGGTACGTCGTCCAGTGTCGTCCCGCCGACCGCTCCGGTGATGGAGCTGCGGCGGCACGGGCATCTGGAGATCCGCGGGGCCGGGTTCCGCTATCCCGGCGCCGAGGAGCCGGTGCTGAAGGGCGTCGACGTGGTCGCCCGGCCCGGTGAGGTGACCGCGGTGATCGGGTCCACGGGCAGTGGGAAGTCGACGCTGCTGGGCCTCGTACCGCGACTGTTCGACGCGACCGACGGCGAGGTGCTCGTCGACGGCGTGGACGTGGCCACCGTGGAGCCGAAGCTGCTGGCCAGGACGGTGGGGCTGGTGCCGCAGAAGCCGTATCTGTTCGCGGGGACCGTCGCGACCAATCTGCGGTACGGAAATCCGGACGCCACGGACGAGGAGCTGTGGCGCGCGCTGGAGGTGGCGCAGGGCAAGGAGTTCGTCGAGCGGCTGGAGGGCGGGCTCGACGCGCCGATCGCGCAGGGCGGTACGAATGTGTCGGGCGGTCAGCGTCAGCGGCTCGCGATCGCGCGGACGCTCGTCCAGCGGCCCGAGATCTACCTCTTCGACGACTCCTTCTCCGCGCTCGACTACGCCACGGACGCGGCCCTGCGGAAGGCGCTCGCGCGGGAGACCGCCGAGGCGACCGTCGTGATCGTCGCCCAGCGCGTCGCCACGATCAGGGACGCCGACCGGATCATCGTCCTCGACGAGGGCCGGGTCGTCGGCACCGGTCGCCACCACGAGCTGATGGCGGGCAACGAGACCTACCGGGAGATCGTCCTGTCCCAGCTCACGGAAGCGGAGGCTGCCTGATGGCCGGGCCCATGGGGCGCATGATGGCCGGAGGCGGCCCCGACCAGCACTCGCTGGACTTCAAGGAGTCCGGCAAACGCCTCCTCTCCCAGTTCAAGCCCGAGCGGGCCACGATCTACGTGATGCTGTGCGCGGTGTTCGTGAGCGTCGGCCTGTCGGTGGTGGGCCCGAAGATCCTTGGGCGGGCGACCGACCTGGTCTTCTCCGGCATCGTCGGACGGCAGTTCGAGAGCGGCACGACGAAGGCCCAGGTCCTCGCGGCCATGCGGGCGCGCGGCGAGGGCGGCATGGCCGACATGCTCTCCGGTACGGACTTCACGCCGGGCAAGGGCATCGACTTCGGCGCCGTGGGTGAGGTGCTGGGGATCGCGCTGGTCGTGTTCGTCTTCGCCGGGCTGCTGATGCTGGTGACGACGCGGCTGGTGAACCGGGCGGTCAACCAGACCGTGTCCCGGATGCGCAGGGACCTGCAGACGAAGCTGTCGCGGCTGCCGCTGTCGTACTTCGACAAGCGGCAGCGCGGTGAGGTGCTGTCCCGCGCGACGAACGACATCGACAACATCGGGCAGACGCTCCAGCAGTCGATGGGGCAGCTCATCAACTCGCTCCTCACGATCATCGGCGTACTGGCGATGATGTTCTGGGTGTCCTGGCTGCTGGCGCTGGTCGCGCTGGTGACCGTGCCGCTGTCGTTCTTCATCGCCACGCGCGTCGGCAAGCGGTCGCAGCCGCACTTCGTGCAGCAGTGGCGGACCACCGGCAAGCTGAACGCCCACATCGAGGAGATGTACACCGGGCACAACCTCGTGAAGGTGTTCGGGCGGCAGGACGAGTCGGCACAGCAGTTCGCCGAGCAGAACGACGCGCTGTACGAGGCCGGGTTCAAGGCCCAGTTCAACAGCGGGGTCATGCAGCCGCTGATGATGTTCGTCTCGAACATCAACTACGTGCTGGTGGCCGTGGTGGGCGGGCTGCGGGTCGCTTCGGGTGCGTTGTCGATCGGTGACGTGCAGGCTTTCGTCCAGTATTCGCGTCAGTTCTCCATGCCGCTGACGCAGGTCGCGTCGATGGCGAACCTGGTGCAGTCCGGGGTGGCTTCGGCCGAGCGGGTCTTCGAACTGCTGGACGCGGAGGAGCAGCAGGCCGATCCGGTGCCGGGGGTACGGCCGGAGGAGCTGCGCGGGCTGGTCTCGCTGGAGCACGTGTCGTTCCGGTACGAGCCTCAGAAGCCGCTCATCGAGGATCTGTCGCTGAAGGTGGAGCCCGGTCACACCGTCGCGATCGTCGGGCCCACGGGGGCCGGCAAGACGACCCTGGTGAACCTGCTCATGCGGTTCTACGAGGTTTCCGGGGGCCGGATCACCCTCGACGGGGTGGACATCGCGTCGATGTCCCGGGACGAACTGCGGTCCGGGATCGGGATGGTGCTCCAGGACACCTGGCTGTTCGGCGGGTCCATCGCGGACAACATCGCGTACGGGGCCGCGCGGGAGCGCGAGGTGACGCGCGGGGAGATCGAGGAGGCGGCGCGGGCCGCGCACGCGGACCGTTTCATCCGTACGTTGCCGGACGGGTACGACACCGTGATCGACGACGAGGGGACCGGGGTGAGCGCGGGTGAGAAGCAGCTCATCACGATCGCGCGGGCGTTCCTGTCCGATCCGGTGATCCTGGTGCTGGACGAGGCGACGAGTTCCGTGGACACGCGGACGGAGGTGCTCATCCAGAAGGCGATGGCCAAACTGGCGCACGGGCGGACGTCGTTCGTGATCGCGCACCGGTTGTCGACGATTCGGGACGCGGACACGATCCTGGTGATGGAGAACGGGGCGATCGTGGAACAGGGGGCCCATGAGGAGCTGTTGGGGGCGGAGGGGGCGTATGCGCGGCTGTACAGGGCGCAGTTCGCGGAGGCGGTGACGGAGGTGGATTGACCCTCCCAGGGTTTCCCTGAAGGGGCCTCGTCCTCAAACGCCGGACGCGCTGGGTATTTCAGCCTCTCCGGCGTTTGAGGAGCGGGGTTTCGGGGGCGGAGCCCTGGAGGACGGGACGGGACGGGACGGGACGGGAAGGGGCGGCGGGGGCGGCGGGGGCGAGGAAACTCGTCCTCAGTCCAAGTAGCCCCGTAGCTGGTCCGCGAACGTGTGGTCGCGGAGTTTGTTCAGGGTCTTGGATTCGATCTGGCGTATGCGTTCCCGCGTGACGCCGAAGATCCGTCCGATCTCCTCCAGCGTGCGCGGCCGCCCGTCCGCCAGCCCGTAACGCAGTTGGACCACCTTGCGTTCCCGCTCCCCCAGCGTCGACAGCACCGCCTCCAGGTGCTCCCTCAGCAACAGGAACGCCGCCGACTCGACCGGAGACGCGGCGTCGCCGTCCTCGATGAGATCACCCAGCGCCACATCGTCCTCCTCGCCCACCGGCGCGTGCAGCGACACGGGCTCCTGGGCCAGCCGCAGCACCTCGCTGACGCGCTCGGGCAGGAGGTCCAGGTGGGCGGCGACCTCTTCGGGCGTCGGCTCGTAGCCGCGCTCCTGGAGCATCCGGCGCTGGACGCGGACGACCCGGTTGATCAGCTCGACCACGTGTACGGGCACGCGGATCGTCCGGGCCTGGTCGGCGAGGGCGCGGGACATGGCCTGGCGGATCCACCAGGTCGCGTACGTCGAGAACTTGTAGCCGCGCGCGTAGTCGAACTTCTCGACGGCGCGGATCAGGCCCAGGTTTCCCTCCTGGACGAGGTCGAGCATCGTCAGACCGCGGCCCACGTACCGTTTCGCCACCGACACCACCAGGCGCAGGTTCGCCTCGATGAGACGGCGCTTGGCCATCCGGCCCATGACGACCAACCGGTCCAGGTCCAGGGCGAGTTGGCTGTCCAGGTCGGAGGCGAGCCGCAGCTTCTCCTCGGCGAACAGGCCCGCCTCGACCCGGCGGGCGAGATCGACCTCCTCGGCGGCGGTGAGCAGCGGGATACGGCCGATCTCGCGCAAGTACTGGCGGAACAGGTCGGAGGAGGGCCCGCTGGTGTCGGCGCGGGCGGGGGCCCGGGCGGGGGTGCGGGGGCGGAGCCGTTCAACCGGTTCGACGGAATCGAGGGGTTCAAGAGGCTCGAGGGGCTCGTGGGCTTCGAGGGGCTCGATCGGCTCGATCGACTCCATCGATTCGATCGGTTCCGCCGTCTCCACCACCTCGTCCAGCTCATCGGCGTGGTGCGCGGCGCGGCTCTGCGGGGGCACGGCCGCGATGACCTCAGGGACATCGGGGATGTCCGTGACGTCCGCGTTCTCGGCGTCGGGCTCCGTGACCGCCGTACCGCTGTCGGTCTGCGTGAGGGTCTGGGTCTGCACGGGGGCGGCCTCCAGGATGATCGCTGCTGAGGCGTACGGCAGCGGTACTCGGGGGGCGGAGTGGGCGGCCTCACCGCTGTCCGTCCCGTACGCGTTGAGCGGATCGCGGGGGTGTCGGACCCGTTGGGGACGGGTCGGCCGCGCTCCGAGGACTCAGGCACCGGAACCCAGTGTGGAGTACGACACATCGCCGCCACGAGGGGCGTGCGACGACTTTCTGAGTCCGGTGTGTGACCGCGTGATTACCGACGCCGCAAACTCGAACGCCTGTTCGCTCAAGTCACGTGTACGACGGGCACAGCACCGCCCGCCGCGAAACCGGCGCCGAGGCTCAGAGCGCCGCCGCGCCGCGCTCCCGCAGGGCCTGGTCGTACTGCTGGAGTACCCACAACTCGTTCTGTACGGCGGCCAGTTCGGCCGGGTCTCCATGGGTGGCCAGGCGGGTGTGGGTCACCTGGACCTCCTGGATGCGGCGTTCCACCGCTCTGCGGCGGACCATGACCAGTTGGTCGCTCGCGTACACGTCGTCGACCGTTCTGCGCATGATCGCCTCGACCGCCAGCTCCGTCACCATGGAGCGGACGGTGTTGTCCGGGGCCACCTCGCGGACGCGGACCAGGTACTCCTGGGGGTCCTGGGCGCCGTACTCCGCGCCGCCCGCTTCCATGATCGCCTGGCGGACCGCCGCGTAGGGGGCGGCCGTGAACTCGTCGATGCCGTAGGCGTCGAAGGCCGGGGAGACCAGGTCGGGGCGCTGGAGGGCGAGCTTGAGGAGTTCGCGTTCGGTGGCGTAGACCGGGTTGCGGAGGTTCAGGGCAGGTCCGGAGGGGCCGCCGGAGCGCGCGGAGGTCTGCTCGTACGGCTGCGTCCGGCTCTGCCCGCCGGCGGGGGCCGGGCCCTTGCCGCCGCGGTCGCGGGCCCAACGGGCCAGCTGCGCCACCCTCTTGACGACGAACTGCGTGTCCAGGATGCCGAGCATGCCGGCCAGTTGGACGGCCACCTCGTGCTGGGCGCCGCTGTTCTTGATGCGGGCCACGATCGGGGCCGCCTCGTCCAGCGCCGCCGCGCGGCCCGCCGGGGTTTCGAGGTCGTAGCGCAGGGCGATCTGGCGCAGGGCGAACTCGAAGAGGGGCGTGCGGGGTTCGGCGAGGTCGGCGACGGCCTGGTCGCCCTTGGCGAGGCGCAGGTCGCAGGGGTCCATGCCGTCGGGCGCGATCGCGATGTAGGTCTCGGCGGCGAACTTCTGGTCGTCCTCGAAGGCGCGCAGCGCCGCCTTCTGGCCGGCCGCGTCGCCGTCGAAGGTGAAGATCACGCGCGCGCTGCCGTTGTCCATCAGCAGCCGGCGGAGGATCTTGATGTGGTCGGTGCCGAAGGCCGTGCCGCAGGTCGCGATCGCCGTCGTCACGCCGGCCAGATGGCAGGCCATGACGTCCGTGTAGCCCTCGACGACGACCGCGCGGCTCGCCTTCGCGATGTCCTTCTTGGCGAGGTCGATGCCGTACAGGACCTGGGACTTCCGGTAGATCGCCGTGTCCGGGGTGTTCAGGTACTTCGGGCCCGTGTCCGCCTCGTACAGCTTGCGCGCGCCGAAGCCGACGACCTCGCCGCCGATGTCGCGGATCGGCCACATGAGGCGGCCCCGGAAACGGTCGATGGGGCCGCGGCGGCCTTCCTGGGCGATGCCGGACAACAGGAGTTCCTTGTCCGAGAAGCCCTTGCCGCGGAGGTAGCGGGTGAGGTGGTCCCAGCCCTGGGGGCTGTAGCCGACGGAGAAGTGTTCGGCGGCCGACTGGTCGAAGCCGCGTTCCGCGAGGAACTTGCGGCCCGCGTCCGCCTCGGAGCTGGTGGCCAGCTGCTCCGCGTACCACTGCGCGGCGATCTTGTGGGCCTCGACCAGGCGGATGCGCTCACCGCGCTGGTGGGTGGGGTTGTAGCCACCCTCCTCGTACCGCAGGGTGATGCCGGCCTGGCCGGCCAGGCGCTCGACCGACTCGGAGAAGGAGAGGTGATCGACCTTCATCACGAACGTGATGGTGTCGCCGCCTTCCTGGCAGCCGAAGCAGTGGAACAGTCCCTTGCTCGGGCTGACCTGGAAGGACGGTGACTTCTCGTCGTGGAAGGGGCACAGGCCCTTGAGGTTGCCGCCGCCCGCGTTGCGCAGCTGGAGGTACTCGGACACGACGGCGTCGATCGGGACCGCGTCCCGAACCGCCTTCACGTCCTCGTCGTTGATCCTTCCGGCCACGTGGTGATTCTACGGGGGCGGGCCGACACTGCTGTGACAGTCGCGGGCCCCACCGCCGCTACGGGACGAGGCTGTCGAGTGGTACGTGCGGGTTCGCCAGGGCCTCCGTGTCCACTGTGGCCCGGGAGCGGATGAGCTGCTGGATGGGCTCTGTGACGTCCCACACGTTCACGTTCATTCCGGCCAGCACCCGGCCCTCCTTCACCCAGAAGGCGATGAACTCGCGCTTGCCCGCGTCTCCCCGGATCACCACCTGGTCGTACGAGCCCGGGGGCGCCCAGCCCGAGTACTCCATGCCCATGTCGTACTGGTCGGAGAAGAAGTAGGGCACGCGGTCGTACGCCGATACCCGGCCCAGCATCGCGCGGGCCGCCGCCGGGCCGCCGTTGAGGGCGTTGGCCCAGTGCTCGACGCGCAGCCTGGTGTCGAACAGGGCGTGGGGGAAGGCTGCCACGTCACCGGCCGCGTAGATGTCGGGGTCGGAGGTGCGCAGGCCCTCGTCGACCGCGATGCCGCCGCCGTACGCCCGGTCGGCGAGGGTCAGGCCTGCCGCCTCCGCCAGGGCGGTGCGCGGTGCGGCCCCGATGGCCGCCAGGACGTCGTGGGCCGGGTGCTCCTCGCCGTCGTCCGTACGGGCCGCGAGGACCATGCCGTCCTGGCCGACGATCTCCGTCAGGCGGGCCCCGAAGTGGAAGCGGACGCCGTGCTCGCGGTGCAGCTCGGCGAAGAGGTTGCCCAGCTCGGGGCCGAGCACCGAGTGCAGCGGCGTCGACAGCGGCTCGACGACGGTCACCTCCGCGCCGTACTCCCGCGCCGCCGCCGCGACCTCCAGGCCGATCCAGCCCGCGCCGGCGATCACGATGTGGCCGTTGTCCCGCCCCAGGGCGGCCAGGACGCCCTTGAGTCGCTCGGCGTGCGCGAGGCGGCGCAGATGGTGTACACCGGCCAACCCGGTGCCGGGGATGTCGAGGCGGCGCGGCTCGGCGCCGGTGGCGATGAGCAGTTTGTCATAGTGGACGAGGGTGCCGTCGTCGCCGAAACGGACCGTCTTCGCCGTACGGTCGATGGCGTCGACGGTCTGGCCGAGGTGGAGTTCGATGTCGTTGCGCGCGTACCACGCGGGTTCGTGGACGAAGACGCTGTCGCGCTCCTCCTTGCCGAGGAGGTAGCCCTTGGAGAGCGGGGGCCGCTCGTACGGGTGCTCGCGTTCGTCGCAGATCAGTATCACGCGGCCGGTGAAGCCCTCCGTCCGGAGCGTCTCGGCCGCCTTGGCGCCGGCCAGTCCGCCTCCGACGATGACGAATGTCTGATCCGCGTCGACCACTTCATGCCTCCTCGTAACGGGTGCCACGTGTTGCCCGTGTCGCGTGGTGCTGATGCTGATGCTGATGCTTTGTGTCTCGTGCCCTGTGTCTCGCGCCTTGCGTCTTGTTGTCTTCGGTACGGATGCCCCTGGCGAGCGTCCCGCACGGAGTGTGATGGGGGAAGAGGGTGTGGCCCGATCAGGCCACGCAGGGTCACATCTGTGTCATATGCCGTCCGGATTCGGTTCATATGTGGTTGATATGCAGTTCATATGCGGCGCTTCAGGCGGGCGTGCAGCGAACGCGCCGACGCGTCGGTGAGTGACGCGATCTGGTCGACGATCACCCGCTTGCGCGCCCTGTCGTCGGCCGCCTCGTCGAACAGCGCGCGGAACTGTGGGTCCAGGCCCTCCGGGGCGCGGGCCGTGAGCGCCTCGGCGAGCTCGGCGACCACGATGCGCTGGTCCGCGCGGAGCAGTTCCTGTTCGGCGCGCTGCATCACGTACCGGTCGGCGACCGCCTTGAGGACCGCGCACTCCAGCCGCGCCGCGCGCGGGACGACCAGTTCCGCCGTGTACCGCGTGAGCCTGCCGCCGCCGAACGCCGTGCGCGTGGCGCTCTCCGCGGCCAGGCAGAAGCGGCCGATGAGCTGGCTGGTGGCGTCCTTGAGGCGGGCCTGGGCGACCGCCGTGCCGTCGTAGCCGTGCGGCCACCACTCCTGGTCGAGGAGGCGGTCGAGGGCCTCGCCGAGTTCGGCCGGGTCGGTGTCCGCGGCCACGTACCGACCGGTGGCGACCCGGAAGATCTCCTGGCGCTCGGGTTCGGCGTGCAGGTAATTGGGGTCGATGTGCCCGGCGTGCAGGCCGTCCTCGACGTCGTGCACCGAGTACGCCACGTCGTCCGCCCAGTCCATGACCTGGGCCTCGAACGTCGTCCGCGTGCCGGGGGCGCCCTGGCGGACCCAGTCGAAGACCGGCCGGTCGTCGTCGTAGACGCCGAACTTCGGGGAGGCCGGGTCGGTGGGGTGCGCGCCGCGCGGCCAGGGGTACTTGGTGGCGGCGTCGAGGGTGGCCCGGGTCAGGTTGAGGCCCACGCTGACGAAATCGCCGGCGGCCCCGGAGCGGCCCGGGGTCCCGGATTCTCCCGTGGTTTCGAGACGCGCGCGATGCACGAACCGTTTCGGTTCGATCCGGGTGAGGAGTCTGAGGGACTGGGCGTTGCCCTCGAAGCCGCCGCAGTCCGCCGCGAACTCGTTGAGCGCCTGTTCGCCGTTGTGCCCGAAGGGCGGGTGGCCCAGGTCGTGGGAGAGACAGGCCGCCTCGACGAGGTCGGGATCGCAGCCGAGGGCGGCGCCGAGTTCGCGGCCGACCTGGGCGCATTCCAGGGAGTGCGTGAGGCGGGTGCGGGGGGTGGCGTCCCAGACCTGGCTCCGGGTGCCTGGCGTCACCACCTGTGTTTTGCCGGCGAGGCGGCGCAGCGCGGAGGAGTGCAGCACGCGGGCGCGGTCGCGTTGGAAGGCGGTGCGTCCTGGGCGTTTGTCGGGCTCGGCCGCCCAGCGGGCGACTGCCGTCGGGGCGTAGGCGGTGGGGGTGCTGGCGGTGGGTGCGCTGTTGTCTTGTGGGGGTTGGGGGGTGGGGGTCGTGTGGGTGCCTGTGCCTGTGCGTGTGCCTTCCATGGTTCGACAGTAAGGGCAGGTACTGACAATTTGGGCGTGTGCGTGCGCCTGCGCGTCTGCCGGGGACTGTTTCGTTCGCGGGTGCGGCCGCATGTGGCTTGTCGCGCAGTTCCCCGCGCCCCTAGATGGCCGGCGCCAGTTCTCTCGTCGCGGGCGTTTCCTGGGCCGCCAGTGCCTGGTCGTAGCGGTGGAGGATCAGGCGGGCCATTGCCGGGTGGGCGCCCAGGGGGGCCGACGCGATCCAGGGGGCCGCCTCGGCGCACTCCGTGGCGAAGCGGCCCGGGGCGGTGAAGTACGAGGCCACGGCGATCCGGTGGCGGCCTCGGGCGGCCAGGGCGCGTACGGCGGCGGGGACGGTCGGCGCGGCGGTGCTGGCGTACGCGGGGACGACGGGCACGCCCAGGCGTTCGGCGAGGAGCTGGGCGGTGCGGCGCGTGTCGACGTCCGACTCCGGGTCGCGGGAACCCGCGGCGGCGAGGACGACCGCGCTCGACCGGCGCTGCTCGTCGGTCATCCGGCTGCGCCAGCCGGCCTCGACGAGGCGGGCGTACAGGGTTTCGACGAGCAGGGGGTGCGGGCCGAGCGGGGCCGCCACGCGCGTGCGTGCCGCTGACGCGGCGGCCATCTCCGGGATGTCCTGCTTGATGTGGTAGCCGCGGCTGAGCAGCAACGGTACGAGGACGGCCTCGGCGGTGCCGAGTTCCGCGAGCGTGTCCGGGAGGAGCGGGGCGTTCAGCTCGATGTGCCCCAGGCGCACGGGCAGGTCGGGGCGCAGTTCGCGGACGCGCTCGGCGAGTGTGCTCACGGTGCTCAGGGCTCGTGGGTCGCGGCTGCCGTGGGCCACGAGGACGAGTGCGGGCGGGGTGGGGCGACGGCGGCCGTCGAGCGAGACGAGGCTGAGCTGGCTGCCGAGCTGGCTGGTGATCCGGTCCATGATGTGCGCCGTACTGTCGAGGTGGGCGCCTCCGGGCGACCGGGGGCTCTGCCGGGGCTGCGAGGACTCGTCGTAAGCAGGGGGCGACGGCGTCATGTACCGATCGTGACGGTACGAGGTTGCCACGCCGTTGCACAGTGATGACGGGTCTTTTCCGGGGGTTCACGGTGGGGGTCAGGTGCTGTGTGAGGCCGCTTGAACTGCGGTTATGCGCTTCGGAGTGAGGCTGGTCACGCTGGGGGAGGCGAACCGGGGCGGTGGTGGGGGCGTCCTTCTTGGTCGAAGGCGGCGGCAGGCAGGCCGCGGGCCACCTGGGAGGGACCCCGTCCGATGAGCAGTCCGAAGACGCGTACGTCGTGGGTTTCCCTGGCTTCCTTGCGTTCGCGTGTGCGTCTGCCTCGTACGCGGGTCGGGCAGCGGCGGGCCGTGCAGGTGGTGATGGCTGTGTGCGTGCTGGCGTTGCTGCCGACCACGTGGATGTTCGTCGCCACGAGCGACAGGTTGCGCGATGTGTCGGACGCGCCGCGTACCGACGTCGCCGTCGTGTTCGGTGCCGGGTTGTGGAGCGGGGAGCCGTCTCCGTACCTCGCGCACCGGTTGGACGCGGCGGCGAAGCTGTACCGGGCGGGGCGGGTCAGGGTGGTGCTCGTCACCGGGGACAACAGTCGCGAGGACTACGACGAGCCGGACGCGATGCGGGCGTATCTGACCCGGCACGGGGTCCCGGACCGGCGGATCGTGAGCGACTACGCCGGGTTCGACACGTGGGACTCCTGTGTCCGCGCGAAGAAGATATTCGGGGTCGACCGGGCCGTGCTGATCAGTCAGGGGTTCCATATCCGTCGGGCGGTCGCGTTGTGCGAGGCGGCGGGGGTGGAGTCGTGGGGGGTCGGGGTTGAGGCCAAGCATGATGTGATGTGGTACTACGG
>NZ_LGDW01000051.1 GCF_001280005.1 Streptomyces sp. NRRL WC-3618 | reverse complement strand
CACCTACCCCATCGCCCCCACCACCCCATCCCACAACCGCACCCTCGCCGCCAACGCGTCCGTGGCCGTTTCCGCCGCCTCCGCCCAGTGCACGTCGCTCGTGCCGCACAGGTCGGCGACCATCTGCATGGCCATCGGGGTGTGTTCCTCGCCGTCGACCTCGATGTGCCGGGAGAGGTAGTCGCGGAACAGGGGGTACCGGTCCGTGCCCTCCTCCTTGATCACCTGGTCGAACATGTCCGGGATGAGGTCCTCCCGGGAGAAGGCGAACGCCGCGGCCCGGCAGTGCAGTGGCCGGTCGTTGATGATCTCGAACGTGGCGCGGACGAACTCGGCTGCCGGGCCCGGGACTTGGGCGACACGCAGCGCCGAGTCCACGTCGTGCCCCTCCCCCACCAGAGCGATGAACGTGTCGAGCCGGGACGTGTCCGCCGCCGCCTCGTCCATGCCGGCGCGGTACAGCTCGAAGTGGCTGGTGAAGCCGCCGTTCAGCTCGTCGCTCTCCTCCACGAGCACGATGTCGTTGATGAGACGCCGGCTCACCTCGGACCCGCGCGGCACCCAGGGGACGTCGACACAGGTCAGCTCCCGCTGCAACGACTTGAGCAGGGACATGAAGTCCCATACCGCGAACGCATGATGTTCCATGAACGTCGCCAAGTGCTCCCTGGTGTTTATCCGCTGGTAAATCGGGTGGGCGGTCACTTCTTTACGCACCGGCTCGATCACGGACCGGGCCCGCTCGATTCCCTCGTGGGTCATATCCCAGTCGTACCTGGACATGAAGTCTCCCTCGTGTCGGTCGAATGGCGATCGTGCAGCTTCACCACTCCCCCGGGCAAGCCCTTTCATCAATTCCAAAGAAATCACCCCGCGCATGCTTCGAAAGAAGACAGAAAGACATGCCAAAGAACGACAAACAGCCATCTTACGGACATCCGTAAGGAGGTTTCGAAAATCTTCGTTGAACATTTGAGTGTGATCGGTTTCTGCTCCGTATAGGTCGGCGTGACCAGGAATCCCGTCACCGTCACGGTGGCGTATCAAGTGATCCCGGGCCGCGAGACCGAGTTCCATTCCTGGGGGTGGGCCGTGCTGCGTGCGAGGGCCCGTGAGCAGGGCTTCCTGGGGGGTGGCGTCCTTGTCGACGGAGAGGCGGAGTGGCATGTGGTCTACCGCTTCGACAGTGAGATATCGGCGCTGGCCTGGGAGAACTCCGCCACTTGGGCACAGTGGGCGGCCAGGGTCGAGGGACTCGCCCGGGAGACCGGGCGTCGGAGCGTCCAGGGGTCGAGGGTGTGGTTCGACTCACAGACGGACTTACCGGCCACCGTCCCGCCACCTGCTCCGCCACCCGTTCCACCGCGCCCGCCAGACAAATGGAAGCTCTGGTTCGTGAATATGAGCGCGGTTTTTCCACCCGTGCTCATATTCAATCTGACCATTCTTCCGTTTCTCGGCGGCGTCAATCCGCTCATTCGTACTCTGTTGCTGTGTCTGGCCGTGACGGCACTCGTCACCTGGATTCTCATGCCGCGTCTTCAGCGTTTCTTCAAGAAATGGCTCTACCCGCCGCTCCAGGCGCTTCGGGGACGGCACAAAAGGAGAACCGCATGATCGACGGCATGAACGACGCAAGGGAGGTGGGCGGGTGAAGACCCTGCTCATCGACAATTATGACTCGTACACGTACAACCTGTTCCAGCTGATCGCCGAGGTCAACGGCGAGGAGCCGGTGGTGATCCGTAACGACGCGCCGACCAGCGGATTCGACAGTGTTGATCACGAGGTTGTGAAATTCGACAACATCGGCAACTTCGACAACATCGTCATCTCGCCCGGTCCCGGGCATCCGGCCAGTCCCCGGGACTTCGGGATCAGCGCACGCGTCGTCGCCGAGTCGCGCATACCCGTACTCGGCGTCTGCCTCGGCCACCAGGGGATCGCGCTCGGCGAGCAGGGCGGGGTCGTACCCGCGCCCGAGCCCCGCCACGGGCATCTCTCGACGATCCGGCACAACGAGCAGGACCTCTTCAAGGGGCTGCCGCAGCACTTCACCGCCGTGCGCTACCACTCCCTCTCCGTGCGCGAGCCGCTGCCCGAGACCCTGGAGGCCACCGCCTGGGCCGAGGACGGCGTCCTGATGGGGCTGCGGCACCGCACGCGGCCTCTGTGGGGTGTGCAGTTCCACCCGGAGTCGGTCCTCACCGAGTACGGCCGCCGCATGTTCATGAACTTCCGCAACCTCACGGCGGAACGCGCCCGCAAGCTCCGTACGAAGAACACCGCCGTCACCCGCACCGCGGCGGCGATGCCCGAGACCCCCTCCCCGGTGCTGGTACCGCGCACCGCCCGCATCCCCGGGCAGCGCCGCGCCCCGCGGCCCACGCACCGGCTGCACATCCGCCGGATCGCCACCGCCGTGGACACGGAGGCCGCGTTCGGCCGGATGTACGCCGGTTCGCCGCGCGCCTTCTGGCTGGACAGTTCGCAGGTCGAGAAGGGGCGTTCGCGGTTCTCGTTCTTCGGGGACGGGTCGGGTCCGCTCGCCGAGTTCGTGCGGTACGACGTCACGAGCGGCGTCTGTGAGATCGAGCGGGCGGGACGGCCGACGCGCAAGGTCCGGGCGAGCGTCTTCGACTACCTGAAACGACAGTTGACGAGCCGTCAGGTAGACGCCACGGGCCTGCCCTTCGACTTCACCGGCGGATACGTCGGCTACTTCGGGTACGAGACGAAGGCCGACTGCGGAGCCTCCCCCAACGTCCACCGGGCCCGGACCCCGGACGCCTGCTGGCTGTTCGCGGACCGGCTGATCGCGGTGGACCACGAGGAGGGGCACACCTACGCCGTCTGTGTCGCCGAGGACACTCCGCAGGCCACGCTGGAGGCCGCCGACTGGCTCGACAGCGCGCTGGCCCAGCTCACCTTCGTGGCCGGCGAGCAACCCGCGCCGCCCGTGCCCGCCGCCGAACCGGACCCCGTCACGGCCGAACCGTGGCTGGTGCGCGACCGGGCCACCTATCTCGCCGACATCGACTCGTGCCGACGGGAGTTGACGGCCGGGACGAGTTACGAGGTCTGTCTGACCAACGCGGCCCGGATGCCCGCCCCGCAGGACGCGTACGACTACTACCGGATCCTGCGTCGCCTCAACCCGGCGCCGTACGCGGCCTTCCTGAGGTTCGGTGAGCTCGAAGTGGCCGGCTCCTCCCCCGAGCGGTTCCTGCGGATCACCCGCGACGGCATGGCCGAGGCCAGGCCCATCAAGGGCACCGCCCCTCGGGGCAGTGCCCCGCAGGAGGACGACCTCCTGCGCGACGCGCTCGCCGCCGACGGCAAGACGCGCGCCGAGAACCTGATGATCGTCGACCTGCTCCGCAACGACCTGGGCCAGGTCTGCCGCACCGGCACGGTACGCGTGTCGCGGCTGATGGTCGCCGAGACGTACGCGACCGTGCACCAGCTGGTCTCCTACGTCGAGGGACGGCTGCGCGAGGGCACCGGCGCGGTGGACGCCGTCCGCGCCTGCTTCCCCGGCGGCTCCATGACCGGTGCGCCCAAGCTCCGCACGATGGAGATCATCGACTCGCTGGAGACCGAGGCGCGAGGCGTGTACTCCGGGGCCCTCGGCTACTTCGGGTGCAGCGGCGGCGCGGACCTCAGCATCGTCATCCGGACCGCCGTGATCGCGGACGGCGAGATGCAGTTGGGCGCCGGCGGCGCGATCGTCCTCGCCTCGGAGCCGGTCGCGGAGTACGACGAGATGCTGCTGAAGACGGCCGCGCAGATGCGGGCCTACCAGGAGTACGGGCAGTACGGGCAGCGGCACGAAGAGCGCTCGTCCCTGTCGGCCGGCGCCGAGGAAGGCGCCCGATGACGACCCACCAGGCCACCCCCGCCGCGCCCCCCGCGCCTGCCCCCGCGGAGGCCGACGCCCCGGGCAACCTCGCCGTCCATCTCGCCGACCTCGCCGGGCGGCGCGGCTGGAGCGACCGGCCCGCCTTCCACCAGAGCCACCAGGGGCACCGTTTTTGGACACACGGCGAGGTGCACGAGCTGGCCGCCCGTACGGCGACGGTGCTCGCCCGGCACGGGGTGAGCGCGGGCGACCGGGTGCTCCTGGCGCTGCCTGACGGCATCACCTGGGTGACCGCGTTCCTCGCCCTCGCCCGACTCGGTGCCGTGGCCGTTCTGGTCAACCCCGAACTCCCGCCAGCCGACCACGCGTTCATGACCGAGGACGCCGAAGCGGTGCTGTGCCTGACCGGGCCCTGGCTGGAGGAGGGCGCGGGCGACGGCGAGAAGGGACGTTTCGCGGGGCGTCCCCTGCTGGGCGCCGACCAGCTCGCCGCCCTCGCCCCCACCGCCGAACCGGCCGCCACCGCCCATCCGGTGGACGCGCACACGCCGTTATACGTGCAGTACACCTCCGGAACGACCGGGCGCCCCAAGGGAGTTGTGCACGGTCACGGCGACCCGAAGACCTACCACGACCTCATCGGGCGCCGTCTGCTGCGGATCACCGAGGACGACGTCACGCTCTCCGTGTCGAAGGTGTACTTCGCCTACGGCTTCGGCAACGCCTTCGCCTTCCCGCTCTTCTCCGGCTCGTCGGCCGTCCTGGTGGACCGCCGTCCGACCCCGGCGGCCGTGGACGAACTCGTCGCCCGGCACCGGGTGACGCTGCTCTACTCCGTGCCGTCCGCGTACGCCGCCCTGGTCGCCGACCGGGGCGACGGCCACCAGGGCTGTTTCGCCTCCGTACGGGCCGCCGTGTCGGCCGGCGAGGGGCTGCCGGACGGGCTCGGACAGCGGATCGGCGAGTTGCTCGGCGCGCCGGTGCTGGAACAGATCGGTTCCACGGAGGCCGGGCACGCCTTCTGCGCCAACAGCCTCGACCACAACCACCCCGGTACGGTCGGCCGCCCCGTCCCCGGTTTCGAGGTCGAGCTGCGCGACCGGGACGGGCTCGCACTGCCGGACGCCGATGAGGGCGCCGAGGGTGAACTCTGGGTACGTGGGCCCACGGTGACGAGCGGCTACCTCAACCGGCCCGAGGAGACGGCCCGTTCACTGGTCGGCGGCTGGCTGGCCACCCGGGACCGTGCGGTCCGTGAACCGGACGGCAGTTACCGGCATCTGGGCCGCGCCGACGACATGGAGATGGTCGGCGGCATCACGGTCTCACCGCTGGAGGTGGAGGCCGTACTGCGCACCCATCCGGCGGTGAGGGAGGTCGCGGTGGCCGCCCTCACCGATGAGCGGGGTTTCAGCAGGCTGCGTGCCTTCGTCGTCCCCGTCGGACAGGCCCGGGCGGGCCTGGAGACCGAACTCATCGAGCTGGCCCGCGCCCGGCTCGCCGCCTTCAAGGTCCCCCGAAGCGTCAGCTTCGTCCCGTCGCTGCCCCGCACGTCGACCGGAAAGCTCCGCCGCCATCTCGTCCGCCAAGGCGCCTGGTGACCACCACAGCCACCGCTGCCACTGCCACTGCCACCCCAGCCACCGCAACCCCCCGCAGTACTCCAGAAGGGAACGGGCGCATGCCACAGCCGCAGCCCCTGCTCGCCGACCGCGGTTTCTATCTGGGCCCCGTCTTCCGGCGGGCCGCCGACCGCCACGGAGCCGTCTTCGTCACCCTGGACCGGCCGCTCGACGTCAGCCCCGAACTCGGAGTCGACCTCAGCTACCCCCAACTGGCCGACATCGTCGAGGAGTTGTCGGCACGGCTGTGGGCGGCCGGGGTGCGGCCCTCGGAGGAGGTGGTCGTCCACAAGACGGACAACGTCGACATCGTGCTGCTGACCTGTGCCGTCTCCCGTATCGGCGCGGTCCCCGTGCTGCTGTCCCCCGGCCTCGCCGGACCGGTCGTCGGCCAGCTGCTGGCCCGGCTGCACCGCCCCTGGCTGCTCAGCGACAGCGCCAAACTCACCGGCCCGCTGGCCGAGCTGGACCTCGCCCCGCTGGTCCGCCGGACCCTCGCCGTGAACGCCGACGCCGACGCCGGCGCGCCCGGGGCCGAACCGCTGGCGATGTACGCGGGTGCCGAACCAGCCGCCGCCGTCCGCCTCCACCCCCGCGAACCCGCCCTGATCACCCACAGCTCGGGCACCACCGGCATCCCCAAACTCGCCGTGCACTGCGCGAACACCATGTGGAACCGGCTCGTACCGCAGCAGGCGATGGGCTGGCCCACGCGCGGTGAGACGGCCGCCCTGCACATGTCGTTCGTGCACTCGCGCTTCTACCATCTCCTCGGTGTGCTCCTGCACTTCGGCAGCCCGCTGCTCCTGATCACCGACCCGACCCCGGCCGCCGTGGGCCCGCTGCTCGCCCGCCACCGCCCGGGCATCGTCGAAACCCACCCCAACACCTTCGTCCTGTGGGAGGAGTTGACCGACGCGCCTGGTCAACCGCTGTCGCGCGTACGGTCGTACGGGTCGACGTTCGACGCGATCCACCCACGGACCGTACGGCGGCTGCTGGGCGCCTCCAAGCGCCGTAGCGCCTGGCTGATCCAGCTGTACGGGCAGAGCGAGACCGGGCCCGTCGCCTTCCAGTGGTTCACCCGGCGCAGCGCCGCGAAGGCGGACGGGCGCCGGGTCGGGATCGGGATACCCGGCTTCACCCGGGTCCGGGTCACGGACGACGACGGCCGGACCGCCGCGCCCGGCAAGCCTGGTCGTATCGAGGCCCGTACGCGTGGACGCATCCTCACCTACCTCGGGGCGCGTGAGCAGTACGAGCGTCAGCTCGACGGCGGCGGGTGGTGGCAGATGGGCGACATGGGCTACCGGAGCAAGCTGGGCGCGCTGTATCTCATCGACCGCGAGATCGACCAGATCGACTCCGTGCACAGCAACCTCGAGGTCGAGGACACGCTGATGGACCGGCTGGAGGAGCTGCGTGAGGTCGTCATCGTGCCGGGCGCCGACCGTGAGCCGGTACCCGTGGTGTGCGTACGGGACGAGCTGCCGTTGGACCCGGACCGCTGGCGTCGGGCGACCGCCGATCTGCCGACGATGGCCGAGCCCCGGCAGTGGCGGTTCGAGGAGCTGCCGATGACGGCGACGTGGAAAGTGAAACGAGTGGAGATCACCCGCATGCTGGCCGAGGGCGCACGCACATGACGTCCGCCGACTCCGACCGGGTGGTGGTCGTGGGCGCGGGCCCCGTCGGCCTGTCCGCAGCCCTCGGCCTGCGCGCCCACGGGCTGCCCGTCGTCGTCCTGGAGGCGGACCCCGAGGACCGCCAACGCCCGGGAAGCCGCGCCCTGTTCGTGCACCGCGAAACCCTGCGGCTGCTGGACGGGATGCGTCCGGGTCTGGCCGTCGAGCTGGCGTCGTACGGCCGGACGTGGCACACCCGGCGCACGCTGTACCGGGGGCGCGAGGTCTACTCCCGCACCTTCCCCGAGCAGCCGAAGGCACCCACGTCCACCCCGCCCTTCACCAGCCTGCGCCAGGTCGACACCGAACGCTTCCTGCGCGCCGCCTGCCGGGACGCGGGCGTGGAGTTCGCGTGGGGTGTACGGGTGACGGGCGTACGGTCCTCGCCGACCGGGGTCACCCTCACCGACTCCGACGGCGGCGTCTGGCACGGCACCCACGTCGTGGCCGCCGACGGCGCCCGCTCCGCCGTACGCGCGGAGTTGGGGATCACCATGGAGGGCACCCGCTCGGAAGGGTTCCATGTGGTCGTGGACGTCGCCGACATCCCCGGCGCCGAACTCCCCCTGGAGCGCGTCTTCCACTACGAACACCCGGGCGTGGGCGGCCGAAGCGTGATGCGGGTGCCCTTCACCGGCGGCTTCCAGGTCGACCTCCAGTGCCGCGACGACGACACGCAGGAGGCGTACGGCACGGAGGAGGCCGTACGGGACTGGCTGCCGGGGGTCCTGGAGGCACCCGGGTACGGGACACAGATCCTGTGGGTGTCGACGTACCGCTTCCTGCGCAAGGTCGCGAACGCGTTCACCGACCGGCACCGGCGGGTGCTGCTCGTCGGGGAGGCGGCGCATCTGTTCCCGCCGTTCGGGGCACGCGGCATGAACAGCGGCATCGCGGACGCGGCGGCAGCGGCGGAGGCCATCGCGGCGGTGACCAGGACGGGGCTGGCCGGCGCGGTGACCGAGTTCGCCGAGGTACGGCACGCGGCGGCCGTGTTCAACAGCGCCGCCGCCGGAAACGCGCTGGACCATCTGCGCCCCCGGCGGCGGATGGTCCGGGCCAAGCAGCGCGCGGCGGCGGCCCTCGCGCCGGTGCTGCCGTGGTGCGGTTCGTGGCTGGAACACGCGCCGTACGGGCCCCGCAACGGGGCACCCGCGGTGGCGGGCCGCAAGTACTAGCCGAAATGAGCACCTGATGACGCACCCAGCAACACGAACAGCCGTCGCGGAAGGGCTGTGGACGTGGACTCCGCGCCGTGGCCTGACCGGCCCGGACTCGCACGGTGTGCCGGTGGTCGGTGAGCGGCTGGCGGTCGCCGACTCGTGGCTGCTGCGCGACGGCCGGGTACGCGCCCTCGGTCGCCATCGGGAGCGTTTCCTACGGGCCTGCGGTGACTCCGGCGGCCCCTCGCTGCGCCAACTGGTGGATTTCTGGGGGGACATGACCGCCGCGCTGCCGCGCACCGGCGAGTGGTTTCCCCGAGTCGAACTGGGAGCCGAATCAAGAGAGTTGAGGCTCCTTCTGCGCCACGCTCCGCCGCTCGGCACGGGCGTACGGGTCTGCGCGACGGGCCGGCTGGACCCACGTACCGTCCCCCGCCGCAAGGGCCCCGACCTGGACATCCTGGCCCGGGTTCGGCAGCGGGCGGCGGCCGAGGGCGCGGACGAGGCGCTGCTGATCGCGTCCTCGGGCGTGGTCCTGGAGGGCGCCACCACCAGCGTCCTGTGGTGGGAGGACGACACCCTGTGCCTGCCCTCGCCGCAACTCCCCGTGCTGACCGGTGTCACCACGGCCCTCATCCAGGAACGCGCCCAGCGCACCGGCATCCGCGTCGCCCATCGCGAACGCACCCTCGCCGACCTGGAGGACCGCGAGGTATGGCTCGTGAACGCCCTGCACGGAATCCGTCCGGTGACGGAATGGGCGAGTATAAGGAAACCGATCCTGCGGGCGGGCTCGGCGGTACGCGCCACGGAATGGCGGAAATGGCTGGAGGGCATGAGAGAGCCGCTGCTCTAAACAGGCAAGAAGGTAGAGACAGCGACAGAAAAGCAGGGCAGGACGATTCCCCTTCGCCCCGCCCTGCATTTCCGTTCCCGAATTCAGTCGCTCTTCTTATTTAGCCGCCGGCTGATAACCGCCGGGAACCATCCGTGTGGCGATGGCGATCCGGTTGTACGCGTTGATGACGGTGGCCGCCCAGATCAGCGCGGCGACCTGTGCCTCGTCGAAGACGGCGGCGGCCTCGGCGTACACGTCGTCGGGGACGTGACCGTCGTGCACCAGGGTCACGGCCTCGGTCAACGCCAGTGCGGCGCGCTCCCGTTCGGTGAAGAAGGGGGTCTCCCGCCAGGCATTGAGGGCGTAGATCCGCTGCTCGGTCTCCCCCTGGGCGCGGGCGTCCTTGGTGTGCATGTCGAGGCAGAACGCGCAGCCGTTGAGCTGGGACGCGCGAATCCGGATCAGTTCCAGGATTTCGGGTTCGACCTTGGCATCCCGCGCGGCGGAAACGGCGGCGCCGTGCAGTGCACCCATGGAGGCGGAGACACCCGGGGTGACTTTCTTCAGGGCGACACGGGATATGGATTCAGTGGTGGTCATGGCAATACTGTAACCGCTGACGAGGACTCCGGGATCAGGAATTCGACGACGCGGGCGACACCTCGGGATATTCGCCGTCCTGGGATTCCAGGACGGCGTAGTCCGCGAATGTACGCCGGTACCGGGTGCAGGGCTTCGGCGTAGTTGGCTGACATCCGTTTTGTGATCACGCGAGGCCGAGGAGCGCGAGAGGGCGGCGGGCGTCACGTGCGTTGTGGCGGAGGGCGGCGGCGATGTTCTTGACGCCGCCCAGCCGGAGGGCGCCTATGGCGAGGTTGCGCCAGGTCGCCATGGCCCGGGGAGCGTTCCATGAGGATCATTGCCGCTGGTCAAAGCCTAGACACACGTCCCCACCCCACTCTCGGAGCACCGCGAGGCGTGGCAAATCACCATGAAACGGACAGCAAGCGACCACGCCGAAGCCTTGCAGTAGGACCCACTTGCTGCTGGCAAGTGGGCGGTATCTGCGGTATCCGTAAGGACCGCAGATACCGCCCAGCGGGGTCACTCACGCGGGCCGGAGATCTGGGCCCTGTCGTTACGCCGGGTCGATGCGCGAGATGCTGCCCCGCGTGTCGAGCACGTACAGCTCGCCGTCGCCTCCCTGCGCGAACGAGACGACCCTGCCGCCGTTGACTCCGAGGTCACTCACGCCGGTCACCTTGCCGTTCTTCATCTGCAGAGCGCGGACGGCGCCATCGCAGTAGTCGCTGAACACGTACTGACCCTTGAGGTCCGGGATCGCCTTGCCTCGGTAGACGTATCCGCCGGTCACCGAGCAGCCCCGCCCGGTGCGGTCGTACTCGTGGATCGGCGGTACGTGGTTCGCGGGCGCCGTGCCGCCCTGGAAGGGATGCTTGCCCTCCATCTGGGACCAGCCGTAGTTCTCGCCGCCCTTGCTGTTTGCCGGGGCCCAGTCGATCTCCTCCCAGGCGCTCTGGCCGACGTCACCGATCAGCAGGTCGCGCGTGCCCGCGTCGAAGGAGAACCGCCACGGGTTGCGCAGCCCGTACGCCCAGATCTCGTGCTTCGCGTTCGGGTCGTTTACGAACGGGTTGTCCGGCGGGATCGCGTACGGCTTGGCGCCGCTCGGGTCGATCCGCAGCAGCTTTCCGAGCAGCGTGTCGAGCTTCTGCCCGTTGCCGTGCGGGTCGCCGGCCGAGCCGCCGTCGCCGAACGCGATGTAGAGGTAGCCGTCGGGGCCGAACTTGATGTCGCCGCCGTTGTGGTTCGCGTAGGGCTGCGTCTGGGTGAGGACGGTGCGCCGGGTTTCCGGCCGGATGCTGCCGTCCCGCACGGCGAACTCGTCCACGGTGCTGGTGCCTTGGCGGTTGGTGAACGAGATGTAGAAGTGCGCGAACTCCTTGTCGAACGCGATGCCCAGCAGGCCGCGTTCGCCGTCGGTGGTGGTCTCACCGGATATGTCGAGGACAGGCCTGCCGAGCCCCGCGCCGTCCAACACCCTTACTGTGCCTGCGCGTTCGGCTATCCAGACCGTGCCGCCGGGACCGGCGGTGCCGGCGATGGGACTCTGGGCCGTGGCCACTTTCTTGAGTGTGACCTTCGCTGCCTGACGTGGGGCGGCGGGCTCGTCGGCAGACGCCGTGGTTAAGGCGAGGGAAGCGACGAGGCAGCAGAGGGTGCCGATGATCGCTGAGCTTCTGGTGCGAACTTTCACCGTGATCCTCCTGAGGAGGCGAACCGGGGGAGGCCACCCGGCGGCCAGGAAGGCGAATCAGGTGGGTGTCGTCCACGCCGGCACGCAACTTGTGTGGGGGGATGGTGCGCTACTGGCCACGGGTGAGGTTACCGGGACAGGGGTTACAGACATAGACCAACGCTCCGTACATCCACCTGAGGGAGGCCATGGGGCTGCTGCGGACCGGCATCGAGGGCCCGCTCATCGTGGGCGGGCTCGGGCAAGGGGCGTAACTCGCCGCCGCCACACACCCTTTGAAGCGCCCGACCCCGTACGTGTCACCCCTTGGCCCCCTTCTTCCTGCTCTCCCGCACCACCTTCCGCCGCTCCTCCTCCGCATCCCACAGCTGCTTCAACTCCAGCGTCCGTGAGCTCAGTTGGATCGGCTCGTCATCGCCCTCCTCCTTCCACAGGCCCTGGTCCTTGAGTCTCTGCGTCTGTACCTCGACGGGCGGATCCGGGTCGAAGTCGGAGGGGCGCGGGCCCTCGGGGCCGTCGGGGCCGATTCTGATCAGGCGTTCGACCCGGGTGACCCGGTAGCGGATGCCGTCGACAGTCGCGACGTTGGAGCGTTTCTCGTCGAGGCGGTCGGCAATCAGGGCGTACTCCGCGATCTTCTCCTCGCTCAGCCGCAGGGTGAAGGGGGCCATCACGCGCAGCCAGTGCGCCAGGGTGTCCCGCGCGCCCTGGGGTGTGGAGTCGGAGGCGCCGGGGTTGTGGGCCCGCCAACTCCCCTCCACTCGCTCGGAGATCATGTAGACGGCGGGCAGCAGCACCCCGCCGGGATGGGTGTGGATCGCCCGCCGCTCGTCGTCCCGGACCGCGTGCGGAGCGCCCGGCGCGATGCCGACGAACTGGATGAGGTCCAGTTTGAGGATGCCGTCGGACAGTCCCGTGCCGGTGACGGGGTCGACCACGAAGCCCATGGTGCGCGGCCCCACCCGGTACGCCTCACCGACCTCCGCCGGGTCGGGGTCGGAGGGGCGCGGCGGCTCCGGGCCGTTCGGCCCCATCCGGACGAAGCGTGAGGCACGCACGATGCGGAAGCGCTCGCCGCGCACCCGGACCTCGTTCACCACCTCGCGGTCCATGCGCTCCGCCGCCGCGAACCACTTGCGCTGCGCCTCCTTGTCCCCGGCCTGATGGGCCTCGCCGGCCCGCATCCGGAACACCGAGCCGAGCGAGCCCCGCGCGCCCTGCGGGGTGTCGCTGCCGTAGCCGTAGAGCTCCCAGCCGCCCGTCTCGCACTCCCGGGCATGGAAGAACTCCGGGACGCCCACCCCCATCAGGTCGGGATACCGCTGCGCCGCCTCCGCCGCCTCCTGCTCCGCGAAAGCAGCGATCGGGCCCTCCTGGGCGGTGACCCGGATCGTCAGATACGCCGGGACGTCGTCCCTGTAATCGCTCATGCACCGAGCGTGCACACAACGAGCGGGCCCGACACCCGATTTCACCGAATCCGGCGGCCTGGGCGTGGAACCCTGTGGAATACCGCCAGTTCTTTGACTAACGTCAAAGAGCTATGAACGACGGAACTGTGGACCACCACTCCATGGACGACGTGAACGCCCTACGGCAGTTCAGCCGGTACTTCACGCGGCGCGTCGGCGCCCTCGACGACCACTACCTCGGCCAGGACCGGCCCCTCGGCGAAGCCCGGCTGCTGTTCGAGATCGGGGACGGCACCTCACTGCGGGAGCTGCGGAGCCGGCTCACTCTGGACGCCGGATATCTGAGCCGGCTGGTGCGCTCGCTCACCGCACAGGGCCTGGTGGAGGTGAGCGCGCACTCCTCGGACAGCCGACGGCGGCTCGTGCGGCTGACCCCGGCCGGCCGGGCCGAGATCGAGGAGCAGAACCGGCGCGCCGACGCCCTCGCCGGGAGCCTCCTCACCGGGCTCACCGCGGCACAGCGCGACGAACTGACGTCCGCCCTCGCCGCCGCACGCCGTCTGCTGCGCCTCGCCGCCGTCACCGTCGACCTCGTCGACGGCGCCGCACCCGACGCCCGCGCCTGCCTGGAGGCGTACGCGGCGGACCTCGACGCCCGCTTCCCCGAGGGATTCGACGCCTCGGCCCTGGTCCGCCCGGAGGAGGTGTCGGGGACGGCGGGTGCCTTCTTCGTGGCGTACGAGGAGCGACGCCCCGTGGGCTGCGGGGCGTTGCGGCGGCTCGCCCCCGGGGTCGGCGAGATCCGCCATGTCTGGGTGCATCCCGACGCCCGCCGTCTCGGCCTCGCCCGACGGCTGCTCGACGCCCTCGAACACGCGGCGGCGCAACGGCACTTGACCGTCGTACGACTGGACACGCACACCGTGCTCACCGAGGCGCGGGCGATGTATCTGGCGTGCGGCTACGCGGAGATCCCGCGCTATGACGACAACCCGTACGCGGGGTGCTGGTTCGAGAAGCGGCTGGCCGGGACGGTGCCGGACGCAGCCGGACCCCGTCCGGCCGAAGGCTGAACGGGGCCCGGGAGCAGAGCGGTTGGGGCTCTGTGGGACGACAGGTCCTAGATGAGGCCGAGGGCGCGGACCGCCTCGCGCTCCTCCGTCAGCTCCTGCACCGAGGCGTCGATGCGGGCGCGGGAGAACTCGTTGATGTCCAGGCCCTGGACGATCTCGTACACGCCGTCCTTGGTGGTGACCGGGAAGGAGGAGATGAGGCCCTCCGGGACGCCGTACGAGCCGTCGGACGGGATGCCCATGGAGGTCCAGTCGCCGTCCGCCGTGCCGTTGACCCAGGTGTGCACGTGGTCGATGGCGGCGTTGGCGGCCGAGGCGGCCGAGGACGCGCCACGGGCCTCGATGATCGCGGCGCCGCGCTTGGCGACGGTCGGGATGAAGTCCTCCGCGAGCCACTTCTCGTCGCTCACGACCTCGGCGGCGTTCTTGCCGCCGACCGTGGCGTGGAAGATGTCGGGGTACTGGGTGGCCGAGTGGTTGCCCCAGATCGTCAGGCGCTTGATGTCGGCGACCGTCGAGCCCGTCTTCTTCGCGAGCTGCGTCAGCGCGCGGTTGTGGTCCAGGCGGGTCATCGCGGTGAAGCGGTCGGCCGGTACGTCCGGCGCGGCGGCCTGGGCGATCAGCGCGTTGGTGTTGGCCGGGTTGCCGACGACGAGGACCTTGATGTCGTCCGCGGCGTTGTCGTTGATGGCCTTGCCCTGGGGCTTGAAGATGCCGCCGTTGGCCGAGAGCAGGTCACCGCGTTCCATGCCCTTGGTGCGCGGGCGGGCGCCGACCAGGAGGGCGACGTTGGCGCCGTCGAAGGCCACGTTCGGGTCGTCCGTGATGTCGATGCCCTGGAGCAGCGGGAAGGCACAGTCGTCCAGTTCCATCGCGGTGCCCTCGGCGGCCTTGAGCGCCGGGGTGATCTCCAGGAGGCGGAGCCTGACCGGCACGTCCGCGCCGAGCAGCTGGCCGGAGGCGATGCGGAAGAGGAGGGCGTAACCGATCTGGCCGGCCGCGCCGGTGACGGTGACGTTCACGGGAGTGCGGGTCATGGCGTTCTCCGTATGACAGCTGGCGGTGGGGCGTCGCTGCCCCGGGGTTCGGATGATCGATCTCTTGGCGTCAAGAGAGATCCGGCCGTCAGGCTATCGCGCATCCGGGATCGCGGATGTCTGGGCCCCGTGTGGCCCACCCCACAGAGTCGCGGCGCGGGGGCACGTTGGCGGAGTCATGTTCGCAGCGCCACGTTCGCAGCGCCACGTTCGCGGGGGCACGTTCGCCGGCACGTTCACGGCGTCACGGCAAGCGACGGCCGCTCGTCCGGGAGAGGTGAGACGAGCGGCCGCCGCCCGGGACCGTTCGTTCCGGTTTCCCGTGGGGGTACTTCACCGCCTGCCCCGAACCGGGCCGGACATTCCCCCCGTACGGAAATTTCCGCGATTCCGTACGAGGGGAAGGCGCCGTGGGGTCGCGCCCCACTGTCGGCAGCCCTACCGGGTGCCCCCTACTGGGTGCAGCCCTACTGCGTGCAGCCCTTCTGGGCGGTCGCCTTGAGCGTGACGCACGCCGTCGCGTCGCCCGTGTTCTTCACGGCCACCATCGGCGTGTACGCGTCGGTGTCCGTGTCGACCGCGCCGATCTGCTTCGCCGCGCCGGGCGCGGTGACGTCGACCTGGTCGCCCGGGGCCGCCTGGGTGATGCGCGCCCAGGCCGCCTGGCAGGTCTTGCTGTAGCGGACCTCGACGAGCGTGCCGCCGACGGTGACACTGTTGACGGTCTGCGCCAACTCGCCGCCGCAGCCCATGTTCTCCGGGTCCTGGCCGGTGCACTTCGCGCCGCTGCACTTCACACCGACCGGCAGGTCGGGATTCGTGGCCGGCGTGGACGGCGACGGGCTCGGCTTGGCCTCCGGCTTGTCGTCACCCCGGTTGGTGAAGATCACGGCCGCCGCGATCACCACAGACGCCCCCACGAGACCCGCGAGGAACATCGTGAGCCGCCGCTTGCGCCGCGAACCGCCACCGCCGCCCTTGCTGCCGCTGCCGCCCGGCCGGGCGTCCTGCGGCGAACCGCCGGGCGTCCCCGCAGGCGTACCCGGCGCGCCGGCCGTCCAGGGCGCCGCGCCCGGATATCCGGGCGGGCCAGACGCTCCGGACGGTCCAGCCGGTCCCGGAGGCGCGGCCTGGCGCCCCCCGGCACCACCTCTCGCCGCCGGTCCCCGATATCCGGCCATGCCCCACGAGTTGCTCTCGGCCGAGACGGAACTCGACGAACCGGCGGAACTCGCCGAACTCGCGGAACTCACCGAGCCACCGGAGACACCGCCCCGCGCCGCGCCCGCCCCTACGCCGCCGACCGCGTCCCGGGTCTCCGGGGGCGTCGGCTGTGGCGGCACGGTCGGTGAGACGCCCGCGGGGCCCGCGATTCCCGGAGTCACCGTCGCACTCCGGGCGGCCCGGCCACCGCTGCCGCTGCCGTTCTTCGCCTCCACGGCAGGCCCCCCGAACTCGCCCAGCGCGGCGCGCGCCTGCGAGATCCGTATCGCCTCCATGGTCATGTCGTGACGCATCTCCGAGCGGCTCCAGGCGCGCTCGGCCAGCTCCCACATCGTCGTCAGATGAACGGGATTGGTGCTGGTGACCTCGGCCAGGGCGACGATCGCGCCCTTGGGCGCGAGAAGCCGGCCATTGAGATAACGCTCCCAGGACGTCTTGCTGTAGCCCGTGCGGTCGGCCACCGCCGCGATGTTCAGACCGCTACGGTCCACGAGCCTGCGCAGCTGGCTCGCGAACTCCCTGACCTGCGGATCCAGTTCATCCGGCAAGGCCCTCCAACGAGGCATGCTTCCCCCCTCTTTCCCCCCGGTCGTGCCGGCTGTTCTCCCGCACGTGGTGCCGCCTTCGCGGATCCCTCGGCCGAACCCGTTCTGACTGTTTTGGCTACCCACACGGATGCGCCCAGTCAGGATCTCGGTTCCCGGGGTGGGGGCGCACGGGAGCATTGTCAGGCCTGGAGGTGCACCGTTGCACGCCCCCGGCTGATGGTCCAGTGTTCCACCGACCACCCTCCCGGCCGACCGAACCCCTGGCTGGTGCACGGGACCCCCAGACCGTCCCGATTGACCACATTAACCCTGCCTCATTCCACCCTGGTTGCAAATCCTCGAACTTATCGACACATCGCCACACAGAAAGCACAAGAGCGATCACATCGGGCGCATAGATGTCAGATTCCCTCAGCCGCATCAACCAAAAGCGACAGCACCGACCACCGCGACCAATGCGAGCACCAGTGCGAGAAGGACGGCGACGACCAGGACCCGCCGGGACGAGTCCACGGGGACCCCGGAACTCCTGGCGGACTCGGGCACGGACTCCACCCACCACGGAAGGGTGGGCACCTCCTCCTCGTACCCGCCCTCCTGCCGCGACCGGTCCGATTCCGGTGCCGGGGCCGGCGGGCGGGGCCAGGCCTGGACTGCCAGCTCCCAGCGGACGCCGAAGCGTTCGGCGTCGGCGGGAGCCAGGCCCGCGACCCGGCACAGGGCGGCTATCGCCTGCCGGGGCGGCGGCTGGGTCGCGTTGAGATACCGCTGCCAGGAGGACTTGCTGTACGCGGTGCGCGCGCCCAGCGCGGCCAGACTGAGCCCGGTGCGGTCCTTGAGCAGCCGCACCTGCTCCACGAAGTGCCGCACCTCGGGCGGCAGATCGTCCGGCAGCGGCTGCCAGGCGCTCATCCCGGGTCCTCCTCGACGTTCGTCGGCCGGTCCGAGGCCTTTGACGACGTCAGGGGGCGGATCGGTTCCCGCCTGCCCGAAGTACGGTCCGTCCGGTCGTCCGGTCCGTCCGGGTCGCCGGGTCGCCGGGTCGTCCGGTCGTCTGGTCGTCTGGTCGTCCGTCCGGTCCTAACCGTCCTGGCTGCTGATCGTGTAGTGCAGCGTGTCGTCCAGGATCGGGATCTTCAGCCACGGGTCCGGCTGCGCCATCATCGACAGCAGCACGATGACCGTGCCCAGCACCGTGTACGTGACCATGTCCGTGAACCGGGAGCGGACGGCGAGCATCCCGACGTCCGGCACCACCCAGCGCAGCGCCGCACCGGCCAGCAGTGCGGCCCCGATCAGCAGCGTCCCGTACCGGAACACGTCGAGCGCGGTCAGCAGCAACCCCAGTCCGACCGCGCTCAGCACGACGAGGATCGGCCACTGCCGAGCGGGCGCCGGCGCGCCCCCCGGGGCCGCCCGGCCGCCGCCCTCGGGACGCGCGGTGTCCCGCGTGAACAGGGGGAAGCGACGCGTCGTACGCCGGGGACGCCCCTCGGCGTCCGGCGCGCTGACCGGGTCGACGGCCGTGGGCTCGGGGAGCTCGTCGGACGCCGTCGCGGGCTCCGCCCGCCTGTCCTCCGCCTCAGCCGACACTGCGCTCCGCCGCCTCGACCACGTTGACGAGCAGCAGGGCGCGGGTCATCGGGCCCACTCCGCCGGGGTTCGGGGAGATCCAGGCGGCGACCTCGGCGACGTCCGGGTGGACGTCGCCCACGATCTTGCCCTCGGCGCTGCGCGAGACACCGACGTCGAGGACGGCGGCGCCCGGTTTCACGTCCTCGGCGCGGACCAGGTGGGCCGAGCCCGCGGCGGCGACGATGATGTCGGCGCGGCGGAGGTGGGCGGCCAGGTCACGCGTACCCGTGTGGCACTGCGTCACCGTGGCGTTCTCGCTGCGCCGGGTGAGCAGCAGCGGCATCGGGCGGCCGATGGTGACACCGCGGCCCACGACCACGACCTCCGCGCCCTTGATCTCGACGCCGTGCGCGCGAAGGAGGGTGAGGATGCCGTTGGGGGTGCAGGGGAGCGGGGCCGGCTCGTTCAGGACGAGGCGGCCGAGGTTCATCGGGTGGAGACCGTCCGCGTCCTTGTCGGGGTCCATCAGTTCGAGGACGCGGTTCTCGTCGATGCCCTTGGGCAGGGGCAGCTGGACGATGTAGCCGGTGCAGGCAGGGTCCTCGTTCAGTTCGCAGACCGCCGCCTCGATCTCCTCCTGGGTGGCCGTGGCGGGCAGCTCGCGCTGGATGGAGGCGATGCCCACCTGCGCGCAGTCGCGGTGCTTGCCGGCGACGTACTTCTGGCTGCCGGGGTCGTCCCCGACGAGGATCGTGCCGAGGCCGGGCGTGACGCCCTTCTCCTTCAGCGCCGCCACGCGGGCGGTCAGATCGGACTTGATCGCGGCTGCGGTGGCCTTGCCATCGAGAATCTGGGCGGTCATACCCCCATCCTCGCGGATGACGGGGTCCCGGTTCAATCCGGGTCCATTCCGTGGCCGCCTGGGCACCACGTTCCTTTTTCGTCCATCGTGCGCGCATGATCACCGATGTTGCACTTGCACAACTCCTGGCGGATCCGGCTGGACAAGGGCTTGCCCGCCAACGACGATGAACGGCGCAGTATCGCGGTCCGCGTTGGGGGGCAAACCGCTCATTTCATGATGTTCCTCCATGCCATCCGTGCCGTCCCCGCAGTGCAATGGAGGAATACCAGCCATGAGTTTCGGCTCGCCCCAGAACCCCTACGAGCAACCGCAGGCTCCCCAGCCGGGTTACGGCCACCCCCAGCAGCAGCCCGGTCAGCCGGGCCCGCCCGGATACGGCTACCCGCAGGCCCCCCAGGGCGTTCCGCAGCAGGGCTACGGCTACCCGCAGCAGCCCGGCTACCCCCAGGAGCCGGGATACCCCGGCGGCCCCGGCCCCCGGGTCGCCTCGATGGGCCGCCGCTTCGGCGCCCGGGTGATCGACTGGCTGATCCTCGGTGTTGTCTACTTCGTGCTGAGCTTCGCCGGCGTAGCGAGCTTCATCAACTCGGCCAAGGACTGCGACCCGAACGCCGCCGACTACAACACCTGCATCAACAACGCGAGCGCGGACATGGTCGGCAAGCTCGGCGCCGTGTTCGGCGTCCTCGCTCTCGCCGGGCTGCTCTACGAGTGGCTGATGACCGGCCTGTTCGGCGCGACGCTCGGCAAGATGGCCGTCGGCATCCGCGTCGTGAAGGCCGAGACCGGCCAGAAGCCCGGCCTGGGCTCGTCGTTCATCCGCTGGATCATCCCGGTCGTCGGCAGCCTCGCCTGCGGCATCGGCCAGCTCCTCGTGTTCCTGTCCCCGTTCTGGGACAAGTCGGGCCGCCAGCAGGGCTGGCACGACAAGGCCTCGAGCACGATGGTCATCCAGAACTAGTAAGCGACCGCGGGGCGTCACGTGCCCGCCGTTCGTCGTCCAGGGCCGTGTCTCACCCTTCCGAGGGAGACACGGCCCTGGTGCGTCGCCCCCGCGCGCGAGGTCCCGCTCCCGGGCTCAGCCGCAGCTGCCGCTGATCCACTTGTGGGAGCGGACCTTGTAGGTGCCGGCGAGGTTGCCGCCGTGCTGCTGCCGGGTGCAGCCGACACGGTCGTTGTAGTCGGCGTCCAGGTAGTAGGCGACGCCGGAGGACGAGCTGGTGCCGGCGTTCCACACCGACTTCACGTTCGTCGTGGCAGCCCAAGAGCACCGGGTGTCGCCGCCCAGCCAGTCGGGGTCGGCGGAGTCCCAGGAACACTTGCGGCCGGTGAAGTTGGCGCCCGTCCAGAAGCAGACGTCGCCGCTCGCACAGTCGACGGCGGCGACGGTCGCCGGTGCGGCCGAAGCGGACGTGGGCACGGCGAGGGAGGTGACCGCCGCCGCGCTGACGGCGAGGACCGCGAAGAGCGGCCTGAGGCGGCGCGGCCTGCGTACGGAAAGCTTCATGGGACTGGTCTCCTTGAGTTCGTCGGCCGAGATGTCGACGGGGTGAGTCGACCGGTGCTCGGCAGCCAGACGCTGACAAGGCACGTACTCGCCGGGCAAGGAAATAGGGCCCGTTGGGATGCCGGGACGGTGGGACGCCGTTCGCCTGGCACGTTCCGAGATCGTTGGAACGGCCATGGGACGGCCCGCGTGGCACAGTGGCCCGGCTACTGGAGCGTCTGACCACGTGCCATGGGGGGAAACCATGCCCGCACACCCGGAATCCGAACAACTCGCCGCGACACTGCGCGCGTTGAAGAACAGATCAGGACTCAGCTACGAAGCACTCGCCAAGCGGACCGACATCGCCGGCTCCACCCTGCACCGCTACTGCAAGGGCACCTCGGTGCCGCAGGACTACGGCGGCGTCCACCGCATCGGCACCGTCTGCGGCGCGTCCCCGGACGAACTGCGGTCCCTGCACCGGCTGTGGGCACTCGCGGACACGGCCCGGCTCAAGGAGAGCGGGGAGGCGGGCACGGAGCCGAACGGGGACACCGGCGAGGAGACGGCGAACGCGGTGACGGACACGGCCGTCGTCGAGCTACCCGCGACGCCGTTCCCCGCCCCGGTGCACCGCACCCGTTACTCCATGGTCGCCGCCGCGATGGCGGCGGTCCTGACGCTCGGCATCTCCGCCTGGGTCATGTCGACGGAGGAGGCGTCGTCCGCCAGCCATGACGACCGTGTGCTGTTCTCGGCGGGCTGCCGTTCGGTGGTCGCCATGGGAGAGCACGACACCTGCGTCCACGAGGTGCAGCAACTGCTGCACGACAAGGGCGCGGACATCGGCGTCGACTCGGACTTCGGGCCGCAGACCCTGCGCCGGGTCACCGCGTTCCAGGTGTTCGCCGGCCTCCCGCCGAACGGGATCGTCGACGACGCGACGAAGAAGGCCCTGTACGCGTCGCCGAACGTACGTATGAACGTGTGGTCGCCTCAAAAGGTGCGCCAACGCGTCCGCGCCGTGTTCGGGGAGGCGCCCGACAAGGCGGTGGCCATCGCGGACTGCCAGTCCTTCCTGGACCCGCTGCACATCCTCCCCAACACCAACGGCACCCGTAACTGGGGCGTGTTCCAGATCTCCGACGCCCGTCTGCGCGAACTGGGCGGCACCCCACGGCGGGCCCTGGACCCGGCGTGGAACATCGAGGCGGCCAAGCGCCTGTGGAGCAAGGACCACGACTTCCACGACTGGCCGAACTGCGAACGAGCGGCCAACGCCGCACCCTCGCCGACGCGAAGTCCCTGAGAAGCCCTTACCAGTCCAATAATTCCTTACGCCGGACAGGAGCCGCTGGGCGACGGAAACAGCCGGCTGACGATGATGCCGTCGATCCCGAACAGGGTGTCGCCCGGCGGGACGGCACTGTTGTGGGTGCCGGCCACGCAGTACCAGATCGACGTCCTGTTGGTGATCGCCGCCGCCTCCATCGGGGGAGAGAAGGAGGCGGTCGCCCCCTGCCGGACGTTCACCGTTCTCATCCCGTCGATGGACCCCAGACACACGAACCCCGACGAACACGGGACCGCCGTCGTGCTCTGCCCGGCCGCGGCTGCCGACCCGGTGCCGAGCCCGAGCCCGAGCCCGAGGGTGAGCGTGGTTGTGGCGGCGGCGACGAGGAAACGGATTCCACGGGTTCTGCTGCGCATCTTCGGACCTCCGGAGGCGACTGGGAACAGACGCGTTGTCTGTCGTCACACCGTCTCAGCGGAATCCCGGCCTCTGTACCCAGGTATGCGCCATTCCGGTCCGGGAACCCCCGCGACCGTCCACCACGGCCTGCGGCCCACCGGAACCCGAGGTTCCGATGGGCCGCAGGCCGCGCAGACCTCGTAGGTCTCAGTGGAAGAAGTGCCGCGTCCCCGTGAAGTACATCGTGACGCCCGCCTTCTGCGCCGCCTCCACGACCAGCTCGTCCCGCATCGAACCGCCGGGCTGCACCACGGCCTTGACGCCGGCGGCGGTGAGGATCTCGAGGCCGTCGGGGAACGGGAAGAACGCGTCCGAGGCCGCGTACGCGCCCCGCGCCCGCTCCTCGCCCGCCCGCTCGACCGCCAGCTTCGCCGAGTCGACGCGGTTGACCTGGCCCATGCCGACGCCGACCGAGGCGCCGTCCTTGGCCAGCAGGATGGCGTTGGACTTGACGGCCCGGCACGCCTTCCAGGCGAAGGCGAGTTCCGCGAGCTCGGACGCGGACAGCGCCTCGCCCGTCGCCAGGGTCCAGTTGGCCGGATCGTCACCCTCTGCCTGGAGACGGTCCGTCACCTGGAGGAGCGCGCCGCCGTCGATGGGCTTGACCTCGGCGGGGTGCGCGGGCGCGGCCGGGGCCTTCAGCACACGGATGTTCTTCTTCCGGGCGAGGGCCTCAAGGGCGCCGTCCTCGTAGTCGGGCGCGACGATGACCTCGGTGAAGATCTCGGCGACCTGCTCCGCCATCTCCTTGCTGACGGGCCGGTTGACGGCGATGACGCCGCCGAACGCCGACAGCGGGTCACACGCGTGGGCCTTGCGGTGCGCCTCGGCGACGTCCGCGCCGACCGCGATACCGCAGGGGTTGGCGTGCTTGATGATCGCGACGCAGGGCTCGGTGTGGTCGTACGCGGCACGGCGGGCGGCGTCCGTGTCCGTGTAGTTGTTGTACGACATCTCCTTGCCGTGCAGCTGCTCGGCCTCCGCGAGACCGGTGCCCGTGCCGTCGACGTAGAGCGCGGCGGGCTGGTGCGGGTTCTCGCCGTAGCGCAGGGTGCTCTTGCGCTCCAGGGCGGCCGCGATGAAGTCGGGGAACTGCGAGTCGTCGGCGGGCGCGTAGGCGCTCGCGAACCAGCTCGCCACCGCGATGTCGTACTCGGCGGTGTGCCGGAAGGCCTCGGCGGCCAGCCGCTTGCGGGCGGCGAGGTCGAAGCCGCCGTCCTTGACCGCGGCCAGGACGTCGGCGTACCGCGCCGGGCTGGTGACCACGGAGACCGACGGGTGGTTCTTGGCGGCGGCGCGGACCATCGACGGGCCGCCGATGTCGATCTGCTCCACGCACTCGTCGGGCGAGGCGCCGGAGGCGACCGTCGCGCGGAACGGGTAGAGGTTGACGACGACCAGGTCGAAGGGCTCGACGCCCAGCTCGGCGAGCTGGCTGCGGTGGTCCTCCAGGCGCAGGTCGGCGAGGATGCCCGCGTGCACCTTGGGGTGCAGGGTCTTGACCCGGCCGTCCAGGCACTCGGGGAAGCCGGTGAGCTCCTCGACCTTGGTGACGGGGACGCCGGCAGAGGCGATCCGGCCCGCCGTCGACCCCGTGGAGACGAGTTCCACGCCCGCCTCGTGCAGGCCACGGGCCAGCTCTTCCAGGCCGGTCTTGTCGTAGACGCTGATGAGCGCCCGTCGGACGACCCGCTTGTTGCTCTCGGCCGTGACAGTGATGTCGGCGGTCACTGGATAACTACCTTTCGTCCCTCAATGCGATAGCCGTTGCGGGCGAGCCGCCCCACGACATCCACGAGCAGCCTTCGCTCGACTTCCTTGATGCGCTCGTGCAGAGCGCTCTCGTCGTCCTCGTCCCGGATCTCCACCACGCCCTGAGCGATGATCGGTCCGGTGTCCACGCCGTCGTCGACGAAGTGGACGGTGCAGCCGGTGACCTTGGCGCCGTACGCGAGCGCGTCGCGAACGCCGTGGGCCCCCGGAAAACTGGGCAGCAGGGCGGGATGCGTGTTGACGAACCGCCCGCCGAACAGGGCCAGGAACTCCTTGCCCACGATCTTCATGAACCCGGCGGAGACCACCAGATCGGGTTCGTACGCGGCCACCGCGGCGGCGAGCGCGGCGTCCCACTCCGCCCGGGTGCCGTGGTCCTTGACCCGGCACACGAACGTCGGCAGCCCGGCCCGCTCCGCGCGCGCGAGCCCCTCGATGCCGTCGCGGTCGGCTCCGACAGCGACGATCTCGGCGCCGTAGGCCTCGGTGCCGGTGGCCGCGATGGCGTCGAGGAGCGCCTGGAGGTTCGTACCGGATCCGGAGACCAGCACGACAAGGCGCTTGGCGGCCTGGGGCTCGGCCACGGCGGGGCCCTTTCTCGGGGGAGCGTTTGTACGGTCGTACGAATGCTTCGCGCCCGGGGATACGGGGAAGTCTACGAAGCGGCCGACCGGCAGCAACGATACCGGCAGTCCGGACAGCCCCCACGGGACGGGGGCGTGGCCGGAAGGTAGCGTCTGGGAGGAGCCGGTCCGGGAACGCCGTCGTCATGCGGCACGTTCATGGGGTGACGGCTCACGCTGGAACAGCCGTGATCAACTCCGTAGATCAGAGTTGTCATCAGTTCATCAGTTGTCATCAACAAGGGAAAGACGCTCACTTGATGTCGGACCGCAGCCTGCGACTCCTCCCGCTCCCCCCGCAGTCGGTGCTGCTGCGGGAGCGCCCCGCGTCGCCGCCCGAGGCGCCCTCGGGCAAGAAGAACGGCGACGGGCAGGAGAGCACGGCCCAGGACGACAACCCGTTCGCCCCACCGCCGGAGGGTACGCCGGACAAGCCCTGGCAGCCCCGGCGGCCGACGGGCGACGACTCCTCCGACACCGACGGGCACTCCCCGTGGGGCAGCCAGTGGAGCGACCGGCAGCCCGGCCGTTCCCAGGGCGGCTTCGGCGACCGCTCCCGTCGGCCCGGCGGCCCGGGCGGCCCCGAGGACCAGGGCGACGGGCAGGGCACCAACCCGCGCTGGGATCCGACGGACCCGGCCCAGCGCCGCGCACGGTACGCACTGCTGTGCGGCATGTGGGCCTTCTTCTTCGCCCTCTTCAGCTGGGCGTATGTGGCGCTGCTGCTCGGCGCGCTCGCCCTGAACTGGGGCATCAGCGCCCTGCGCGCCAAGCCCGCCACCCCGAGCCCGGACACTCCGGCGCCGGCGCAGGGCACGGGCGCCGGGGGCCGGCAGCTGCGGACGGCCGCGATCAGCGGCCTGGTCACGGCGTCCCTGGCGCTCGCGATGGTCGCGACGACGTTCACGCTCCAGTTCGTCTACCGCGACTACTACACCTGCGCGAACGATGCCCTGACGTCCACCGCGAAGAAGGACTGCGCCGACCTGCTCCCCAAGGAACTCCGGAAGGTGTTCGGCACGAACAGCTGACCGACCACGGCCGCACGGCTACCGCTGGGTCCCTTCCGGGTCCGGCGGCGGTGTGGACGCCGCATCCTTGAGCGCCGCCCAGCGGGCCTCGCGGGACACGGTGTCGTACCAGGGCGAATGCTCGGGGGCCGGCGGGTCGGCGGGGAGGAAGTCGTAGACGGCCTCCAGTTCGTAGGGGTCGTCGGCCTCGTACGCGTCGTCGGCGGCGCTCTCGCGGGCCTTCCGCGTCGCGTCGGGAGCCGCCTGGGCTGTCAGCGTCAGCGTGCTGCCACTGGTGCCGGTACGGGTACCCGTGCCCGTACGGGGGCCCGTACTGGTGCCGGTGCCGGTGTGCTTCGGACGGTTCCGCAGCCGCCACGCGCGCAGCCCCAGCGCCGTCGGTACGGCGACCACCGCCGTCCACGCCAGCGCCGCCGCGCCCGTCTGCCACCACACCGGGCCGACGTGGGCGAGGCCGCCGCTGCCGAGCGGTCCGCCCGCCAGGGCGGCCAGCACCGCCAGCGCACCCGCGCCCAGGGCGGCGGCAAGGCACACGTTCGCGGCGGTACGCCCGCCCGACCAGGGCGTCTTTCCGTCCCCCTCCCCTGAGCTCGCCGCCCGCGCCGTGAACCAGGCCGTCGTCAGCCCGGCCGCGACCGGCAGACCCGCGACCGCCCAGTGCAGCGGGGTGCCCGGGCCGACGTCCGGCACCGCTGACAGCAGCGGGAAGGGCGGCAGCCGCGGCGCCGGGTCGGCGGCCAGCGGGCCGGCGACATGCCCCGCGCCGAGCGCGAAACCCGGGCCGAGGGCATAGGCCGCGCCCCACAACGCCGCGTTGGGCATCAGCGCCAGGCACAGCAGCAGTACGGCGATCCGGCCCGACCACGCCTCCGTCAGCTGGAGGAAGGAGGCCCGGGCGGCCCCGCCGTGCCCCACCAGCGACACCGCGACGAGCAGCGCCCCGCCCCCGACGAACACGGCGACCCCGGCCCCGGCAGTCCGCCCGGCGGCCAGGACACGGTGACGGACACCCGGATCCAGGACGCGTCGGCGTACCGACCTGGGCAGCAGACACAGCACCCCGGGCGACAGGGGCCCGTGCGGGCGGCCGTACGCCGTCCACACCCCGGCGCCCGCCGCGGCCATGGTGAGCAGCGGCACGCATACGGCCGTCGACGCCCAGTCGGGGCGCAGCCCGCCCCCGGACGCGTACAGCGCGACGCCTCCGCCGACGGTCAGATACCCGGTGACGACGCCGAGCCAGGCGGTACGGGCGGGGAGCGGGGGCGCGTCCTGGGCCGCCCCCTCCTCCTCCGGGCCCTCCGTCGCGTCGCGGGCGGCACGGTGCAGCAGCCAGACCGGGAGCGCGAGCAGCAGCAGGGGGGTGACGCCGACGGGGGCGGGCGCGCCGGCGAGGCTGTCCACGCGGACGAGTCCGGCGCCGTGGGCGAGCAGCCAGAGGGCGGCGGCGATGTGCAGTGCGCCGTCGGGGCCGCTGTCCGGATACGGCGAGCTGATCCACAGCACCATGACGAGTACGGCGAACACACCCAGCCCGAGGCCGGCCGCGACCGCGCCGCCGAGCAGGCCGACGCCCAGTCCGGGGGAACGGTCGCGCAGCCGGTCACGGACCCGGGTACGCAGGGGTGGGAAGGGAAGTCGGCGGTCGGTCGTCTGGGTCACGAACGACATGGTCCCAACGACACGCGCTTTCCCGCCGTAACAGGCGAACTTACGACGTGTCCCTCAATATGCGTTTTATGCACTACCCCGCGCGAAGGATCCCCCGGTGACACAGAGCCCCACCATCCCGCTGCCTCCACCCGCCGAACGCCGTCGTCTGCGCGAGTGCCAGTCGCTGACGCGGGCTCAGGTCGCCGAACGGGTGGGCGTCAGCCGCGAGACGGTACGCGCATGGGAGACCGGCCGTACGACACCGCGCGGACGCAAGGCACAGACGTACGCGAGCCTGCTCGCGGCGGCACCGACATCCGTCGCCCCGGTCGCCCCCGTCACCCCGGCCCAGGCTTTCGACGCGCTCTACGCGCTCTGCGCCCCCGCCCTCGTACGGCAGACCTATCTCCTCACCGGGCGGCGGGAGCTGGCGCGCGAGTCGGTCGAGCGGGCGTTCCAGCTGGCCTGGCACCGCTGGCCCGAGGTGGCCGTGGACCCGGACCCGCCGGGGTGGGTACGGGCCACGGCGTACGAGTGCGCCCTCTCCCCCTGGCACCGCTTCCGCGCCCGCCACCGTCATCCGGAGCCACCGGCCGCCGACCCGGCCGACCGCGCGCTGCTGTCCGCGTTCCTGGAGCTCCCCCCGCCGTACCGCCGCACCCTGCTCCTCCACGACGGTCTGGGCCTCGGCCTGCCCGAGACGGCGGCGGAGACGGAGGCGAGCACCCTGGCGGCGGCCAACCGTCTGCTGCACGCCCGCGAGGCGGTGGCGGCCCGCCTGCCGGACCTCGCCGACCCGGCCCACCTCGCCCCGCGCCTGGCGGGCCTCGCCACCCACGCCCGTCTGCGCGCCGCCCATCCGTCGTCGGTCCGCGCGGGCAGCGAACGCCGCGCCCGGAACTGGACCCAGGCGGCGATCACCCTCACCGCCGCCCTGATCGGCGCCACCGCCTTCACCCTCCACACGGCCCCGACCCGCTACGAGCCCCCGGTCCCCCCGGGAACAACCGTGCAAGGGGTACCCCCACAGGCTGCGCCGGGCCCGTTGTCGCGACGAGAACGGGCCCTACGAAAAAAACTGACGCGCACGACGGCAAACGGCCCGGAAAGAACGCAACCGGAACCGAGGTGAGGTGAGCCGGGCGCGCGCCCCCGGCTGTGGGCAGTCGCCTGCCCCGGCTGTGGGCAGTCGTTCCGCTGGGGCGGAACGGGTGGGCACAGCCATCAGCTCCGGGTACCGGCAGTCCCACGGCACCCGCACCAACGCCAGTGGGCCCGCCCCAGAAGGGGAACGGGCCCACCAAGGTTCAGCTGACCGACTCAGCCGGCGAGGATCTCCCGCGCCAGCTTCGCCGTCTCGGTCGGCGTCTTGCCGACCTTCACACCGGCGGCCTCGAGGGCCTCCTTCTTCGCGGCAGCCGTACCGGAGGAACCGGAGACGATGGCGCCGGCGTGCCCCATCGTCTTGCCCTCGGGCGCGGTGAAGCCCGCGACGTAACCGACGACCGGCTTCGTCACGTTCTTCGCGATGAAGTCCGCGGCACGCTCCTCCGCGTCCCCACCGATCTCACCGATCATGACGATCAGCTCGGTGTCGGGGTCCGCCTCGAACGCGGCCAGCGCGTCGATGTGCGTCGTACCGATGACCGGGTCGCCACCGATACCGACGGCCGACGAGAAGCCGATGTCCCGCAGCTCGTACATCATCTGGTACGTCAGCGTGCCCGACTTCGAGACCAGACCGATACGGCCCGGCTTCGTGATGTCGCCCGGGATGATGCCGGCGTTCGACTGGCCCGGCGTAATCAGACCGGGGCAGTTCGGGCCGATGATCCGGGTCTTGTTGCCCTGCGCCACGGCGTACGCGTAGAACGCGGCCGAGTCGTGGACGGCGATGCCCTCGGTGATGACGACCGCGAGGGGGATCTCCGCGTCGATCGCCTCGACCACGGCGGCCTTCGCGAAGGCCGGCGGTACGAAGAGGACCGATACGTTCGCGCCCGTCTTCTCGATCGCCTCGGCGACCGAGCCGAAGACCGGGATCTCGGTGCCGTCGAAGTCGACCGACGTGCCCGCCTTGCGCGGGTTCACGCCACCGACGATGTTCGACCCGTCGGCCAGCATGAGCTTGGTGTGCTTCATGCCGGTGGCACCGGTCATGCCCTGGACGATGATCTTGGAGTCTTTGTTGAGGAAAATAGCCATGGCTGTTTAGTCCCTCGTCCCTTACTTCGCAGCCGCGAGCTCGGCGGCCTTGTCGGCCGCGCCGTCCATGGTGTCCACGCGCTGGACCAGCGGGTGGTTGGCGTCGGAGAGGATCTTGCGACCCAGCTCGGCGTTGTTGCCGTCGAGGCGGACGACGAGGGGCTTGGTGACTTCCTCGCCCTTGTCCGCGAGCAGCTGCAGTGCCTGCACGATGCCGTTGGCGACCTCGTCGCACGCGGTGATGCCACCGAAGACGTTGACGAAGACGGACTTCACGTCCGGGTCGCCGAGGATGATCTCCAGGCCGTTCGCCATGACGGCGGCGGAGGCGCCACCACCGATGTCGAGGAAGTTGGCGGGCTTGACCCCACCGTGCGCCTCACCGGCGTACGCGACGACGTCGAGGGTGCTCATGACGAGACCCGCGCCGTTGCCGATGATGCCGACCTCACCGTCGAGCTTGACGTAGTTGAGGTTCTTGGCCTTCGCGGCGGCCTCGAGCGGGTTGGCCGCGTCCTTGTCCTCGAGCGCCTCGTGCTCCGGCTGGCGGAACTCGGCGTTCTCGTCGAGGGACACCTTGCCGTCGAGGGCGATGACCTTGCCGGAGGCGACCTTCGCGAGGGGGTTGACCTCGACGAGGAGGGCGTCCTCCTTGATGAAGGTGTCCCACAGGGTCACGAGGATCTCGGCGACCTGCTCCGCGACCTCGGCCGGGAACTTCGCCTGCGCGACGATCTCACGGGCCTTCTCGATGCTCACGCCTTCGTTGGCGTCGACCGGGACCTTCGCGAGGGCCTCGGGGTTCTCCTCCGCGACGACCTCGATCTCCACGCCACCCTGAACGGACGCCATGGCGAGGAAGGTGCGGTTGGTGCGGTCGAGGAGGTACGAGACGTAGTACTCCTCGACGATCTCGGGCGCGGTCTCGGCGATCATCACCTTGTGGACCGTGTGGCCCTTGATGTCCATGCCGAGGATGTCCGTCGCACGGGCGACGGCCTCGTCCGGGGTGGCGGCGAGCTTGACGCCGCCGGCCTTTCCACGCCCACCGACCTTCACCTGCGCCTTGATGACGGACTTGCCGCCAAGACGCTCAGTTGCCGCGCGGGCCGCCTCAGGCGTGTCGATGACTTCACCGGCCAGCACCGGTACACCGTGCTTGGCGAAGAGGTCCCTCGCCTGGTACTCGAACAGGTCCACGCGCGTCCGTCCCTATCAGTGATCTCGCGGTTCGTTGTCTGCGTGGGCGTGCCGCGAAGGGCAACGTGACGTCCGCCGAGTCACAAGGGTGGCGCACACGATGTCCGAATGCGCGGCATGTCCGTCCCGCAGGTTATCGCCGCACCCCGCAGGTCCCTAAATCAGGAATCACAACTGGGCGGTGATTACGGTCACAGATTGCAAGTTTAAACGGCCTCACCAGGCTGGAATCTGCTTGGTGAGGCCCTCGGCACAGCTGTTGACGGGCACGGGCACGGGCCGGGCGGCCCCCGCTGCGTTGGGTGCCACCCGGCCCGCGTGCGCACAGCTCGTTCACGGGGACGCGATGTACGGCTCGGTGTGCTTGTCGGTGGGTCGCGGGGCGTCCACCGCGGGACCGTGCCGGGCCCCCGCTCCCGGCACGGCGGACATCAACCGGTCAGCAGCTGTCGGTCCAGGAGTGCGAGGAGATGTTGTCGTTGACCGACTCGTTCTTCCCCGCCCACCACCACAGGCCGAAGTTGAAGATGTAGTCCCCGTGCGACAGGTCCTGCCACGCGTCACCGCGGCCGAGACAGGCGTACACCCCACTCTGGTCCTGGTTGTAGTACAGGTCGACATCGTCGTAGCCGCCCGCGAACCCGCGGTTCTCCAGCGAGGAGGCGAGATTGCGCATCGGCCGGCAGTTGCCCGTCACACCGTCGTCGCCGTAGTCCCAGTCACGCTTGTTGCCCGACCAGGAGCAGTGGGCGCCCCGCTGGTAGGGGTCCGCCCATGCGTGCAGCCTGCCGTCCGCGGCGGCGCGGGTCGCGCGCGGCGCGGCGGCCTGTCCGTCCGCGGCCTGCGCGGCGACGACCGGGCCGCATGTCGCGAAGAGCATCGCGGCACTGGTGGCGAGCAGAGTCAGTTTCTTCATTTCCACATACCTTTCAGGCGGGGAGTCAGCCGGACTTGACGATGTCCCGGGCGCGGTCCAGCGCCCCGGACTCCAGCGTCTTCCTGTTGGTGAACTCGGTGGAATGGTCGGATTCGGTCTTCGCCTGTTCGGCGAGCGCGAGCGTGCGCGCCGTCTTCGCGAGGCCCGAGGTCAACGCGCAGCGGGCCTCCGCCTTCGCGGTCGCGATCTCGGCGGCGCGTGACTCGCCCGAGCCGGGCGCGCCCGCTGGCCGCACAAACCGCTGACGTGTTTCCAAGGGGGAGCTGTACGGGTGTCCCTTGGCCCGCATGCAGGCCGACCACTGGGAGACCGCCGCCGTGAAGCGCTTGTCCTGTGCGACCGCGGACGGGACGGAACGCTTGAGAGCGTCCGTCACCTTCCACGCGCTGTACCACTTGGGCAGGTCGGAGTAGAGGGACCGTTGTGCCTCGGACTCGCACCCCTGATCGCTGTGCTGGACCGTGCCCATGCCGGGAACCCGCGCTTCCAGACCCCTCGCCTCCGGGCCGTTCAGCGCGTCGATGGCGGCCTCCCTGCGCGTCGCGGAAAGACTTTGGAAGTAGAGCTGGTTCGGGTCGTTCGCGGCGAGGGTGTCCCGTTTCCGCTGGATGTCGCTGCCGTAGCCGTGCTCGGCCGCCCAGCTCAAGTCATCGACGACGTACGGGAAGAGGCGGTCGATCCCGTCCGGCAGGTCGTCGGTGACGTGGAAGGAGAATCCCCGCTTCACCATGCAGTCCCGCGTCAGGAGCGCCTCGGCCTTGGCCAGGGTCTGCCGATCGGTGGGCGTGAGTCCACGGGCGGCAACGGTCGGCTCAGGGGTGGTGGTCTCGGGGGACGTGCTCGGTGGCGCGGCCGTGCAGGCCGACAGCACGGGCGCCGCCAGACACAGCAGCAGTACGCCCACGGCCGTGCCCCGCCCTGCCTGGGTACCGGTGCGTCCCGCCATGTTCTTGCCCTCTTCCCCCGAAGCGCTGTGACACCTCGAACGGTAGGAGGATCGGCTCGCCCGCGGTCCTGACAGATGTCAGGGCCGCGGGCCCGGGCCGACGACCGGGCCGCCCTACCGCACCGGGCTCTCCGTGTCCGGTATCGGCAGCGGGCGCTTCTCTATCGCCGCCGCCATCACCTCCGGGAAGAGGTCGGGTGTGCAGGCGAACGCCGGTGCGTCCAGCGCGGCCAGTGCCGCCGCGTGCTCACGGTCGTAGGCGGGAGCCCCCTCGTCGGACAGCGCGAGCAGCGTCACGAACTGCACGCCCGACGCCTTCATCGCCGCGACCCGCTTCAGCATCTCGTTCCGGATGCCCCCTTCGTAGAGGTCGCTGATGAGGACGACCACCGTGTCGGCCGGTCGGGTGATCTGCGACTGGCAGTACGCCAGCGCCCTGTTGATGTCCGTCCCGCCGCCGAGCTGCGTACCGAACAGCACGTCGACCGGGTCGTCGAGCTGGTCGGTGAGGTCGACGACAGCCGTGTCGAAGACGACGAGCCGGGTGTTGATGGACCGCATGGAGGCGAGCACCGCGCCGAACACCGACGCGTAGACCACCGACGCCGCCATCGAACCGGACTGGTCGATGCAGAGGATGACCTCCTTCTTCACCGACTGCGACGCGCGCCCGTACCCGATGAGCCGCTCCGGCACGATCGTGCGGTACTCGGGGAGGTAGTGCTTGAGGTTGGCCGCGATCGTGCGGTTCCAGTCGATGTCCTGATGACGCGGCCTGCTGATACGGGCACTGCGGTCCAGCGCCCCGGTGAGCGTGGCCCGGGTCCGCGTGGCAAGCCGCTTCTCGAGGTCCTCAACGACCTTGCGTACGACCGCTCTCGCCGTCTCCTTCGTCGTCTCCGGCATCGCCTTGTTGAGAGAGAGGAGCGTGCCGACGAGGTGGACGTCAGCCTCGACCGCTTCCAGCATCTCGGGCTCCAGGAGGAGCGCGGACAGTCCGAGCCGGTCGATGGCGTCCCGCTGCATGACCTGGACGACGGACGAGGGGAAGTACGTCCGGATGTCGCCGAGCCATCTCGCGACCGACGGCGCGGACGCTCCGAGCCCGGCCGAACGGTCCCGCCCCGCCCGGTCCTTGCCCCCGTCGCCCCTCCCGTAGAGCGCGGCGAGCGCCCCGTCCATCGCGGCGTCCTGCTTGGAGAGCGCGCATCCGGTGCCGTCCGCGGCGTCGCCTCCGAGCACGAGCCGCCATCGCCGCAACCGCTCCTGTGCCGGATCCGCCGTCTCAGTCGCCGTTGTCATGTCCCCACCCCCACAAGGTTGCTGTCATCGACGCCCCCGTCGCCCGCGTCCGCCGGCCCCAGCAGCAGCCGCACCACCGCCAGCACGGCATCCGCTCGCCGAGTGTCGAGCTCGGGCGCGAAGCCCGGCAGAGCGGCGGCGCCGATCACCGTGTTCCCACGCTCCCCCGGCCCGCGCCGGACCAGTTCCCCCAGCGTTCTGCGCACCCCGGGCTCGTACGCCGAGAAGGTGCGCCTCAGCAGGGGCAGCACATCGGTGAACGCCTCCGCCGGCACCCCGGTCAGCCAGGCGTCGACCAGCCCGAGCAGCCGCGTGTCATGCACGAGCAGCATCCCGGCCCCGGATCCGCCCCCGACGAACCCCTCGATCCACGCGGCCGCGTCCCCCGGCGCCGTGCCCGGCGACAGCACGAGCCCCATGAGCACCGCCGCCTCGTCCTGCGCCAACTCCCCGTCGTCCAGCAACAGCCGCACGGCCCGCCCCCGCACCACTCCGGCCACACTGTCCCGCCCGGCCAACCCCCGAAGCACGACGTGCCAACGCCGCCGCAGATCGCCGTACTGTCCCGACCCGGCGACATCCACAACCCTGCTCGCAGGGGCGGCGCCAGAACCACCCCCGGAAACCGCCCCGGACTCACCAGGTTCCCCCAGCTCGGAGGGCCTCGCGACCGTCTCGGTAGCGGCGCCCTCGGTGACCGCGCCCGTAGAGGCCGCCGCAGCCTCGGTGTCATCTGGAAACCCTCCCGGCGCCGGAGCTCTCTCCCGCGCCGGGGTCGCGGTCTCGCTGAGAAGCCCCACCGCCCCGTGGACCGCGTCCACGTGGCGTCGCATCTCCTCCGCCGCGTCCGTGTCGAGCGCCGCGCAGGCCGGGGGCAGGCCGACGAAGACGCGTTCGGCCAGGCCCTCCGCGACCTCGGCCAGCGCCCGGGTGTCCGTGCCGCGTACGTCGCCGTAGCGCAGGGACCGGACCAGCGCCGGCAGGGCCTGGGCCAGGTGGCCCACGTCAGCGTCCAGGGCCGCGCGGTCGGCGAGGACGCGCATCACGACGGGGAGCGCCTCGGACAGTTCGGCGAGCAGACAGCGCTCGGCGAGTGCCGTCACGTCGGCCAGTGACCCCGCGCCGACGGCGTCGGCCTCCGCTCTGGCGGTCGCCGCCGACAGCACCGTCGTCCCCCACACGCCGGCCTCCGCGACCCGTACCGCCAGCTCGGGCTCCCACCGCAGCCGCCACGTCTCCCGGAACGTACCGGTACTGCCACGCGACGCCGCGCGCTCGCCCCAGCCGACGCCGAGCAGTCGCAGCCGGTGCAGCAGCCGACTGCGCGCGGCGTCGGTCTCCTTGCGCAGGTCGAGCTCCAACTCCCGTTCCAGCGCCTCCGGTTTGAGCCGCAGCCGACGCTGGATCCTCGTCAGGTCGCGCTGCAACGGCACTGCGGGCGCCGACTCGGGGACCTCCCCGAGCACGTCCCCGACCACGAGCCGGTCGTGCACCAGGGCCAGCGGCACGTCCGAGCCCTCGCACATCACCGCCCGCACGGCGTCGGTGGTCTCGGTCAGCCCCGGCAGCGGGCGGCCCCGCATCGCGGCGAGCGTCTCCGCCAGCCGCACCGCCTCGATGACATGCGCCGAGGAGACGATCCTGTCCTCGTCGCGCAACAGCCCCGCCACCTTGGTCATCCACCGCTCGACCGGCCGGTCCCGCGCTCCGAACAGGTGCCCGTACCAGCCGGGCGAGTCGATGCCCGCCCCGTATCCGCTGGCCCGCGCGAGCCTGCGATGCGTCCACGGCACCCAGGTCACGTCCACCTTGACCTTGGGCAGCCCCTTCAGCAGCGCCCGGTCGGCGGCGACGGTGACCCTCTGCCGCAGCGCGGGCACATGCCAGGCGCCGCACACCACGGCCACCGCCGCGTCCCCGAACTCCCGCTGCGCGCCCCGCACTTGGAGCCGCATGTACGCCTCCCGCACCGGGTCCCGGTCATGGCCCCCGGTCCCGTACGCCTCCCGCAGCGCACCCATGGCCTCTTCGAGCACCTCGAAAGGAGCGAACACGTCCCCGCTCCCAGCCCCCCGGTGCTCGACGACGTCTTCCCACCAACGTTCCGGATCGTCGTAGCCACCGGTGTGTGCGAGCACGGCGAGCGGATCGACCCGCACATCGACCTCCGCGTTCGCACCCGTGTCCGAGCCCGCATCCGTGTCCGTGTCCGAGGCCCGGCCGTCGGATCCGTCCCCCTCGCTCTTCCATGCCAGCGTGTGCGTGGCGGGGAGGTCGATGAAACGGGCGGGGACCCCGTGTTCCAGGGCCCAGCGGATCGCCACCCACTCCGGGGAGAACTCGGCCAGCGGCCAGAACGCCGAGCGGCCGGGTTCGTCCACGGCGTGGGCCAGCAGGGCGACCGGTGGCCGCATGTCCTCGTCGGCGGCCAGCGGGACCAGTGCGTCGGCCTCGGGCGGCCCCTCGATCAGGACGACCGCCGGCCGCGCCGCCGACAGCGCGGCCCGCACCGCCCGCGCCGACCCGGGCCCGTGATGCCGCACGCCGAGCAGCAGCGGCCCGGTGCCACCCTCCGTGTCCGTCACGCCGTCTCCCTCCCGCGCCACGTCGAGCCGTCGTCACCAACAGCCGCGCTCACCGCACCGACCCGCACGAGCACCGAATCTCCCCCCACCGACATCCCGTACTCACGCCCCGTCCGCCCACGCCCGCGTCCCGGCTCATGCGCTCACCTCTCGGCACGCCCGGTAGAAGTCCTTCCAGCCGTCCCGCTCGCGGACCACCGCCTCCAGGTATTCCTGCCACACGACCCGGTCGGCCGCCGGATCGCGGACGACGGCGCCGAGGAGACCGGCGGCGACGTCGGAGGCCCGCAGGACGCCGTCGCCGAAGTGGGCCGCCAGGGCCAGGCCGTTGGTGACGACCGAGATCGCCTCGGCCGTGGACAGAGTGCCGCTCGGCGACTTCAGCTTGGTCCGGCCGTCCGACGTGATGCCGTCGCGCAGTTCACGGAAGACGGTCACGACCCGTCGGATCTCGTCGACGCCGTCCGGTACGGCCGGCAGGTCGAGCGAGCGGCCGATCTGGTCGACCCGGCGCGAGACGATGTCGACCTCGGCGTCGGCGCTCTCCGGCAGCGGCAGCACAACCGTGTTGAAGCGCCGACGCAGGGCGCTGGACAGCTCGTTGACCCCGCGGTCGCGGTCGTTGGCCGTCGCGATCACGTTGAACCCGCGTACCGCCTGCACCTCCTGGCCCAACTCCGGTATCGGCAGCGTCTTTTCCGACAGGATCGTGATCAGCGTGTCCTGTACGTCGGCCGGAATACGGGTCAGCTCCTCGATACGGGCCGTCATCCCCTCCGCCATCGCCCGCATGACGGGGCTGGGTACGAGAGCCTCGCGGCTCGGACCGTGCGCGAGCAGCCGCGCGTAGTTCCAGCCGTACCGGATCGCCTCTTCCGGCGTGCCGGCCGTGCCCTGGACCAGCAGTGTCGAGTCTCCGCTGACGGCCGCCGCCAGGTGCTCGGACACCCAGGTCTTCGCCGTGCCGGGCACGCCGAGCAGCAGCAGGGCACGGTCGGTCGCGAGGGTGGTGACGGCGACCTCGACGATGCGGCGCGGGCCCACGTACTTCGGGGTGATCACGGTGCCGTCGGGCAGGGTGCCGCCCTGCAGATAGGTCGCCACCGCCCACGGCGAGAGTTTCCAACGGGCGGGGCGCGGGCGGTCGTCCTGCGCGGCCAGCGCCGCGAGTTCGGCGGCGAAGGCGTCCTCGGCGTGCGGGCGCAGTTCCTCCGTGCCGTTCGCGTGCGCGGACTGCTCGTGACGCGGGTCGACGGATGTCGGTTCAGCGGAAACAGGCATGGCTCGGTCCCCCTCCAGCTCGGCCGGTCTTGGCCCGTTCGGATCTGGTGACCACACTGCACCACGCCACTGACAATGCGTTCTGACCTGCGGAAATGTGATTTCGGAAGCCGAGCGGGGAGCGGGCCGAGGGCCGATTGTCAGTGCCGGGATCTACCTTCGATGTCATGACTCAGCAGGGGGTGCGCTGGACGGCGGATCAGGTGCTGGCACTGGCGCCTGACGTCTCGTCACGCAAAGCGGGAAGCAAACTCGGCGCGGCCGGGCCGTGGTCGGAGGCCGGCAGTTCTGACGAGGGGACGGTGTGGGGACTGTGCAAGGGCAGTGGCAGCAAGCCGTATCAGACGGTCGTCGACATCGCGGACGCCACCGGGCCCGCGTACAAGTGCAGTTGTCCGAGCCGCAAGTTTCCGTGCAAGCACGCGCTCGGACTGCTGCTGCTCTGGGCGGGCGAGGACGGCGCGGTGCCGCGAGGGGAGGCGCCGGGCTGGGCGGAGGAGTGGCTGGCGGGGCGACGGAAGCGGACGGAGGAGAAACGGGCGGCGGGGGCGGCCGGTTCCCCCTCCGGTGATCCGGAGGCGGCGCGGCGCAGATCGGAGCGCCGGGCCGAGCGGATCACGGCGGGGGCGACGGAGCTGGAGCAGCGCCTCGCCGACCTGCTGCGCGGCGGCCTGGCCACAGCGGAGCAGGCGGGGTACGGGCTGTGGGAGGAGACCGCGGCCCGCATGGTGGACGCGCAGGCCCCCGGACTGGCCGCCCGAGTAAGGGAGTTGGGGGCGATACCGGCGTCCGGCCCGGGCTGGCCGGTGCGGCTGCTGGAGGAGTGCGCACTGCTCCACCTCCTCGACCGGGGCTGGCTGCGCCGGGACGAGCTGCCGGACGGCCTGGCGGCGACGGTACGGTCACGGATCGGCCTGCCCGGCTCCGCGGACGGCCCGCCGGTGCGCGACCGCTGGCTGGTCCTCGCCCAGTACGAGACGGCGGACGCCCGCCTCACGACCCGCCGGATCTGGCTGCACGGCGCGGAGTCGGGCCGCACCGCGCTGCTCCTCTCGTACGGGGCAGCCGGCCGCGCCCCCGAACTGGCGCTGCCGGTCGGGCTGGCCTTCGAGGCGGAGGTGTCCGGGTATCCGGGCGCCGGGCAGTTGCGGGCGTCGTTGGGCGAGCGGTTCACCCCTCCCGCGCCGACGGACGTACGGCCGCCGGGGACGACGACCACACGCGCGGCGGAGCTCTACGGGGACGCGCTCCAGGGCGACCCCTGGCTGGACTCGTACCCGGTGACGCTGAACCGCGTCATACCGGTCCCGGACGGCGGCTCCTGGCAACTGGCGGACGCCGACACCGACTTGGCGCTGCCCCTGACCTCCTCCGCCATCGCTCACCCCGGCCTGTGGCGCCTCGTCGCTCTCTCGGGCGGCGCCCCCGTCACGGTCTTCGGCGAGTGCGGTCACCAGGGTTTCACCCCGCTCACCGTCTGGCCGGACGGGGCGGTGGGACAGGCGATCCCCCTGTGCTGAGGCACGCGCACTCCGCGCCTCCACAACTCCCGACCGGACGACTCGAACGACCGAATGACGAACGACCGAGCGATCGCCGGCTTCCGAGGAAAGGGAATCTCATGAACGGCAGTAGGGCCTCCGCCCCCGAGGACTCGGCTCCCCTGGGTGCACCCGCAGCGGGCGCCTGGGAGGAACTGGTCACCGCGGCACTGCTCGGCACGGAGCGGCGTACGCCCCCGGGCTGCCCGCCGGGCAGACAGGCGCCGGTCGCGCTCCTCGACGCCGCGGCCGTGGAGACCGTACGGCGGCGAGCGGGGCTGCGGCCGGCCCGGGCCGCCGCGCGACCTGAGCCCGCCGCGGCGGACCCGCGCCCGCTGCTGCCCCCCGCAGCGGCCCGCAGGCTGTCCCTGCTGCTGGCCGACCGGCCCGGCATCCCCGGCGGCAGCGGTCGCCGGGGCACGGCGCCGGACCTGATGGAGCTGCTGCCCCAGTGGCTCGCGGCGGCGAACGCGCACGGTTTCGCGGCCCCTCCCCAGACGCTGCCCGCATTGCTCGACGCGGCCAGAGGGCGTACGGATCTGCGGCCTGCGGCGCTGGAGTTCGCCGGCCCGCGCGCACTGTGGCTCGCCCGGCTGAACACGGACTGGCGATTCGCCCTGCGCGCCACCCCGGGCGGGGGTACGGCCCTGCCCGGGGCGGAGGAGACCGAGCGGATCCAGCGGCTCTGGCAGGAGGGTCTGTTCGCCGAGCGGGTCTCCCTCCTCGCGGCGATACGCGCGCGGGAGCCCGCTGCCGCCCGAGAGTTGCTGGAGACGACCTGGCCGACGGAACGGGCCGAGGACCGGCTGATGTTCCTCGACTCGCTCCGCACGGGGCTGCGTTCCGAGGACGAGCCCTTCCTGGAGCGGGCGTTGGCCGACCGCAGCCGCAACGTCCGGGCGACGGCCGCGGAGTTGCTGTCGGCGCTGCCGGATTCGGCGCTCGCCGCGCGGATGGCGGTCCGGGCCGGAACGTGCGTGGCGCTCGACCACACGAACAGCGCGGACGGCATGAGCGGGGGCAGCGGCGATGCGAACGGTGGGCCCTCGCTCGTCGTGGAGGCGCCGCACGAGTGCGACGCCGGTATGGAACGGGACGGCGTCGTGGCGAAGGCCCCGTCCGGGCGCGGTGAACGGTCGTGGTGGCTCGGCCAGTTGGTGGAGGCCGCCCCGCTCGGATCGTGGCCTGGGCGGCTCGGCGGGCGTACTCCGGAGGAGATCGTGGCGCTGCCGGTGGCCGACGACTGGCAGAGCGAGCTGCACGCCGCGTGGTGCCGGGCGGCGGTGCGGCAGCGGGACGCCGGCTGGGCCCGGGCGCTCCTCGGCTCACCCTCGACACCCGAGGCGGGCGGGCCCGGCGCGGTGTCCCTGGCGGAGCGGGCGAAGCTGCTCGCCACGCTCGATTCCGCCGAACGGGCCGAATGGGTGGCCGGATTCATCGCGACGCACGGCCTGTCCGAGGCATTCCAGTTGCTCGGGGTGTGCGCGGTGCCGTGGGCTCCGCCGCTCGGGCGGGCAGTCGTCGACGCGCTCGACATCGCGCGGGACGCGGGCAGCTACCCATGGAGCTTCAGCGGGGTGATGGGGCTGGCGGAACGCTGCCTGGACCCCTGCGAGGCCGGCCGTCTCGACGGCCTGCTGGCGATCCCCGACGAAGGCGAGGACGCCTCACCGGGCGCGGGCACCTACTGGGCCGAGGCGTTCCAGCGCCTGGTGGGCACGTTGCGGCTGCGGGCGGCGATGGCGGAAGAACTGGCGACGGACGCGCGGGTGGGAGATGCTTGACCTGCGGCCAGGCACCATCCACACCGAAGCCCTACGACCCAGCAGACTCCCGTACATGCCCCCGCACCCAGTCCACAACCGAAGCCGTGGTCGCACCGGGAGTGAAAATCTCCGCGACGCCCAGCTCCTTGAGCGCCGCGATGTCCGTCTCGGGAATGATCCCGCCCCCGAACACCTTGATGTCGTCCGCGTCCCGCTCTCGCAGAAGGTCGATCACGGCCGCGAAAAGCGTGTTGTGCGCACCGGAAAGGACAGAGAGCCCAATGGCGTCGGCGTCCTCCTGGATCGCCGTGTCGACGATCTGTTCGGGAGTCTGGTGAAGGCCGGTGTAGATGACCTCCATACCCGCATCCCGCAGTGCCCGCGCGATCACCTTGGCCCCGCGATCGTGGCCGTCGAGCCCCGGCTTCGCCACCACCACGCGGATCGGACCGGCTGCCACACCCATCACTGCCTCCATGAAGTGAACGAACGTTAAGTCAAGCATCCCTCAACCGGCAGTTTCGCGACGTTCGGCGAGGGGGAAATCACATGGTGGGACACGTTCGCCGCGCACCGGCGGGACCGGCGCGAGGGGAGCCGCATCGAGGTCGTCGTGCCACCGCGTCGCGAGCCGCGCGGCGTGGAGGTGCGGTGCATCGGAGATGGCACGAAGGGCAGGAAGGCACGACAGCGGGGAGCTTCGTCGCCGTACGGCAAGGAGCTTCGCCATCCCTTGACGTCGCACAGACCACACGCCCCACTCGTGTACCACCGCCGACGCCACCACCGGCCGCTCTCGTCGCGACTCCCATGAGGGCACACAGGGGACAGGGAAGTCCCCCGGGTGCCGACAGGAGGTCGGCCATGAAGGTCATCCGGGCAGTCTTGCCCATGCTTCCGCTCTGCGAGCGCGTCCTGCCGATCAGGCTGACGGGGCTCTCCATCGCTCTCCTCAAGGCGACCGCCCTGGAGATCGCGATCCTGGCGGGGCATCTGCTTCTCTATCCGTCGGGCATCGTCCAGGAACGCCGGACCCCGGACCCGGAACCCTCCTCGCTCCCCGAAACCCGCGCCACGCCCCTGCCGACGGAGCCGAAGGCCCCGGTCGTCCTCCTGCACGGCTTCATCGACAACCGCTCCGTCTTCGTCCTGCTGCGCCGCTCCTTGGCGCAGCACGGCCGACAGCAGGTCGAGTCGCTCAACTACTCCCCGCTGACCTGCGACATCCGCACTGCTGCCGAACTGCTCGGCCGGCACATAGAGGAGATTTGCAGGCGCACGGGCCAGCCGCGGGTGGACATCGTCGGGCACAGCCTGGGCGGCCTGATCGCGCGCTACTACGTACAGCGACTCGGCGGTGACCTCCGCGTCCGTACGCTCGTCACCCTCGGCACCCCGCACTCCGGCACCCGGGTCGCCCCGCTGGCCAACGCGCACCCGATCGTCCGCCAGATGCGCCCCGGCTCGGAGGTCATCGAGGAACTGCGCCTGCCCGCGCCGGACTGCCGTACGCGTTTCGTCAGTTTCTGGAGCGACCTGGACCACCTGATGGATCCGCTGGAGTCGGCCTGCGTCGACCACCCGGACCTGCTGGCACAGAACGTACAGGTCACAGGCGTCGGCCACCTCGCCCTGCCCCTGCACCCCGCCGTCGCGACCGGCATACGGGACGCCCTGGACCAGAGCGACGACTCTCTCGGCGCAGGCGCGCGGTCCGATCAGGCTCGAGCCGGACTGACCGTGGCGTAGGCCTCGCCCGAGCACCGTCCACAGACGGCTCACGGCCGTCCCAGGGCCGTCTCATGGCCGCCGAACAGCCGTCACAATTCGAACAACCTTCGAACGCCAGGCCAAACCCGTGCCCGCCGTCCCCCGAAACACGGCCGAATGCCCGTTTCCCTCAGGCACGAAACCTGCGGAAGATTGTCGCGCCCGCATACCGCCGGGTACAGTCGCCGCACTGCTCTGCCAGCCCCTGTTGTCGAGGCGAAAGAGAAGTTGGTGAACGAACCTCACCCGTCGGGGACCATGACCTCCCCGACTCCGGCTTCCGATGCCGCGACGGCCCATTACCCGTCGTACGGCACCCAGGAAGTTCCTTTCGGTGACTTCACCACGTACGACCCCACCTTCGCCAACGGTTTCGACGCGAACTTGGGCACGGGTACCGCCACGGGAAATTTCGAAACCGACCCGCTCTTCGGCAACATGCCGGGCGACGACGGCACCGGTGCGCACGACAACTCCCAGTGGCCCACCGGCAGTCACCACACCCTGAACTACGACCCGTACGCGGCCCAGCATCACGCCGCCTACGACACCGGGGCGTACGACACCACCACATGGGCGCCGGGATACCAGCAACTCGCCGACATCCCCGCGCAGACGCCGCCTCCGGGCGCCGACGCCAGCGGTCAGTGGGACGCGAGCGCCTGGCTCCAGCCCGAGCAGGCCGGCCCCGCCGACCAGACCCAGCACTGGGAATGGGGCACGCAGGCCTTCGACACCGGTGTGTACGACGCCACCCAGTGGAACTCGGACAGCGGCGCGGACAGCACGCCCGATCCGACCGCCGAGTACGACGACGCGCGTGAGCACGCGTACGACGAGCAGGCCACCGACGTAGCGGAGGACGACCGGCACGCCCTCGACCACGACGACTCGGACCTCGTCACCGACGGCGAACTGCCCGCCGAGGCCCCGCTGCTGGACGGCCAGGAAGAGGCCGACCTCGGCGCGGTGCCCGGGGGCGGGCGCGCGGCGTCCCGTACGGCGGCGCGCAGCGCGGGCCGGTCCCGGCGGCGTACCCCGGCCAAACGTTCCGCTCTGCTGACCATCGCCGTTCCGTCCGCCTGTGTGATGGGGGTCGCGGGCATCGCCGCCGCCTCCGTGGGCGGGATGAGCGGTGACAGCGAGCAGAACAGGACGACGTCCGCGTCCGACGGCGTCGCCGTAAAGCCGTCCACCGCGAACAACAAGTTGGACTCCCAGCTGGAGAGCCTCTCCGCGGGCGCCGACGACTTCGCCGACCGGGCCAGCCGGACGCAGGAACGTATCGACCTCAAGGCCCAGCAGGTCGCCGAGAAGAAGGCGGCGGCCGCGGAAGCGGCCCGCAAGGAGCGACTGCGCCCGAAGTACGCCCTCCCGGTCGCACAGCGCGGCCTCAGCGCCTACTTCGGCCAGGCCGGCATCAACTGGATGTCCGTGCACACCGGGATCGACTTCCCCGTCTCGTACGGCACGACGGTGATGGCCGCGACCGACGGCACCGTCCGCACGCAGTGGAACAGCGCGTACGGCAACATGCTGATCCTGACCGACAAGGACGGCACGGAGACGTGGTACTGCCACCTCTCCAGCTACCAGGTGGCGTCCGGTACGACGGTCAAGGCCGGCGACCCCATCGCGTACTCCGGTAATTCCGGCAACTCGACCGGCCCGCACCTCCACTTCGAGGTACGGCCCGCCGGCGGCTCGGCGATCGACCCGCTCCCGTGGCTGCGCAGCCACGGCCTCGACCCGACGTAGTTCCCGTCCGGACCCGTCCGGTCCCGTCTCGTACCTGGTTACCGGCGTGACCCGGGCATCGACGATGCCCGGGTGTCCGGCTACAGCTTCTCCACCGGCGCGTACCGCAGCAGCAGCCGCTTCGGCTTGTCCTCGCCGAAGTCGACGGTCGCCTCGGCGTTCGAGCCCGTGCCCTTCACGCCCACCACGGTGCCCAGACCGAACTGGTCGTGCGTGACCCTGTCCCCCACGGCCAGCGCGACGACCGGCTTCTCCGCACCGCCCCGGCGCGTGGCGAATCCGGACGCGCCCGAGGCGGCGGAGCGTGAGCGCGAGGACGACAGGGAGGACGCCACCCCGGAAGCAGGGCCCGAGGACGTCGCCGGAGCCATCGCGCCTGTGCGCTTCCACTCCAGATGCGTCGCCGGGATCTCCTCCAGGAACCGCGAGGGCGGGTTGTACGACGGCTGCCCCCAGGCGCTGCGCAGCGACGACCGCGTCAGATACAGCCGTTCGCGGGCGCGCGTGATGCCGACGTACGCGAGCCGCCGTTCCTCCTCCAGCTCCTTGACCTGGCCGAGGGCACGCATGTGCGGGAAGACGCCGTCCTCCATGCCGGTCAGGAACACCACGGGGAACTCGAGGCCCTTGGCGGTGTGCAGGGTCATCAGGGTGATGACGCCGGAGCCGTCGTCGTCCTCGTCGGGGATCTGGTCGGAGTCGGCGACCAGGGCGACCCGCTCCAGGAAAGCGGCGAGTCCGGCCGGGGCCGGGGCCTCGCCCTCGACGGGCTGCTCGGCCTCCGCCGCCGCCCCTGATTCCTGCTCGAACTCCAGGGCGACCGCGGCGAGTTCCTGGAGGTTCTCGATCCGGGTCTCGTCCTGGGGGTCTGTCGACGCCTGCAGCTCGGCGAGGTAGCCCGTGCGTTCGAGAACCGCCTCGAGGACCGTCGCCGGGCCCGCGCCCGACTCCACGATCGTCCGCAGGTCCTCCATCAGCGTGTTGAACCGCTTGACGGCGTTGGTCGACCGCGACGCCATTCCGTACGCCTCGTCCACCCGCTTCAGCGCCTGCGGGAAGCTGATCTTCTCGCGCTGGGACAACGCGTCGATCATCGCCTCCGCGCGCTCCCCGATACCGCGCTTGGGCACGTTGAGGATGCGGCGCAGCGGCACCGAGTCCTCCGGGTTGGCGAGGACACGCAGGTAGGCCAGGACGTCCCGGACCTCCTTGCGCTCGTAGAAGCGGACGCCGCCGACGACCTTGTAGGGCAGGCCGACGCGGATGAAGATCTCCTCGAAGACCCGGGACTGGGCGTTCGTCCGGTAGAAGACCGCGACGTCGCCCGCCTTCGCGTCACCCGCGTCCGTCAGCCGGTCTATCTCGTCGGCGACGAACTGCGCCTCGTCGTGCTCCGTGTCGGCGACATAGCCGGTGATACGCGCGCCCGCGCCCGCGTTGGTCCACAGGTTCTTGGGGCGGCGGGACTCGTTGCGCTCGATGACCGCGTTGGCGGCGCTCAGGATCGTCTGCGTGGAGCGGTAGTTCTGTTCGAGCAGGATCGTCGTCGCGTCCGCGTAGTCCTCCTCGAACTGGAGGATGTTGCGGATCGTCGCGCCCCGGAAGGCGTAGATCGACTGGTCGGCGTCGCCCACGACGCACAGCTCGGCGGGGCGCAGGTCGTACTCGCTCGGCGGTACGTCCACCGGGTGCTCGGCGGTGCCGACGAGTTCCCGTACCAGCGCGTACTGGGCGTGGTTGGTGTCCTGGTACTCGTCGACCAGGACGTGCCGGAAGCGGCGGCGGTAGTACTCGGCGACGTCCGGGAAGGCCCGCAGCAGGTTGACCGTCGTCATGATCAGGTCGTCGAAGTCGAGCGCGTTGGCCTCACGCAGCCGCGACTGGTACATCGCGTACGCCTGGGCGAGGGTCTTCTCGAAACCGTCGCTCGCCTGGGCGGCGAAGTCCTCCTCGTCGATCAGCTCGTTCTTCAGGTTGGAGATCTTCGCGCTGAAGGACTTGGGCGGGAAGCGCTTGGGGTCCAGGTCCAGATCGCGGCAGACGAGCGCCATCAGCCGCTTGCTGTCGGCGGCGTCGTAGATGGAGAAGGAGGAGGTGAAGCCGAGCCTCTTGCTCTCCCGCCGGAGGATCCGCACGCACGCGCTGTGGAAGGTCATCACCCACATCGCGTTCGCGCGCGGGCCGACGAGCTGCTCGACGCGCTCCTTCATCTCGCCGGCGGCCTTGTTGGTGAACGTGATCGCGAGGATCTGGCCGGGGTGGACGCCCCGCTCACCGAGCAGATACGCGATGCGGTGCGTGAGCACACGTGTCTTGCCGGACCCGGCGCCCGCGACGATGAGCAGGGGGGTCTCGGCGTGCACGACGGCGGCCCGCTGGTTCTCGTTCAGCCCCTCGAGGAGCGCGGCGGGGTCCACCACGGGTCGCGGGGCGCCGTCGCGGTAGTACGCGTCCCGGTCCGGCGGCGCGTCGAACTTCCCGCCGAACAAGTCGTCCGGAACGGGCTCCGGCACATGCTCGTCCTCGGGCGGTGGCGGGGGCTCCTCCGCGTGGGCCCGAGGGCCCTGGAGGTCCGCCAGGAAGCTGTCGTCAAAGAGGCTGCTCATCGCTCTCCGAGTCTAGGCCTCCCCACTGACAGCCCGGCCCCACCCCGAAAACATCCCCCGGCATCCGCACCGGCCGACCGGATCTCGACGGACGATGGGATCAAATCGACGTTAACCGAATGATTCATCAATAATCACCACGAACGATTCCCGATCGACCACACAGAGCCATGTTTAGGGCTGAGGTCACAAAAACGTATCGGGCATAGCGGGCACCAACCTTCACAGGAGCCACACCTTTTGGTTAGCGTGCCGTAAGGCCGCTCGATCTCCACCGGCGAACATCGCCGGGCCGCGCGGCCTCCGCCGAGTCCGATCGTGCCGCCCTGTGCGGCAGGAGCCGGGGACCCACCGAGCATTTGGGGTGAATCGGTCCAATTGCCGTCCAGGGCATGGACCGTAGGGCAAACCTTCCGAACCACCCGCCCGAACCCGACAGCTAACCCGGTAGGCGGAACGTGGAAGGAGTCGCCTCCCTTGGCGTCGTCGCACCGCAAGTCGCGCCCTACGGGAACGCGCGTAGCAGGCCTACGGACCCCCGCCTTCGCCACGGCGGCCCTGACCTCCGTGGCCCTGCTCTCCCAGACCGCCAACGCCGCACCCACGGCTCCCTCCACACCCCCGGTTCCCTCGTCCGACGACAAGCCGAGCATGGAGGAGGTCGAGGCGAAGGTCGGCGACCTGTACCGCCAGGCCGAGTCCGCCACCGACAAGTACAACGCCGCCAAGGAGAAGACCTCCAAGCAGCGGGGACGAGTCGACGCTCTGATGGAGGATGTGGCCCAGCGCGCCCAGAAGCTCAACAACGCGCGCGAGAAGCTGGGATCCTTCGCCGCGGCCCAGTACCGCACCGGGTCCGCCGCTCCGGACACGGCGACGTTCCTGCTCGCGGACGACCCACAGGACTACTTCGACCAGAACCAGCTGATGGACCGCCTGACCGCCCGCCAGAAGGACGCGGTCGACGACTACCTCACCGAGCAGGCCGAGACGACGCGGAAGCGCCAGGAGGCCTCCGTGAGCCTCGAGTCGCTCACGCACTCCCAGGACGAACTCCAGATCACCAAGACCGCCGTGCAGACGAAGCTCGTGGAGGCCCGCCGGCTGCTCTCCCGCCTCACCACCGAGGAGAAGCTGCGCCTCGCGGCGATCGAGCGGGAGAAGCAGGCGGAGGCGCGCCGCCAGGCAGAGGAACTCGCCCGGCAGCAGCAGGAGGCCGAGCAGCGCCGACAGGAAGCGGCGGCCACGGCGGCGGCGCAGCCGTCGGCGGGCAGCAGCGCCGCACAGACGCCGGCGACGACGGTCCCCGCCTCCTCGTACGCCACCAAGGCCGACAAGGCCCTGGCTTTCGCACGCGCGCAGGTCGGCAAGCCGTACGTCTGGGGCGCGGCCGGCCCCGACTCGTACGACTGTTCGGGTCTCACTCAGGCCGCCTGGCGGGCCGCCGGAGTCACCCTCCCGCGCACCACCTACGACCAGGTGAACGCGGGCACGACGGTCTCCCTCTCCGACATCCAGCCCGGTGACCTGGTCTTCTTCTACGACGACATCAGCCACGTCGGCCTCTACATCGGCAACGGCATGATGATCCACGCGCCGAAGCCGGGTGCGTACGTCCGCGAGGAATCGATCTTCTACGACGGCGAGTCGACGATCCACAGCGTGGTGCGCCCGGCCTGAAGCACACCCACCAGGTACACCGGGTTGACGGCACGGCCTTCGCGAGGCGCTCGGTGCCCGTCGTGCGCACGGCGGCCGGGAGGGAGGACGCGAGGGAGAAGGGGGCCTCGCATATATGCACCCCATAGCACCCTGTCACCCCCACCCGCCCCGTAAACCTCGGCATCGGTCAGGCGTTTGCGCGAAGACAGCGGCGCCGGAACTGGATCACAGTCGTATGCGGTCACCCGGCGGTCGGCTCACGCCAGTTCCGTACATCCCGTTACCCCCGCACCGCACTCAGGTTTAGCGTCCTCCTCCAGGTGGCCGGCTCCCCACCGCCGCCCGGGCCAGGGGCGGCAGTCGGACACCACCGCCGAGAAAGTCCGGCGGCGGACCGCTCCCCCTGTGCGGACCGTCGCCGGACGCGCAACCGCCCTCCTGGGTCCGCTTCCCAGGCAGCCGTCCGGCGGTCGTCGCAGTGGCGGTCGTACGAAAGGACGTGACGCCCCGGTGGCAGCGCACCGCAAGCCCCGACAGCGCTCGCTCAACGGCAATACGGCCCGCACCGCCGCGACGATCGCCCTCGCGGGCGCCGCGACGGCGACCGGCTTCGACGGCATCGGATACGCCGAACCACAACTGACACCGGCGCAGGTCCAAGCCAAGGTGAACAAGCTGTACGAGGAGGCGGAGGTCGCCACCGAGAAGTACAACGGCTCGAAGGAGAAGGCCGAGCGGGCGGAGCGACGGCTGGACGGCCTGCGGGACGAGGCGGCGCGCAAGGAGGAGCGGCTCAACTCGGCTCGCGAGGGGCTGGGTTCGATGGCGGCGGCGCAGTACCGCTCCGGCGGCCTCGATCCCGCACTGCGACTCGCCCTCTCCGACGATCCCGACGGCTATCTGGACGGCGCCGCCTTCGCCGAGCGGGCAGGCAGCAGACAGGCGTCGAACGTGGCCCGCGTACGCAAGCAGCTGCGGGAGATCGAGCAGCTGCGCGGGGCCGCCCAGGTCGAACTGACCACCCTCCAGTCCCGTCAGGCCGAGCTGAACCACCACAAGCAGACCGTGACGGGAAAGCTGGGCGAGGCACGCCAACTGCTGTCCCACCTGAGCACGGAGGACCGCACCCGGCTCACGGCGGACGGCAGAAGCCACGGCACGGGCTGGGGCGTTGGGCACGCGTCGCGGTCGTCGGGGAGTGCGCGGGAGGGCCTGGGATCAGCCGGCGTCGCCGACGCCCCCGGGGTGTCCGGGCCCGCCGGGACCACCAGCGTGGCCGCGGCACCCAACTCGCGTGCTGCGGCGGCCGTTTCCTACGCCTACCAGAAGCTCGGCAGCCCCTACGTGTGGGGCGCCACCGGCCCGGACGCCTTCGACTGCTCGGGCCTCATCCAGGCCGCGTACCGCAACGCGGGCATCTCCCTGCCCCGCACGACCTACGCCCAGATCAACGCCGGCCAGCGCGTCTCACAGTCCGAACTCCTCCCCGGCGACCTGGTGTTCTTCTACTCGGGCATCAGTCATGTGGGCATCTACGTGGGACACGGCCAGATGATCCACGCCCCCAACCCGTCGGCGCCGGTACGCGTGGCACCTCTGAACGAGATGCCGTTCGCGGGCGCCACCAGGGTGGTGTGAGAGCGGGCGAACCCGCTAGACGAGGCGCCGTGCCGTGGCCCACCGCGTCAGCTCGTGCCGGTTGGACAACTGCAGCTTCCTGAGAACCGCCGACACATGCGACTCCACCGTCTTCACGGAGATGAAGAGCTGCTTGGCGATCTCCTTGTACGCGTACCCCCGGGCGATCAGCCGCAGCACCTCCCGCTCGCGCTGAGTGAGGCGGTCGAGGTCCTCGTCCACCGGCGGGGCGTCCGTGGACGCGAAAGCGTCCAGAACGAACCCGGCGAGCCGCGGCGAGAAGACGGCGTCGCCGTCCTGGACGCGGAAAACAGAGTCGACGAGGTCAACGCCCGTGATCGTCTTCGTCACGTATCCGCGTGCGCCGCCACGGATCACGCCGATGACGTCCTCCGCGGCATCCGAGACGGACAGCGCCAGGAAGCGCACCGGCCGCTCGGCGTCGCCCATCAACGGGGCGCAACGGCGCAGGACTTCGACGCCACCCCCGCCCGGCAGATGGACGTCGAGGAGGACCACCTCGGGCCGGGTGGCGGTGATGACGGTGACCGCCTGGTCGACATCGGCGGCCTCGCCGACCACCTCGACGCCGGTTCGCTCGGTCTGCCCGATCTCGGCCTGAACACCCGTCCGGAACATACGGTGATCGTCGACGAGAACCACACGCACCCGCCGCCCGCTCGCGTCCCCACTGCCGCCGCCGTCGGCGGCAGACCCGCCTGCCTGTGCGGACTCAGCAGACGCCGTCGGTCCGGAAACCGCGGCCTGTCCGTCCGACTCCGCCGAACCGGCCGGTTCGGTCTGCCTGTTCTCCCCGTGCGCCTCGCTCATGACGTGCTCTCCGCCCTCTCCATCTCCAGCTCGACCTCCGTGCCGCCGTCCGGTACCGCGCGCAGCCGCGCCGTACCTCCGTTGCGCTCCATACGGCCGATGATCGATTCTCTGACGCCCATGCGGTCGGCGGGTATCGAGTCGAAGTCGAAGCCGGGTCCACGGTCCCGGACGGACACGAAGACCGTCCTGCCCTCGACCTCGGCGTAGACCTGCACCGCGCCGCCCTCGCCACCGTACTTGGCGGCGTTCACCATCGCTTCCCGCGCGGCCTGCATCTGTGCGCCCGTTCTGTCGTCGAGCGGGCAGTCACCGACGACCACGACCTCTATAGGGACGCCGTGCTTGTCCTCGACCTCGGCCGCGCTGCGTCGCACCGCCTCGGCGAGGGTGCCGGGTTCGTCGGCCTCCTCCTTACCGGTGCCCTCCGGTTTGTAGAGCCAGTTGCGCAGTTCGCGCTCCTGGGCGCGGGCGAGACGACGCACCTCGTTCGCGCTCTCCGCGTTGCGCTGGATCAGCGTCAGGGTGTGCAGCACCGAGTCGTGCACATGAGCGGCGACCTCCGCGCGTTCCTGTGCGCGAATGCGCATCAGGCGCTCCTCGGAGAGGTCCTGGGTCATCCGGACGAGATACGGACCGGCCAGCAGAGCGATCCCGACCAGCACCGCGAGCGCGGCCTGCAGCACCGAGCCGAGGTGGGCGGCGGATCCCTGTAGGACGAACACGCCGGAGACACCCGCCGTGACCAGCAGGACGCCGGCCGCGGTACGGAGGAGGGTGAGGGTGCGCCGGCGACCGCCGACCTCCATCCAGCGGGCCCGCCGTGCGTTGTCCGCCTGGCGCCAGACCAGGGCGACGCCGGCGGCGACGAGCACGATCGGGAACAGATAGGCCTTGGCGCCCCCGCCGAGATTCACGTTGCCGACGAAGACCATGGCCACCACGACCATGAGGAGCAGGGCGACCATCTGCCCCTTGTCCGGCTTACGGGCGACGAGTCTGCGACGGCCGTCGGGCGCGGTCTCGGCACTGACGAGGGACGGGGGCCGCTGGGCGTCGACGCCGCCGACACCGAGCGGAACGAAGAACCAGAAGGCCGCATACAGCAGCGCACCGAGTCCGTCCGCCATGAACAGGCCGACGAACATGAGGCGCAGCCAGATCACAGGCAGCCCGAGATGCCCGGCGAGCCCTCGCGCCACGCCTCCGAGCCAGCGTCCGTCGCTGCTGCGGTAGAGCTTGCGCGAGGGCCGCGGTTCGACGAGTGGCAACGCAGCGGCTTCCGGCATGCCATCGATGTTCACACGCCCGGCGGGCCCGGGCATCAGGGTCCGCCCCCGAGACTCCCCTGATCTTCGGGCCGACCTGCCGTCGAACGCTTCCCCCGCCCCGTCTCAGGGCCGATATCAGGGTTCGCCCAGGGTCATTCCGACTGCCGCCGGGCCGTCTCACGCGCCACCATGGACGCATGACAGATCACGCACACGCCGCGACGGGTCCGGGACCCGGCTCCGGCCCGCGCCCCACCCAGGGCGCCGGGCCGCAGGATGCCGCACCCGCCGCGGCGACCCCGCCCACGGAGAAAGGGGAACCGCGCGCGCCCGAGCACACGGACGCGGGCGCACCAACGGACACGGGAGCGAGAGCACACGCAACTCCCCGCCCGTCCGCACCATCCGCCACGACTTCCTCGACTTCCACGACCGCCATGACCGACGAGCAGTTGCCGGCCCGGTTCCAGCGCGACCGGCGGCAGAAGATGCTGGGCGGAGTGTGCGCCGGGCTCGGGCGGACCTGCGACATGGACCCGGTGATCTTTCGGATCACCCTCGCGGTGCTCTCCGCGACCGGCGGCCTCGGCCTCATCTTCTACGGCTTCGCCTGGTTGTTCGTGGCGTACGACGACGAAGAGGAGAACGAGGTTCGCAAGCTGCTCACCGGCCGAGTGGACGGCCAGGCACTGGCAGCCGTCCTCTTCGCGCTGGTCGGCTGCGGTGTGTTCCTGACGATGCTGAAGAACGGCGGGGTGCTCTCCTTCGCCGTCATACTGTCCATCCTCCTCGCGGGCGCCGGCTACTGGTCGCGCAACCGTGGCGCCCCCGACCCTGACCCGCTGGCCGCCCAGGCCGTCGCCGACGCACCCCCGGAGGCCCAGGCGCCCCCGGCCCCCTCTTCCTACCCCTCGTGGTGGCGTGACCCCATCGTCAAGGACGGCACACACGTCGGCGGTACGGGATATCTCTGGGGTCCCCACGACACCCGCGACCGGGACATCGCGGCGGCGGTCAACATCACCCACGGCAACTACGGCGGCCGGTACCCGGACATACGGGAGGCCTGGCCCCGCCAGCCGAAGCCGCGCGGCCCACGGTGGATCGGTGGCTGGATCTTCCTGCTGGCCCTGCTGGCCGGTTTCTCCGGCACGGCCGCGCGATGGTACGACCAGCCACTCGCCGCCAGCTTGCAGACCGGCCTGGCCTGCGCCCTCACGGTGCTCGGGGTCGGCATCGCGGTCAGCGCGTTCCTCGGCCGTACCGGAGCGGGCTCGGTCTTCCTGGCGATCATCACGGCGGCTCTGCTGGCAGGCTCGGCGGCACTGCCCCAGGGCGTCAGCACCCACTGGGTGCGCAAAGAATGGACACCGACCGCGGTGACAAAGGTGCTACCGAGATACGACGTCGGCACGGGCGTCGCAACGCTGGACCTGACCGATCTGCGCCTTGCCAAGGGGCAGACGGTGAGGACCGCGGTCGAGGTGGGCGTGGGCCGGATCGAAGTGATCGTGCCGAAGGGCGTGACGGTGGAGGCGGAGATCGAAGTGGGCATCGGCGACATCCAGTTGCCCGGCGACGACAAGCAGGACGTGGACGTCGCACCGGGCAAGCGCAAGCAGGTCACCCTGTCGCCGGCGAGCGGCGGTGCCGGCACCGGCACGGTCGACCTCGACCTCGGAGTCGGCCTGGGACAGGCGGAGGTGACCCGTGCTGCGTCATGAGTTCCAGCCCGGCAAGCTGATCGCGGGCATCTTCGTCACCATCGCCGGCATAACGTACGTGGGCGACGCGGGCGGCGCCTGGGAGACACCCTGGTTCGCGCTGTTCCCGCTCCTGATGTTCGGCCTGGCCCTGGCAGGCGTGGTGGCCCTCCTCACCGGGGCGATACGCCGCCGCACAAGGGCTCGCCGCTCGGCAACGTCCACCGGACCCACGACGGATACGGCAGCACCGTCAAGGCCCCCGGAGATACCGAACTGACGGAGCTCAACGCCCCCTGTCGGCACGCTCACGCGCACCGACTCCCCACCGCCTGCTACCGCAATCCCCCGGACCGCTGCCTCCGTCGCGCCCGCAGGGCAGCGTCCACGGAGAAGACGGACGCGCCGGCGAGGATCAGAGGGATCCAGGCCATCAGGTAGGGGAGATCGTTGCCGTAGTAGTACGGATCGGAGGCCCAGCTCACGGTCAGCCAAAGGCTGAGGGAGATCAGCGCACCACCGAGCGCCACCAGCCGGGCCAGGAGTCCGAGCAGGGTGCCGATGCCGACGGCCAGCTCGCCGAAGGCGATGGCGTAGCCGAAGCCGGCGGGGTTCTTGAGGGCGAGGTCCACCAGAGCAGGGATCGCGGAGGAGTCACGGACCGTACGCATCAGATCACCGACGGAGCCTGATCCGGAGTCGGCGAAGAAGGAGCTGTCGGTGAGTTTGTCCAGGCCGGCGTAGATGAAGGTGATGCCCAGGAAGACGCGCAGGGGCAGTAGGGCGTAGCGAGTGGCGGTGTCCCGCCAGTCCCGGTCGCCGTCGAGATAAGGGGAGCGCGTGTCCTTTCGACTGCTGTGAGCCATCGCCCTAGCCGCCTCTCGCCTGCCACCGTTGACCCCTCAACAGACGATACGCACGACAACGTGGCCTCGCTCACTCCTGGCACGGCCTTTTTCCGCCCTTTGTCTGGGGAGCGGCAGCGGTCGAAGCGATCCGCCGGCCCCGGGCACCGCGCCGGCGCAGTCGCCGCACCAGCGCGGGCGGAGACGTGCTGGGGGTCGCCCGAGCGGCTGGCCGTCACCAGCAGCCCGCCCCTACCCGCAAGCCCGCACGCACACAGAACCGCAAGCAACCACCGCGAGGAGGCCCCCTCAGCCCGCGAGCCCGTCAGCTCTCAACCCGCCAGTCCCCTCACCCTCAGCCCTGAGTACCTCAGTCCCTCAGTCCGTCACATCGATCACGCACCGGTTCGTCTCCACGCCCGCCGCAGTCACCACCTGCACCTCCACCCGACCGGGCTCCACCTCGGCCGGGACAGGCACCGTCAGTACCTCGTCCCGGGGGTTGCTGAAGCCGCCGGGGACCGGGACCAGGGGGACGTGGACGTGGACGGGGCCGATGCGGACGACCATGCGGGACAGCCGGTCGGCGGTGCCCGCACCCGGGGGCACGAAGCCGGCGCCTCGGATCTCAATGTCGTCGCCGGTGCGGATCGGGGCGTCCAGGTCGCCCGCCTCCCGGGACCGCACGACCGAAAGGATCACCGGGCGGCCTCCCTCGGCGTACTTGCCGGCCACATAGGTCGCCGCCGACACCAGCACCACCACCGCCAGCCCCCACGGCAGGTCCGGCAGCTGATCCGGACGTCGGGCCAGCCGTACGACCGCGAACAGGAGAGCAACCGTGCCGATCATCACGTACTGGATGTCCGCGAAGGTGCCGCGGCCCGCGTCGTCCGTCAGGAGGTCGGCCGCGCGCGGGCGGTCCGCACGTACCTTCTGCAGGCGTTGGCCGAGGACGCGCAGGCCGACCACCCTGCGCACGAGCACCGCGATCGCGCACACCACCGCGAGGACGGTCACGACGCCCGCGCCCCGGGCGAGTTCGAGGCCTGCGATCAGCGCGTCGCGCTCCACGTGGCCGGAGGCCGCCGCCAGCCGGCCCACCAGGACCAGCACGGCGTACGTCACGAACAGCACCCAACTCGCCGCCACCACACGGGAGGTCGACAGGCGGTTGTCCTCGCCGATCAGGGGCGCCAGCGCCCCGCCCCGCGCCCGGTGGAACCAGGACGCGGCCGTCAGCGCACCGCCGACGAGTACGGCGGCCACCAGTCCGGCCGTCCGGGCGGCAGTCCAGCCCGCCCCGATCGCGGTGAGTGCCTGCACGAGCAGCAGGACGGCGATCAGCGCCCACACCGTGAACGCCGTACGGCGCCACAGCCGCGCCAGCCACACCTCGCCCTCGGCCCGGCCGCGCTCGGCGACGACGGCGGCGGACTGGGTCAGTTCGTCCGAGACCCACTGGCGGGAGGCCGAGGCCGAATGGGCCACCGCGGCCGGCAGTCCCTGGCCCGCCGCGAACCCCTCCCGCATGAGCAGGAACTCGGCGACCGCACGCCGGTGCCCCGTACGCGCCCCGTGCGGGCAGTCCCCACAGGTACAGCCGCCGCCGTGTTCCCCGGGCAGCACACCTTGCCTCGCCTCCGACACCGCCACGCCCGACGCCCGCCTTCCCCACACCCGACACCACACATCAAGAACCAGGACATCGGCGCACCGGTATGCACCAGAAAACACCGGAACGTGCAGGGTTTCCGGAGGCCCGAATCCTGGCCTCGCAACTCCCCTACGACGAGAGCGAATTGTGCCCTACCTAACACCCGTCGCGCGCGGCAGGTTGGCCCGGGCAGCGGAAAGGGCGAGTGAAACCGTGACCTCCGTGTTGACCCGGCTGCGAGAATTCGCGTATGGCCGAGATCATCCAGCGCGACGGAGCCTGGGCTTTCGACGGCAGCACGGTCAGGATCACGCCGGGGCTCCACCGTTCCGTGCCGCTGTTCCGGCAGACGTACGGCGAGGTCACCGTGCCCCTGGAGGCCGTCTCGGGCATCGTCTACGAACCCGAACGCAAGCGTGGGCGGCTGCGGCTCAGGCTCCGCGAGGGAGCCGACCCGCTGCTCCAGGCGACCGGCGGCCGGCTGCCGGACGCGGCCGACCCGTACCGGCTGACCGTGGACATCGACCGGTCCGGGATCGCCGAGTACCTCGCCGAGGAGATCCGCCACGCCCTACTCCTCGATCCGGTGCCCGAGGAACCGGCCAAGGCGTATCTGCTCCCGGGTCCGCCCGTGCCGGTGTCGGTGCGGTCCAGCGACGGCATGGTGTCCTTCGACGGCACGCAGGTCCGAATCGACTGGGCCGACACGTCGGACCGGGTCAAGCGGGCCACCGGCCCCCGCATCATCTCCACCCACGATCTCGTCCAGGTCGACTGGCTGCCGAACTCCGGCTACGAGGACGGCTTCATGCGCTTCGTGACCCGCGAGTCGGTCTTCTCCAAGCTGCCGCCCGAGAAGGACCCCTACGCCCTCGATCTGTGGGGCAGCGCGCGCCGCGACCTGCTCACGGCCCTCGTCGCGACGGCGGTCACGGCCCGTCTGCCGCACCCCTCCACCCGGGCGGCCGACTCCAGGGAACGCCCCCGGCCCACACCCGCCGTCCCGCCCCCGTCCGAACACCACGACGTACTCCTGCGCAGGCTCCGGGAGTTGGGCGAACTGCACCGCGAGGGCGTGCTCACGGACGAGGAGTTCACGACCACCAAGGCGGCCGTCCTACGGGGTTTCTGACCCGCCAGGCGTTTCGGGACCGCCTGGGGTTTCAGGGCCACCCGGCATTTCACGGTCACCCGGGGTTTCGGGGCCACCCGGGGTTTCCGGTTTCCGGAGGACCGCTAGCTCAGCAGATCCGGTTCGCTCCTGCTGATGTCCTGCCACAGCGGCTGGTAGTTGATCCACGCGACCAGGTCACCGCCGAGCTGCTCCCATGTCGAGACCGCCTGTTTGTGGTCGATCAGGATGGGCCGGCCCGCCGCCCTCGCCGTCAACTGGACCTGGCTCGACCGTTCCATCGACAGGAACCACCAGGCCGCCGCGTCCACCGAGTCGCCCACCGTGAGGAGCCCGTGGTTGCGCAGCACGAGGGCCTTGCGGGAGCCCAGTGCGGACGCGATGCGCCGGCCCTCGTCGGCGTCCACGGCGACGCCCGTGTAGGTGTCGTACAGCGCGTGGTCCTCGTAGAAGGCGCAGCTCTCCTGGGTGATCGGGTCGAGGAGGTCGCCGAGGGCGGAGAGGGCGCGGCCGTGCACCGAGTGGCAGTGCGCCACGGCGACGACGTCCGGACGGGCGGCGTGCACCTGGGCGTGCACGGTGAAGGCGGCCTGGTTGATGTGGTAGCGGCCCTCGATGACCTGCCCGTCCTGGTTGGCCATGACGAGGTCGCTCACGGTGACGTACTTGAAGGGCATCCCGAACGGGTTGACCCAGAAGCAGTTGCCGTACTCCGGGTCGCGCGCCGTGATGTGCCCGGAGACACCGTCCTCGAAGCCGAAGCGCCCGAACAGCCTGATCGCCCCGGCCAGCCGTTCCTTGCGGTGCCTCCGCTCGTCGTCGAGCGACTCGTACATCGGTGGCATCGCGAACTGCAGCTGGTCGGTGGGCAGCGGCAGGGGCGGAGTGGGCCCGTGCATAGATCCTCCAGCACTGGGTTCCTTTACGGAGCGGAAGTTACCGTCGGTCCGCGCAGGAGAACAGGGATGTTTGCGAAGAGATGAAAGAGATATCCGGGCCAGGGAGCCGAAAGGCCGACGCGACATCGGCGAGAAACCGGCGAGAATCCGGCCCATACACGTCAGAGGATGTCGGGTATTCGCGTCAGACTCGTTTCCATGAACTGGGCAGTATTCACCACCGCGGAACCCGACCTAGCCCAAACCGCCGAGAAACGCTTCCGGGCCTTCACCCACCACACCCTCGCCACCCTCCGCAAGGACGGCTCGCCTCGCACGTCCGGAATCGAAGTCCGCTTCCTGCACGGCGAGTTGTGGCTCGGCATGATGCCGGACTCGCTCAAGGCGCGGGATCTGCGCCGCGACCCCCGCTTCGCCCTCCAGGCGAACCCCGGCCCGGGGACGGACATGAGCGGCGGCGATGTGCGGATCAGCGGGCGGGCGTACGAGGTCGAGGATTCCGCCGCCAAGGCCGCGTACGCCGAAGAGGTGGAACCGCCGGAGCCGTTCCACCTCTTCCGTACCGAGCTGACGGAGGTCGTGCGGACGTACGTGGAGGACGAGACGTATCTGGTCGTCCAGGTCTGGCAGCCCGGAGAGCCGGTGCGCACGCTCAGGCGTACCTGAGCCGCACCACCTGCGGGACTACTCCCACTCGATGGTGCCCGGCGGCTTGCTCGTCACGTCGAGGACGACGCGGTTGACGTCGGCGACCTCGTTGGTGATGCGCGTCGAGATCTTCGCCAGGACCTCGTAGGGGAGGCGGGACCAGTCGGCGGTCATCGCGTCCTCGGAGGAGACCGGGCGCAGGACGATCGGGTGGCCGTACGTACGGCCGTCGCCCTGGACGCCGACGCTGCGCACGTCCGCGAGGAGGACCACCGGGCACTGCCAGATGTCGCGGTCGAGGCCGGCTGCGGTGAGTTCCTCGCGGGCGATCGCGTCGGCCTCGCGGAGGAGGTCGAGGCGGTCCTTGGTGACCTCGCCGACGATGCGGATGCCGAGGCCGGGGCCGGGGAACGGCTGGCGCTGGACGATCTCCTCCGGCAGGCCGAGTTCCTGGCCGACCATCCGGACCTCGTCCTTGAAGAGTTTGCGCAGCGGCTCGATCAGCTCGAACTCGAGGTCCTCCGGCAGCCCGCCCACGTTGTGGTGGGACTTGATGTTGGCGGTGCCGGTACCGCCACCGGACTCGACCACATCGGGGTAGAGGGTGCCCTGCACCAGGAACGCGACCTCGGGACCCTCGTCCGCGATGATCTCGGCCTGCGCCTGTTCGAAGACGCGGATGAACTCGCGCCCGATGATCTTCCGCTTCTCCTCGGGGTCGGAGACCCCGGCGAGCGCGTTCAGGAACCGCTCCTCGGCGTCGACGACCTTCAGCGTGACGCCGGTCGAGGCGACGAAGTCCTTCTCGACCTGCTCGGTCTCATCCTTGCGCATCAGGCCGTGGTCGACGTAGACGCAGGTCAGCTGGGAGCCGATGGCCTTCTGTACGAGGGCTGCGGCGACCGCCGAGTCCACGCCGCCGGAGAGGCCGCAGACGGCGCGCTTGTCGCCGACCTGCTCGCGGATCAGCGCCACCTGCTCGTCGATGACGTTGCCGGTGGTCCAGGACGGGGTCAGGCCCGCGCCCCGGTAGAGGAAGTGTTCGAGGACCTGCTGGCCGTGCGTGGAGTGCATGACCTCGGGGTGGTACTGGACCCCGTACAGCTTCTTCTCGTCGTTCTCGAAGGCGGCGACCGGGACGACGTCCGTGGACGCCGTGACCGCGAAGCCCTCGGGGGCGGCGGAGCAGGCGTCGCCGTGCGACATCCACACCGACTGGTCCGCCGGGGTGCCCTCGAAGAGGGTGGAGGACGGCTTGGTCACGGTCAGCTGCGTACGGCCGTACTCGCGGGCTCCGGAGTTGTCGACCGTGCCGCCGAGGGTGGTCGCCATCAGCTGGAAGCCGTAGCACATGCCGAAGACGGGGACGCCGGCCTCGAAGATCGCGCGGTCCAGGCGCGGGGCGCCCTCCGCGTACACCGACGAGGGGCCGCCGGAGAGGATGATCGCCGCGGGGTTCTTGGCGAGCATCTCCTCGACCGGCATGGTGCTCGGCACGATCTCGCTGTAGACCCGGGCCTCGCGGACTCGGCGGGCGATGAGCTGGGCGTACTGCGCACCGAAGTCGACGACCAGGACGGTGTCGGGGGCGGGGGTCGCTGCTGACACGGGGGCCTTCCGGCGGTTGGGCGGCGGTCTGTGCCTCCGATTCTACCGGGGTGGGCGTGGGGCACCTCGCCGTCGCTGGGGGCTGCCCGCCCCCCGGGCCCCCGCTTCGGCCCTGAACGGGCCTTGTCCTCAAACGCCGGACAGGCTGAGGATGCCCGCCGACGCTGAAAAAAGCTGAAGAAAATACCGCCTTGGAAAGGCGTCCCGCCCCGTGCATACTGACCCCCATGCTCACGCACCCGACCTTCCTCTTTACCTATGGCAACCGGCCCACCGGCTGCCATGGTCGTGCTGCTTGAGCAACTGACAAGCGACTTCCCAGGCGCCCCAGGCCGACAAGGCCCGGGGCGTCTGTCGTTTCCGGGTCCTGCCGGTCCGGGGCACCCTTCCCACAAGGAGCCCCGAGATGACCTCTATGACATCCACGACCTCTCTCGATGTGACCGGTGCCCGTACCTCCGAGGCCGCCGACGTGATCACCGGCGCACGGGAACGCATCGACGCGCTCGACGACCGGATCATCGGTCTCGTCCAGGAACGGATGGCCGTGTCCGCCGTGATCCAGGACTCGCGGATCGCCTCCGGCGGGCGGCGCGTGAACCTGTCCCGCGAGATGGACGTCCTCGGGCACTACCGGGACGCGCTGGGCCGGCCCGGCACCTCCCTCGCGATGACCTTGCTGGAGCTGTGCCGGGGTCGTATCTGAGTTCGGGCACCGTCTCACCCGTCCGGCGCGTGACCGCCGTAGGCGTTCTTCGTTGGTACCGGTGTCCGTGCCAGCCAGGGGCGGGCCCGCACAAACCACGCGTGGCTCCAGGGTTGTGACCGGACGGCAGGGGACAGCAGCCCGGTCACCCCAGAGAACGGTCGGCCCCGGGGACGCCCGGGGCCGACCGGCACAGCTCAGTCGACTGCAGCACAAGGCCCAAAAAGTACGAGCCCGGGTCAAAAGGTTGCGTACCGCGTGACCTTCCAGCACGATGCAAGAACAAACCCAAGCCCCTTGGCAGGCAAGTGCGTTGCCTTGCGATCCCCGACTGCCATTGGTTCAGACCATCAATGCGGCGCAACCCCCCGGCGCCGCTTCCCCCAGGCACCGGCGCTGCCCTGACGCCGGTGCTGACGGAAAGGGCCCCGCGGCTCCGCCCCGCGGGGCCCTTTGCCATTGCCATGTCCGGTGCCATGTCCGGCGGCCGAAGACGGCTCGACACCCCCCTCACCCTCGCCACCTCGAAATGTGACCCAGTACACATAAATTTTCTGTGAGTGAAGAGCAACCATTCACAGCCGACACATGTCACACGTTCAGAACCAGGGGCCACGTCCGTGCCCCTCAGCTCGATTGTCCTGAGGTCTTGAGGTCTTGATGAAGCTTCGCCGTGCCATGGCCGCCGCAGCGGCGACTGCCGTCATAGCCCCGCTCGCCCTGCTGTCCGCGCCCGCCGCGTTCGCCGACGAGTCGCCGTCGGCCACGCCGACCGAGACGGCCGTCACCGAGACGCCCTCGCAGACCCCGAGCGACACTGCTTCGGCGACCCCCACGGACCCCGCGCCGTCCGACACCGCTCTGCCGTCCGACGTGCCGTCGTCGGGCAGCGCCTCACCGAGCTCGAGCACGAGCGACTCCGCCTCGCCCTCCCCGTCCCTGTCCGCCTCCGCCTCGGTCTCCGCCGAGCCGAGCGAGCAGCCGTCGGACCCGGACGTCCCGTTCTGCGAGGACCTCGACGAGAACTACGGCGACGCGCAGGTGTCCGCCGACATCAAGGGCCTGCCGGGCAAGATCGTCGCGGGCGACGGCTTCCACGACTTCAAGCTGGTCGTCACCAACGACTCGGCGGCCGACATCAAGCACGTCGCCTTCTACGCCGAGGTCGAGAACTACGAGATCGACGAGGCGAAGTTCCTGAGCCCGTACGTCGACCTGGAGTTCAAGAACCCCGAGACCGGCGCCTGGGACCGGATCGGCAACGACGACTGGGCGGGCGACTACTTCTTCTACGTCGACAAGCTCAAGGCCAAGGCCAGCCAGTCCGTCGATCTGCGCATCAGCGTCTCCAAGGAGGCCCCCGCAGGCGACGCCTACTCCTTCGGCTCCGGCGCATACATCGACAACGTCGACGGCCAGGAATGCATCGCCGAAGGCTGGGCCCAGTACGACTTCCGCGTTCTGAAGGCCGGCGCCCCGAACACGGACCCGGGTACGGCCACGCCGAGCGGCAACGGTCCCAAGGACTCGGTCCACAAGCCCCAGGGTGACGTCACCGCCCTGCCGACCGGCAACCTCGCCGACACCGGCTCCAGCTCCGCCCTGCCGATGATCGGCCTGGTCGGCGGTGTCGCCGTCGTCGCCGGTGCGGGCGCGGTGTTCGCGATGCGTCGCCGGAAGGCGGACACGGAGGCGTAAGCCTCCGGCACGAACCAGAGAGGGACCTGCGCTCGGAGGGGGGCGCGGGTCCTTCTCTCATTTTCTCCTGTCGTCCGTGGGCCTTACCGTCGGGATCCCCAGGAACGGCAGGCGCAGGGCGCCGAACGCCTCCGCCGGGACCGCCGGTGCCTTCGGTTCGACCGGTTTCAGTCGCTCGTACGCGGCGCCCTGGGCCGGACGCGGATCCGCCTCCCCGTTGTTCGGCCAGTACGACATCGCGCGTTCGGCCTGGGCGGTGATCGTGAGGGACGGGTTGACGCCCAGGTTCGCGGAGACGGCGGCGCCGTCGACCACCGAGATGCCCGCGTGGCCGTACAGGCGGTGGTAGGGGTCGATCACGCCCGTCTCCCGTGAGCCGCCGATCGGGCAGCCGCCGAGGAAGTGGGCGGTCAGCGGCATGCCCATGAGCTCGCCCACGTTGCTGCCGGCGAAGCCGTTGATCTCCGCGGCGATCGCCGACGCGCTCTCGGTCGCCGCCCTGATCTGCTTGGGGTTGGGCGCGCCGTGACCCTGACGGGCCGTCAAAAGACCTTTGCCCGCACCCTTCGGCTTCAGATAGGTGGTCAGGGAGTTGTCCAGGGACTGCATCACCAGCCCGATGATGGTGCGTTCCGACCAGCGGCGGTTGGAGATCGAACGGAGGACGAGGAGAGGGTGGCGGGCGGAGTTCGCCAGCCAGCCCAGCGCTCTCGACGAGCCTTCCGCGTAGGGGACTTGGAGGATCGACAGGCCGCCCATCGAGTTCGATCCCTTGCCGTAGCGGACCGGTTCGATGTGGGTGTTCTCGTCGGGGTGGACCGATGAGGTGATGGCGACGCCTCGGGTGAAGTCGACCTTCGTCTGCCCGGTCGCCCTGCGGTAGCGGCGGTTGTCGGTCTGGGCGCCGACGAGCGCCTCCGAGTTGGTACGGGTCAGCTCGCCCAAACGGTCGGACAGGTAAGGGAGTTGGCCGCCCGCCTTCATCCGGTGCAGCAGCGTCTGGGTGCCGTAGGTACCGGCGGCGAGGACGACGCGGCGGGCCGTGAAGGTGCGCCCCCCGCTCTTCTTCCTGTCCGTGGGGAGGGTGGCCAGCGCGTAGCCGCCGCGCGAGTCGTCCGTGACGGACACGACCGTCGTCAGAGGGTGGACGACCGCGCCCGCCTTCTCGGCGAGGTAGAGATAGTTCTCGTTGAGGGTGTTCTTCGCACCGTGCCGGCAGCCCGTCATGCACTCACCGCACTCGGTGCACGCCGTACGGGCGGGCCCCGCGCCCCCGAAGTAGGGGTCGGCGGCCCGCTCCCCCGGCGCCGCCCGCACCGCGCCCTCCGCGTCCTCGCCATCCCCGAAGAAGACGCCCACCGGCGCCATGTGGAAGGTGTCGCCGACGCCCATCCGCTCCGCCGCCGCCTTCAGATGGACGTCGGACGGGGTCATCGTCGGGTTGAGCCGTACGCCGAGCATGCGCCGGGCCTGGTCGTAGTAGGGCCGGAGCTCTTCCTGCCAGTCCGTGATGTCACGCCACTGGGGGTCGTCGAAGAACGGCTTCGGCGGTACGTAGAGGGTGTTGGCGTAGTTCAGCGAACCTCCGCCGACACCCGCGCCCGCCAACACCATCACATTGCCCAGCAGATGGATGCGCTGGATGCCGTACATGCCGAGCCTGGGCGCCCACAGGTAGTTCTTCAGGTCCCAGGAGTTCCGGGGAAGCGTCTCGCGCGTGAAGCGGCGGCCCGCCTCCAGTACGCCGACCCGGTACCCCTTCTCGGTCAGGCGCAGGGCGGTGACGGAGCCGCCGAAGCCGGAGCCCACGACGATGACGTCGTAGTCGTACCCATGGTCGCGGTCGTGCTCATGGTCGCGGTCGTACCCATGGTCGTCGTCGTGGTCGTACGGCACGTGCTCTCCTCGTCGAGAACAGAAAAACGTCGGTTACCGCAGCCTCAGCGCCTTCATCACCTTGAGGCTCCGGCTCATGAACTCCGCGTACTTCTCGTCGTCCATGCCCAGGGCGGGGCCCATCGGCAGCAGGCGCTGCTGGGCGACCGTCTGGGCCTCGGTGTACTTGAGGATGCCCTCGGAGCCGTGGCGGCGGCCGAGGCCGGAGTCCTTCATGCCGCCCATCGGCGACTGGACGCTGCCGTAGGCGGACGCGTAGCCCTCGTTGACGTTGACCGTGCCACAGCGCACGCGGGCGGCGACGGCGCGGCCACGGGCGCCGTTCTTCGTCCAGACCGAGGAATTCAGGCCGTACGGCGTGGAGTTGGCGAGGGCCACCGCCTCGTCGTCGGTCGTGAACCGGTAGATCGAGACGACCGGGCCGAAGGTCTCCTCCGAGCAGACGGCCATCGGGGTCTCGACGCCGTCGAGGATGGTCGGCTCGTAGAAGTACGGGCCGATGTCCGGGCGGGCGGTGCCGCCCGCGATGACCTTCGCGCCCTTCGCGACCGCCTCGTCGACGTGCTGCGTCACCGTCTCCAGCTGGCGTTCGCCGACCAGCGAGCCCATGTCGGCGCCGTACGCAAGGGACTTGCCGAGCCGCATCGCCTTCGTGCGGGCGGCGAAGCGCTCGACGAACGCGTCCGCGATCGACTCGTGGACGTACAACCGCTCGATGGAGATGCAGAGTTGGCCGGCCGAGGAGAAGCAGGCCCGGACGGCGCCCGCCGCCGCCTTCTCGATGTCGGCGTCGTCCAGGACCAACATGGCGTTCTTGCCGCCGAGTTCGAGCGACACGCCGACCAGGCGCGCGGCGGCGCCCTGCGCGACCTCGCGGCCGGTGCGGGTGGAGCCGGTGAAGGAGACGTAGTCGGCGTGCTTGACGACCTCGGGGCCGATGACCGGGCCGTCGCCGAGGACGACCTGGAAGACATCGGCGGGCAGGCCGGCCTCGATGAGCAGGTCCCGGGCCCACAGTGCCGTCAGGCAGGTCTCCGTGTCCGGCTTCATCACGACCGCGTTGCCCGCGACGAACGCCGGGATCGCGTCGCCGATCGACAGCTCCAGCGGGTAGTTCCAAGGGGAGATCTGCCCGACCACCCCGCGCGCGTGGCGCAGTTCGGTGACCCTGGTGAGCGTGGGCATCGCGCCGGCGTGCCGCTTCGGCTTCAGGTACCGGGGGGCCATGCGGCCGTAGTGGCGGGCGGCCACGGCGACGGCCTGGACCTCCTCGTGGGCGTGCAGGCGGGCCTTGCCGGTCTCCAACTGGATGAGGTCGAGGACTTCGGCCTGTCGTGCCAGCACCAGGTCGTGGAAGCGGAGCAGCACGGCGGCGCGCTGCCGTACCGGGGTCTGCTCCCAGACGGCCTGGGCGGCGCGGGCCCGCTCGTACGCCTTCTCCACGTCCTCGGGGGTGGACTCGGGCAGGTCGGCCAGCTTCTCGCCGGTGAACGGGGTGTGGTTGGCGGTGCGACCGGAGCCGACGACACCCTTGGTGAGCTGGGCGACCAGCTCGGGGGTGACCACGTCGGCGGCGGTGCGGGCGCCTATGGGCGCGGGGGCCAGGGGGTTCGTACCGGTGGGGGTGTCGGTGCCGGGCTTTACCGGGGCCTGCGAGTCCGTCATGAGCCGCAGGGTATGACGGACTCGGAGACTTTGGGTACCCAGGGGTAACCCGGATTCACCGGCTACGCACAACGGTGCCGTCCCCCGGCGACATGCCGCCAGTGAGTACTGGCAACGAATCCGCTGATCAGGGCGTTGGGCGTCGCGCGCGCCCCCGGGTACGACGGGATGAATCACTTTTCCCCGGCCGGGAGCCGACCGGGGAGACGCGGGTCACTTCCTGTCGATTTCGAGCCGGTCACGCGCCCCCTGGAAGACGTCCGCCCCCCGCTTCTCGTTCGGCGTCCCCTTGGGCATGTCGACGCGCAGCTCGTAGAGCCTGCCGTCGTCGGTCAGGATCTCCACCTGCATGACCCGGATGACCCTGCGCTCGGTCTCGTAGGTGGTGTCGGCCTGAACTGCCTGGTATCCGCCAACGGTTGTGTCGGTGTACCGGGTGGTCGACTGGCCGTATCCCGACCAGATGTCGGCGGCCTCCTTCGCCTGGCTCAGGGGCGAGCCGGGCGCCTTGTCCCACAGGGTGAGGCGGACATCGATGACCCCGTCGTTGTCGTAGAGCGCCATCCGGGGCTGGTCGTCGGCGTCACCCTGCTCGTGGAAACGAACGTACTGGCGGGGCAGGGCGAGGACCGCCCTCAGGTCCTTCTCCTCGTGGGCCAGCCAGTTGTCCGGGGTGGTGCGGCGCGGCTCACGCACTGCGACGGGGGACCCCTCGCCGCCGGTCTCGACGTCGAACAGCACGCCCCCGCCCACGAGCGCGACGACGCCGGCCAGCACCACGAGGGCCACCCGCAGGGGGTGTCGGCGACGCGGCGGCCTGGGGGCGGGCAGCGAGGCGGCGCGGGTCTCGGGAGAGAGCTCGGCGCCGGGGGCCACGGGTACCAGTGGTCCGGGTACGGACGGTACGGGTACGAGTGTGCCGGGTTGGGCTGTCTTGGGCCCGGAAGCGGAAACGGACCCGGAAGCGGCCCCGGCCTCGGACGGCGACCCGGGCTCGGATGCCGGGCCGTCGGCCCTCAGCCGTACCGTCCCCGAGTCGTCCGCGAACTCCAGGATTCCTGACGGCTCCTGAGTCTTCGTCGACTCCTCGCGCTCCGGCGCCTTCGGCAACGGCCAGCCCTTCGCGACCGCTTCCAGGGCTGCGGCGACCTCGTCCGCGTCGGGGCGTTCGGCGGGTTCCTTCATCAACAGGCGCACGAGCAACGGGCCGAGTGGGCCCGCCTGTTGGGGCTGGACCGGGTCGGCGGAGAGAATCGCGGCGAGCGTGGACTCCACGGTCGTACGGCGGAAGGGGGACCAGCCCTCGACGGCCGCGTACAGGAGTACGCCGAGCGACCACAGGTCGGAGGAGGGGCCGGCGCCCCGGCCCGACATGCGCTCGGGCGCGATGAACTCGAGGGAGCCGACGAACTCCCCGCTCATCGTGAGGGATTCCTCGCCCATGATGTGGGCGATACCGAAATCGGTGAGGACGACCCGGCCGTGCGCTCCGAGCAGCACGTTGGCGGGTTTGACGTCCCGGTGGACGATCCCGACGGAGTGCGCGGCGCGCAGCGCGCCGACCACGGCGAGGCCGATGCGCGCGGACTCGGCGGGCTTGAGGGGACCGCGCTGGAGCATCTCGTGCAGGGACTCTCCGCGCACCAACTCCATGACGATCCAAGGGAGTCCGTCCTCGACGACGACATCGTGGACGGAGACGGCGGAGGGGTGGTCGACGCGCGCGGCGGCCCGCGCCTCCCGGTGCAGCCGGTGGGCGATCCGCTGATGGGCGGCGTCCTGCGGGTCCCCCGGCAGCCTCGGCTGCTTGACGGCGACCTCACGCTCGACGAGTTCGTCCTGGGCCCGCCACACGGTGCCCATGCCGCCGGAGCCGATGCGCTCGGTCAGCCGGTACCGGCCCCCGACCAGCCGCCCTTCGTCACCCTTGTTCCCTCGTCTGTTCCCTCGTCCGCCGCTCTCCCCGCTCCTGTCCGCGCCGCCTTCCCCCTCGTTGCTCATGCCCCATCCCTACCCTGCGGGTCCGACGCCTGTCGACGCCGGTTCAGCGCTTCCGTCGTACGGCTGGGCAGCGCCGTACGGCCCACCATCGCCGCCAGCTTGCGCAGCCGCCGCCAGTCCATGGGGGGCGTCGGGGCGGGCACCCCGGGCCGGTGGCGGGGGACGCGGACGCGCAGGGCGCCCGGTTCGACGCGGCAGCGGACGGGGGTGCGCAGGACGAGGGCCTCACCGTCGAGACCGACCTCGATCTCGGGCAGGTCGGCGTCGACGACGACCTCGCGGGCGGTGGCCAGGGTCAGGCCGGTGGCGTACCGGCCGAGGAGCAGTTCGGCGGCCTGGGCGGCGTCCTCGACCTTGATGGCGAGCACCCCGAGGACACCGGCGTCCAGGCGCTCACGGCGGCCGAGGCCGACGAAGTCGTCCATGCGGTAGCGGTTGTTGCTGACCAGCACGGCCTGCGGCGCCTGGATGACCGTCTCCCCGGACCGTTTGCGCTCCTGCGGGTAGGCGTGGGCGGTCAGCGTCGCGCCGCGCTCGAAGGTGAGCAGCTCGGGCAGCAGCTCCAGGGTGGTGCCGACCTTGTCGTCGCGGTAGGCGGGGCTCTGCACGATCGAGGCGTACGCGCCGAAGGAGGCGTTGTTGACGAAGGGGCGGCTGTCCGCCGTAGCGCCGCCGTCCGTTTCGCCGGCGCCGCTGTCGAGGAAGCCCAGGTCCACCTTCACCTCGACCCCGCCCGTGTCCGTGAGGGCGTCGAGGCAGGTCGCCGGGTCGTCCCGGTCGAGACCGAGGTCCATGGCGAAGTGGTTGCGGGTACCGGCGGACACGACCAGGAAGGGCAGGCCGTGTTCGGCGGCGACGCCCGCGACGAGGGCCTGGGTGCCGTCGCCGCCGGCCACGCCGAGCAGATCCGCGCCCGCCGCGACCGCTTCCCGGGCCAGGGCGACGACGTCCTCGGGTTCGGGTTTGCCGGGGTCGATGAGATGGACGCGGGCGCCGAGCCGCTCCGCCTTCTCGCGCAGCCCGAAACGCTCGACCTTCCCGCCGCCCGAGTGCGGGTTCATGAGGAGGAAGGGCCGGACGGGCGCGGGCGTCTCGTACTCGCGGACCGGCGCGACATGGGACCTGGTGCTGCTCAGCGCGAATTTCCCGGCCCACACGGCGGCGCCCCACAGGGCGAGGGAGGCGATCGCCGGGCCCAGCTGCTTGACGGCGGCGAAGACCGCGACGACGCCGACGGGGCTGGCGACGGCGAGCAGTGCCCCCAACCACCGCACGAAGCCGCGCCGGGCGAGGGCCCACCACAGGCCGGCGGCGGTGAGCACGGCCCCGCCCACGCTGACCGCCGCGAGCAGCAGACTGCCCAGGCCGGCGGACCCGATCGGCACCAGCACGGCCAGCCCGGCGGCTCCGAGCGCACCGCGCGCCGCCCAGCGCTGCCGGGCGTGCGCACGCCCGAACAGCTCGATACCCAAGCCGCTCCCCATGTCCATGTCGACGTTTTAGCAGAGTTCGTCATCAGCCCGTGCACGGACGGGACAAAGCGGGCATTCAAACGGTGATCCGACTCACTCCCCTGAGCTGGATGATCACTGCGTACTCACCTTGAAGGCACCATTGGGCCACGGTATCTTCACGATCCAGTCGGCACGCATACCCGATAACGGCGCGTACATTCGCTTTTCACCCTTCGCACTGTTTGGAGAACGTGACGATGACCGTGCCCGAAACGGATTCCCCAAAGGAGCGGGAATCGGCGGAGTCAGCGCAGTCGGCTGAGCCAGAGATACGCCACCACGTCTCGCGGGCCGAACTGCGCGGCACCCGGGTGCGGTTGGCCGGGTACGCGTATCTGCACCCGGCGCGGACAGCCGACGCCACCACCGAACTCGTCCTGCGCGAGCGGGAGTCGGGAACGGAGTACCGACTACCCGTCACACCCGTCACACCCGCCGCGTCCCCGTCCGTCGGCGCCGAGAAGGCCGGGTTCGAGGCGGACATCGACATCGACACCGTCGCCGACGGAGCGCCCCTCGACGACGGGCTGTGGGACATCTCCCTCGCCCTCGGCGCCCAGGGGCTCACCCGCGAGGTGCGCATAGGCAGCAGCCGGGCCGCCCGGCTCCCCGGCCGTCCCGACGTACGGATCACGGAGACCGTACGCGGCAGGCGTGCCGTCGCCCTCTACACGACGGTTCCGTACGGCAACTACACGATCGACCTCGGCGAGCGGAAGCACCCGGTGCTGAAGCGGATCGCGTTCGGGGACATCCGCTGGCACGCGAGCCGGCCCACCGAGCTGCTGATCACCGGCCGCTGCACACTCGGCGCGTATCCGCGCGGGGCGCTGACCGTGCACCTGAGCAACGCGGCGGAGCCAGGTGCCACGGTGGTCCTCACCGCTGTACGGCCGCCGCACGGCGAGCAGTTCACCGTGCGGGTGCCTTTCGCCGAGCTGGGACCGGGCGTGTGGAGCGGTGAACTACGGCTCGGGGAGCGAGTGTTGCCCCTGCCGCAGCCGTCGAAGGGGCTGGGCACGGTCACGTGGTGGCGGCGGAGCGGACTCTGGCACGCGAAGCCGGTCGCCCGTCCCGGCGGCGGGTTCGCCCTGCGGGTGGGCAGGACCGGGAAGGCGGGGCTCCTCAGAGCGGCATTCCGCCTCTGACCTGGCCGCCTCCCTCGCCTTCCGGTCACCCACCGGCGACGAAGGTGTCCAGGGCAACGTCGAAGTACTCCTTCGCCTCCCGCACCTTGCCGACGGGCGCCGACACCCATACGTCGTACATCCGCCCGCCCTCCTCCCAGCACAGGTCGTACGTGTGCCGTGGCCCCTCCGCCGCGCTGAAGCCGTCCCAGGTGAACTCCCAGAGCGCGGCGGCCTGTTGGGCGTGGACCGTCTCGGTGACCCGCCCGTCGCGGTAACCCGGGTTCGAGGAGGCCCCGTTGGCGTCGGCCCGCTCCATCACCGCGAGCGGGCCGCCGGGTTGGGGGTCGATGACCTTGACGCCGAGCCGGAAGGTCTCCCCCGACGACAGATAGAAGACGCGCTCCTTCTGCTCGGTGCGCGTGAACCCGTCCGGAACGGCGAGCGAGAAGCCGCGCGGGTCGTGGGCGAGGCGGTAGCCGGAGGGAGCGGTCCGGGAAGAACGGGAAGGTCCGGCGGCACTGGGCACCGACGCCGTTGCCGTCCCGGACGCGGTTGCCGTTGCGGTCGCGGTCGCGGTGCTCTTCCCCGACACCGTGGCTGTCGCTGTCGCCGTGCTCTGCGGCCTACGGCCTCCGTCGTCCCCCGGGTGCATCAGCAGCGCCGCCGCCGACACCCCCGCCCCGGCCAGCGCCGCGACCAGCACCGCGCCGACGAGCACGCTGCGCCCCGAGGGCCGCGACGACCGGTCCGGCGCGCCCACGGCAGCCGTACGGGACGTGGCGGTACGCCGAAACGTCGTCGGCGTCGCCTCCCGGCCGCCGGATTCCGCTCGCCGCTGGGTGTGGGTCTGCTGCCGGCCCGGAGTGTGCCCGGCCGTCAGCTTCGGTGTCCGCCCGGTCGCCCGGAACGCCCGCAGCATCCGCTCCGCCTCCGCCGCGTCGAGGCGCCGCTCCGGATCGCGTTCGAGGAGCCCCCGTACGACGGGCAGGAGCGGCGCGGCCTGTGCCGGTGGCCGTACCTCGTCCATCACGACGGCGTGCAGGATGCCGCCCAACGAGTCGCGCCGGAACGGCGATTCGCCGCTCAGTGCCGTACAGAGGAGCGCGCCCAGCGACCACAGGTCGGACTCCGGGCCCGTTCTGACACCGGCCATCCGTTCGGGCGCGGTGTACTCGGGCGAGCCGACGAAGGAGCCGGTCTCGGTGAGCGTGGTCGCGCCCGCGACCTGGGCGATACCGAAGTCGGTGAGGACGATCCGGTCGGTGCCGTCCTCGAGAAGCACGTTCGCGGGCTTGATGTCCCGGTGCAGCACCCCGGCGGCATGGGCCGTGCCGAGGGCGCCCAGCAGGGCGATGCCGATCCGGGCGGCCTCGTCGGCGTCGACGGGGCCGTGCTGGGAGATGCGGTCGGCGAGCGAGCCGCCGTCGATCAACTCCATGACGATGTACGGGCGTTCGTCGTCCTCGACAACATCGTGCACGACGATGATGTGCGGGTGGCTCAGCTGGGCGACCGCGCGCGCCTCACGCAGGGTGCGGTCCCGCCGTAGCCGGGCCTCGTCGGTGGAGAGGGAGGTGTCCTGCGTCAGCTCCTTGACCGCGACCCGCCGTTCGAGCAGCTGGTCGGTGGCCCGCCAGACGACACCCATGCCGCCCCGGCCGACCCTCGCCTCCAGGCGGTACCGCCCGGCGATCACACGGAAGCTGTCCCCCTCGGTCCCCATGCGCCTCATCATGCCGCACCGGAGGACGGGACTCCGGGACGGCCGGCACCGGATGACCGACAACCGCCGTATCAGGCCCGTCGGGCCCTGTCCTTCGGACGCCGAGATGATCCAAACGACAGGGCGCAGGCCCCGTGTGCGGTCAGCCGGAGGTGGGGCGCCATCCTCGTAGCACCGCCGTGAACTGGTCACGCGCGGTCACCCAGTCGGCCGCCGGAGCGGACATGTAGAGCACGTACTCGGCTCCGTCACGGCCGAGATACGCCTGCTCGATGGCCCGCCGAGGCCCCGGGAAGGGCGAGTCCTTCGGGAGCGCCGTCCAGGTGAAGTCCCAGAGGGAACCCTTGCGGTCGCGGTAGACATTCGCCCCCAGGCTCACCCTCTTGTACTCGCTGAGCCGCTTGAGCTGCTGTTCCAGGTCGAGTTGGTGGAGGTAGGGGTCGTCGAAGTCCGTGTCCTCGTCGATGGCGATCCGCAGGAAATGCTCGCCGCCGTCGGGCGAGTAGTCGATCTGCCCGTTGTCCACGGTCCGCGTCCACCCCTTGGGGAGCGTGAGGCTGAATCCGGCCGGATCGTTTACTCGCTCCCAGCCCTTCGGCACGGCGCCCGGCACGGCGGAGGCCTGCCCGCCCGCACCGGCGGAGGCCGGGCCAGAGCCGGAAGGGGTGGTGGACGGCGTACCGGACGGAGCGGCCGAGGCAGCCGAACCGGCCTTGCGCGTCCCCGTGTTCCACGGGTGCAGCGCGAGCGCCACACCGCCGCCGACCAGCACGACGAGCGCGACCACGAGGGCGACCGTACGACCCCGGCGAGACGGCCTGCCCGGGGCGGCGGAAGCGACGGCGGTCCCCTGCTGCGGCGTGGGCGAGCCGACTGCCGCCCCGCCTATCCGGAACGTCCCGACCTCGCCCTCCCCCGGCGTCCGCACCGCCCCGGCGTGCAGCGTCGGCACGTACTGCTGGGCCACGCGGGGCCGTCGCCCCTCCGCCGCCTCCGCGAGCATCTGCTCGGCCTCGGCCGCTGTGGGCCGTACGGCGGGATCCTTGAGGAGCAGGGCCGTGATGACGGGCGCGAGCGGACCGGCGTGCTGCGGCTCGGCGGGCTCGTCCTCGACGACCGCCTGCATCGTGGTCAGCGGGGAGGTGCGGCGGAACGGGGAGCGGCCCTCGACGGCCGTGTACAGGGTGGCGCCGAGCGCCCACAGGTCGGAGGACGGTCCCGGGTCCTCGCCGCGCAGCCGTTCCGGGGCGAGGTAGTCGACCGACCCGACGATCTCTCCCGTACGGGTGATGGTCGTGTCCCCTTCGACCTGCGCGATGCCGAAGTCGGTGAGCAGGACGCGGCCGTCGTGGGAGAGGAGGACATTGCCGGGTTTGACGTCCCGGTGGAGGACGCCGGCGGAATGGGCGGCGGTCAGCGCGCGCAGCACCCAGAGGCCGATCCTGGCCGCCTCGCGCGGCTCGACCCGACCGACGTCCTTGACCTGGTCGGCCAGCGAGTTGCCCTCGACGAGCTCCATCACGATCCACGGCCGGCCGTCGTGGTCGAGTACGTCGTGCAAGGTGACGACGGCGGAATGGTTGATCCGCGCCGCCGCGCGCGCCTCGGCGCGGGTCCGGGCGAGCAGAACGGCCTGTTCGCTCTCCGACACATACAGCGCGGCCGTCAATTCCTTGATGGCGACGGCCCGGTGCAGCAACTCATCGTGCGCACGCCACACCCGCCCCATGCCACCGCTGCCGATGACGTCGACGAGCCGGTAGCGGCCCGCGAGGAGCAGGCCCTGCATCTGATTCACGTTTCCCCGCAATGGTTTTGACAGGGGCAAGCCTAAAGAGCGCCCTCGACCGAGGGAACCGCAGGGGGCCGTACGGGGACAGCACTGTGACGGTTCCGCCCGCCGGACAGGACCCTCCCTGTCAGCCGGTGAACTGGTAGGTGGCCGTTGCCTGTTCGTACAGGCGCGTCACCTCGTCCAGCTCGGCCTCCGGTCCGCGCACCTGGACCACGTGATACCGCCCGTCGACGATGATCGCGAGATTGCGCACGAACACCTCACTGCCGGAGCTGTTCTGCCAGGTGAACTGCCCCTCGGCCATGGTCCGCCCGCCCACCTCGATGGTCCGCATCCCACTGGACGTGGCCCAGGTCGAGTCGCGGAACGGCTGCAACTCGTACTCCCGCTCCCGCTGATACGCCATCGGATCGGCGCCCGCCGCCTTTGTCGTGTCACGGCCCGGTACGACGATGAGCTGGAACGCGCCGTGCGAGTAGACGACTTGGCCGCGACCGTTCTTCCCCGTCCGGTCCCAGCCGTCCGCGACGGCGATCCGGAATCCCGCGGGGTCCTTGCGCACGGTGAAACCGGCGGCGGCATGGGACCCGTTGGTCGCCTGCCCATCGGATGAACCGGCCGAACCGGTAGGACCGGCCGACGGGGAAGCGCTGTTGCCCTTCCCTCCGCCGGGCGACGTCTGCTCGGGCCGGGGTTCACTGCTCGCGTCCGGGTTGCCGGGGGACTGCTCCGGCGTGGCCGTCACCGCCCCGCCGGAACCGGTCCGCTGCCCGTCCTGCGCTGCGTCCTTGGCCTTCGGCATGAAGAACATGGCGTACGCGATCGCCGCGGCCAGCGCCAGCAGTACCAGCAGGAGCAGGTTGCGGCCCAGTTTTCGCGGCGCCTGCTTCTCCTGTCTGCCCCGCTTGTGCCGGCCGTGCGGACCGGTCGCGGGCAGGCTTGCCCGGCGCCTGCGCACCAGCTCGCCCCGGCGCCGCACGATCGGCAGCCGGCGCGGATCAGTGGGCGGCGCGGCGACGAGATGCGCACCGGCCTCCGGCTCCGGCGCCGACCGGACGAGGGAGCGCAGCCAGCCGTTCAGCTCCTCGAAGTCGAGCCGCTCCGTGGGGTCCTGACGCAGCAGCGACTCCACGACGGGCCGGAGCGGACCGCACTCCTCCGCGAAGGCGGGCGGCTCGGCACACACCAGCTGCACCAGCTCGGCGGTCGACTCCTCGGGGTAGGGCGCATGACCCTGTACGGCCCTGAAGAGCAGCGCGCCGAGCGCCCACAGGTCGGTCGCGGGGCCGATGGGCGGCGCCAGCTGCCAGTTCTCATGCACGGGACCGGCCTGCTCGGGCGCCCAACGCTCGGTCACCGCCCCGACGACAGCCATCCGGGCCTGCCGCGCCCGCTCGGCGGCCAGCGCGGTGGCGGGCCCCCGCCTGGGCGCATCGGCGACAGGCGTGTCACCCCAGCGACCCGCCGACCGGCCGGGGACGCGGTCGGCCGACGGTGACTGGCCCTGGGGCCGGCCGTGCGTGAGTGGGCTGGGCTGCTGCGGAACGCTGTCGGCGACCCTGCTCGGCACGGCGCCGCTTCCTGCGGCCGGCAGAGCACGCGCCTGCCCGGCGCCCCCCGCCGCAGTACCGGCGCCGCCGTGCCAGGCAGTCGTCGTCCGTACGCCGTAGGGGTCGGCGATCTGCCCCGGAGGCGGCGTGGCCGGAGCCCGCTCCACACCGGTGCCGTACGCACCGCCGCCGGTGTCGCCGGCCGCCTCGAGCGAAGGCCGGGCGCCGGGCAGCGCCGCGCGCTCGCTCTGCTGGGCCTCCTGGACCCGGGCCGCGGCCCGTGCGCCCGCCCGATACGCGGCGATCGCCCCGGCCCGCGCCGCCCGGATGTCCCCGCCGGTCTCCAACGCCCGCCGCTCACCCCCGGCGGCCTCTCCGTTGCTTCCGTCGGCGCCCGCCCCGGGCACCCCACCACCGGCCCGCGCCTCGATGGCGGCCCGCCGGGCAGCCTCGGGGTCCGTCGCGGCATCCCCGCCGACCGCACCAGCGGTCAAGCCCTGCGGCCTCGCCCCGCCCGGCGCACCCGCCGACGAAGCCGGTGAGAACCCACGGCCGTCGGCCGAACCCGCCCCGGTACGCGCCTCGATGGCGGCCCGCCGGGCAGCCTCGGCATCCCCGGCGAACGTACCCCCGGCAACCCCGTAGCCCCCGCTTCCACCGGAATGCCCCGCACCGCCCCCGACGGGACCACCGACCGCCGTGCTCACGTCCCCGACGCCCTTCGCGTCCTCCGGCGCCCCCGGCGCGTCCCGGCCGGGCACCGGGTCGTACCCGCACAGGGCCTCTTCCGCGGCCCCGGCCGCCAGCCCCGTGAGCATCACCCGCCCGTCGTCACAGACGAGCACCGTGCGCTCGGTGATGTTGCGATGCACCCAGCCGTGGGCGTGCAGCACCCTCAGGGCCATGAGGACGTCGGCGGCCACCTCGGCCGCGCGGTACGGCGTCAGCGGCTTCTCAGCGAGCAGTGACCCCAGTGACCGGGCCGGCACCAGTTCACTCACTATCCACAGCGAGCCCCCCTGCGCGAACACGTCGAACACCTGGTCGAGCCGTGGGTGATCAGGGATGGAGGCGGCGGCCTGCGCGGCCTCTATGGCCCGTCGTACGGCCGGGTCGCTGGGTCGGCGAGTGGCCGCGGACCGCGCGGCAGCGCCTCGCGCCCGGCCGTCCCGTGCCACGAACCCGTCCGGCAACCCGTCCGCGTCGAGCACCTCGGCCTCGACGACCTCGGGCAACGGCACCTGCCTGACCAGGACTTCCTGCCCGCTGTAGGTGTCGAAGGCCCGGATCTCGGAGGGTTCGAACTCATCGGCCGGCGGCAGGGGCAGGCGATAGCGGTCGGCGAGCACCCGCCCCGCATATTCCTCCACAATGCCTCCCCCGGCCGGCCGGCTGCTCAATTCCGTTCGCCATACGTCCCGTTCTGCATGCGTACGGTCCGCGACAACTCACGATACGTGCCGGAGGCAACTCGCCAAGAGAGGATTCGAGATCTCACGGCCTCAACTCGGACCCGTGCGCATCACGATTTCGGCTCGAACGTCTCCGTGAACGTCCGCCATGTCTCCTTGCGCAGCTCGCTGCCCCAATTCGACGCATTCACCGTGTACATGAGCCCATACCCGAGTTGACCGCTGACGACGAACCCCCGGTCCACCGACCGGTACGTGGTCCCGCCCTCCGCGTAGGTGAACTCCCAGTCGGCCGTGTTCCAGCCGCGGTAGCCCACCTTCTCTATTCGGATCCTGTCGTACTGCGAACGCGTCATGTACCGCTCTTGGTTCTTCCAGTCCGCCACAGGGTCGCTCTTGGGCGTCGTGGTCCACCCGACGAGGAGCCTCTGCCCGTCCGGTCCCGCGAACCGGGCGCCCGCAGCTCCCGTGGACTGGTACCTCCACCCGGCGGGCAGTCCGATGGAGAACCCCTGCCCATCCTTGTGCGTGGACACACGCGCCGGCACACCTGACTCGCTCGCGGACGCCTGGGGCGAGTTCGGCGACCCGGCGCCAGGGCCGGTCCCCGCCTCTGTGCCCTTCGTGGCGTCGGGGCTCCGGCCGCCGTCCGTACGGGTGCCGCCGCTCTGGGCTCCCTTGTGCCCCTTGCCCCCCTTGTCCTCCTTGGTCTCGGCGGAGCCGGAGGACGCGGAAGTCGCCTTGTCCCCACCGCTCTTCGCCCCACCCCCGGAAGCGTCGTCGGAGTTGTCGCCCCCGAGCACGAGGGCCAGCACCACGCCGAGCACGATGACCGCGACGACGACCACCGCGATGATCACCAGGGTCCGCTTCGGCACCACGTCGGTGATCGGCGCCCTGGGCACGGACCGGGGCGGCAGATCCGGCGGCGGCACGACGGGCCACCCCGAACTCCTGGCGCCACTACCGGCGTTGCTGCCCTGAGCCCCGCTGTCCCGAGCCTGACCGTCCCGAGCGCGGGGAACGGCAGCTCCCTGAGCAGTGCCCCCGGCCCGCCTCCCGGCCTCGCCCGCACCGCCGCTCTTCGCGGCCTCCTCCGCCACACCGGCGGCAGCCGCACTCCCGGCGACCGCGGTCTCGGAGGAACCGGAGCCCCCGGAAGTCCGGGCGGAGTCGGTGGACTTGGTCCGAGCTTCCGCGCCCGCCGCGACGGCCGCCTTCTTCACCGACCGGAACGCGCCGCGGAACCGCTCACCGGCCTCCTCGCTGCGCTTGCCGCCGGGCCCGGAGTCGGCCGAACTCCCGCTGTCCGCGCCCTTGCCGGCCCGTTTGGCATTGCCGGGGATGACCGGCAACGGCACGACCTTCGTGGCGTCCAGGGGCTCCGGATCGGCCGGCCTGGACTCGGGGGCGTGGATCACCGCGTTGAGCATCTTGCGCGCACCGGCGTCGTCGAGCCGCTTGGCGGGATCCTTGGTGAGCAGGCCGTAGATCACGTCTTTCAGCGGACCCGCGTTCTTCGGCTCTTCCAGTTGCTCCGTCATCACGGCGGTCAGCGTCGCGATCGCGGACCCCTTGTCGTACGGCGGCACCCCCTCGACCGACGCGTACAGCAGGCCTCCGAGCGACCAGAGGTCGGCGGCCGGGCCGGGCTTGTGGCCTCGGGCCCGCTCCGGCGAGATGTAGGAGGGCGCGCCGACGAGCATGCCGGTCGAGGTGATCGACGGGTCGCCCTCGACCTGCGCGATACCGAAGTCGGTGAGGACGACCCGGCCGTCCTCGGACATCAGCACGTTCGACGGCTTCACGTCGCGGTGCAGGATGCCCTCGCGGTGCGCGGCCCTGAGGACGTCGAGAATCGCGAGGCCCACCTCGGCGGCGCGCTGCGGCTGAAGCACCCCGTCCTCCCGGATGACCTCGGCGAGCGACTTGCCCTCGACGAGCTCCATCACGATCCACGGCCGGTCGTCCTCCTCGACCACGTCGAAGACGGTCACGGCACTGTTGTTGCGGATCCGCGCGATCGCCTTGGCCTCGCGCAGCGTCCGCGTGATCAGCCGCCGCTTCTCCTCATCGTCGATGCTGCCCGGGAACCGCAGCTCCTTGACGGCGACCGTCCGCCCGAGGGTCTCGTCCTCCGCGCGCCAGACGGTGCCCATGCCGCCGCGGCCGAGGACCCCTCCCAGCCGGTACCGCCCGGCGAGGAGACGCTCACTCCTGTCCTGACGGGATGCTCCCGCCCGCTCCGCCTCCGACATGCGTCCCCTCATGCAACCCGCCCTGACAGAGCCTCCATTGTCCCTCACCCGACAAGCGGCCGATGCCCCGGGTGCCCCTCGGGACGGACGGCGGCCCGTGGGGAAGGAGACCGCATGAGTCACACGTTCTGCCGTCACACCTACTGTCACTGCCTTTCCCCCCTCCCCGATGAACACGGACCCGAGCACAGAACCGAGCACAGAACCGAGCACAGAAGCGAGCGCAGAACCGAGCACGGACCCAGACGCGGAGATCCGGACGTCGAACCGGCCGCGCTCGCCGCCGAGTTCTGCCCCGGCACCTCGTAGAACGGACGGGTGCCGAGCAGAGATCCCAGCTCGCGACACTCGTTCGAGTGACGCTCAGAAGTTCGAAGGGAACGCACGGGACGCCACCGGAGGATCAACGCGGGGGTCCGAACCGGAAGTTCCGGAGCCGTCAGAGCGGCGCGATGTCCGGCGCGCCCAGCCGCGCCGCGTCCGCCGTCAGGTCGTCCGGTTGCCGCTGCGACTCGCGTTCCGCCTCCACCCGCTTGTCGTAGTGCTCGACCTCACGCTCGATCTGGTCCTTGTCCCAGCCGAGAACGGGTGCCATCAGTTCCGCCGCCTCACGGGAACTGCGCGTCCCCCGGTCGAACGTCTCGATCGAGATCCGGGTCCGACGTGTCAGCACGTCGTCCAGATGCCGCGCGCCCTCGTGCGAGGCCGCGTACACGATCTCCGCCCGCAGATAGTCGTCCGCCGCCTGCAGCGGCTCGCCGAGCGAGGAGTCCGCGGCGATCAGGTCAAGGACCTCCTGCGCCAGTGAGCCGTACCGGTTCAGCAGGTGCTCCACGCGCACCACATGGAGTCCGGTGCGCGCCGCGGTCCGCGCCCGGGCGTTCCACAGCGCTCGGTACCCCTCCGCGCCCAGCAGCGGTACATCCTCCGTCACACACTCGGCGACCCGCTGGTCGAGGCCGTGCACCGCAGCGTCGACCGCGTCCTTCGCCATCACCCGGTACGTCGTGTACTTGCCGCCCGCCACCACCACGAGCCCCGGCACCGGGTGCGCCACGGTGTGCTCGCGCGACAGCTTGCTGGTGGCGTCGGACTCACCGGCGAGCAGGGGCCGCAGGCCCGCGTACACACCCTGGACATCGTCCCTCGTCAGCGGCACCGCGAGCACCGAGTTCACATGCTCGAGGAGATAGTCGATATCGGCGCTGGAAGCCGCCGGGTGGGCCTTGTCCAGGTCCCAGTCGGTGTCCGTCGTCCCGACGATCCAGTGCCGGCCCCACGGGATCACGAACAGCACGGACTTCTCGGTGCGCAGGATCAGCCCGGTCGTCGAGTGGATCCGGTCCTTGGGCACCACCAGATGGATGCCCTTGGACGCCCGGACATGGAACTGCCCTCGCTGGCCCACCATCGCCTGGGTGTCGTCGGTCCACACGCCGGTGGCGTTGACTATCTGCCGGGCGCGGATCTCGTACTCCCCGCCGCCCTCGACATCCTGCACCCGGGCGCCCACCACCCGCTCCCCCTCACGCAGGAAACTGGTCACCCGCGCACGGTTGGCGACTTTCGCGCCGTAGGCAGCGGCCGTACGCACCAGGGTGGCCACATAACGGGCGTCGTCCATCTGCGCGTCGTAGTACTGCAACGCTCCGACCAGCGCGTCCTTCTTCAAGGCGGGCGCGACACGCAGGGCGTGACGGCGGCTCAGGTGGCGGTGCGCCGGCAGGCCCCGCCCGTGCCCGCGGGCCATCGACATCGCGTCGTAGAGGGCGACGCCCGCCCCCGCGTACAGCCGCTCCCAGCCCTGGTGCTGGAGTGGATACAGGAACGCCACCGGCTTGACCAGGTGCGGAGCGAGGCGCTCGAGCAACAGCCCGCGTTCCTTCAACGCTTCCCGTACGAGGGCGAAGTCGAGCATCTCCAGATAGCGCAGGCCGCCGTGGATGAGCTTGCTGGACCTGCTCGACGTGCCCGACGCCCAGTCCCGGGCCTCCACCAGCCCGGTGGACAGGCCGCGCGTCACGGAGTCGAGCGCGGTGCCCGCACCGACCACGCCGGCGCCCACCACCAGCACGTCCAGCTCACGCTCGGCCATCGCTGCCAGTGACTCGGCGCGCTGTGCCGGTCCCAGTGCCGCTGTCCTCATCGCTGCCTCCCGCTGTCGGTCGCGCCGGCCGGGTCCGTACGACCCACGGTGTCCCGGCGTACGTCTGCGCCTGCCCCGAATCCCCCTGCCCGAATTCTGACCGGGTTGCCCGACTTCGGCCACCACCCGCCCTCAGCCTGTGGACAACCTCCACGGAAACACCTGTGGAAACTCGCCCACCCAATCCCGCATATCGGTCATATTTACTCCTAGTCTGACATTGCGCTCGCCCGTCCAGTCCCCAGGGTTTGCGCACCTGTCCCGCTTCGGCTACTGGGAAGGACGGCCCACGCATGCCCGCAGACCTCGCCGTCATCGGACTCGGACATCTCGGCCTGCCGCTGGCCCAGGCCGCCGTCGCCGCCGGCATCCCCACCCTCGGGTACAAGACCGGCCCCGAGGCCGGCTCCCTCACCGCCGCCGAGCTGCGCCGGATGCTCTCCGGGGGGTTCCGGACGGCCGCAGGACCCGCCGAGCTCGGCCGCGTACGCACCGCCGTAATCTGCGCCCCCACTCCGCGCGGCGCCGACGGAACCCTGAACCTGAGCCAGGTGGAGGCAGCCGCCCGCACCCTCGCCGCCCGGCTGCGTCCGCACACCACGGTGATCCTGGAGTCGCCCGTACACCCGGGCACGACGGAGGAGTTCCTGCGCCCCCTCCTCGAAGAGGGCTCCGGGCTGCGGGCGGGCCGCGACTTCCATCTCGCCTACTCCCCCAGCCGCGTAGACCCCGGCAACCGCGACTTCACGCCCGCCAACACCCCCAAGGTCATCGGCGGCCTCACCCCCGCCTGCACCGAGTCGGCCGCCGCCTTCTACAGCCGGCTCACCGACAAGGTGGTACGCGCGCGTGGACCACGGGAAGCGGAGACCGTACAGCTCCTGGAGACCAACTTCCGGCACGTCAACATCGCCCTCGTCAACGAGATGGCCGTCCTCTGCCACGACCTGGGCGTCGACCTGTGGGACGTCATCCGCTGCGCGGAGACAAAGCCGTTCGGCTTCCAGGCCTTCCGCCCCGGCCCGGGCGTGGGCGGCCACGCGGTCCCCCAGGATCTGCACAACCACACGGGCCGCACCGGCCGCACCGGCCGCACGCTGCGCATGGTGGAACTCGCCCAGCAGGTCAACAACCACATGCCCCAGTACGTCATCCAACGCGCGGCCACCCTCCTGAACGAGCACGGCAAGTCGGCCCGGGGCGCCCGCGTACTACTCCTGGGCGTCACCTACAAGCAGGACCTAGCCGACCAACAGGGCTCCCCCGCCCAGGAGATCGCGATCCGCCTGATGGAACTGGGCGCCTCCGTCAGCTACCACGACCCCCACATCCCGTCGTGGAGCGTCCTGGACCGCCCCCTCCCCCGCGCGGACTCCCTCTACGAGGCGGCGGCCGACGCCGACCTGACGATCCTCCTTCAGCAGCACCGCACGTACGACCTCCAGGGCCTGTCGGTGAAGGCACAGCTGCTGCTGGACACCCGGGGGGCGACTCCTACGGGGGCGGCGCATCGGTTGTGAAGGGGGGCGCGTGCGAGTCGCCGAGCCTCGGAGGCCGGTGGCGCGGGGGCGCTCGCGTCGGTACCGTACAAGGCAGGTGGAGCCCACTGCAGCGGGAACCTGCGGCAGGCTCCTGGATGGTTCACGGGTATCCGCCCCTAGCTCTTACAGGGGCGGCCGCTCACCATCCGTAGGTCCACAAGACGCACCACCTTCGGCACCGGGCCGCCCGACGGCGAGTCCGGTACCGTACAAAAAGGTGGAGCCCACCGCAGGGGTCACTGCGGCAGGCTCCTGGATGGTTCACGGGTGTCCGCCCCTAGTTCTTTTGGGGGCGGCCGCTCACCATCCGTAGGTCCACAAGACGCACCTCCTCCGGAACTTGACCGCCCGAAGACGGATCCGGTCCCAGCGGGTGGGCTTGCGGTGACGACCCATGGGCGCCCCCTTCCGCGACACCGCCCATAGACCCGGTAGGCGGCTTGCTGGAACTCGGGCCGGGCCCCGACGGGCGGGGGTCCGGAACCATGTCCCTGGAAGGGGGCGCTCCACAGAACTGAGGCGCCGACACACACGCTAGCGGCCTCACCGCCCTTGATCGGCCCGCGTTCGCCTCGAAAGCAACCGTGCGCCCCCCTCCCGCAAAACACGCCCCACCAGGCCACTTGGACACGCGAAGGGGCCCGGCCACCCCCCACGGGTAACCGGGCCCCTTCGTCGTTCAGACCGCCCAAGCCGCTGACGCCGCGCAAGCGGAGCGCAGCGTCACCTCAGCTCATCGCATGTGCGTCGAGTCCGCCACCGTCACCTCGATGCGCTGGAACTCCTTGAGGTCGCTGTAGCCGGTGGTGGCCATGGCGCGGCGCAGGGCGCCGAAGAAGTTCATCGACCCGTCGGGAATGTGCGAGGGACCCATGAGGACCTCCTCGATGGTGCCGACCGTGCCCAGGTCGACCTTCTTGCCGCGCGGCAGCTCCTCGTTCACGGCCTCCATGCCCCAGTGGTGGCCCTTGCCGGGCGCATCCGTGGCACGGGCCAGAGGGGAGCCCATCATGACCGCGTCGGCGCCACAGGCGATCGCCTTCGGGAGGTCGCCGGACCAGCCGACGCCGCCGTCGGCGATCACATGCACGTACCGGCCGCCGGACTCGTCCATGTAGTCGCGGCGGGCCGCGGCCACATCGGCGACCGAGGTCGCCATCGGGACGCGGATGCCCAGCACGTTGCGCGTGGTGTGCGCGGCGCCGCCGCCGAAGCCGACGAGCACGCCGGCCGCGCCGGTGCGCATCAGGTGCAGGGCCGCGGTGTAGGTGGCGCAGCCGCCGACGATCACCGGGACGTCCAGCTCGTAGATGAACTGCTTCAGGTTCAGCGGTTCGGCGGCGCTGGAGACGTGCTCCGCGGAGACCGTCGTACCGCGGATGACGAAGATGTCCACGCCCGCGTCGACGACGGCCTTGGAGAACTGGGCCGTGCGCTGCGGGGAGAGCGCGGCGGCGGTGACCACACCCGAGTCGCGCACCTCCTTGATGCGCGCGCCGATCAGCTCCTCCTTGATCGGAGCCGCGTAGATCTCCTGGAGGCGGCGGGTCGCGGTGTCCGCGTCCAGCTCGGCGATCTCGTCGAGCAGCGGCTGCGGGTCCTCGTACCGCGTCCAGAGCCCTTCGAGGTTCAGGACGCCGAGGCCGCCCAGCTCGCCGATGCGGATCGCGGTGGCCGGGGAGACGACCGAGTCCATGGGGGCCGCCAGGAAGGGCAGCTCGAAGCGGTAGGCGTCGATCTGCCAGGCGATCGAGACCTCCTTCGGGTCGCGCGTACGACGGCTGGGGACGACGGCGATGTCGTCGAAGGCGTACGCCCTACGGCCGCGCTTGCCGCGCCCGATCTCGATCTCAGTCACGTGTGTGGCCTTTCCATCCTTGGTTGTGCGCCTCCCAGTATCCCCGACGGGTACGACAAAGGCGGTCCCGGAGTACTTCCGGGACCGCCCCTCGCACGTCCGGTTACCGCTCGCGCGCTTACTTGCGGCTGTAGTTGGGCGCCTCGACCGTCATCTGGATGTCGTGCGGGTGGCTCTCCTTGAGACCCGCCGACGTGATGCGGACGAAACGGCCCTTGGTCTCCATCTCGCCGACACTGGCCGCGCCGACGTATCCCATGGTCTGACGCAGACCGCCGACGAGCTGGTGCAGCACGTTGGCCAGCGGACCGCGGTAGGGCACCTGGCCCTCGATGCCCTCGGGGACGAGCTTGTCGTCGGCCCCGACGTCGGCCTGGAAGTAGCGGTCCTTGGAGTACGACTTCGCCTGGCCGCGCGACTGCATGGCGCCCAGCGAGCCCATGCCGCGGTACGACTTGAACTGCTTGCCGTTGATGAACTGCAGCTCACCCGGGGACTCCTCGCAGCCCGCCAGGAGGCTGCCCAGCATCACGGAGTCGGCGCCGGCGGCGAGCGCCTTGCCGATGTCGCCGGAGTACTGCAGGCCGCCGTCACCGATCACCGGAATGCCGGCGACGCGGGCCGCGAGGGCCGCCTCGTAGATGGCCGTGACCTGCGGTACGCCGATGCCGGCGACCACGCGGGTGGTGCAGATGGAGCCGGGGCCGACGCCCACCTTGATGCCGTCGACACCCGCGTCGATCAGGGCCTGGGCGCCGTCGCGCGTGGCCACGTTGCCGCCGATCACGTCGACGTGGACGCTCGACTTGATCTTCGACATCCAGCTCAGGGCGTTGCTGTTGTGCCCGTGCGAGGTGTCGACGACCAGGAAGTCCACCCCCGCCTCGGCGAGCGCCTGGGCGCGCTCCAGCGCCTCGGGGCTGGCGCCGACGGCCGCGCCGACCAGCAGCCGGCCCTCGGAGTCCTTGGCGGCACTCGGGTACTTCTCGGCCTTGACGAAGTCCTTGACCGTGATGAGGCCCTTGAGGAGACCGGCGTCGTCGACCAGGGGAAGCTTCTCGATCTTGTGGCGGCGCAGCAGCTCCATGGCCTCGGTGCCGGAGATGCCGACCTTGCCGGTGACCAGCGGCATCGGCGTCATGACCTCACGGACCTGACGCGAGCGGTCCGTCTCGAAGGCCATGTCACGGTTGGTGACGATGCCGAGCAGCTTGCCGTTGCCGTCCGTCACCGGGACGCCGCTGATGCGGAACTTGGCGCACAGCGCGTCGGCCTCGCCCAGCGTCGCGTCCGGATTCACGGTGATCGGGTCGGTGACCATGCCGGACTCGGAGCGCTTCACGAGGTCGACCTGGTTGACCTGGTCCTCGATGGAGAGGTTGCGGTGCAGCACGCCCACGCCGCCCTGGCGGGCCATGGCGATCGCCATGCGCGACTCGGTCACCTTGTCCATCGCCGCCGAGAGCAGCGGGATGTTGACCAGGACGTTGCGGGAGATACGGGACGAGGTGTCGACCGCGTTGGGCAGCACTTCGGATGCGCCCGGCAGCAGCAGCACGTCGTCGTAGGTCAGCCCGAGTGTCGCGAACTTTGCGGGCACTCCGTCGACGTTGGCAGTCATGACACCTTCCCCAAATGGCCTTGATCGGTGCGGATGTCCATGCTAACGGGAAGCGCGGCTCCCGAATTCCACAGTGCGAGGTGCCCCAGAGCTTCGTACGTTCGTACGGAATCGCTTGTTCGTACGGATTCGGCGTCCCGGCCGTTCACCCGGGGGCCGGGAAAAGGGGGCCGCGGGTGCGGCCGTTACTGCTCCGCCAGCGCCCGCAGCCGACTCAAGGCGCGATGCTGGGCCACGCGCACCGCACCGGGTGACATTCCCAACATCTGGCCCGTCTCCTCCGCCGTGAGGCCCACCGCGATGCGCAGCAGGAGCAGCTCACGCTGGTTCTCAGGGAGGTTGGCCATGAGCTTCTTGGCCCATTCGGCGTCGCTGCTGAGGAGAGCCCGTTCCTCGGGGCCCAGGGAGTCGTCGGGGCGTTCCGGCATCTCGTCCGAGGGGACGGCGGTCGAACCCGGGTGACGCATCGCGGCGCGCTGGAGGTCGGCGACCTTGTGCGCGGCGATCGCGAAGACGAACGCCTCGAACGGACGTCCGGTGTCGCGATAGCGCGGCAGGGCGAGGAGTACGGCGACGCAGACCTCCTGCGCCAGGTCCTCCACGAAGTGGCGCGCGTCGCCCGGCAGTCTCGACAGCCGGGTGCGGCAGTAGCGCAGGGCGAGGGGGTGGACATGGGCGAGCAGATCGTGCGTCGCCTGCTCGTCCCCGTCGACGGCGCGGTGGACGAGCGCACCAATCACCCCATGGGCATAAGCCGCCTCGTCGTCGCGCATCGGACCATGGTGCCTTGGCGCCGCTCTCTCCGTGGCACCGCGTCCGTTGTTGTGCACCGAAGCGTTATGAGCAGGTGCGCCGGAACTCATTTCCTGCGCCCTCCCCTTCCGCTCGACCGACTCGTCCCCGAGGAACTCCACATCTCAAGGATGCGGCATCCGCGGCGAAACGAGCAGCGGGCACCCGGCGGGCCGTTTCACGACCCCCGCCCACCGTGCGGCAGGCGGGGACTTCTTTAGCCCCGGCGAGGTCCACCTAACGGACCAGACCCCACCGGAAACCGAGCGCTACCGCGTGCGCGCGGTCTGAGGCGCCGAGCTTCTTGAACAGGCGCCTGGCGTGCGTTTTCACCGTGTCCTCGGAGAGGAACAGTTCGCGTCCGATCTCCGCGTTGGACCGGCCGTGACTCATGCCTTCCAGGACCTGGATCTCGCGCGCGGTGAGCGTGGGCGCAGCGCCCATCTCGGCCGAACGCAGTCGGCGCGGCGCGAGCCGCCAGGTCGGGTCGGCCAGCGCCTGTGTCACCGTGGCCCGCAGTTCGGCGCGCGAGGCGTCCTTGTGCAGATAGCCGCGGGCACCGGCGGCGACGGCGAGCGCCACGCCGTCCAGGTCCTCGGCGACGGTGAGCATGATGATGCGCGCTCCAGGGTCGGCGGACAGCAGCCGCCGGACCGTCTCGACGCCGCCCAGACCGGGCATGCGTACGTCCATCAGAATCAGGTCCGAACGGTCGGCACCCCAGCGGCGGAGGACTTCCTCCCCGTTGGCCGCCGTGGTCACGCGCTCGACACCGGGCACGGTCGCGACCGCGCGGCGGAGCGCCTCTCGGGCAAGCGGGGAGTCGTCGCAGACGAGGACGGATGTCATGACCGCCCTCCGCAGCTGATGCGCGTCACCTTGAGCCTCCAGGCTGGTACTAATCGTCACCTGTGCGGTTGACGCTCGACCGATTTTCCCGGCAGTGGGTACTGCCGCCCGTCCGAGCGCTTGTTCCTCCAACCGCCTCCGCACTCTCAACGATGGTCACTCGAAAGAGTTACGGGGCTGTGTGTCGTCTTCGGCACTCTACGTGAGGGCGCGCACACGGTGCAGACATGCACAACAGACCCTCAACGTTTCATCACAACCTATGCCCCATTCAGCCGTTTTTCTTCCCTTTTATTGGTGTCTGAGGCTAGATTCGCAATGAGTCATATTTTCATATCCTTAGATCGTAGTTGTACGGTCAGGGGCCACTATCTCAGCCCAGAACGGCAACAAGGGGACATGCAATGGCAGATTTCTCCCGCCTTCCCGGTCCGAACGCGGACCTCTGGGACTGGCAGCTCCTCGCAGCCTGCCGTGGGGTCGACAGCTCGCTCTTCTTCCACCCGGAGGGAGAGCGCGGTGCGGCACGGAGCGCTCGCGAGAACTCGGCCAAGGAGGTCTGCATGAGATGCCCGGTCCGCGCGCAGTGCGCGGCGCACGCGCTGGCGGTGCGCGAGCCCTATGGCGTATGGGGCGGGTTGACCGAGGACGAGCGCGAAGAACTGATGGGGCGGGCCCGCAACCGGCTGGTGTCGGCGTCGGCAACGGCTGGCGGACCCTTGGGTTCGAACAACTGAAGGAACGTTTCTTCGATAGGGCCGGGCCCCGCCTGCTCAGGTTCGCGCCGCCGCCCGCGCCAACTCATCCAGCGTCGCCGCCACCGCCGGCACCTGCGCCAGGTCGGGCAGCGTCAGCGCGACGATCTGCCGCCGGACCGCCGGTTCGAGCGTCACAGCGCGCGCACCTCTCGGCCGTACGGACTCGATGGCGAGCTGGGGCAGGACCGCGACGCCCAGACCCGCGCCCACCAGGCCGACCACCGCCGGGTAGTCGTCGGTCGCGAAGTCGATGCGCGGCGTGAAGCCCGCGCTCTCGCAGGCCTCGACCAGCTGACCCCGACAGCGCGGACAGCCGGCGATCCATGGCTCGGCGGCCAGTTCGGCGAGGGCGACCGACTCCGCGCGGGACAGCCGGTGCCCTTCGGGTACGAGACCGACGAGCCGGTCGGTGAGCAGGGGGCGGACCACCAGGTCGTCCCACTCGCCCGCGCCCGCCGCGCCCTCGTATCGGAAGGCGAGGGCCACGTCGCAGTCGCCCTCGCGCAGCAGTTCGACGGAGTGCGGAGGTTCTGCCTCCTCCAGGGAGACCCGGGTGCCGGGGTGGGCGGCGCGCAGGGCGGCAAGGGCGGTCGGGACGAGGGTGGAGCTGCCGCTGGGGAAGGACACCAGTCGGACCCGTCCGGCCCGCAGGCCGGCGATCGCGGCGACCTCCTCCTCCGCCGCCGTGAGGCCCGAGAGGATGCCCGCCGCGTGGCGCACGAGGGCCTCACCCGCCTGGGTCAGGCGCATCTCGCGTCCGGTGCGGATGAGCAGCGGGGTGCCGACCGACGCTTCCAGCGCCTTCATCTGCTGACTGACGGCGGGCTGGGTGCAGCCCAGTGCACGGCCCGCCGCCGAGAACGACCCGGTGGTGGCCACGGCGCGCAGGACACGGAGATGACGGGCTTCGATCATTTCTCGATCATAAGTGATCCTTGGGCTTGAAGGAGATTAATGCGTCGACACTTTGGGGATGACTGACTCAGCGTGTGGTCGTGGTCATGAATGCGTGTCCGCGCCTCGAGTACGGGGGCGAGTGTCGTGCGGGTGCGTGTGGATGTGAAGAAGTACGACTGACGTCCGGGAACGGCATGGGCGCTGACGAGGGCTTACGTCTGGGCACCGGGTGGGGACTTCACGAGAGGGAGGGAGCGTGCAGAGGGCGGACGGGCACAGCACGGGTCACTAATCTTGCGCCATGACAACGGCTTTGATTACAGGATCGACCGCGGGAATCGGCGCCGCGTTCGCACGACGGCTGGCGGCCGACGGCCACAACCTCGTTCTGGTGGCGCGCGATGCCAAACGGCTCGGCGAGCAGGCGACCGAACTGCACGACCGGCACGGCATCGAGGCGGAGGTACTGAGCGCCGACCTCGCGACGGAGGCGGGCATCGAGGCGGTGACCGCTCGTCTCAGCGACCGCAAGAACCCGGTCGACCTGCTGGTCAACAACGCCGGGTTCGGCAACAAGGGCAGCTATCTCGACGTGTCGATGGCGGACGAACTCAGGATGCTCAAGGTGCACTGCGAGGCCGTGCTGCGGCTGACCAGCGCGGCGGCCGAAGCCATGCGGGAGCGGGGGCGTGGGGGTGTCGTCAACGTGGCGTCCGTCGCCGCCTTCGTGCCGCGCGGTACGTACGGGGCGTCGAAGGCGTGGGTCGTGCAGTTCACGCAGGGGGCGGCGAAGGACCTGGCGGGAAGCGGGGTGCGGCTGATGGCGTTGGCTCCCGGGTTCGTGCGCACCGAGTTCCATGAGCGGGCCGGGATGGGGACGGACAACATCCCGAACTGGATGTGGCTGGACGCCGACAAGCTGGTCGCGGCGGCGCTCGCCGATCTGTCCCGGGGCAAGTCGCTGTCGATTCCGGACCCGCGCTACAAGGCGCTGATGGGCGTGGTGAAGGTGACGCCCAGGGCGCTGCTGGGCGGGATCTCGTCGAAGACGGGGCGGAAGTACGGCCCTCAGTGACGCGGTTACGGGCCGGTGTGAAAGAGGTGGTGGCGCTGCTCCGGTGGGAGTATGGAGAGAGGTACCCGACCCAGGGGGGCCGGAGGCGGCGCTATGACATTCGTACAGCTGATTGATTGCAAGACCAGCCGGTTCGACGAGATGAACCGGCTGATGGACACCTGGGTCGAACAGACCAAGGGGAAGCGGTCCGCGACGCACACGGTGATCGGCAAGGATCTCTCGGACTCGTCGCACTTCGTCGAGATCGTGGAGTTCCCGTCGTACGAGGAAGCGATGCGGAACTCGAACCTTCCGGAGACCGACAGGATCTTCCGGGAGATGGTCGCCCTGTGCGACGAGATGCCGACGTTCACCGACCTGGACGTGGTGCGGGACGAGCCGTTGTGCGCGGACTCCTCGCGGCGGTTCTTCGAGGTCGTCGCCACCCGGGGTGAACTGCCCGCGCTGAACGACCTGTTCGTGGAGAGTTACCACGACCATGATCCGGCCAACGAACAGGATCTCATCGGGCTGGACGCGGCCCGGCGTGAGATGGAGATGTGGCGTGAGGCCTTCGACTTCGCGTTCACCGTTGACGAACAGATCGCCCAGGGCGACCGGGTCTGCACACGCTGGACGTGGAACGGGACTCAGCGGGGTGAGTTCCTCGGGATTCCCAACAGCGGCAGGCAGGCCTCGATGACCGGCATGACCATCCACCGGTTCGACGGGGACGGGAAAATCGTCGAGGGCTGGTGGCAGTACGACCGGCTGGGGCTGATGGGGCAGCTCGGGGCGCTGGACTCGTTGGAGCAGTAGGCGCGTGAGTCAACGGGGTCGTTGGAGCAGTAGGGCACGGGGAACATGTGACCGCCCGCGAAGGGAGAAACCCCCCGTTCCGGCCAGGAACGGGGGGGTTCTTCGTGCTGCGTGAGCTGTGGCTCAGTGGGAGTGGCCGTGGCCGCCCGCCGCTGCCGGCTCTTCCTCTTCCTTCTTCTCGACGACCAGGGTCTCGGTCGTGAGCAGGAGGGAGGCGATCGAGGCCGCGTTCTCCAGAGCGGAGCGGGTGACCTTGACCGGGTCGATGACGCCCTGCTTGACCAGGTCGCCGTACTCGCCGGTGGCGGCGTTGAAGCCCTGGCCCTTGTCGAGCTCGGCGACCTTGGAGGTGATGACGTAACCCTCCAGGCCGGCGTTCTCGGCGATCCAGCGCAGCGGCTCGACGGCGGCCCTGCGGACGACCGCGACACCCGTCGCCTCGTCGCCGGTCTTGCCGAGGTTACCCTCGAGGATCTTCACGGCGTGGACGAGCGCGGAGCCACCACCGGAGACGATGCCCTCCTCGACCGCGGCGCGGGTCGCGGAGATGGCGTCCTCGAGACGGTGCTTCTTCTCCTTCAGCTCCACCTCGGTGGCGGCGCCGACCTTGATCACGCACACGCCGCCGGCCAGCTTCGCGAGGCGCTCCTGGAGCTTCTCGCGGTCCCAGTCGGAGTCCGTGTTCTCGATCTCGGCCTTGATCTGGTTGACGCGGCCGGCCACGGCGGCGCTGTCGCCACCGCCGTCGACGATGACCGTGTCGTCCTTCGAGATGGTGACGCGGCGGGCGGTGCCCAGCACGTCGAGGCCGACCTGGTCGAGCTTGAGGCCGACCTCCTCGGCGATGACCTCGCCGCCGGTGAGCGCGGCCATGTCGCCGAGCATCGCCTTGCGGCGGTCACCGAAGCCGGGGGCCTTGACCGCGACCGCGTTGAAGGTGCCGCGGATCTTGTTCACGACCAGGGTCGACAGGGCCTCGCCCTCGACGTCCTCGGCGATGATCAGCAGCGGCTTCGAGGAGTTGGTCTGGATGACCTTCTCCAGCAGCGGCAGCAGGTCCTGGATGGAGGAGATCTTGCCCTGGTGGATCAGGATGTACGGGTCGTCGAGGACGGCCTCCATACGCTCCTGGTCGGTCACCATGTACGGGGACAGGTAACCCTTGTCGAAGGCCATGCCCTCGGTGAAGTCGAGCTCCAGACCGAAGGTGTTGGACTCCTCGACGGTGATGACACCGTCCTTGCCGACCTTGTCCATCGCCTCGGCGATGAGCTCGCCGACCTGCGTGTCCTGCGCGGACAGCGCGGCCACGGCGGCGATGTCGGACTTCTCCTCGATGGGGCGGGCGGTCGCGAGGAGTTCCTCGGACACAGCCTTGACCGCCGCGTCGATGCCCTTCTTCAGGGCGGCCGGGGAGGCGCCGGCGGCGACGTTCTTCAGACCCTCGCGGACGAGCGCCTGGGCCAGCACGGTGGCGGTGGTCGTACCGTCACCCGCGATGTCGTTGGTCTTGGTCGCCACCTCCTTCACCAGCTGGGCGCCGAGGTTCTCGTACGGGTCGTCGAGCTCGACCTCGCGGGCGATGGTGACGCCGTCGTTGGTGATGGTGGGAGCGCCGAACTTCTTGTCGATGACGACGTTGCGGCCCTTGGGGCCGATCGTCACCTTCACCGTGTCGGCAAGCTTGTTGACGCCGCGCTCAAGGGCGCGACGGGCGTCCTCGTCGAACTTCAGGATCTTCGCCATGGGAGCGGTTCAGCCCTCTCGGAAATGTGGGAGAAACGAACTGCGCCCCCAGCTCCCGGCTGTTGAGAGTCGCGGGGGCCAGGGGCGCAGTTCACTGCAGTGCTGGTAATGCTGGTGATGCTGGCAAATCCGGGTGAATTACTTCTCGACGATCGCGAGCACGTCGCGAGCCGAGAGGACGAGGTACTCCTCGCCGTTGTACTTCACCTCGGTGCCGCCGTACTTGCTGTACAGCACGATGTCGCCGGTCTTCACGTCGAGCGGCAGGCGCTCGCCGTTCTCGAAGCGACCCGGGCCCACTGCCAGGACGACGCCCTCCTGGGGCTTCTCCTTGGCGGTGTCCGGGATGACCAGGCCAGAGGCCGTGGTCTGCTCGGCTTCGAGCGGCTGGACCACAATGCGGTCCTCGAGCGGCTTGATGGCAACCTTGGAGCTGGTGGTCGTCACGATCCGACCTCCCCCTTCGGAGATCTCACGGGGTTAACTGTCTGAGGTGGCGACCAGGTCGATCCGTCGTCGCGGGTGCCGGACCTGCCCGTCGCTGTTGGCACTCTCCAGGGGGGAGTGCCAGACCTGAGACTATGACTGCGATTAGCACTCGGTCAAGCGGAGTGCCAATGCCGCCGACGGTTTCGCGGGGGTTTCCAGTGATCGTGGGTCCGGATGAGTGGCCGTTCGTCCGTGTGCGCGTCGGTACTGGGGGCTCTGCCACCGGGCCCCCGTTCGCGCTGGACGCGCTCGCCTCAAACGCCGGACGGGCTGGGATAGGAACGGGCTGGATTTGTCAGAGGTAGTCCTCCAGGCGGGCCACCTTCAGGCCTCGGTTCTGAACTTGTCTGAGCAGGCTCACCGTTCGCTCGACCAGTGGGGGGCCCACCGGGACGATGTCCCCTGGTCGGAGTGGATTCTGACCCTTCGTCCACAGCACCACCGCCGAGATTCCGCAGTCTCCGGCCGCCCTCAGTGTGGTCGGGTCGTAGGTGCCGTACGGCGGGCGGAAGAGGCGGGGGCGGAGGCCGAAGCGTTCTCGGAGTTTGTCCTGTTGGCCGCAGATCTCGGCGCGCTGGCCGGCGTACGGGAGGCCTTGCAGGGGCTGGTGATCCAGGGTGTGGTTCTGGACGTTCGCGCCGACCTGGCGCAGGCGGGCGAAGTGGGCGTAGCCGGGGCCCACGACGCTGTCCGTGAGGAACACGCTGACCGGGAGGCGCAGTTCGCGGACCAGGTCGACGAACCGGGGGTCGCGTTCGGCGCCGTCGTCGTAGGTGAGGAAGACGACCTTGTCGTGGGTCGGGACGTGGTCGACGACCGGAGGGAGGCCGGGGCCCGCCGCGCGGAGGTGGGGGCGGGGGGACGGGGACGACGGGGCCGGGGGCAGGGGGGACGGCAGGCCCCAGCGGCGGTACGCGTGCGTGTCGCCGGCCGGGGAGTGCGTGCGCGCCGCCTGCCGGGCCGCGTGGGCCGCCTTTCTGCCGAGGCGTTCGATGGGGTCCACGGACTGGGCGCAGCCGGTCGCCGTCGCCGTCAGGAGGGCGGCGGCAAGTGCGGCGGCGGCCAGGGGGCGGGCGGTCACAGGTAGTCCTCCCGGCGGGCCACCGCGTATCCCTTGGCGGTGACGGGTTTCATGAAGCGGCGGATCATGTCGGGCATCGTGCCCTTTCCGTCGCCCCTGCCCTGGAAGCGGCTGAGGACGATGTCACCCGGATGGATGTCCCGGTCCCCCTCGCGGTAGTCCCAGCGGTCCGCGAAGGACTCCTCGTTCCCCAGCGGGACGTACTTCACGCCGCATGACTTGGCGGCTCGCAGGGTGTCCTCGTCGTAGGTGCCGTAGGGCTGGCGGGTGGCGGGCGTACGGCGCAGTTTCTGGGCGTATGTGTCGAGGGTTCGCGCCGGGGCCGCGTGGAGCCGCCGCTGATGGTCGGCGGGCGCGGGGGCCGGGCGGATCGGCTTCCGGGCGCCTGACGCGGCACAGCCGACCGCGAGGGCCACCGCGGCCGTCCCGGCGCACGGCCTCACCGAGGGCCATCTTTTGTCATTTTGTCCTACTGTCCGCATGGTGTCGGATCTTCTCAGGGCCCCGCGGCGCGGACGCTCCGACACCGGTGCGGGAAGCACGCCGTCCACCGTCTGGCTCACAATGACCCGGTGAACGACCTCGCCTCTCCCCTCTCCGCCTTCGCCGCCCTGCTCACCCCGGCCGGCCGCGCCCTCCTCGACGAGGTGCGCGGTACCGAACCGGCCCGTGAACTGGCCGTCGCCACCCGGCTGCGCCGCGAGCACCCCGCCGAGCTGGTCTCGGCGGCGCTCGGCCAGGAACGCCTGCGGCAGCGGGCGGTGGCGAAGTTCGGTGCGGAGGACGCCGGGCGGATGTTCTTCACGCCCAACGGCGTCGAGCAGTCGACCAGGGCGAGCGTGGCCGCGTACCGGGCGGAGCGGTTCAGGGAGTTGGGCGTGACCTCCGTCGCGGACCTGTGCTGCGGGATCGGGGGCGACGCTCTCGCGCTCGCCCGCGCCGGGATCCGGGTCCTCGCCGTGGACCGGGATCCGCTCACGGCCGCCGTCGCCCGGGCGAACGTCGAGGCGCTCCGGATCGGGGATCTGGTGGAGGTACGGGAGGCCGACGTCACCGACGTCGACACGACGCCGTACGACGCGGTGTTCGTCGATCCCGCGCGGCGTGGAGGGCGCGGCAGGATCTTCGATCCCGAGGCGTACTCACCGCCGTTGTCGTGGGCCGTGGAGGCGGCGCGGAAGGCTCCGCTGGCCGCGTTGAAGATCGCGCCCGGTGTGCCGCACGAGGCGATTCCCGCCGACGCCGGGGCGGAGTGGATCTCCGACGGTGGCGACGTGAAGGAAGCGGTGCTGTGGTTCGGGACCGAGCCCGGGGTGGTTCGGGCGACTCTGCTGCCCGGGCCGCGTGTTCTGGTCGGGCGGGGGCTGCCGAATCCTCAGGTGCGTGCGGTGGGGCGGTACTTGTACGAGCCCGACGGTGCCGTCATTCGGGCGCATCTGGTGGCGGAGGTGGCCGAGGAGGTCGGTGGGGGGCTTGTCGACGAGACGATCGCCTATGTGACGGCGGATGAGTTGCGGGATACGCCGTATGCGTCCGTTTATGAGATCACCGATGAACTGCCGTTCGGGGTGAAGAGGTTGAAGGCTCTGTTGCGGGAGCGGGGGGTGGGGGTGCTTACCGTGAAGAAGCGGGGGTCGGCTGTTGAGCCTGAGGAGTTGCGGAGGATGGTGAAGCCTCGGGGGGCTGG